>NZ_JQNB01000001.1:2371942-3076384 GCF_000745005.1 Luteibacter sp. 9135 | reverse complement strand
CTGGTCGCCGTTATCGCCGGAGGGGCGTTCATGATGAAGCACATGCCGCCTGCCACGCACGGAAGCATCGGCGAACTCAATACCCGGATGGCGCAGAAGCTGCTGAACGAAGCGGGCATCCGCATCATCCACACGGAGATCGGTGGCAACGCCGGCCGCCAGCTCAGCATCCACTGCGATACGCAAGACTACGCCGTTCGTACTTTCGACCGCATCCTCTGAAGGCCCTTCCCATGGACAATCCGTTGCCTGACGTCGCACCCGGCACCCGTCACGACATGCAGCTGCTCGGGACGTTCCACCTGGGTGAATTCGAACTGGCGCTGCCCATCGACACCTTGCAGGAAGTGGTGGGCTTTCCCCAGGCCATCACCCGGGTGCCTATGGCGCCAGACTACGTGGCCGGCCTGTTCATGCTCAGGGGCATGATGATTCCGGTGTTGCACCTGGGTCGGTACCTGGGCCTTCCGGCCAGCATCGAGCAAGGCGAAAGCCGCGTCGCGGTCATCGAGTCGAACGGTGCGCTGCTCGGTATAGGTTTCGATCGTACCGGCGACATGCTGCGCATGGCGGGCACGCAGATCGTGCCGTTCCAGCGTGACAGCGATACACCCGGCCTGATCGAGGGCGCGTTCCACCTGGACGATCGCATCGTCCAGATGCTGTCGTCGGAGGCACTGGTTCACCTTCCCGGCATACCGCGGACGGTCATCACCCATCTTGCCCGGCAGGCACGGGAGCAGCGCGCCGCCAACAGGATTCGCAAGGCCATTTCCTTCCATGTGGACGCTCGCCCCATGGCGCTGCCCATGGAGGCCATTCACGAGATCGTTCGGCTGCCGACGCTGGAACATTCGGTGCTTTCCGATGCCGTGTGTCTCGGATGGCTCGATCTGCGCGGGCGCCCCGTGCCGGTGCTCGATCTTGCCGCCTTTCTCGGCCTGGACAGCTGCGCGACCACCCCACCCCAGGTATCCGACTTCGAGGATGCGCGCCGTGTGGTCGTGCTGCGCAACGACGCGTTTTACCTCGGGCTACTGGTCGACGACATCGACAGCATCGTCAGCTATACGGATCGCCAGCTCCTGCCGATGCCGGCCATGCGGGGGCAGACAGGTGTATTCACCAGCTGTATCAACCGACGCGATGCCGATGCGAGTGCGGATGCCGACGACCTGATCATGATCGACACCGCCGCCCTGTTCGCCGACGCGCACCTGGCGCACCTCGCCAAGGGCCACCACGATCTGTACCTGGTGGCCGACGACCAGACACGTCGCACCGAAATACGTCGCAAGCGCGTCCGCGAGACCTGGCTGACCTTCCGGCTGGACCGGCTCATGGCGGTCCGGATCGATGAAGTCAGCGAGGTCATCGACTCCCACGATGCCCTGGTCCGGCCACCGGGTACGCCAGCCCATGTGAGCGGCGTGCTCAATGCCGGCAAGGCGCTGATCGCCGTGATCGACCTGCGCAGCCATTACGGCATGGGGCCGATGCAAGATGCGGGGCAGCGAAAGATCCTGGTCGTGCGGCACGAGGGGCACACGTATGGCCTGGAGGTCGATTCGGTAGAGAGCATCATAAGCATCGACCCGGCCGAGAAGATCACGGTGCCTTCCCTTGTAGCGACGCACATGGATGCCGAATTGAGGAAGGACATGCATCAGGTGGCCGAATCCTCCGAGCACGGAACCGTGCTGCTGGTGGACACGCTGTCGCTGATGCGGCGGTTGACCGGTAACGACGAACCGGCGTCCGGGACCGAGGACGTTCCGGAGGATGCCACGCCATCCATGGCATGACGTGTCGTGGGGACAGCGGCTCCCCTCAGAAGCGGTAACCGGCGCTCACGCCGTACACCCACGGATCGATGTGCGCCGTGCCCACACGCGCACCGCCGACCTTTACCCGGCTGTCGATGTCCATGTAACGGGCATCCACGGTAAGCGTCCAGCGCGGGTCCAGTGCGATGTCGATGCCGCCGTGCCACGCGATGCCCCAACTGCTGTCCAGGTCGACGTTGGCGCCCTGCAACGCATTGTGGCCGCTGGCGTCGTAGAAACGCGTGTAGTTCACGCCGACGCCGACGAACGGCGACACCGGCTGCCCGACGAGGAAGCGGTAGTTGACGCCGAGCACCGGCGGCAGTTGCTTCACGCTGACCGCGCGCTGGCCGGACAGGCGGACGTCGTGCTCGAACGGCAGCGCCGCCAGCAACTCCACGCTCCACGCCGGCGTGAACAGGTATTCGACGCTGAAGGTAGGCCGCGTGCTGCTGCCGACGCTCGCCTTCATGCCGGCCAGGTGGCCGTTGTCGGAAGTGGGGTCGACGCGGTGCGCACCGACGTGCACGATCCACGGGTTGTCGACCGATTGCGCGGTGGCGCCAGCCATAGGTGCCAGGCAGACCAGGCCGGCGAGCGCGATAGAGATAGGGTGACGCATGGGAAACTCCTTGGATCACGGGCTTCGGCCTCGATCGGCCGTCCCGGGCAGGTTAGGCGCACCGCGCCGGCCGGTTACTGACCCCGATCAATTTTTGGTCGGATAGCGACACCGGCTTGCCCGAGGCAAGCATGGCCCGGTCCAGGATGCGCAGCGTGCGTCCGCTGGCGATCAGACAGCCCGCCTCTTCCATGCGCCCCAACGTGCGACTGACCGTTTCCACTGCCAGCCCGAGGTAGCTGGCGATATCGGCACGCGACATGGGCAAGCGCAGGCAATCGGACTGTCGTGAGATACGGTGTTGACGCTCGAGCAAGCCGTCCAGAAACAGGGCCACGCGCTCCACGGCCGACGGCCGGCCCATGGCAACCAGGTGCGCCTGGTCGGCCGCCACCTCGCTGCCCAGCACACGCAGCATGCGCCGGTGCAACGACGGAACCTCGGTAAAGACAGCCTCCATCCTGGCGAACGGCACCTCGCAGACCGTGCTGCGCTCCAGCGCCACAGCCTCGGTGCGGTGCGTATCGTCGAGCAGGCCGTCCACGCCCAGGATATCGCCCGGCAGGCCGAACCCGATCACCTGCTGCGCGCCGTCGGCGTCGGCGATCGTGCTGCGCGTGGCGCCGGATCGCAGCACATACAGGGCATGGAACGATTGACCCTGGCGGAACAGGGTCTCGCCGCGCGATACGGTGCGGCGGTCGCGGGTCAGGCGGTCCACGCGTGCGAGCGCCTCGCCGCGGATGCCCGCGGGCAGGCACACGTCGTGCAGTCCGCAGGTGGCGCATCCGTGGCGCGACGCGAGCGGATACGGATCGGGCATGTCGGCAGGTCCTTCCTCGGCCATGACGTGCCGGAACGGTAGCAGCCCGCGTGTGCGCGGACGCAATGTGCGCGCCGCCTGCGGCGATCCGCCCCGCCACACCGGCCGAACTACATCCGCGAAGGCACCTCGATGCCCAGCAGGTAGAGGCTGCGTGCCAGCACGCGCTCGGTCAACACGCACAAGGCAAGGCGTGAGGCGCGTGTGGCCCCATCCGCCTCAGCCAGCACCGGGCACTCCGCGTAGAACCGGCTGAACCGCTGCGCCAGGGCATGGGCGAAGGCCGCCAGCACACCGGGTTGGCAGATCAGGCAGGCTTCCGCCACGGTGTCGCCGAACGACAGGCAGGCCAACGCCAGGTCGCGCTCTACCGCCAGCACCGGCAAGGCGTGTCCGCCCGCGGCATCGGGCGCGCGAGCGAGCAACGAGCGCATGCGCACGCAGGCGTATTGCAGGTAGGGGCCGGTATGCCCCTCGAACGTGACCATCCGCTGCGTATCGAAGACATAGCCCGAGAGGCGATCGCCGGAGAGGTCGGCGAAACGCACGGCGGCGATACCCACCTGCCGTGCCAGCATCGCGCGCTGCGCATCGTCTCCTTGCGTGCCATAGCCCGCGGCGTCCAGACGCTCGCCGGCGCGCACTACCGCCGCCTCGAGCAGGTCGGCCAGCCGGGCCACGCCGCCGTCGCGCGTGCGGAGCGGCTTGCCGTCCTTGCCGTTGACCGTGCCGAAGCCGACATGCATCAACTCTAGGTGGTCGCCGATACCCGCCTTGCGCGCGGCGCGAAACACCTGCTTGAAGTGCAACGCCTGCCGTTGGTCGACGACGTAGACCACGCGCGCGAGGTCGGGGCGCGATGCCCGTGCCTCCAGCGTGGCCAGGTCGGTAGTGGCATACAGCGCGGCACCGTCGCGCTTGGCCAGCAGCAACGGCGGCACAACGACGGTATCGTCGGCGCGTGCCACATCCACGACCACCGCACCCTCGCTAGGGTGTGCCACACCCGCATCGAGCAGCCGCTGCACCAGCGGTGCCACGGCGTCGCTCACGTCGCTCTCGCCGTCCAGCGCGTCGAAGTGGATGCCCAGCGTGGCGAAGTCCTCGACCTGCGCGGTGAGGCTGAGCGCGCGTAACGACCGCCACAGGGCCATCAGGCCCGCGTCGCCGGCCTGCAGCGCGGCGGTGTCGGCCCTGGCTTCGGCCATGCGCGCAGAATCGCTGCGGCATGCGGCCGCGGCGTCCGGGTAAAGCCGCTCCAGGGCGTCCAGCGTCACAGGCGCCTGCGCCGGGAAGGGAGACGTCGCTCCGGTACGGAAGAAGGGCAATCCCGGATCGAGCCGCCGGATCGCGGCGCTCAGCATGCCCATCTGCAGACCCCAGTCGCCCAGGTGCGCGTCCGCGTGGGTGCGCCAGCCCAGTGCCGCATGTATCTGGCGCAGGCTTTCGCCCAGCACCAGCGAACGCAGATGACCGACGTGGAGCGGTTTGGCCACGTTGGGGCCGCCGAAATCGAGGACCACCTCACGGCCCCTGCCCTCGTCGGCCACGCCGAGTCGCAGGTCGGCGGCCATCACGGCGAGGCGCTCCGCGATAAAGCCGCCTGCGAGCCGCAGGTTGATGAAGCCGGCACCGGTGACGCTCACCTGGTCGAACATGGCATGCGCGCGCAGGCAGGTGGCCAGGGCTTCGGCCGTTTCCCGGGTCGAACGGCCCGTCGCAGCGGCGGCGGAGAACGCGCCGTTGCACTGGAAATCACCGAGATCGGGGCGGCTCGCCGGTACGGCACGGGCCTGCGTGGCAGGCAGGTTCAGCGAAACGAAGGCAACGGAAAGCAGGGCGTCGACGGACGCCGCGGGGGACAGGCACATCGGGGTTCTCCAACAACGATAACGGGCGGCGGCGCAGGCGCGCCACGGGCTCGGCAGCAATCAGCCGGCAGGTCGTCGTCGAAGGAGGATGGAATCGATCATGCAATTTATTTACAGGACGGGGCGTGTCTTCGCAAGCTGAGAACGATCCGCTCGGTAAGCTGCGGGCAGCCTGTTACGGAGACATTCCCATGACCCCAACCTCACGGACCGGCGCGCACCGCGTCGTCATCGTCGGCGGCGGCGCCGCCGGTATCGAACTGGCCACGCGGCTGGGCAGACAGCGCACCTTCGACGTTGCCCTGGTCGATCGCGATGCCAGCCACTTCTGGAAGCCCCGCCTGCATGAACTGGCCGCGGGCCTGCTCGGCGACGGCGAGGAAGCCGTGCCGTTCCTCGCCCACGGTCAGGCCCACGGCTACCGCTTCGAGCCCGGCGCGCTGCGTGGGCTGGATGCCGCGCGCCGCACGATCGACCTGGATGCGGTGCACCTGCCCAACACGGACGAGCTGATCCTGCCGCCGCGCTCGCTGGGCTACGACACGCTGGTGCTGGCCTTCGGCAGCCGCGTGAACGACTTCGGCACCCCGGGCGTGCTCGATCACTGCGACATGCTGGACAGTCCCGCGCAGGCGATCGCACTGCGCCGGAAGATCCTCGCGCTCGCCCTGCGCAGCGCAGGCGACCCGGAAAAACGGATCCGGGTCGGCATCGTCGGCGCGGGCGCCACCGGCGTGGAACTGGCGGCGGAACTGCACCACGCGTTCAACGACATGCATCGTTACGGTGGCCTGGATTCCGCCTCGAAACTGGATGTCACGTTGATGGACATGGCCGACCGGGTACTGCCGGCCGTCGATCCGCACACCTCCGCGTCTGCACAGCGCGTGCTGGAAGACATGCATGTCACGCTACGGCTGGGCGTGGGCGTGAGTGCCGTGGAAGCCGATGGGTTTCACCTGTCGGACGGCAGCGTGGTGCCGTGCGATATCCGCGTCTGGGCCGCGGGTGTTACCGGGCAGGACATGGTCGAGCGCCTGGGCCACTTCGAACTATCGCGCGACAAGCGCATCGTCGTCGACGAGCGGCTGGCGGCAAAGGGCGTCGAGGGCATCTATGCCATGGGCGATTGCGCCTATGCGACGACGACCGACCAGCGCAGCGTGCCGCCGACCGCACAGGCCGCACACCAGCAGGCGAATTATCTTGCGAAAGCACTGGCGACCGTCGCACGCGGCGGCGTGCCCTCCCCGTTCGTGTACCACGCCAAGGGCACGCTGGTCTCGCTGGGTGTACGCCAGGCCACGGGTGAATTGCCCTCGGGCCGCAAGTCGGTCATTCCCATGCGCGGCTGGCTGGCGAAAATGGCCTACGTATCGCTGCAGCAGATGCACCGCGCCACCCTGCACGGCTGGCCACGCGCCACGGCCCTGTGGCTGGCCGACTGGCTACGCAACACCACACTGCCGCCGGTAAAGCTGCACTGATGCGTTTCTCCACGTATGTGGCCACGACGTATGTCGCCGCGTTTTCGTGATCGCGCACATCGTGCGCTCCTACAGGGCGTTTATCGCACGTTCGGCACGTTAGGGATTCGAACGTCGAAGCGGCTGTAGGAGCCCACGATGTGGGCGATCTGCGATGCGTGAGGTCCGTTTACGGCGTATTCGGCGTTTTCACGGCGTGTTCGAGTGCTTCGAAGTCGTCCTGGGACAGGTTGAGGGCCGCGCCCTTGACGTTTTCCTCCAGATGCCCGGGGTCGCCGGTGCCGGGGATCGGCAGCATGACCGGTGAGCGCTTGAGCAGCCAGGCGATGGCCACCTGGCCGGTCGTGGCACCGAGCTTCTGCGCGATCTTCGACAGCACAGAGCCTTCCTTCGCCAGTTCGCCCGCCGCCAGCGGATACCAGGGGATGAAGCCGATGCCGTGCTTCTCCGCATAGTCGAGCACGGCTTCGCTCTTCCGGTTGCCGAGGTTGTAGAGGTTCTGCACGGTGGCCACCTTGAAGAACGACGCGGCGGCTTCGATCTCCTCGACATTGACCTCCGAGAGGCCGACGTGGCGGATGAGGCCTTCGTTCTGCATGTCGCGGATCACGCCGAACTGCTCGTCGCGCGGCACCTTGGCATCGATGCGGTGCAGCTGCCAGAGGTCGATGCGCTCCACGCCCAGGCGGCGCAGGCTCATCAGTACGCACTGACGCAGGTATTCCGGCCGCCCCACTGGGACCCATACGTCGGGGCCATGGCGCGTCAGCCCACCCTTGGTCGCGATCACCAGCCCCTTGTACGGGTGCAGCACCTCACGGATCAGGTCTTCACTGACGTACGGCCCGTAGCTGTCGGCCGTGTCGATCAGGTTGACACCCAATTCCGGCAAACGCGCCAGGGTGGCTTTGGCCTTGGCCCCGTCGGCAGGCTCGCCCCAGATGCCCTTGCCGGTGATGCGCATGGCACCGAAACCGAGGCGGTTGACCTCAAGGTCGCCGCCGATCTTGAACGTGCCGCTTGCACTTGCGTCGTGAGTTGTCATTTTATGACTCCCTGGATGAGAACGAGGAATGCGGAAATAGACATAGGTACGCCCGGCCGCTTTTAAAGGCCGTGGTGAACATCGCGCTTTTTCGAGGACACCATGCATCGACTGAACAACAAGACATGCGTCGTCACCGGCGCGGCACGTGGCATCGGCCGCGCCATCGCCGCACGTTTCCATGACGAGGGCGCCATCGTCATTCTCACCGATATCGACGACGTGACCGGAGCCGCCGCGGCGACCGAGATCGGCTGTCGCTTCGAACCCCTCGACGTACGCGAGGAAGCCGACTGGTCGCGCCTGGCCGGTCTCGTTCCCGTCGCCGATGTGGTGGTCAACAATGCCGGCGTCACGGGATTCGAAGCCGGCATGGTGCCGCACGACCCGGAGCACGCCAGCCTTGCGGACTGGCGGGAGGTTCACCGGGTGAACCTCGACGGCACCTTCCTCGGTTGCCGTTACGCCATCGGTGCCATGAAGGGCGCGGGAACGGGTTCGATCATCAACATATCCTCGCGTTCGGGCCTGGTCGGCATCGCCGGTGCGGCGGCTTACGCCTCGTCGAAGGCCGCAATCCGCAACCACAGCAAGACGGTCGCGCTTTATTGCGCCCAACAGGGCTGGCAAATTCGCTGCAACTCCGTGCACCCGGCGGCCATCCTCACGCCGATCTGGGAACCCATGTTGGGGCACGGTCCCGACCGGGACGCCCGGATGCAGGCGTTGGTCGCGGACACGCCGCTGAAACGGTTCGGCATGCCCGATGAAGTCGCTGCCATCGTCGCGATGCTCGCCTCGGATGAAGCGACCTATGTCACCGGAACGGAAGTGAACATCGACGGTGGGCTGCTGGCCGGGTCGGCCGCGTCACCCGGCTAGGTCGCCCCCCGCGCGAACGCGACACGAGCCAGTCACGTCACCCGAGGTGCCGGCCGATCGCCTCGATCAACGGTTGCGCCTCGTCGAGGCCGCCTCCGGCATCGAGCGTGTCTTCCAGGTCGCCGGCCAACGCCTCGATCGCATCGACACCGCACACCAGCGCCGCGCCACGCACGCGATGGACGTGATGTCGCGCAAGGGGCAGTTCGCCATCGGCCAGAGCTCGACGAATGACATCGAGGTCGTGGCGGGTTTCGTCGCGGAAGGTCGCATGCAGCGCGTCGGCGGTGGCCGGGGCATCGTCGCCCTGCTCCGCCGGCGTTCGCACGGGTGTCGCCAGGGCCGTCTTCAGCGCATCCAGCGACAGCGGCTTGCCCAGCACCGTGTCGATGCCGCTTTGGGCGCAGCGCCGTACGTGTTCCACGCCCTGGTTGGCCGAGATGGCGACGAAGCGCGTCGGTGCCACACCCGCCTCGATCTCACGGGCGCGCAGTTCGGCGGCGATATCGTAGCCCTGCATGTCGGGCAGCTCACAATCGAGCAGCACCCCGATGAAACGACCCGGCACGAACGTATCGATGGCGGCCTGCCCGTGATCCACGGCCTCCGTGGCGTAGCCGAGGAACTTCAGCTGCGCCGCGATGATCTGCCGGTTGGCCGGATGGTCCTCCACGAGCAGCACGATGCCGCCAGCCCGTTGGGGCGAGCGCTCGTCGCCGGCGCCGGTGGCCGGCACGGGTGTCGTGGTCGGCACGAGGCTGGTGGGCAACTCGACGCGCACGGCGGTGCCCACGCCGGCTTCGCTGTTGAACTCCAGGCGACCACCGAGATGGGTGGCGATGTCGCGGCATATCGCCAGGCCCAGCCCGGTGCCGCCCAGGCGTACGTCAAGGCGTCCGCGTGCCTGGGCGAACGGCACGAACAACTGCCGCTGGCGACTCGACGACACGCCGATGCCGGTGTCGAACACCTCGATGACCAGGCGGCGGACACCATCGGCATCGTCACCGGGGCCCTGCCACAGCGCGATGCCGACATGCCCGCGTTCGGTGAATTTCACCGCGTTGGCGAACAGGTTTTCCAGCAGCTGCCGCACGCGCACCTCGTCGACCAGCAGCCAGGGCAACGGCCCCATCGGCAAGTCCAGCCGAACCTCCAGGCCCTTGGCCTCGATGGCCAGCCGCTGCGAGGCGATGGCCTCGCGCGCCACGGCCTGCACGTCGCAGGGCACCGGATCGGGGGTGAAGCCTTCGACCTCGGAGCGGGTGTAATCGAGCGCACTCTTGAGCAGGTTCTGCAGGTTGCGGCTGCTGACCTGCGCAATGGCCAGCAGGTCGCGCTGGGGCCCGTCCTGCGGCTGTCGCGCCATCAGGTCGATCGACGACGTCACCGCGTTGACCGCATTGCGTACTTCGTGGCTCATCACCGCCAGCAGCATCGTCTTCTGCTGCTCGCCGCGCCGCGATGCCAGCTGGGCGCGGCGCAGCTGCCACAGCGCGAACACCAACGCCGCGACCAGGGCAGCGCCCAGGCCGATTTCGACGCGATAGGTGGTCAGCACCTGCGACCACGTCGGCGCGCGCAGATAGGCGGTCTCCAGCCAGCGCTCGATCACCGCCTCGTTGTCGGCCGTGGACAGGCCGCGCATGCTCTGTTCCAGGATCGTCAGCAGCACCGGCTCGTCGCGCTGCACGGCCACGCGCACCGACACCGCCATCTCCGGCACCGTGCCCGCCACGCGCAGGCTCTGCGCGTAGTCGCGGCGAACGATGGGGTAGTAGGCCACGTCGATACCGATGGCCGCATCCGCGATGCCGCTCTCCACCGCCGCCAGGATCTGGTGGATGTCCGCCAGGGGCAGCCGCGTGATCGAGGGGTGCTCGCGCTGCAGCCAGGCCTCGTACTGGCCACCGCCCTTGAAGGCCACCGTGCGGCCCTGCAGGTGCCACAGGTCCATCGTGGCCGGCCCCACCGTCCGCGTGACGATCAGCGTGCGACCGACATAGAACGGCGAGGAAAGCAGCGCGGATGTGCCCAGGTCGGCGGTGAGCAGGCGATCGGAGGTGGAAGGCAGCACGTCGACCCGATGCGCCTTGAAAGCGGCGACCGACTCGGCCCACGAGGCCGTTCGCACCGTTTCGAAGCGCATCCCCGCCTGGCGCGCCGACAGCGCAAGGTATCCATTGACCAGCGGATTCGCGTTGCCGGCACCGACGTCGGCGCGTAGCTGGGGGTCTAGCGCGATGCGCAGCACGGGATGCGCACCGACCCAGCGACGCTGCGCTTCAGCGTCGGGCACGTCCTGTGCGATCGCCAGCGCCGCACACAGGCAGCCAGCGAGGGTCCATGCGATCCGTCGCATCATGGAGGATCGGTACCCAATGCGCGGATGTAATCCTCCATCTTGTACAGCGCATTGTCGGATTTGATGTCGAGCTTGCGGAACGCCGCCGATTTCTGTGCGCTGATGGTCTTCATGCTGCGGCCGAACTTCTCGGCGATCTGCGATACCTTCATGCCGTCCAGCAGGCAGCGCACCACCTCCCACTCGCGCGGCGACAGCTTGACCAGGCTGGTCTCGGCGGAACCGCCCGCCCGCCGCGGCGGCAGGTACACGCGGTTGGTCATCACCGCGTCGATCGCCTGCACCAGCACGCCCGGGTCCTGGCTCTTGGCGACGAAACCATCCGCACCGGCCTGCAACAGGCTGTGTACCACCAGGCCTTCGTCATGCGCGGAGACAACCAGGATTTTCAGCCTTGGGTAACCGGCGCGCAGCAGGCGGATCAGGGCGACGCCGTCGATGTCGTCGAAAGCGAGTGAGTAATCGATCAGCGCGACATCGACCGGCTGTGCCGCCAGCAACGCACGGAAAGGCCGGCTGCTCGAAAAGCTGCCGAGGATGGCGATGGAGGGGGACGTCTCCAGTTGCGCGGCCAGCCCTTTGAGGACGAGCGCATGGTCGTCCAGCAAGGCCACGCGCACTGAGCCCAGATAGCTTCGCGCGGACATGAGTGGACCAGATGGGTGCTGTAGTCATATGCCCACCGGCTATCGATGGGACCAAGGGCAAGATATCGCGGTGACCGTGCCTTGTAAACGCTTGCTTCACACAACAATCGATACTGCGCTAGCGATCCGTTCAGCCTGACGGCATCGGCCATTTGTCCACCCACGTAAGCCATACAGGCAAGCCGGGGGTGCGTTGCTACCCTTTCGTCGCCCCGTCATGGGGTTTTCCGGGCCACGCATGGGGATGGACGCTTACATGGATACCGCAAGCCGAACACGGGCCGATATCGCCGCGAGCGAGCCGCCGCACGATACACGACCTGCCGACGAAGCCACGGCGTTGCCTTGCGACCTTCTGCAAAGTGCCCGCATCGGCGTGATCGGCCTGGGCTACGTCGGCCTGCCGCTCGCCGTGGAATTCGGCAAGCGCTACGCAACCCTCGGATTCGACATCCACTCCCGCCGCATCGATGAACTTCGCGCAGGCCGTGACAGCACGCGGGAAGTGGACGCCGACGAACTGGCTACCGCGACACGGCTGCGGTTTTCCGACACCCCCGGCGACCTCGCCGACTGCACCATCTACATCGTGACCGTACCCACGCCGATCGACGACGCACGCCGGCCCGACCTGCATCCGCTGCGCATGGCCAGCGAGTGCCTGGGCAAGGTGCTCAAGCGCGGCGACATCGTGGTCTATGAGTCCACCGTCTACCCCGGCTGCACCGAAGAAGTGTGCGTTCCCATCCTAGCGACGGTATCCGGCTTGGTGTTCAACGAGGATTTCTTCGTCGGCTACAGCCCGGAGCGGATCAATCCCGGCGACAAGACCCACCGGGTGACCGATATTCTCAAGGTCACTTCCGGGTCGACCCCGGCTACCGCCGATACGGTGGATGCGCTCTATCGGTCGGTGATCGCCGCCGGCACGCACCGGGCCAGCTCGCTGAAGGTGGCCGAGGCGGCCAAGGTCATCGAGAACACGCAGCGCGACCTCAACATCGCCCTGGTCAACGACCTTGCCATCCTGTTCAACCGGCTGGGCATCGATACGCTGGACGTGCTCGAAGCCGCAGGAACGAAGTGGAATTTCCTGCCGTTCCGCCCGGGCCTGGTCGGTGGCCACTGCATCAGCGTCGATCCCTACTACCTCACCCACAAGGCGCAGCAGGTCGGCCACCATCCGGACGTGATCCTGGCCGGGCGCCGTACCAACGACGGCATGGGCCCGTACATCGCCGGCGAAGTCATCCGCCTGATGGTGCGCAAGGGCATCAATCCCGTGCACGCGCGGGTGCTGATCCTCGGGCTGGCGTTCAAGGAAAATTGCCCGGACCTGCGCAACACCCGCGTGGTCGACATCGTCGCCGGACTGCAAGGCTACGGCGTGGACGTGGACGTGCACGATCCCTGGGTGCGTGCCGACGAGGCGCGCCACGAGTACGACATCGTGCCGATGGAGGCGCCCGCGCACGGCAGCTACGACGCCGTCGTGGTGGCGGTGGCCCACCGCGAGTTCGTCGCCTGGGGCGTGGAAGGCATCCGCGCCTTCGGCAAGGCCGCCTGCGTGGTCTACGACGTGAAGTACGTGCTGCCGCGCGCTGCGGTGGACGGCCGCCTGTGAAGGTGCTGGTGACCGGCACGGCGGGCTTCATCGGCTCGCACGTGGCCATGCGCCTGCTGGCCCGCGGCGACGAGGTGATCGGCCTGGACAACCTGTCCGACTATTACGACGTGGAGCTGAAGAAGGCGCGACTGGCCCGCTTCGGCGACCATCCGCGCTATACGCACGTGCACGCGGATCTCTCCGACCGGACGGCGATGGAGGCGGTGTTCGCCACGTACCGGCCGCAACGCGTGGTGCACCTGGCCGCGCAGGCCGGCGTTCGCCACGCCGCCACGCACCCGCATGTCTACGTCTCCAGCAACGTCACCGGTTTCCTCCATGTGCTGGAAGGCTGCCGCCACCACGGCGTGGATCACCTGGTCTTCGCCTCCACCAGTTCCGTCTACGGCGCGGATACCCATATGCCGTTCTCGGAACGGCAGCCCACCGAGCATCCGCTGACGCTGTACGCCGCGTCGAAGAAAGCCAACGAGCAGATGGCGCACAGTTACGCGCACCTCTACGACCTGCCCTGCACCGGCCTGCGCTTCTTCACCGTGTACGGCCCCTGGGGCCGCCCGGACATGGCGCTGTTCCTGTTCACGCGCGCGATCCTGGCCGGCGAGCCGATCCGGGTGTTCAACCACGGGCGGCACACGCGCAGCTTCACCTACGTCGACGACATCGTGGAAGGCGTGCTGCGCACGCTGGACCGCCCGCCCCTGCGTGATCCGCAATGGTCCGGCGATCACCCCGAGACGGGCAGCAGCGGCGTGGCGCCCTACCGGATCTACAACATCGGGAACGAGACTCCCGTGGCGCTGCTGCAGTACATCCGTGTGCTCGAGGACTGTCTCGACCGCAAGGCGCACATGGAACTGCTTCCCCTGCAAGCCGGCGACGTGCCGGACACGGAGGCGGACATCTCGGCTCTGGTCCAGGCCACCGGCTATGCCCCCGGCGTGGACGTGCGCGCCGGCGTGCGGCAGTTCGTCGACTGGTACCGCGGTTACTACCACGCCTGACGCGCGCCGCTACGCCCCTCCCCCCGCTATGCCTTACCCTGGAGATGCGCCGTGATCCTCGATTACCTCGATCGGTCGGCACCCAACGACCTGCACGCGGACCTGTGCATCATCGGTGCCGGCGCCGCGGGCATCGCCATGGCTCGGTCGTTCATCGGCTCGTCGGTCACCGTCTGTCTCGTCGAGGGCGGCGGCACGCATGGCGAGGAAAGCAGCCAGGCGCTTTACGAGGGCAGCGCATCGGGCGACGTGCCCTTTGATACGGCCGGCTCGCGCATGCGCGTGTTCGGTGGTAGCTGCACGCTGTGGGGTGGCGGCTGCATTCCACTGGGCGACAGCGACATGACGCCACGCGACTGGGTGCCCGACAGCGGATGGCCGTTGCGCCATGCGGAACTGGCGCCATGGTACGAAAAGGCCCGTGATTTCTGCCGGATCGACTCCGCCCGCGGCTTCACCGACGGCACGTTCGACGGGCCGCCGCCGCGCAAGCCGCTGGACCTCGATCCGGAGGTGATGACCAACTACATCTTCGCGCGCAGTCCGGTGCTGTTCGGCGAGGCCTACCGCGACACCCTGGCCCACGCCGACAACGTCACCGTGCTGCTGCATGCCAACCTGCTGGAACTGCGCGCCAACGACACCGCCAGCCATGTCACGGAGGCGCGCATCGGCTCCCTCGACGGACGTCGCGGCCGCGTCCGCGCAAGGCACTATGTGCTTGCCGCGGGCGGCATCGAGAACGCGCGCATCCTGCTGCTGTCCGATAGCGTGGCCCCGGGAGGGCTGGGCAACGCGAACGACCTGGTCGGCCGCTATTTCATGGATCACCCCAGCGGCACGCTCGGGGTCGTCCGCTCGCCGCATGTCGACCGCCTTTCCCGCCCCTACGAGCGCAACATCCGCAACCAGCGCGCGCCCTTGTCGGCGGAGATCGGCCTGTCGACCACCGCCCAGGGCCGCCATCGCACACTGAACGGACGTGTCCATCCTTTCGCGATGGAGGGCGAGGTGCCTGCGGGCATCCGGGCCCTGCGCGACCTGCGCGCCTCGCTCAGGAAGCCCGTGCACAATGAGGGCGCCTTGCTGGAGGCACGCTTGAACACCGCGCTGCAGAACGGCCCCCGAAGTGCGGCATCCGCCGCACCGCCGCATGCGGCACTTCATGCGCTACGGCTCGGCCTGCACTTCGGCGACGTGCTGAGGGCGCTCGCGCAGAAGGCCCGAGACCATCCCGTCGTGCGCAGCGAGCGGGTCGCCCTGGTCGGCTTCTTCGAACAGGCCCCCAACCGCGACAGCCGGATCACCCTCGACGCCAGCCGCGACACGCTGGGCCTGCGGCGTGTGCGGATGGACTGGCGCCTGACCGACCTGGACAGGCACACCTACCGCACCCTGACGCGACTGACCGGCGATCGCCTGGCCGAGGCCTGCGAAGGCCACTTCGAACCGGCGCGCTGGACCGTCGATGCCGACCTGCCCGTGGAGGTGCACGGTACGGCGCACCACATGGGCACGACGCGCATGGCGAACGACCCGACACAGGGCGTCGTCGATCCGGCCTGCAAGGTGTTCGGTGTCGGCAACCTGCATGTGGCGGGCAGTTCGGTGTTTCCCACCGGCGGCTGGGCGTTCCCCACCTTCACGCTGATCGCGCTCAGCCTGCGCCTGGCCGACCGGCTGCGCATCCTGTTGCAGGCGTGCGAATCTGGCGGCCTGGGCTGACGCGGACGGCCATACGGCCTAGCCACACGATGACCGGAAGTGCAATCGACACCCGGTCGCCGCATGCCTAGCCTTCGCTCATCGGCACGTCGATGTACGACATGCGAGGGGACTACCATGATGCGTTTGCTACGCCAGCCGATCGTGCGCTGGCTGACCCTGATGGCCTGTTGCGAACTGCTCCTGCTCGCCGCGTCGCTCAACGTCGCCACCTATATCCGTTTCGCGCCGTCGCCGGACGATCTGGCCGCCTCGACGCAGACGCTGACCATGCGCGCGGTGATGTTCGCCCTGGTCATCTTCCTGGGCATGGCCGCCCTGGGCGAATACCGTTCCACGCTGCGCATGAGCTGGCGCGGCCAGATGGCGCGCCATGCCATCGCGTTCGTCTTCGGCGGTCTGGCGCTGGTAGTGGGCTATTACGTCATTCCGCAGGCGTACGTGGGACGCGGCGTACTGGGCATGGCCCTGCTCATCGGTTTGCTCGCCACCGCGGCCTTCCGTGCGCTGTTCATGCGGCTGGTGGAACTGGAAGCCCTGAAGCGACGGGTGATCGTGCTCGGCGCCGGACAGCGTGCCGCCCAGATCCACACCCGTATGCGCCGGCGTTCGGATCGTCGTGGCTTCTCCCTGTTGGGCTACGTGCGCGGCGCGAACGAGACCGTGCTGGTGCCGGCCGAGCTGCTGCTGGACCCCAGCGAAACCCTGGCGGCCTGTGCACGACGCCTGGCGCTGGATGAAATCGTCGTTGGCGTGGACGACCGCCGCGGCGGCTTGCCGATGGACGACCTGCTCGCCTGTCGCCAGCTGGGCGTGAAGATCACCGACCTCACCACGTTCGTCGAGCGCGAGGCGGGCCGCGTGCAGCTGACCATGCTGGACCCCTCGTGGCTGGTGTTTTCCGCGGGGTTCAATGCCTCGCCCCTGGCGCTGTTCGTCAAGCGGGCCTTCGACATCGGCGCGTCGTTGACCATCGCCGCGTTGTTCTGGCCGGTCATGCTAGGCGTGGCCCTGGCCATCCGCCTGGAGTCGGGACGCGGGCAACCGGTGTTCTACCGGCAAGAACGTGTGGGTGAGAACGGCCGCCCGTTCTGGCTGTACAAGTTCCGCAGCATGCGCACGGACGCCGAGATCGACGGCGTGGCGCGTTGGGCCCTGAGCAACGACGACCGGATCACGCGGGTCGGACGCATCTGCCGCAAGCTGCGCTTCGACGAACTGCCGCAGCTGTGGAACGTGGTGCGCGGCGATATGAGCATCGTCGGCCCCCGACCGGAGCGACCGCAGTTCGTCTCGGACCTGGAAACCAAGATCCGCTATTACAGCCTGCGCCACAGCATCAAGCCCGGTCTGGCCGGATGGGCCCAGCTGAGTTACCCCTACGGTGCCTCGGAAGAAGATGCCGCCGAGAAACTGAAATACGACCTGTTCTACGTGAAGAACCACAACCTCTTCCTGGACATGGTGATCCTGATCGAAACCGTGGAAGTGGTGCTGTTCGGCCGTGGCGCCCGCTGAGCACCCCGACGCGTCACCTCGGGGGACGAGGCGACGACGCGTGCAGGCCGTGCAGCGGCGAGCTGTACCAGTCGCTCAGCCGATGGCGATCGAAGCTCAACCACGATGGCCCGTACTCCCAGCGGTCGTCGAGGCGCCGGTCCGGCTCGCCCTCGATGGCCAGCACCTGGTCCTCGTCCATGCCCAGCGCCAGGTCGGGTACGCGCGTATTCAAGGGCACATCCCCACGTGGCGCCGGGAGATAGGGCCCGACGCTTTCGTTGTCGCGGTCGGACACCTCGGCGGCCGGCATCAACGACCATGTCATCACCGCCACACCGACCAGGCCGATCGACAGCCACCATCGCGCGCTAAGCGTTCGCGTGGGCAAAGACTCCGCGGCGACCGTCACCGTGGCTTCGGGGACGCCGTCCGCGACGATGGCAAGCGGCTCGGGCACGGCAACCGCGCCCCGTTCCGGCAGCGGCGCGCCCGGCAGGCGTCCATGCCGCCGGTGAAACACCATGGCGGCGGCGTACTGGCGGGTGAGCCGTTGCATGCGCCGCGTGGCGAGGGCATCCGCGCGGCCTTCGCGCCGGCGGTCCGGATGCCATTGGGCCACGTAGCGCCGATAGGCCTGCTTGAATTCGGCCAACGTGCAGCCCGGCTGCAATTGCAGCCGCGCGTACAGGTCGACGAAGTCGGTTTCATCCGCCACGTGCCATTCCCCTTCAGGCGTCGCGCGCGACGTGTGTCAGGCAGGCGGTCCGCAGCATGCAGCGTGGCGCAGCCGCGCCCGTATGACAAGTACGACTTTTGGAAGCACCGCCATGACATCGCCCTATCGTTCCACCCTCTGGATAGCCGCGTTGCTGGTGGCAAGCGGCGGTCGCCTGCACGCCGACGATCGTCCGGGTCCTTCCCTCGGCGCGCACGTGTTCCTCGCCCAGGGCGAAGGGCTGGGTGTAACGCCCGCGACCACACCCCCCGTGGATACGCAGCGCGATGGCAGCCTCTTCCTCGTGTTCAACGCGGGATATGCCAGTAACGACGGTGCGCCACACGACACCTACGGCAATCGATGGGTGCCGTTGGGGCAGCCGCAGACCTACGCGAACTACGGCGATCGCTTCGCCGTGCGTGCCTATGTCGCCACCGACGGCAAGGGCGGCCCGGCACATAGCCTATCGATCGACAAACACGGCGAGGCAAAAGGCGAACTCTCCCTGCCCTTCGTCGAGGTACGTCACGCGTCGCGCGTGGCATCCGTTGCGCGCACCTACGCCGGCGACGCACTGCAGGTGACCAGCGGTACGGTGACCGTGGATGGTCCGGCCACTCTGCTGGCGTTCTGGTGGGGCGACGGCGGCGTCAAGCGCATGCGTGTCAGCCCGGGCGACGGCTTCACCCTGATCGACGCATTCGTGCAGTTGCCCGACGAAAGCGGCGTGCAGGGTGCGGTCGCGTGGCGACAGGTCAACGCGGCCGGTACCTATCGCGTCCACTGGACCGTGGCACCCGTGCAGGGCGCGGCCTTATGGTTGATCGCGGTGCAATAGCGCCCACCAACGTCCGGAACCGGACAGTCAAAAACGGCAGCGCGAAGGCAACGCGTTATGTCGCCAGCACCATCCTGGCGTGGTGTCCGCCGCATCGGCAAGTCGCGTTCGATGCTGTCCGGAAATGGACGTCCACACCTACAACCAAGGGATTATTTTCTTATGCGTGACAGGCAGATAGCCTGAACCCTCGATACCGCCGAGCCGCAACGAAACGTACGTGACAAGGACCGTGCAAGGAGCACGTCGGCGCTGGCGACACGGATGTCGCACAAAGACCGGATGCACAGCGCAGGATGTCACGAAGGACGTGGCGGAAGCCATGCGGTTCGCTCCGCGGCCCGGGGGTATCGACGAGGTGAGGCCGTTGCCTCCACGGGATGTCGTTGCCGCGACATCCCGTTTTTTTTGGTCGCCCGCCTAGAAGTTCACCCGGATACCCAGGTTGCCGGCCCAGCCGCGCATGCCGTAGCCGCCGACGAAGTGCTGATAGTTGCCTTCGCCGTATAGCTGGACACGGTCGCTGAGCTGGCTAACAACGCCCGCGGCCACCCTGTAGGCGTTGCCGACCTTGCCGGAGCCGAAACGATCGCGCGCATTCCATGCCTCGCTGGTCACCGTCGCCATCGGATCACCGTTGCTGCTGTGCGAAACATCCACGCTGGCATACGGCATGAACTTCGGCTGGGCGGTGCGGCTGATACGACCACCCAGCACCGCGGTGGTCTGTTTCGCGGTGCCCAGACTGATGTCCAGCCCATCCGCATCGGTGAAGTCGCGGAAGGCCAGTTGCTGGTGCTTGAGCTGGAAGCGGGGCTCCACCGTCCAGTCACCGCCGAGGGCGATCGGCAGGCCCGCTTCCACCGACATCGTCCAGCCATTCGCGCGGATGCGACCGACGTCCGCACCGCGCATGTCGGTGCCGACGTCGCCACGATAGCGTGTCGAGCCGAGCACGCCGTCCATCCAGAAGCCGTCGCCGTGTTGCCAGGTGATCCACGCTGAGACACCGTTCGCGTTGTATTTCGCGGTGCTGTTGCCGTCGGCGGCCTTCGGCGTGACACGGGTGGTGCCGCGATCCGCCGCCCAGCCAGCGCGCAGCGTGCCGTTGTCGCTGTCGAGGGCGATGAGGCTGCCGCCGAGTTGCAGCGCATTGACCTGCTGATCGAAGTCGTAGCCATAGCGTTCGAACGACAGGTTGGAGCTGTAGCGCAGCTGGCCGCCGAGATAGCGCGCGAACACCTCGCCGCCCAGCGGACCGGTGGACGAGCCCTGACGGATATCGCCGAGCCGCTGGTGGAGCCCGTCGCTCATCATGTCGCCATAGCTGAGCAGCGCCGCCGGCGCGGAGAGGTACGACGGCACCTGGGGCACCACGGCGATGCGTGTGCCCGGCGGCTCGGGGCGAACCGGCTCGCCACCGTCACCGGGATTGCCCGGGTTGCCCGGGTTGCCCGGATTTTCTGGTTCGCCCGGATTGACCGGGGGCTCCACCGGCGGCTTGCCGGGGTCGACTGGCGGGTCGATCGGCGGCTTCCCGGGATCGACGGGCGGCTCGACCGGCGGATTCCCGGGATCGACGGGCGGGTCCACCGGCGGGTCCACCGGGCCACAACCGCCCTCGCATACGATCCGGCTACCTAAACGGTAGTCCCAGTTGAGGGTGCCATTGGCGAGCAGATTCTGTGCGGGATCGGTCTGCCCCGGCCCAAAGGCATGCAAGGTGTACTGATAGGGACCGGCCGCGACGTAGCCGCCGCGCAGGGCGAAGGCATCGGCACGTGACGTGCCGGCGACCTGGACCAGCGACATGCCCTCGCCGGCGTCGACCAGACCGTTGGCATTGGCATCGGTGTCGGCGCCGGCGCCGCGTGGCGTGACGACGATCTCGGTCGGACCGGTGGTGGTCACCGAGCCCTCCACGAGCAGGCGATCGGTCTCCTGGCCGACGAGCGGGCCGCCGGCATTCATGGTCACGTTGAGGCCAAGAACGCCACCGCTGCCAGTGAGGTCGCCAGCGACGTCCACCCGGCTATGCGCGGTGCCGGCACGCGACGTGAAAGCGACGTTGCCGCCGGACAGGTCAAGCGAGCTCAGCGACGAATCGTTCGAGACATTCCAGGTCGCGGTCGATGTGAGGGCCATCGTGATGTCCCCGCTCGTCGCCCCTGCCATGGCCGAGCCTTCGCTCAGGGCGAGCGAGAGCGACGAGCCGTCGGCCACGCGAACATCGCCCCGCACGAGGCTGCCGCCGAACACGTCGATATCGGCCGTGCTGCGCACGCCCAGGTCGATGGCCGTGCCGCCGCCACCGACGATCTCGCTGCCGCCACCGATGTGGACCACGGCGTCGGTCGACTGGTTGCGAAGGGTGTCGATCGAGATGCCGCTGCCAGTCACTCCCTCGACCCTGGCGCCATCGAGTTCGAGCAGGCGGGTACTCGGCAGGATGACACCGTCGCCACGATCGTCCTGACGAATTCGTACACCGTGCAGCTGTCCGGTCAACGAACCGCCCTGGACCGACGCACTGCCGAGGAAAACCGCCAGCCCGACACCGCTCGCACCGGTCCCGCGGACCTCGGAGTCGCGCAGCGTCACCGTGCCAATCCCGGGCAGGTAGTTTTGTGCCACGAACACGCCGTAGGTGGATCCGCTCAGCACGCTATTGCTGATATCGACGTTACTGGGCATCGCAGGCGCGCCGTTGGAGGGAGCGATGCCGACGAACAGGGCTCTGCCGGTGACACTCTCTACCCTGGCGCGGGTGAGCGTCGCGGAGCTCTGGCCGGTCAGCGCAATCGCGTCGGACGCACTTGCGCTCACGTTGCCCGCGTCGATCCGCACCGACGATGCGTTCGCGGCGATCGACAGCGCCGCCGAAAGCGGTGACAGGCTCAGCGACGCGCCGTTGCGCAATATCCACGCTTCGGCTGCTTCACCCGGCACGACGGTCTTCGATTGTCCGGCGCCCAGTTCGCCAGCAACAGCGACCCCTGCCATAGGCAGGTAGCAAGCCGTCATGGCCATCCATAGCGGTGCCCTTCGGACACGATGATGCAGGGAGCTCATGACTTTCTCCGTTATTCCAGTGAGTCGACGGGTCGCGAGCACCCTTATGGTGTCCGCGAATCTCAGCCGCCTATTGCAGCGGGTGCAGACACGCTTCGCCATGGGGCGTACTCCTAAAATGCATGCCTCTGTTATGGCATGAGACGGAGTGGTTCATTTCCCTTGACGGCGGCTTTCCGCTGGCGATCGCGATGCAATTTCGGATACCTGGACGCTATGTGGCGGACCGCACTGAAAAAGTCAGTCATGCCGTGGGCGCGCCTACAACCTTGTGTCTATGGTCGTCGTGCCGCCCCCGACCTTAACCTGCGTCTATCCCGTCCGGACGTTCCGGCTCGGAGCTTTACCCCAAAGGAGTCGACCATGGACGGATCGAGCAACAAGCGTTATCCCGCGGTGCGCCGCGAGCGGCTACCGGCGAAGGCGGTGTATTCCGGCATCGGGCTATCGGGCATCGGTACGCAGGTATATACCGAGCCCCTCATCATCGATCCAGCGGCGCTCGCACCGCTGCCGCCTGATGGCAGACCGGACAACCTGCTCCGTGCGAGCACGAAAAACGAGGTGATCGTCGTGACAGCACCGCTGCCACTGAACGCCGACGCCGGTGACACCGTCCAGGTGAGTTTGAACGGCACGCTTGTAGGTACGCCGCTCGACGTCGAGGCGTTTCTCGACGACGAGATCATGCGGATCTCGATTTCGGCGGAGGACCGCGCGACGGTGCCGGAAGGCGTCGTCCGCATCAACTACCAGATTGCCTTCGTCTCCGGAAGCGGCGGTGTCGAACCGGGTCCTGATGGACAGACCTACATCACCGACTACACCGCTCCCGGCCTCCCCTTCCTGGGCCAGTTGGTGTTTCCAGACGAAGTGGTGACCAACGGTGTAACCCCTGCCGCCTTGTCCCGCGATGAGGACGGCAACGAGTACCTGGCCGCCCGCGTTCCCAGCTACAAGGACCTCGCCCCGGGCGACATCATCGTCGGCCTGGTCGACAGCCGCTCGGAAGTCCTCGATCCGGTCAACGTCGGTGCGAGTGACATCGAACTGCGATTCATGCGCAGTTTTATCGAAGAACAAGCCGACGGTAGAATGGCGTTCTCGTACAGCGTCAGCGACCGCGCCGGCAACGCCTCCCTACCGTCGCAGCCCGTGATACTCGAGGTGCTGCTCGAAGGCGCCATCCCGGACTTGGAGGCGCCCGGGGTGCCTGCCTATGATGAGGATCCGGTTGGCGAGCAGATCATCGACGAAGAGGACGCCCGTGCGGCCAGCGGCGTGATCGTGGAGATTCCTGCCAACACGGGCATCGTCGTCGGCGACACCGTATTGCTGCACTGGGGTAGCCAGGACATCGGCCCTGTCCTCGTCCCGTCGATTGGCAACGATCCGGTCGTGACCATCGGCGTGCCCTACGCCGCCCTGCTCGCCGAATGGGCTGCGAACAGTGACGGCCAGGATGTTCCTGCTACCGTCGACGTCGGCTACGATGTCTTGCGTGGGAACCTGGTTGCCGGCAGCGCGCAGACGCCCGCGGTCGTCGAGGTCAATCTCTATCAGGCCGGTGGCGTGGACCCCGACCCCGAGACCCCCGAGAACGAGAGCCTCGAGGCGCCGACACTCACCAGCGCCGGCGGCTCCGACAACGAAATCCCGCCGGAAGATGCCGAGAAGAACGCGACGATCACGATCCCCTGGCTGCAAGCCGATGGGGAGACGCCGGTATTCCTGATCGGCGATATCGTCACGCCGGTCTATGGGACATACGACGTACCGTCGCTGACCATCGAGGCGGAGCCAGCCGAAGACCTCACGATCTCACTTCCCGTAGTCCTCATCATCGCCGTCGGTTCCGGCGCGATCGACCTCTACTATCGCGTGGAGCGAACACTGGCCGGCGGCGGCAGCAATACCTCGCGCTCGCCGATCACGGTCGTCACGGTGCACGGCGCGGACGAACTCCCCGGTGGCGGCTCGCTCCCCGCGGGAACGATGCCGGAGGCGGTGGGCACGGCCCCGGCACAGCCGGACCGCTTGTTGATCGGCAAGGTCGAGGCGAAGGACGGCAGCGACTTCATGATCCCCGCGTACGTCAATCAGCGTGCAGACGACACGGTCACGGTCACTATGCGGGTCTTCCGCTCGTTTTACTCCAGCGGTCACCCTGCGGACAGGCCGTCGGCGGACAACCGTGACGTGACCAAGTCGTTCACGGGTCCGATCTCGCCGCCGATGCAGCTGGTCGTGCACCTCACGGAAGTCGAACTGATGCGCTTCGACTATCCAACGCAGGCTCTGCACGCTCATCTGACCTACACGGTGACATCGGCCCAGGCGCCGGACCGTCCGGTCACGTCCGACGTGCTCCTCGTCGATCTTGATCCCCGCGGCGATCTGCCCGGCTGAAACTGCAACACGCATGCTGGGACCGTCGTCATGCGACGGTCCCAGGCGCACGGAGGCGCTATGCATGACGACACCGAACCGCGATCCGCTCCTGATGCCTTCAGCCCACGGCTGGTCTTCCCCGAAGCAGCACTTGCCCGCCTGCCCTCCTATCTCGCTCCCGACCATTTGCTGAAAGCATCGGTCCGGGACGAGGCCATCGTTCTCAGCCTTCCGTTCCCGCTTTCCTACGACGCCGAACCCGGGGATACCCTGCAGCTGACGATCGATGAGCGGCGCGTCGGTGACATCACGGCGCTCGATCGGCATCAGCCAGGCGAGACGCTGAACCTCGTGCTGGCCGCGGCTGACCGGCCCCTGAGCTCCGTCGAAGACCGTCGCGTCGTTCGCATCAACTACGAGGTGTACTACGGTTCGGGCAGCGGCAGCAACGAGTATGGCCCTACCGACCAGACGTTCATTACCGATATCGTACGGCCCGGCCGCGATTCGCTCGCAGCGCTTTCGTTCGACCCCCGCGTGATCGCCTACGGTGTGACGCCCGACACCCTGGTGGATGACGGCACGGGCAACCGCCACCTGCCCGCCATCGTCAAAGGCTATGCCACCTCCGCGGCGGGCGACTGGATCCAGGGGCGTATCGACGACGATCCGCTGCTGCTTTCCGACATCTACGAGTTGCGCGAAGCCGACGTCGGCACGGATATCGAAGTGCGGTTTCCGGCCGCCTTGCTGGAAACGATCGATGGCGGACGTCACGCGTTCAGCTATCTGGTCGCCGACCGCGCGGGCAATGTGTCACAACAGCCGGCCAGCGTCGATCTGGACGTGCGGCTGTCCGAGCATATCGATGACCTCCTGCCGCCCACGGTCCCGGCCGCTGCGGATGGCCTCGTCACCAGCGACGATGCCCGCGTCGACGGTGGCGTGACGGTCGTCATCCCGGGCAATGCGGCGATCAGGGCGGGCGACTTGATCGTATTGCTCTGGAACGCGCATGTGTCAGTGCCTATCCCCGTCCTGCCGACCCAGGAAGGCAGGGATCCGCTGATGCTGCTCACCTCGCCTTACGACGATGTGTACACCGACTGGTTGGCGGCGAGCGGTGACACCGACCGCAATGTGCCGGCATGCGTCGACTACCGTGTGGAGCGCGGCGTCACCGTGATCGGTACCCCTACGGAGCCCGCACGCCCCGCCATCAACCTGTTCGGGCCGGGCGGTTCGGATCCCGATCCGTTGACGCCCGTGCACGAGAACATGCCGTTGCCCGACGTGCGTGGAGCGAGCGGCGATCCGGCCAACGTGATCCGTGCGGAGGACGTGACGCAGGACGCCACGGCGACCATCGTGTGGGAAATACCGGGGGCGCCCGGCATACAGGCGTTTGCTGCCGGCGACCGCATCCAGTTGTTCTGGGCGGACGATCGCATCGGTGCGGATATCGTCGTGGGCGACCCCCGGCGTGATGTCGTGCTGCGCATACCCAGCGAGGTCCTGCGTGCGCACAGTCCCGGTACCTGGCCGGTCCGCTATACCGCCTCGCGCGCGCTTGCGACCGTCCCGTTTTGCAATGTGGCGATGTCACCCGATCGATCCGTCAGCGTCGAGGACTACCGCCAGGTGCCGGGCGAAGGCGAGCTCTTGCTCGATGCCACGTTCGTGGAGTGGGTCGGATCACGCGTGTATTCCATCACCCTCAGCGACGTGATCGACGGCACGCCCGTGCGCATACGGCTGGACCAGCCGAGCGTCGGCGCGGGCGACGTCATCCGCTGGCGCTTCCAGGGGCTGGGTGAATCGGGTGAGCCGATACCTGGCACCGATACGTCCGGCGAGCACGAAATCACGGCTTCCGACATGTCGTCCCGGCCCGACAACACCTGGCCCAAGCCGCCACCCAGCAGCCCGCCGAGCGTGAATCGCGCCTATGTGGACATCACCGTCGACGCCGGATTCCTCCTGCCGATCGTGTTCGGCAGGGCGACCTTCGACTACACGATCAGCAACGCCGTCGGCACCGGATTCGCCAAGCAGGACGTGGTTTACGTCGACGTACGCACGCTCTGAAGTCCTGTTCCATCCTCAAGGAGATCGTCATGCCCATCCTCAATGGTGTTTTTACCGGCCTGCCCGCACCGCTTATTCACGAAGTCGAAAACAACGGCGGCCTCGGTGTCCGCGATGTGGGCGAAGGCGCGGTCGCCCCGGTCACCGTCATCGTCGGCCCCTGGGACCTTTTCAAGGACGGGGATCAGGCGCAGATTCTCTGGGGCGCCGCCCAGACTGTCGTCGGCGAGCGTGACATGTCCGCCACGGATGCCAACAAACCGATCCCGGTGCCGGTGTTTCCCGAAGGAATCCGCGCGCTGGGCGACGGTGTTCACGACGTTTTTGTCCGCGTCGTCTCCGCCCTGGGCAACCCACAAGTATCGCCACCGCTGACCGTGCGCGTGAAGACGAAACGACCGGGAGGGGTCGACACCCAACCGGACACGGAAACGATCAACGAGAACCTCGCCATCGCGCTCGTCCGCCCTTCGCCGCTCATTGGCGACATCAGCGATGTACGGGTCGTCGTACCCAGCTACGAGAACGTTGCCGAGGGCGACCGCATCCGCGTGTCGTGGCATGGCAAGTTCGTGGACTTGGCTCCACTGACAGGTGCCGACCTGGGCAAGAGCGAGTTCGAGATTCCGATCGATGAGGAAACCATTCGTTCGGCCGGCGGCGGCGACGCGCAGATCACCTATCGCATCCTCGACCTGGTCAGCAACAACTCGCTGTGGGCACCGTACCGGGTGGTCGATGTGCCGATCGACGACCCGGATGCGCCCACGCCACCCTGGGTCGAGGGCACCGTCGACGACGCCGGGCTGGTGCTGCGGCTGGTGGATCTCGACCGGAATCCAGTGACCGTACTTGCCGAGGCGCATGGCGGCAAGGCGGGCGAACGTATCTTCGTACGCTGGGCCGGCGTCGCGGCCGGTGAGCAACCCGTACCCCCTTATGAGACGGCCTGGAAGTCGGTAACCCGTGACAATGGCACCCTCGCCTTCCAAGTGCCGTACGAACAGGCGGAGGTGCTGGGCGAGGGTCGGGTCAGCGTCTCCTACACGCTCGAACGTACCTCGGGCGCGCGGGTGGTGTCGCGCCGGCGCAGCATCAGCGTGGAAGGCAAGGCGGTCGGTCTGGACCTCCCGTGGGTGGAAGGCACACCAGGCAACGTGCTGGACGCAGCCGCCCACCCTGCCGGCGCACTCATTGCCGCACCATCGCAGCCCGAGCGCATACCCGCCGGCAGCCTGGTCACCTTCCGCTGGAGCGGCAACCTGCAGGGCGAGGCCAGCGGGTACGCGGATGGCGTCAACGATACCTACGGCGTGCTTCCCTATGAGGACATCATCCAACTGGTCGGTGGTCAGGTCCGCATCTCCTATCAGGTGGAGACGTTCGGTACGGAAAATGTCGTTTTCGCCATCAGCGAATCGGACCCGATCACGCTCGATGTCGTCAACAGTGCGGCGGCGCCCGACTTGTCACCACCGTCCGTGCCCGAAGCGATCAACGGTGTCCTCCCCCTGAACACGCTGCTCGCCCACCTGGTCATCCCGCGTCTGACCAGGGGAACCTCGGTCGAAGCCAACATCCAGGGACGGGTGCCGTTCAAGCAGACGATCCCCATCGGCAACCCCGCCCAGCCGCCGAGTTTCAATCTCACCTCAGCAGGCTTCATCCAGCCCAATGCCAACAGCCAGGTGTCGGCGACCTACACCGTCACCGCGCCCGGATACAGCGCCACATCCAGCGCTTACAACTTCGTCATCGGGTCCGTGGCCAACCTGCCCGCGCCGCGCGTCCCCGAGTCCAGCGATGGCGTGCTCGATCCCTTCTATGTCGGCGGCGCCATCGAGGTTGACGTTCCGTTCGACCCGAACGACATCCATGGCGGCGACACGGTTACCGTGTCCGTGGAAGGCGTGCTCGGCGATACCCGGCCCACCTGGAGCGACAGCCGTGCGCTGACCGCAGCCGATCTCAAGGACCCCATCGTCTTCCAGTGCCCGGCGACGACGCTTCAGCCTGTCGATGGCGGTCGGGCCATGTTCCAGTACTCGATAACGGCGGCCAATGGCATTCCCCGGCCATCGGAAGTCCTTACGCTTGCCGTCCAACGTGCGTTGCGCGATTTGCGCGCACCGACCGTGCAGCAGGCCGAGGGATCGCAGCTCGATCCGTTCGACGCACCCAACGGCGTCACGGTGAAAGTGCCGGCAAACTCGCAAATCAAAACAACCGATGCCGTCACCGTCGCCTGGACGGACAGCACGACCGGAGCCGACCCGCGTGGGTCGTATGTGACCGCGGAGCAAAGCGGAAATCCGGGCGGTATGACGTTTAACGTGCCGTCTAGCGTGCTGCCCTTCAACTTTGGCGACCAGGTTAGCGTGAGCTACACGGTGGTTAGGAATGGCACGCGTAGCACGTCGCCGACCGCGTTCAGTCGTTCATTCAACAAGGCGCAGGAGTAACCACCCGTCGATGGCCGCGTCGAGGCATTCGACGCGGCCTGAGCACCTCACTTCGCGAAATATACCGCTTTCACGCGTTTTTCCATACCACGGCAAGGAATCGTCATGACCACCATGAATGACCAACAGGACCATGCGGCCCTTGATTCAGTCATCTCCGGTGCCAGGGCCACTGGCAACGTATCGCCCGCGTTGAACCTCAACGTGCTGAAGCCCGGCGCCTCCGACACGCGGCTACCGCGTCCGGCAATCACCGACGCCAATGGCGAGGAGCTCGACCTCGGCGTGTTCCCCGACGACACTACGATCACCTGCGCGCCCTGGCCACTCATCGCCGTCGGGCAGAAAGTGTGGCTCGACGTCGATGGCACGCTCGACGACGGGACCGCGACAACGCGCGCCCTGTTGACAGCATCCGCCGTCACGGCGGCGCAGGTTCGTAACGGACTGAGCCTTCCCCTGCCGCGGACGTGGCTGGAAAGTCTGCGCGACGGTAGCTCCGTCACGGTAAGACTCGCAGCCACCTTGAACGGATCGACCGACACCTTCGACAAAATCAATTTCCCGCTAGCGAGCTATACGCTTCGTAGCGGCGGCGGCCTGGAAGATTTTGAAACAGCGCCAGTTGGAGCCATCGTCAAGCTGGTGGATCGCCCATTGTGCACGTTGGCGCCCCCGCCGACAGGCCTTAACTGTGCTGCCATCAGCGAACGCGGAACTGCCGGAAAGTTGCTCAACGTTTATGCTGTTTATAGTCATCCTATAACCGCGCAAACATACGTTACTCCAAAGAGGACAACTCGCTCGATAGCCTTCGACTACGACGACAATCAGGCTCCAAAAGAGTATCCCTGCAGCGTATACATATATTTTGCAGACGGAACCGTCGAACAAGTTCTTCTCAAGGGCCAAGGCCGGTATTCATCCCCCGTGCGTCGCGTTATAAGCAGGTTGATATTTACTGTATCGAGTTACGGATCACTTTACATAGACAATATCTTGTTCCGCGCATGACCTATCATTGAGGGATTTACAGATCATGACCCCACAGATAGTAAGAACGCGTAATCGTACGCTTTTCACAAAGCAGTCTGTTGGCTAATCACGTCATTAATCAAGCACAAGAAAGCGCAATGAACATGAGAAACGTCAACCCCAGGACATGAATCGTATTTCGTTCTATCCAGACGGCTGAACTCGAACAGGCTGGCGGCCGCCCTGCGCCCATCCACCACCTACATGCATCATGCAAGGAAGCATCGTGATCATGAATAACCAAGCCGCTCGCCCGACGCCCAACCTTCAAGGTCGCCACGGCGCAAGGGCGACCGACGCCATGTCACCCACGTTGAAACTCAACGTGTCGAAGCCAGGGAATCAGGATGCGCGGTTGCCACGACCGGCCATCGCCGACGCCAACGGCGACCAACTCGATCTCGAGTCGTTTGCTGGTGACACCGCCATTACGTGCACGGCCTGGCCGCTGATAGCCGTGGGCCAGAAGCTCTGGCTGGCAGTCGATGGCATACTGGCCGACGGCCGTGCCACCACGCTTACCTTGTTGACGGCGGCCAACGTCGGTGCATCCGACATAAGCAATGGATTGAGCAAGGCCCTGCCGCGTAGCTGGCTGGAAAGCCTGCGCACGGGAACCACGATCAGGGTAAGACTCCATGTGGCCTTCGATGAGTCGACCGAAAAAACCGGCAGCGTCGAATTCCGGTTGCTCGAGCTGACCTTACGCCTTGCACCGGCGTTTTACATCGATCCCGCCCCCATGAGCCTGCTGGTCGGTGGCAGTCGCCAGCGGCAGGCGACAGGAGGTGTGCCGCCTTACCGCTATACGTCCGGCAACACCCGCGTCGCAACCGTCGGCACCGCCAACGGCCTCGTTACCGCGCTATCCGCCGGTACGACCAACATCATGGCCAGCGATTCGGCAAACCATTCGGGCAGCTACACCGTCCAGGTGACGGCGCCCGAACCCTGGCTGGACGACCTCACCACGTTCGCCGGGCCGTCTTATCAGGGCTGGTCGCCCGGCCCTGGCGCGCGCTCTGGCGGTCCGGCCTACATGGCGGATGGCGGAACCGCGTTCTTCAACAGTACGGATGGTGGCGGGAACTTCTCGGGTACGGTTATTTCGCGGACTTTCACGGTCACCTATGGCGCCAGCTACGAGGTTGTCGCGCGTGGCGAAAGTGGTGCGACCAATCCTGCGATCATATCGGTATACGCAAACAGTCAGCCCATCATTCGTTCCGTCACACTGAATGGCATCGTGAGTATCGGTCCCGCGACGGTCGTCGCCACGGGCACGTCCTTGAAGATCGAGTTCTCGAACGAGCGCGGCACCGGCTTGGGCAACGACTTCGCTCTCCGCAATATCCGCATCCGGCGGATCGCCTGACGACGACGAAACGATGTCTTGCATGATCGGTCGAATCGGTCGCCATCGGCCATTTGCCCACGCTGGCTAGCGCGCCAGTTGTATATGCCAGTCTCCGTGCCACGTCTATAAATACGTCAACGACGCGCAACGGCTTACCGCCCGAGGCGTAGCACGGGGGACGCGTATGAAAGCCGATGGCATGTCGGGTGGGTCGCAAGGAAGAACGACCTGCCTGGCAGTTCAGAGCGGCGCACGGGTGGCGCGGCACCGGGCGGCCATGCGTCCCTCGGCCATCCGGTCTATACCGTTTCGTCACCGCCATGCCGATGAGGTATGGCGGTGATGGACGCACGTGCCGACAGCCGCTTCGCGAGCATCACCGTGCACGGCTGCTTCACCCAGATGGCGGCCACGTTCCCGGATCGCCTGGCCCTGGCCTCCACGGCGCTGTCGTTGACGTATGCGGAACTGGACGAACGCAGCGATCGCGTCGCGGCGGGGTTAATGGCGGCGGGCGTGCCGCATGGCGGGTACATCGCCGTCTTGATGGATCGCTCGGTGTCGGGGGTCGTGGTGCTGCTCGGTATCCTGAAGGCTGGTGCGGCCTACCTACCGCTGGACAGGCGCTGGCCCGAAGAGCGCATCGCTTTCGCGCTCGCGGATGCGGATGTCGCGGCGGTGGTGGTGACAGCCGCCGAGGACACCACCTGCGTGGACAGACCGGTCCTCACCTACGCAGTGTTGAGTGGAGACAAAGACGCCGCACCGGGCGCCGTTGGCGGCCATCGCGCTACCGGCAGCCAAGCCATGTGTGCCGCCGAGGACATCGCCTATGCGATGTACACATCCGGCTCGACTGGCAAACCCAAAGGGGTTGAGATACGCCATCGCTCGATCCTGAGCCTGGTCAGGAAGAGCGACTACATCGACTTCGGTGCGCCGAAGGTGTTGCATGCCGCGCCGCTCGGCTTCGATGCGTCCACCTTTGAGATTTTCGCACCACTGCTCAACGGTGGCACCTGCATCGTTCACGACGAACTCGTGCCAACCGGCTCCGGCATCGCGCGCACCGTGGCGGCCCACGGCGCCGAGGTCGCCTGGCTTACCGCCGCGCTGTTCAACACCATCGTCGACGAGGATGCGACCTGCCTGGCCGGCCTGCGTACGATCCTTGTCGGCGGCGAAGCCCTGTCGGTCCCGCACGTACGCAAGGCGTATGCGGCGCTGCCGGACACACGGCTGGTCAACGGGTACGGCCCGACCGAATGCACAACCTTCGCCACCACCTATGCGATCCCTCGCGATCTGCCCGACGACGGCACGGCGATACCGATCGGCCGGCCGGTCGGCGCCACCGTGCTGCGCGTCGTGGACGGGCATGGCGCGGCGGTGACACCCGGCGTCGTGGGTGAGCTGTATATCGGCGGCCCCGGCGTGGCGCGCGGCTATCTCGGACATTCCGAACTGACGGCCGAGCGCTTCCTGCCGTCCGACCGTGGCACGCTGTATCGCACCGGGGACCTCGTACGTGAGCTCCCCGACGGCAATCTCGCGTTTGTCGGTCGCCGCGACGGCCAGGTGAAGATTCGCGGGTACCGGATCGAACCCGGCGAAATCGATGTCGCGCTACGCGCGCTGCCGGGTGTCGTCGCCGCGGTGGTGGCCGCTCGCGAGGACACGCCAGGCGATACGCGACTGGTCGCCTACTACGTGACGCAGGACAGCACGGTGACAGCGCGCACGCTACGCGACGCGCTCGCGCTGACCCTGCCGGAGTACATGCTGCCGGCGACCTGGAAGCGTCTGGACGCCCTTCCGTTGACGGACAACGGCAAGCTCGACCGGCATGCGCTTCCCGCACCGGGCCGTTCACGGCCCGAGCTGGCGTCCGCCTGGGTCGCGCCGCGCGGCGAGGTCGAGACTCGCCTGTGCCAGTTTTTTGCGGAGACGCTTGGCCTCGATCGGGTCGGTCGCGACGACAACTTCTTCGACCTGGGCGGTAGCTCTCTCCTGGCCGCGCGTCTTGTCACGCGCATCCAGGAGGCGGTATCGACGCGCCCGAGCCTGGTCCGCTTCTTCGCACTGCCTACGCCAGCGGCCGTCGCGGACCTTATCGAGGGGAAAGCCACACGCGATGCGCTCACCGGTCGCCTGGCCGAAGCGAGAGCGGTGACCCGCGAGCCTGTCGCCATCGTCGCGATGGCCGGCCGCTTCCCCGGCGCGTCCGACGTGGAAGCCTTCTGGGAGAATCTGTGTGCCGGACGCGAGTCGATCCGCTTCTTCGCGCCGGATGAACTCGACCCGTCCATCGGGCCCACCGAGCGCAACGATCCTGCTTACGTCGCAGCACGCGGCATCGTGGACGGCAGCGACCTGTTCGACGCCGGCTTCTTCGGCATGTCGCCGCGCGAGGCCGAACTGACCGATCCGCAACAGCGCCTGTTCCTGGAACTGTGCTGGGAATGCATGGAACGCGCGGGGTATGTCCCGGATGCGCAGGACGTGCCGGTCGGCGTGTTCGGCGGCATGCACAACGCCACCTATTACCAGAAGCACATCAGCGGCCGCGCCGGCCTGATCGACAAGCTCGGCGCCTTCCAGGTCATGCTCGGCAACGAGAAGGATTACCTGGCCTCCCGCGTCGCGCACAAGCTGAACCTCACCGGGCCGGCCGTCGGCGTGAATACCGCCTGCTCCACGTCGCTGGTGGCGATCGTGCAGGCACTGGACGCCTTGCGCGCCGGCCGCTGCGACATGGCGCTGGCGGGCGGTGCGTCCATCACCTGCCCGCCACACAGCGGCTACCTGGCGCAGGAAGGTTCGATGCTGTCGCCGGACGGCCACACGCGCCCGTTCGATGCCGACGCCCGCGGCACGGTGTTCAGTGACGGCGCGGCCGTGGTGCTGCTCAAGCGACTGTCCGACGCGTTGCGCGACGGCGACCCCATCTACGCCACGTTGCGCGGCGGTGCCGTCAACAACGACGGAGCGGCCAAGGCCAGCTTCACGGCACCCAACGCCGGCGGGCAAGCCGCGGTCATCGCCATGGCCCTGCGCGATGCCGGGGTATCGGCACGCGAGGTGTCCTACGTCGAGGCGCACGGCACGGCCACGCCGCTGGGTGATCCGATCGAGATCGAAGGCCTGACACGGGCCTTCCGCGCGACCACGGACGACACGGGTTTCTGCGCCATCGGTTCGTTGAAGAGCAACGTGGGTCACCTGGTGATTGCCGCCGGCGCCGCTGGCGTCATCAAGACCTCACTGTCCCTGAGTGAACGCCGCCTGCCCGCGACGCTGCACTTCAAGGCGGCCCACGCACGACTCGACCTGGACGCCACGCCCTTCGTCGTGAACCGTACGCTCCGTCCGTGGCCGAGCACGGGCCGCCTGCTGGCCGGCGTCAGCGCGTTCGGCGTGGGCGGCACCAACGCACACGTGATCCTCGAGGAGGCACCCGCGCGGACACCGTCGGATGCCGCATCGGGCCCGCAGTTGCTGGCGCTGTCGGCGCGCACGCCCACCGCCCTGGCCGCCGCCGCGGAACGGTTGGCCGATCACCTCGCCGCTCACCCCGATGCCAACCTGGCGGACGTGGCCTGGACCCTGACCTCGGGCCGCAAGGCCTTCGCCCAACGCACGCACGTGGTCGCGTCGTCGCACCAGGACACCGAAGCGAGCCTGCGCGATATCGCCGCCGCCGGACTCCGCGAGCGCCACGGCGATGCGTGCGGTGTGGTGTTCCTGTTTCCCGGCCAGGGGGCCCAGTATCCGGGGATGGGCCAGGCGTTGCACGCGAGCGAGCCGGTATTCCGCGCGGCGCTCGACGAGGTGTCTTCCGTCCTGCAGGGCGAGTTGGGTTTCGACCTGCGCGAGCGGATGTTCGCGACGGACACCGACGACCTGCGGGCGACCGCGTACCTCCAGCCCGCCACGTTCGCCCTCGAATACGCCTTGGCACGGCTTTGGATGAGCCTGGGTGTGATCCCCTCGGCGATGATCGGGCACAGCGTCGGCGAATTCGCGGCGGCGGCGATCGCGGGCGTCATGTCGATGGCGGATGCCGCGCGCCTGGTCGCGCGCCGCGGCCGGATGATGCAGTCGCTACCCGGCGGCGCGATGCTGTCGGTGCGCCTGGGCGCCGATGAATTGCGCGCGCGGCTGCCGGACGGAGTGTCGCTGGCCGTGGAAAACGCGCCGAATGCCAGCGTCGTGGCCGGTACCAGCGACGCCGTGGAAGCCTTGCGCCGCGAACTCACTGCCGAAGGCGTGGCCTGTCGGCACCTGGCCACGTCGCATGCGTTTCACTCCGGGATGATGGAGCCGGTACTGGAGGGCTTTCGTGCCGAGGTCGCCGGCATCCGCCTGTCGCCGCCGACGATGCCCATCGTCTCCACCCTCACCGGCGCCGCGTTGACGGCAGGGGAAGCCACGTCTCCCGATTACTGGGTACGCCACCTGCGCCGCACGGTGCGCTTCTCGTCAGCCCTGCTCTACGCGCTGAACGACACCGGCACGGCCTTCCTGGAAGTGGGGCCGCGCACGGTCCTGACCACGCTCGGGCACCAGCATACCCAGGCCCGTGGCCGGACCCTGGTCGCCAGCCTGACCGATACCCCGGCCGGCGAGCGGAAAGCCCTGCTCGATGCGGCCGGTACGCTCTGGAGCGCGGGCGTCCCCGTGGACCTGGCAGCGCTGGACCACCGTGCACAGCGCCGCCGCCTGCGCCTGCCGACCTACCCCTTCGAGCGCCAACGCCACTGGGTGGACGCGCCGCCTGCCGCGTCGATCGCCAGCCTGGTGGCCACGGTGGCCACGCCTTCCGAACCGATGTCCCCTCTGCCTCTGCCCGTGGAACACCCCATGTCGCTGCCCGCCTCCGTTTCTCCGCGTCACGCGCGTCTCGTCGGCGAACTCGTCGCCCTGTTCGAGGATGTCTCCGGCGCCGATATGGCGGGTGTCGATCCGGCGGCGCATTTCGTCGAACTGGGACTGGATTCGTTGTCCCTGACGCAGGTGGCGCTGCAGTTGCAGAGGGCTTATGCGCTGAAGGTGACGTTTCGCGAGTTGATGGACGGGTGTTCGTCGTTCGAGCGGCTGGCCGGTCACCTGGATCGGTTGTTGCCGGCGGAGGTCGCCGGCGTGGAGGTCGGCGCGGGATCGGGCGTTGCGGTGGGGGTGTCGCCCACATCGTGGGCTCCTACGACGGCCATGGTACCGGCGGGCGCACCGGTATCGGTGGCGGCAACCGTGTCGGTGGGGGTGTCAGCGGGTGGGGTGCAGGCGGTGATCGCGCAGCAGATGCAGTTGATGCGCGAGCAGTTGGCCTTGCTGGCGGGCGTGGAGGCGGCGGCGACGGTAACTGCCGTGTCGTCTACCGCCGGTAGTGATATCGGTGCAGGTGCTGCGGGTGCGGGTGCGGGTGTTGCGGGCGCAGGTACCGGTGCGACGGCGGCAAGGGCGCCGTCGACGCAGGGGACGCAGGGGACGCAGGGGACGCAGGCCGCGGCCAACGACGAAGAGGCCGCGCTGGCGCACACCTCGTACGACGTGAAGAAGGCATTCGGCGCCATCGCGCGCATCCATCACGGCGCCACGGAACTGAGTGCGCGGCAGCGCGCACGGCTGGATGCCTTCATGCAGCGCTATGTCGCGCGCACGGCGGCGTCGCGGGCGTATACGGAGGAACACCGCCCGCACCTGGCCGATCCGCGCGTGGTCAACGGGTTCCGCCCGCTGCTGAAAGATATCGTTTACCAGATCGTCATCGCACGGTCCAAGGGCGCGCACGTCTGGGACCTCGACGGCAACCGGTACGTGGACGCGCTGAACGGCTTCGGCATGAACCTGTTCGGCTGGCAACCGGATTTCGTGCTGGACGCCGTGCGCCGGCAGCTCGACGAGGGCTACGAGATCGGGCCGCAGCACCCGCTGGCCGGCGTGGTAGCACGGCAGGTCTGCGAGCTGACCGGCTTCGATCGCGCGGCGCTGTGCAACACCGGCTCCGAAGCAGTGATGGGTTGCGTGCGCGTGGCACGTACCGTGACCGGCCGCGACACGCTGGTGATCTTCACCGGCTCCTACCACGGCATCTTCGACGAGGTGCTGGTCCGCGGCACGAAGAAACTGACCTCCGTGCCCGCCGCGCCCGGCATCCTGCGCAACACCGCCGAGCATGTCCTGGTGCTGGAATACGGCACGCCCGAGTCGCTACAGATCATCCGCGAGCGCGCGGCGGACATCGCCGCGGTGATGGTCGAGCCGGTACAGAGCCGGCGTCCCGATTTCCAGCCCGTGGCATTCCTGCGCGAACTGCGCGCGATCACGCGCGACGCTGATGCGCTGCTGATCTTCGACGAGGTGGTGACCGGATTCCGGGCGCACCCGCGCGGTGCGCAGGCCGTCCTGGGTATCGATGCCGACATGGCGGCCTATGGCAAGGTGGTCGGCGGCGGCTTCCCGATCGGCATCATTGGTGGTGCGCGCCGTTTCATGGATGCACTGGACGGCGGCGACTGGCGCTACGGCGACGATTCCGTGCCCACCGTGGGCGTCACCTATTTTGCCGGCACGTTCGTGCGGCATCCGCTGGCACTGGCCGCCGCGCACGCGGTGCTCGGTCACCTCGCCGACCACGGCCCGGCGTTGCAGGCCACGCTCAACGCGAAGGTCGGCGCGTTCGCCGACGGACTCACGGCGTTCTGCGCCGAGGTGGGCGCGCCGCTGCACGTGGTCCACTTCGCGTCGGTGTGGAAAACCGTGTTCACCGAGGACCACCCGCTGCAGGACCTGCTGTTCGCGATGATGCGCAGCCGCGGCATCCACATCCTCGACAACTTTCCGTGTTTCTTCACCACCGCGCACGACGAGGTGGACTTCGCTGCCATCGCCACGGCATTCCGTGAATCGGTCCTGGAGATGCAGGAAGCCGGGTTCCTGCCACGCCGCCGCGACGCCACGGCCATGGACGCGGCCCGGCCCCCGGTGGCAGGAGCCCGTCTGGGTCGCGATCCCGACGGCAGTCCCGCGTGGTTCGTCCCCAACCCCGACACACCGGGCAAGTTCCTGAAGGTGAACGCATGATGCCGCACGAGCAGGCCGCCACCGCGGTCGACTACGATCCGTTCGCCGGCGACCCGCTGGCCTGCGTGCTGCCGACCACCCCGGCGCAGCGCGAGATCTGGCTGGCCTGCCAGCTGGAACCGGAAGCCTCGCTGGCCTATAACGAGGCGATCTCGCTGACCTTCAAGGGGCTGCTCGACGTGCCCGCGCTGGAGGCCGCGCTGCACGACCTGGTCGAACGCCACGAGGCCTTGCGCGCCACGTTCGCCGACGACGGCGCGAACATGTTCGTCGCGGAGCACGCCACGCTGCCGCTGGAACGGCACGACTACGCGTCGCTGCCGCCGTTCGAAAGCGATGCGCGCATCGAGGCGATGCTGTCCCGACAGGTGACGACGCCGTTCGACCTGGAAACCGGTCCGCTGTTCCGTGCGGACATCGTGCGCCTGGCCACCGATCGCCACCTGCTGGTCCTGTGCGCGCATCACCTGGTCTGCGACGGCTGGTCGTTCGGCGTGATCGTGCGCGACCTGGCCGCGCTCTATGCACGGCACACCGGGGAGGCCGGTGGACCGGACGCACCTGGTACGTTCTCGGACTTCGCCCGTGCCGAGGTCGCCCACCTGGCCGGTGGGACCGCCGAAGACGATGCGCGCTACTGGCTGGAACGCTTCGCCACGCCGCCGCCCGTGCTGGACCTTCCGGTGGACCACCCGCGACCGCGCTACCGCACGTTCGCCTCGCGTCGTGAGGACCGCCTAATGGACCGGGCCGATGTGGACGCGATCCGCCGCCTCGGCGCGATGCACCGCGCCAGCTTCCACGCGACGCTGGTGGCCGGCTTCGCCGTGCTGCTGCGTCGGCTCGCCGGGCAGGACGACGTGGTGATCGGCATCCCGTCGGCGGGCCAGGCTGCCGATGGCCTCGATACGCTGGTCGGTCATGCCGTGAACGTGCTGCCGCTGCGCGCCCGCATCGGCGCGGAGGCACCTTTCGCCGAGGTGCTGGGCGGCGTGCGCGACGACCTGATGGACGCGTTCGACCACCAGCGCCATACGCTGGGCAGTCTGCTCGCCCGACTGTCGCTGGCCCGCGATCCGGCACGGCTGCCGCTGGTCGCGGTGCTGTTCAACCTGGACGCGCCGCTGGATGAAAGCACCGCCCGCTTCCCGGGCCTGCGTTACGACCTGGCCGCCGTGCCACGCGAGTACGAGAATTTCGAGCTGTTCGTCAACGCCGTGCCGGTTGACGGCCACCTGCGCCTGGAATGCCAGTACAACGCCGACCTTTTCGACGGCGCCACCATCCAGGGCTGGCTCGATGCTTACGTCACCTTGCTGCGCCATGCCGCGCTTGCGCCGGACACGACGGCCGTCGCGCTGCCCGTGGTCTCCGATGCCGTGTACCGCGAACTGGCAGGCCTGCAACCCGCCCCCACGCCGTTTCCGGAACTGCGCCTGGCGCACGAATTCTTCGAACAGCAATGCGACCGGACGCCCGAGCGCATCGCCGTGCGCCATGCGGACCGCACGCTCACCTACGCCGCGCTGGAATCGCGCTCCAACCGCATCGCCAACGCGCTGCGTGCCCGCGGCATCGGTCACGGCGCGCTGGTCGGACTGTCGCTCGGCCGCGGCTTCGACATGCTGGCCTCCGTGCTGGGCGTGCTCAAGTCGGGTGCCGGCTACGTGCCGCTGGACCCCGCGTTCCCTGCCGAACGCCTGGCGTTCATGGCCGACGACGCCCAGCTGGCGACACTGGTGGTCGACGACGCCGCTCCGCCGGCCTTCGCCATCGACGCAAGCCACGTGCTCGCCCTCAGCGACAACGAGGTGGTGCACGCCTCGTTCGAGCGCCCGGAGCGCGACCGCCGCGCGGCCACGCCGGATTCGGTGGCTTACGTGATCTTCACCTCCGGTTCCACCGGGCGCCCCAAGGGCGTGCGCGTGCCACACCGCGCGGCGGCCAATTTTCTCACCAGCATGCAACGCGTGCCGGGTATCGCACCGGACGACCGCCTGGTTGCCGTCACCACGCTGTCGTTCGATATCGCCTTCATGGAGCTGATGCTGCCGCTGACCAGCGGTGCCGAGGTGGTGATCGCGGGTCGCGACGACGTACGCGACGGGGGCCAGTTGCGCCGCCTGATCGAGGAGGCCGACGCCACGATGATGCAGGCCACGCCGGCGGGCTGGCGCCTGCTGGTCGATGCAGGATGGCGTGGCCGGCCGGCCTTCCGCGCGGTGTCGGGCGGCGAGCCGCTGCCACTGGACCTGGCCGAGGCCCTGCTGGAGCGCTGCGGCGAGGTGTGGAACGGCTACGGCCCCACCGAGACCACCGTGTATTCCACGTACTGGCGGGTGAACACCCCGCGCGACGGCATCTACATCGGCCGCCCGATCGCCAACACCACCGTGCATATCCTGGACGAGCACGGCAACCACTGCCCGCTGGGCGTGCCTGGCGAGATTCACATCGGTGGGGTGGGCGTCACGCTCGGCTACCTGCGCCGGCCGGACCTGACCGCCGCGGCCTTCGTCACCGATCCGTGGTCGGAAGCCCCGGACTCGCGGATGTACCGTACCGGCGATCGCGGCCGCTGGACGTCCGCCGGCCTGATCGAGCACCTGGGCCGCCTCGATTTCCAGGTGAAGGTACGCGGTTACCGCATCGAGCCCGGCGAGATCGAAAGCGCGTTGACCGACCTGCCGGAGGTGGCGCGCGCCGTGGTCATGGCGCGCGAGGATCGGCCTGGTGACGTGCGGCTGGTGGCCTACGTCGTCGGTCACGACGGTGGGGTGCCCGACGAGGAATCGCTGCGCTCGCGACTGCGCGCGCGACTGCCGGATTACATGCTGCCGCAGCATGTCCTCGCCCTCCCCGCCATTCCCCTGCTGCCCAACGGCAAGATCGACCGTGCTGCGCTGCCGCCGCCGATCGCCCGTTCGTGCGCCGCCCCCGGCACACGCGTCGGGCCGCGCAACGACGACGAGCGGCGCGTAGCCGCGGCCATGGAAGCCGTGCTCGCCCTGCCTGACCTCGACGTGCGCGACGACTTCTTCGCGCTGGGCGGGCACTCGCTGCTGGCGGCCCAGCTCACCGCCACGTTGAACCGCGAATTCGGCGTGTCGCTGTCGTTCCGCACGTTGTTCGATGCGCCCAGCGTGGAACGCCTGGCCGCGATCCTGCGCGCACGAATCGACGCCGGCACCGCGCCGGTGGCCGAACCGATCGCCCACCGCGACGATCAGGCCCATGCGCCGCTCTCGTTGATGCAGCACCGCCTGTGGTCACTGGAACGTTTGCACCCGGGACGCGTCACCTACAACGCGCCGTCGGCCCATCGCCTGCGCGGCCCGCTGGACGAAGACGCCTTCGCCATGGCGTTCCAGGCACTGGTGCAGCGGCAGCCGAGCATGCGCACCGCGTTTCGCACGCTCGGCGACGACGTGGCCCAGGTGGTCATGCCACGGCTGGACTACCCGCTGTTTCCCGCCGAAGACCTGCGTGACGTGCCGCACGGCGCGCGCGACACCGTGCTGATGGCGCGCCTGCAGGCGCTGACCGATACGCCGTTCGACCTGGGTACGGCGCCCCTGTTCAGCGCGCGGCTGTTCCGGCTGGCCGAGAACGAGCACGTGCTGTTCTTCATGCCGCACCACATCGTCTGGGACGGCTGGTCGTTCGATATCTTCGCCAACGAACTCTCCGCGCTGTACCGCTGTTTTGCCGAGGAGGCACCATCGTCGCTGGCGGCTCTGCCCGTGACCTATGGCGACTTCGCCACGTGGCATGCGCGATGGCTGCAATCGCCGGCCTTCGAGTCGCAGCTGGCCGCGTGGCGCGAACGGCTGGCGCGGCGCGGCGACGTGCGCGCGCTGCCCACCGACCAGCCGCGGCGTCCCGGCATGTCCGGGTTGGGCCGCACCGAGTGGATACGCGTATCGCGCGAGCAGACCGATGCCATGTACGACGTGGCCCGGCAGGCCGACGCCACGCTCAACATGGCCCTGCTCGCCCTGTACTTCGTCATGCTCGCCGGCTCCACCGGACGGAACGAGCTGGTGGTGGGCACGCCCGTACGCGGTCGTAACCACAGCGAGCTCGAAGCGGTCATGGGGTATTTCAACAACCTGCTGCCGCTGCACGTCACGGTCGATCCGGCGCTGCCCTTCCTGGCGTTCGTGCGGGAAGTGCGGCGCGCGGCGATCGACGCGTTCGGGCATCCAGACGTGCCGCTGGAATACCTGCAACGCGAGCTGACGGCCGTCCACGGCAGTGGCGCCGTGCTGTACCAGGCGCTGTTCTCGTTCCAGGACGGGCGCCAGCGTGCGGCGGACTGGGGTGGCCTTGCACACGAGCAGATCCTCCTGTTCCAGAGCGGGGCCACCGAAGACCTGGGCCTGTGGTTCCTGGAAAGCCAGGCGGGGCTCGTCGGCGGCGTGACCTACAACGCGGACCTGCTGGAGGCCGACACCGCGTGCCGCATGCGGGAGCGCTACCTCGCCATGCTGCGTCGGGTGATCGACGACCCCGGCCTTACCCTCGGCGAACTGACCACCGCCACGCCGGCCGAGCGCGAATGCATGCGCCGCTGGCAGGCGCGCACGACGACGATCGAACCGCCGCGCGACCTCCACGGCATGATCCAGGCCACGGCCACGGCGATGCCGCACGACGTGGCGATCGAGCACGGCACGCGTCGCATCGGCCATGCGGCATTGCAGGAGCGCGCCGGGCGCATGGCCACACGGCTGCGCGAGCGTGGTGCCAGCGAGGGTGGCGTCGTCGGTCTGTGCGTCGAGCGCGGTATCGACCGCATCGCCGCCCTGCTCGCGATCGGCATGACCGGCGCCACGGCGTTGCTGCTCGACCGCGACGATCCCACCGCCTTCCTGCGCGACGGCCTCGCCGATGCGCGCGCCACGGTGATGGTCGGCGATGCGGGCCTGCAGGCCCTGCTCGACTGGCCCAAAGCATGCGCGGTGTGGCTGGATAACGATACCCCCTGGCTGGCCGCGATCGACGCCTCCACCGCGCACGGCGGCGCCCTGCCGGACACGGCCGCCGTCGCCTTCCAGGCGCACGATGCCGAGGGCAAGGCCTTCGGTGCGGCGCTGTCGCATCGCACGCTGGGCCATCTCGTGCAGTCGCTTGGTGATGCCTTGGGCGTGCACGCCGGCATGCGACTGGGCGGCGATGCGTTGCCGGGCGATCCACTCTCGGTACTGGGCCCGCTGGTGGCGCTAGCCAGCGGCGCCACCTGGGTCGAGATGGGCACGCGCGAGGCCGCCACGGGTCGTCTGGACGCCATGGACCTGTGCATCGCCACGCCGGAAACCTGGCAGGCGCTGCTCGCCGGCGGCTGGCAAGGCGATGCCGGACTGCGCGCGGTGATCGTCGGCGGCTCGGCCACGGCGGAGCTGACCACGCGCGTGGCGAAGGCCACGGCCGGTGTGTTGATGCTGTTCGGCGATCCCGCGGTGGCGCCCGTCATCACCTGCGGCGCGCTGGATGCCGCGGCGGACACGCTGCACCAGGGCCTTACCCTTGCCCACGGCGAGGCCTGGATTCTCGACGTCCAAGGCGAGCCGGCATCGATCGGCGCCGCGGGCGACCTCGCCGTGGGGGGCCGGCTGCTGGCCATGCCGTTCGGTCAACGTGCCCGCGCGGCGCGACGCCACGGGGAAACGGGCCTGGTGCGCACGGGATACCGTGGCCGCTGGCTGAGCGGGGGCCGCCTGCAGGTGCTGGACCGCGACGACCGCCGCCTCCGCTGCCACGGCATGGACGTGCAGCCCGGCGCGCTGGAAGCGATCGCGCTGCGCGAGCCCGGCGTGGTCCGCGCCATCGCCGTGCCGCGCCACGAGCAGGGCGGTATCGCCCGCGTCGAACTGCACGTGGTGGCGGCGCCGGGACGGCGCCCGGACGCCGCCGCGGTGCGTACCGCGCTGGTCGCTTCGTTGCCGGCCTGGGCGATGCCCGATCATGTCCACGTGCTGGACACGCTGCCCACCCTGGCCACCGGCGAACCCGACCTCGCGGCGCTGGCCGTGCACGACGATGCGGCGATGGCCGCTCCCGACGACACCACCACGCCCCACACGGAGACCGAGCGCCTGCTCGCCGGCATCTGGCAGGAGTTGCTGGGTACGCGCCGCATCCGCACCAGCGACAATTTCTTCGACGTCGGCGGTCACTCGCTGCTCGCGGTGGACATGGCGCAGCGCGTGCACACGCTCAGCGGCGTGCAGCTCAACCTGCTGGACGTGGCCAACGGCACGCTGGGTACGCTGGCCGCCGAGATGGCCGTCACGCCACGGGTAGCCACCACTCACCGCCGTGGCCTGTTCAGCCGCCTCATGGGCCGGCCATGAGCCACGTCGCCTGGGTGGTCTGCTGGGCATCGGCGGGCTTGCTGGTGCACACGTTCGCCGGCTATCCGCTGCTGGTCTGGATGCATGCGCGCCTGCGGCCACGCCCGGTGGTGCGCGAGCCCATCCTGCCCACGGTGAGCATCGTGCTCGCCGTGCACGATGGCGCCGCCTTCATCGAGGCGAAGCTGGCCAACCTACAGCGGCTGGACTACCCCGCCGCGCTGGTGGACATCGTCGTCGCCTGCGACGGTTGCCACGACGCCACGGCCGCCCTGGCCCGCCGCTCGACGCATGCCCGCCTGGCCGTGCTGGATTTCCCCAACCGTCGGGGTAAGGCCGCCTGCCTCAACGACGCCGTGGCGATCACGCGCGGCGACGTGCTGCTGTTCACGGACGTACGCCAGCGGCTGTCGCCCGTGGCACTGCGGGAACTGGTCGCCAACCTGGCCGATCCCACCGTGGGCGCCGTGGGCGGCGAACTGCACATGGAGCACGTCCGAACGGGCTTCGCCCAGGGCGTGGATGCCTACTGGCGCTACGAGAAGGCGATCCGTCACGCGGAAGCGCTGTCCGGCTCCACCGTCGGCGTCAGCGGCGCGTTGCATGCCATGCGGCGCAGCCTGTTCTCGCCGTTGCCGCCCGGCACCGTGCTCGACGACGTGCTGTTGCCGATGCGGGTGGCCGCGCAGGGCATGCGCGTGGTCTTCGAACCGAAGGCCATGGCCTGGGACCGTCCCTCGCAGCAGCCCGCCGACGAGCGCCGGCGCAAGATCCGCACCCTGGCCGGCAACTTCCAGCTGGTGCAGCTGGCGCCCTGGCTGCTGCTGCCCTGGTCCAACCCCCTGTGGTTCCGTTTCGTCAGCCACAAGCTGCTGCGCCTGATGGCGCCGTGGCTGATCGTGGCGCTTGCCGTGAGCACCGGCGTGCTGGCGACACGCCACCCCCTGTACGCGGTGGCGTTCGGCGGCCTGCTCAGCGGCGGCGCCTTGCTGGTGCTGGCCCGCTGCCTGCCCCCGCTGGCTCGCTGGCTACCCCTGCGCATCGCGCTGGCGTTCTTCTACCTCAACCTCTTCGCGGCGCAGGCACTGCTCGCCTTCGCCCGCAACCGAAGGCTGCATTTATGGTGACCGACATGCCCGTCCGTGGCGCCCCCGGCATGCGTGGCCGGCTGGGAGAACTGTGCTATTCCAGCGGCCTGCTGACGCCGCTGCAACGCGTGCGCGCCTGGTGGCAACGCGACCTGCGCATCCTGGCCTACCACCGCGTGATGCCTCTGCCGGACCCGGCTACGTACGCGTTCGACATGGAACTGATCAGCACGCCGCCGGACGAATTCCGCGAGCAGATGCGCTGGCTCGCGCGGCACTTCCGGCCGATGCGGCTGACCGACATCGTCGAGGCGCTGGATGCGGGCGAGGTGCTGCCGCCGGACACCGTCGCGGTGACCTTCGACGACGGCTACGACGACAACTACCATGTCGCCGCGCCCATCCTGGAAGAGGCAGGCGTGCCCGCCACATTCTTCGTCTCCACCGGGCACCTCGACAGCGGGCGTCCCTACGGCTACGACTGGCTGGTGCACATGATCCTGGTCACGGGTGCGCCGCGGCTGGAGCTGCCCGACCTGGGCATCGACATCACGCTGCCACCGGACCGGGACTCGCGCCGACGCATCGCCGGCAACGTGCTGCTGCGCATGAAGTGGCTGGACGCGCTGGCGCAGACGGCCATGACGGAACGCCTCGAACAGGAATGGAACCTGCCGTCGGTCGACGCGCGTCCGGCCGCGTGCCGGCCCATGACCTGGGACCAGGCACGCGAGATGAGCGCCGCTGGTTTCGAGTTCGGTTCGCACGGTGTGCACCATCGCATGCTGGCCCGACTGCCGCAGGACGTGATGGAGCGCGAGATCCGCGAATCCAAGGCCACGCTGGATCGCGAGCTGGGCACGCCGTCCATCCTCATGTCGTATCCCGTGGGCGGCGACCGCGCCTACAGCGACGCCGTGATCGCGGCCACGCGCAGTGCGGGTTTCCGGCTGGCCTGCAGCTATGTCTGCGGCACCAACCCCGAACCCGGCGTCAACCGCTATGCGCTGAACCGCCTGCCAGTGGAGGCGAACATGGGCCCGGGCTGGTTCGCCGCGATGCTGGCCCTGCCACGGCTGATGAGTTACCCGACCACCCGCCACGAAGCCCATCCGCCACAGGCGCAACCATGTTCGCGCTGATCCTGCTGTATGTCGTACTGACGATCATCCGCCCGCAGGACTACGTGCCCGGCCTGGACACCGTGCCGATCCTGCCGGTGGTCCTGCTGCTGGCCTTCACCTGCTGGCTGGCCTCACGCGAGAAGACCTTCCAGGCGCCGCAGTTCATCATCCTGCCGGTCTTCCTGCTGGTCCTCATGGTCTCGGAAGTGGCCAACGGCTGGACCGGTGGCGCACTGGACGAACTGGCCCGCTTCGGCCCGGCGGTCATCGCATTCTTCGTGCTGGGCGCCGCCTGCCGCACGCAGCGGCGCGTCCGCGCGGCCATGGCCGTCTTCGTCGTCTGCGCCGTGGTGCTGGCGCTGCACGGCGTGGAACAGGCTGGCACCGGCATGGGCTGGACCGGCACCCCTATCGGCGAGGGCGGGCGCATCCAGTACGTGGGCATCTTCAACGATCCCAACGACCTGGGCCTGCTGTTCGCCGCCACGCTGCCCATGGCCGTGTTCCTCGGCCGGCGCGGCGGGGGCATCCTGCGCCTGGCCTGGCTGGCCGCGGCGGCCCTGCTTCTCTACGGCATCCTGCTGACCAATTCGCGTGGCGCCATGCTGGCCGTGCTGGTCGTCGCCGGCGGTTATGTCTGGTATCGGCGCGGCATGGCGGTGGCCGGCGTGCTCGGCATCGTCGGCCTCACCGTGATGAAACTGCTGTCCTCGCGCATGGACGAGCTGGACGCCGGCGAGGAATCCGCAGCCGGACGCGTGGACGCCTGGTATGCCGGGCTGGAGATGTTCCGCGAACATCCGATCCTCGGCGTGGGTGCCGGCAACTTCACCGAATACAACGAACTGACCGCGCACAACTCGTTCGTGCTGGTCATCGCCGAGACCGGCTTCGTCGGCTTCGTGCTGTGGCTGGCCTTCGTCGGCTACGGGTTCTGCATGATGCTGACGATCGTGCGCCATGTACGCCCCACCGGCGACGATGCGGCGACGGCGGCGGCCTGGGCCACGGAGCGGCAGATGGCACTGACCCTGCTGTTGTCGCTGTGCGGGCTGTTCGCCGCCGCGTTCTTCCTCAGCCGCAGCTACATGATCGTGATGTACCTGATCGCCGCCATGGTCGCCGGTTACTACGTCGGCGCCCGTGCGCGCTGGCCGGGGCTGCCGCTGTTCCGGCTTTCCGACGGCGGCTGGCGCTGGGTGCCCGCCGCCATGGGCACCATCGCCGGCTTCTTCGTGCTGGTCGCCGTGCTGCTGAGGACCGTATGAGCACCGCCTACGAAGCCCTGCTGCGCCATGTGGTGTGGCCGGCCTACGAGGGTGGCCTGCGCCGCCGCGCCACCCCGCGCTACATGCGCGCCTACGAACGCGAGCAATGGCTCGCGCCCGAGCGCATCGAGGCGCTGCGCCTGGAACGCCTGCGTGCGCTGATCGACTGGTGCTGGCGCGAGGTGCCCTACTACCGCCGGCGCTGGACCGAACTGGGCATGCAGCCCGGGGATATCCGCAGCCTGGACGACTTCGCCCGCCTGCCCGTACTGACCAAGGCGGACATCCGCGCCAACGCGGACGACCTCGAGGCCACCTCGCTGAAGGCCGGGCTGGGTTACAAAACCACCGGCGGGTCCACCGGCGAGCCGCTGCGTTTCGGCTTCACGCGCGAGAGCAACGACCGCCGCGTGGCGGTGATGTGGCGCGGCTACGGATGGGCCGGCTCGCGCATGGGCCGGCGCACGCTGTTCCTGTGGGGCGGCGCGGTCGGGCAGACCTCGACCGCGCATCGGATGAAGGATCGCCTCTACAACGCGGTGTTCGCACGTCACCTGCTCGACAGCTTCCACATGAGCGAACACAACCTGGCCGGCTATGCCGACGCGATCGACGCATATCGCCCCGAGGTGATCGTCGGCTACGTGGGCCCGCTGGTACGGCTGGCCGAATGGCTGCTGGCCACCGGCCGCCGCGTGGCACGTCCGGTGTCGATCATCGGCGCGGCCGAGGCGCTGCATCCGTTCCAGCGCGACCTGATCGAACGCGCGTTCGGTGCGCCCACCTACAACACCTACGGTTGCCGCGAATTCATGCTGATCGCCGCCGAGTGCGAACACCGCGACGGCCTGCACGTCAACGCCGACCACCTGCTCGTCGAGACGCTGGTGGACGGTCGGCCTGTGCACCAGGGCAGCGGCGAGGTGACGATCACCGACCTGTTCAACCGCGGCATGCCCTTCATCCGTTACGTCACCGGAGACATGGCCACCCATGCCACGCATCGCTGCGCGTGCGGTCGTGGCCTGCCCCTGCTGGCCTCCGTGGACGGGCGCACCCTGGATGCCATCCGCACGCCGGCGGGCCACATGCTGCCCGGCGAATTCTTCCCGCACATGATGAAGGACGTGCCGGGCGTGACGCGGTTCCAGCTGGTGCAGCGCCGACTGGACCGGCTCGACCTGTCGATTGTGCGCGGCCCGGGCTTCGACGAGGCCTCGGTCGACTACATCCGCCGGGAAGTGGGCAAGGCGCTGGGCGACAGCGCGCAGCTGCAATGCCACTTCGTCGACGATATTCCCCTCACCCGCAGCGGCAAGCTGCGTGTCACCGTTTCGGAGCTGGCCTCGTGAACATCAGCCATGTCGTGGAAAACCTCAACCGTGGCGGCCTCGAGCGCATGGTCATCGACCTGGTCAGGGCACAGCAGCGGCTGGGGCATCGGGTACAGGTCATCTGCCTGTTCGAGGCGGGCTCGCTGGCCGGCGAGCTGGCCGACATCGGTGTGCCTGTGCACGCCTGCGGCAAACGACCGGGACCCGACCTGCGCGCGTTGCGCCGCGTCCGCCGGCTGCTTGCCGCGCACGCCACCGAGGTCATGCACACGCACAACGCCGTGGCCCATTACCTGGCCGTACTGGCCAGCACGGGCCTGGGCATCGATCAGGTGGTGAACACGCGGCACGGCATGGGCGGCGCCAACCGCAAGGGCGGACGCCGCGAGTGGCTGTTCCGCCGCGCACTGGGCGCCACCGACGCCGTGGTCGCCGTGTGCGAGGCCGCGCGTCAGGATGCCGTGCGCCGAGGCATCGCGCCGGCGAAGAAAACCTGCGTGGTACCCAACGGCATCCGGCTGGAAGGCTTCGACGTCGCCTCCGACACGATGCACGAGCGGCTGGCGCGACTGCTCAACGTGCCCGCCGGCACCCGCATCATCGGCAACGTGGGCCGGCTGAACTGGACCAAGGACCAGGCAGGCCTGATCCGTGCGTTCCGCATCGTACGCCACAAACGCCCCGATACCGCGCTGGTGCTGATCGGCGACGGGGCGCTGCGCGATACGCTGCGCGCCTGCGCCTTCGACGAGGGCGTGGCCGGCTGCGTGCACTTCCTGGGCGATCGCGACGACGTGCGCGAACTGCTCCAGGGACTGGACCTGTTCGCCCTGTCGTCAGTCACCGAAGGCTACTCCATGGCCTTGCTGGAAGCCTGTGCGACCGGCCTGCCCATCGTGGCGACGAACGTCGGCGGCAACGCGGAGATCGTGCGCGACGGCAGCACGGGCTGCCTCGTGCCGGCCTGCGATCCGCCCGCGCTGGCCGAGGCGATGCTGCGCCTGCTGCACGAATCGCAACGTGCCGCACGGCTCGGACGCGCCGCGCGCACCTGGGTGGAAGCCCACGGCTCGCTCGACGCCATGGCGTCGCGCTACGGACAGCTGTACTTCGGCGGCGCGGCCGCCGCGTGAAGATCCTCATCCTGACCAACCTGTTCCCCACGCCCTGGGATCCGCGGCGTGGCACCTTCAATCGCCAGCAGTTCCAGCGCCTGGGCCAGCGACACCGCGTGGACGTGCTGACCGCCGTGGATTTTCGCGAGCGCCGTGGCCCTCGCGTCGCCACCGGCGTGAGTGGACTGGGCGAGGACTGCTTCACCTTTTACCACCCACCCGGCATCGGTCGTTTCCTCAACGCGCTGTGCTTCTTCGCCTGCGTGATGTGGCAACGCGGCCACGCGCTGCGGGCCGCACGCTACGACGTGCTGCTGGCCAGCTGGGCGTTCCCGGATGCGGTGGCCGGCGGATGGGTGGCGCGGCTGCTCGGCATCCCCTACGTGGTCAAGGTGCACGGCAGCGACATCAACGTGCAGGCCGCGTCGCGGCTACGCCGTATGCAGATCGGTCCGGCGCTGCGCGAGGCGGACGCGGTGGTCGCGGTCAGCGATGCGCTGGCGACGCGTGCCGTCGCCCTGGGCGCACGCGCCGACACGGTGGAAACCCTCTACAACGGCGTGGATACCGCACTGTTCCATCCCGGCGACCGCGACGACGCACGCCGACGCCTGGGACTGCCCGCGCATCGAAGGATCGTGCTGTTCGTGGGCAACCTGAAGGCGGCCAAGGGTTGCCTCGACCTGCTCGACGCGTTTGCCCAGGTCGCCCGCATCCACGACGACGCCTGCCTGGTGTTCGTCGGCGATGGGGCGGAACGCCACGCCCTGCCGCGTCGCGCCGCGTCGCTGGGCTGTGCGTCCGCCCTGTGCGTGATCGGCGCCGTGGACCATGCGGCCACCGCCGACTGGTTCCGCGCGGCGGACCTGCTCTGCCTGCCCAGCCACAACGAAGGCGTGCCCAACGTCGTGCTGGAGGCCATGGCCTGCGGTACGCCGGTGGTGGCGACACGCGTCGGCGGCATTCCCGAGGTGCTGCCGGCACTCGCGGGCAGCCTCGTCGCGCCCCACCGACCGGACACGCTGGCCGCCGCGCTATGCGATGCGCTGGCGCGATCGTTCGACACCGCGGCGATCGCCGCCCATGCCGCGCGTTTCCGCTGGGACGACAACATCGACCGGCTCGACCGCGTGCTGCTGAACGCGGTCGCCCGCCATGCCGCCCCCTCCACCGAACGCGCCGACCGACTGCCCCCGCCCCTATGACCTGGAAACCGAAAAAACACGAACTGCTCGGCCTGTTGCCGGATGCCCTCGTGTCCACCCGCCACCGCGGCGCTTCGCTGCGCTACCTCAGTTTCGACGATGGCCCGGAGCCCGCGCACACGCCCGCCCTGCTCGATACGCTGGCCCGGCACGGCGTCAAGGCCAGCTTCTTCCTGGTCGGCGAGAAGATCGAACGGCACCCGGAGATCGTCCGGCGGATCGTCGACGAAGGCCACATGATCGGCAACCACTCGTACAGCCACTGGTCGTTCCGGCGCATGAGCCTCGGCAGGCAACTGGACGAGGTGTACCGCACCGATGCCCTGCTACGCCGGTTCGACCAACGCCCCCATCACCGCATGCGTCCCCCCAGCGGCTACGTGGGTGCCGGGCTGCTGCTGCACTTCGCCCGCCGCAAGCGCAACCTCGTGTACTGGTCATACGACAGCCTCGACTACCAGGATGCCCCCGTCGATGCGCTGGTGGCACGCTTGCGCGATACGCCGCCCGCCCCCGGCGACATCGTGCTCATGCACGACGACGCCGACAAGGCACGCCAGGCGCTGGACGTGATGCTGCCGGAATGGATCGACGGCGGATTCCGTTTCGCCGCGTTGGAGGGTGACGCGCCATGAAGATCCTCTATCACCACCGTACGCGCGGGCGTCATGTCGAGGGCGTGCACATCCGCGGCATCGTGCAGGCGCTTCGCGAGCTGGGCCACGACGTCGCGGTGATGTCGTTCCCCGGCGCCGATCCGGAACGCGAGGAACACGCGGCCACGGCGGCAGGACGGGGACGCGTCGCCTCGATGGTCACGCGGCTGCCGGGGATCGTCTTCGAGGTGTTCGAACTGCTCTATAACGTCGTCACCCTGTTCCGCATGACCCGGGCCTGGCGCGTCGCGCGTCCGGCGCTGGTCTACGAGCGGTATTCGCTGTTCCTGTTCGCCACCGTCTGGCTCGCGCGCCGTCGCGGCATACCGCTGGTGCTGGAAATCAACGACTCCGCGCTGGTAGATCGCGTGCGCCCGCTCGTCATGACAGGACTGGCGCAGCGCATCGAAGGCTGGTGCCTGCGCCATGCGAGCGGACTGGTGTTCATTTCCACGTATTTCCTCGATACCGCGCGCCGCGCATACGGTGACATCGCCCCCTCGGTGGTATCGCCCAACGCCGTGGACCTGCCGCGCTTCGACCCGTCGCGGTTCGACGTGGCCGCGCTGCGCGCGGAACGCGGGCTCACCGGTCGCGTCGTCTGCGGTCACATCGGCGCGTTCGCGCACTGGCATGGCGTGGACGGTTTCGTGGAGGCCATCGCCGGCCGCCTGGCCGACGTCCCCGAACTCGCGCTGGTGTTCGTCGGCGACGGCAAGACCCTGCCGGCGGTGCGCGAACTGATCGCCGCGCGCGGGTTGAGCGACCGCGTGCTGTTGCCCGGGCGCGTGCCACACGACGACGTGGCCGGCTGGATCGCCTGCATGGACTACGCCGTGCTGCCCAACTCCAACGCGTACGGATCACCAATGAAGCTGTTCGAATTCATGGGCATGGGCGTGGCCGTGGTCGCGCCGGACTATGCGCCGGTCGCCGAGGTGATCGCCGACGGCCGCACGGGCTGGCTGTTTCCGCGCGGCGACGCCGCCGCCTGCGTCGAGCGCGTGCTCACGCTGGCCCGACTCGCGGCGGAGCGGCAACGCGTGGGCAGCGCCGCCCGCGCCTACATCGCCAGTGAACGGCAATGGCGCAACAACGCCGAACAGCTGCTTACGCTGGTGCCGGCGGGAGCCGCCGCATGATCGTCCTGGCATGCCTTCTCCTCCTCGTGCTGCTGGCCGCCGCGGGCCTCACGCTGGCCATCCGCGCGCGCAACATGCAGTACTGGCTGTGGGATTACCTCACCCGGCGCAAGCCGCCGAAGGTCGAGGGCCCGGTGCACGTGATGTTCTGCTTCGTCGATCACTTCGAGCCCAACTGGGGCCGTGTGGACATGGCCACGCAGCGCCGCCGGGTCGATCGCTGGTGCACCGACTACCGCGCGCTGGCCGGACGCCACCGCGACGCGGACGGCCGCATGCCGCAGCACACCTTCTTCTATCCGGAGGAGGAATACGTGGAGGAACACCTGGACAAGCTGCAGTCGCTATGTGCCGACGGCCATGGCGAAATCGAGATCCACCTGCACCACGACAACGACACCGAAGCCAACTTCCTCGCCACCATGGATCGCTTCAACCGGCTCCTGCACGAACGCCACGGCGCGCTGCCCCGCGATCCGATCACCGGCCAGCTGCGCTTCGCCTTCATCCACGGCAACTGGTGCCTGGACAACTCGCGTGCGGACGGCCGCTGGTGCGGCATCAACAACGAGCTGGTGCTGCTGCGCCAGCTGGGCTGCTACGCCGACTTCACCCTGCCCTCCGCGCCCAGCGATACGCAGACGCGCATGTCCAACGCCATCTACTACGCCACCGACGATCCCCACCGCTGCAAGTCGCACGACACCGGCGTGCCGATGCGCGTGGGCGGCACGCCCAGTGGCGACCTGCTGATCATCCAGGGACCGCTGGGCCTGAACTGGAAGGATCGCCGCTTCGGCATCGTCCCCCGCATCGAGAATTCGGACGTACGCAAGGGTTGCCCCCCGACGTCGTCACGCATCGACCAGTGGGTGGACACCGGCATCCACGTCGAAGGCCGCCCCGAATGGGTGTTCGTCAAAGTGCACACCCACGGCACCCAGGAACGCGACATGGACACCCTGCTGGGCGCCCCCGCCGACGCCATGCATGACTACCTCGAGCGCGTCTACAACGACGGCGTGAACTACGTCCTGCACTACGTCACCGCCCGCGAGATGTACAACATCGCCAAGGCCGCCGAAGCCGGCCGCACCGGCAACCCCCACGCCCACCGCGACTTCGAACTCCCCCCACCCCATTCAGCCACGCGCACACCCCGGTAGGAGCCCACGATGTGGACGATTGTCCAACCGCCCCCCATCCTCTAGCATCCCCACCCATGCACCCGCACCCGCCCCGCCTGTTCTCCCGCATCCGCCGCCAGCGCGGCCTGTGGGCGCTGGCGCTCGCGGTGCTGCTGTTCAAGCTCACCATGGCCACGTTCTGCCTGCTCGACGGCCCCCGCGTGGCCTCCATCGCAGACGGCAACATCGCCGTTGCGACGGCCGAGGCCGCCCCCGGTGACACCTGCGTGCTCGACGAGGGTGCCGGCTGCCATTGCAGCTGCGCCCACAACGTCGCCATGCCCTCCGCGTTGCCCGCGATACTCGCGGGCGTGCCCCACACGCACGCCACCGTAAAGCCGGCTGCCGTGCTGGTCTCGGCATATATCCGCTCCCCGCTCCGCCCACCGATCGCCTGACGAACCCACCGCGCGACGCCGGCCGCCTCAGCGGCCACGTCGATCCGTGCACGTTCTTCCGGAGATCCACCCATGTCCCACCTGCGTACGGTGTTCCACGCCGCTGCGTGCGCCTACCTGTGCCTCGCCGCCCGGGCACAGGCCGCGTCGCTCCCTGACCTGCCGACCTCGGCGCCACCCGCCCTGCGCGATCGCGTGCACGCCCTATGGGCCCGCAGCCCGGACGTGCAGGCCGCGGACGCCGAACGGCGTGCCGCCGCGGCCCGTATCCGCGCAGCCGACCAGCCCGTCTACAACCCCACCCTCTCGCTCGAAGGCGAAAACGCCGATGTCGATCGTCGCACCGCTTCGGCCAGCCTCGCGCTGGATATCGGCGGCAAACGGCGGGCACGGGTCGAGGAAAGCAACGCCGCGCTGACCGCCAGCGACGCCGCCTATGCCCTGCGCCGCCGCGACATAGCTGTGCGGTGGCTGAAAGCCTGGGCATCCGTCGGGCTGCTGCATCGACAGGACGCACTGGGCCGCGAACGCGTGGCCGCGATGCAGCGCTTCGACGACCTTGCCGAGCGACGACTGCAGGTCGGCGACCTCAGTGCACCCGAGCGCGACCTGGCCGCCCTCGCCCTGGCCGAGGCACGCATCGCGCAGGCCTCGCTGGAAGGCCAGCAGGCTGCGGCCATGGCGACACTGGCGGCGTTCGGCGACGGCATGGAAACCGGGCTGCCCGCCCTGCCCGAGGGGTTGCCTCCACCACCCGATGGGATCGTGCCGCGGGAGGCGGAGCAACGCCCCGAACTGGCGCAGGCCTATGCCGAGCAACGTCGCCGCGACGCCGCCGTGGACGTGGCGCGACGCGCCCGCGTACCCGATCCCGTGGTCAGCCTCACCGGCGGCCGCGTGCGCAGCGGCGCCCGCAGCGATCCGGTGATCGGGCTGAGCCTGGCCATCGCCCTGCCCGTGCGCAACAGTGGACGGGCCGAGATCGCCGCCGCGCAGGCCGAGGCGGATGCGGCCCTGGCGCAACGACAGGCCGTGGGATGGCAGACCGCCTCCGCACTGCGGCAGGCCGCCGACACCTACCGCACGCTGCGCCAGACCGCCGACACCCTGCGCCGCCTGCGTGCGGAACCCACCGGCCCGCGCACGCTGCTGCTTGAGCGCCTCTGGCAGGCGGGGGAGCTGGATACCTCCGACTACCTGGTGCAGTTGAACCAGCACCTCGATACCGCACTCGCCACGCTCGCCCTGGAAACCCAGACCTGGCAGGCGTGGTTCGACTACCTCGTGGCCACCGGCCGCCTCGGCGACTGGATCGACGGCCCCGCACAGGATGCCAACCCATGACCCACCGTATTTCCGCGCGCCGCATCGCACTCGTCATCGGCCTTGCACTGGCCACGATGCAGGCCGGCGCGACCGACCTTCCCCTCGCACTGGACGACAAGGCCATGGCCGACGCGGGCATCGTCGTCGATACGCTCGGCACCCATGCCATGGCCGAGACCGTGGTCGCCCCCGGCGAGGTCCGGATCGACGCCTATGCCACCGTGCTCGTGTCACCACGCGTCACCGCCCAGGTGATCGAGCGCAAGGCCAGGCTCGGCGACATGGTGGCTCCCGGGAACCCCTTGGTGGTGCTTTCCAGCATCGAGGTAGCCGAGGCGCAGGGGCGCCTCATCGTCGCCAGCCAGGACTGGGCGCGCGTCTCGGCGCTGGGGCCGCAGGCCGTCTCCGGCCGCCGTTATGCCGAGGCGCAGGTGGCCCGCGACCAGGCACGCGCCGCACTGCGCGCCTACGGGCTGGGCGACGCACAGATCGCAGGCATGCTCCGGCGCGGTTCGCCGGCAGCGGATGGCCGCTTCGAGCTGGTCGCCACCCGCGCGGGCCGGATCACCAGCGACGATTTCCTCGTCGGCGAACGCGTCGAACCCGGCAAGACACTGTTCACCGTGGTCACCGAGGACACCGTCTGGGTCGAAGCGCAGCTGCCTCCCGCCGTGGCGGCGCAGATCACACCGCGAGCCGAGGCCAGTATCGCCGCGCAGGGCCGGACATGGCCGGCCCATGTCGTGCAGCGCGCGCACCGCACCGACGAGGGCACGCGAACGGCCGGTATCCGGCTTCGCGTGGACAACCGCGACGACCTGCTCCATCCCGGCGATCCGGTGGACGTGCGGATCGCCACCGGCGCCTCGGACACGGTACTGGCCGTGCCCGCCGACGCGGTGGTGCTGCTGCAGAACCAGGCGACGGTTTTCGTGCGCGGCAGCAACGGCAGGTTCGAGCCCACGCCGGTCGAGGTGGGCGAGACGCGGGGCGGATGGACGCCCATCCGGCGCGGCGTGGCAGCCGGCAGCCGCTACGCCAGGGAAGGCGCGTTCGTGCTGAAAGCACGCCTGCTCCGCTCGCAGCTGGGAGACGAATGATGCTGACCCGACTGGTCGACCTGTCGCTGCGCTACAAGCTGCTGGTGATCCTTGGCGTGCTGGCGATAGCCGCGCTGGGCGTGGGCGCGCTGCGCCGCCTGCCGATCGATGCCTTTCCCGACGTAACGCCCGTGCAGGTGAACGTCTACACCGAAGCCACCGGGCTGGCCGCGGAAGATGTCGAGCGCCTGCTCACCACACCCGTCGAATCGGCGCTCGCCGGCCTTCCCGGCGTGGAGACGATCCGCTCGGTCAGCCTGTTCGGGCTGTCGTACATCGCGGTGTATTTCAGCGACGACACCGATATCTACTTCGCGCGCCAGCTGGTCAACGAGCGCCTGCAGCAGGTCGCGGAGCGACTGCCCGACGGCTACGGCAAGCCCGAGATGGGACCGAACACCTCGGGACTGGGCCAGGTGTTCTGGTACACGGTGGAAAGCGAAAACGGCGCCGTGTCCGACATGGACCTGCGCGCCTGGCAGGACTGGACCGTGCGCCTGATCCTGCGCAGTGCGCCCGGTGTCGACGACGTCACCTCCTGGGGCGGCCAGGAGCGCCAGTTCCAGGTGCGCGTCGACCCGCAGCGCCTGATCGCCTACCGGCTCGGCCTGAAGGACGTGCTACAGGCCGTGGAGGCGAACAACGCCCAGGTGGGCGGCAACGCGATCGACGTGGGACGCGAGCAATACCTGGTCCGCGGCGTGGGCCTGCTGCGCGACGCCGCCGACCTGGGCGCCATCGTGCTGCGCAGCGACGACGGCACGCCGGTCTACCTGCGCGACGTGGCGACCGTGGTCGAGGCCGGCGCGCCGCGCACCGGGGCGGTGACGCGCGATGGCCGGGAAGTCGTCCTCGGCCAGGCCCTGGCACGCATCGACGAGAACGCACGCAGCGTGGTGGAAGCGGTCAAAGCGAAACTGGAGACGATCCGCCGTGCCTTGCCGCCGGGTGTCGTGGTGCGCCCGGTCTACGAGCGCACCGACCTCGTCGACGCCGCCGTCGGCACGGCCACCCGCGCCTTGCTGGAGGGCGCGCTGCTGGTGGCCGTCGTGCTGTTCGTCTTCCTGGGCGAGTGGCGCAGCGCGCTCATCGTGGTAACCACCCTGCCGCTGGCCATGCTGATCGCCTTCATCGGCATGGACCGCTGGGGCCTGTCGGCCAACCTGATGTCGCTGGCGGGGCTGGCGATCGGCATCGGCATGATGGTGGACGGCGCGGTGGTCATGGTGGAGAACGCACACCGGATCATGGGCGAGCACGCCGCGCAGGGCCGCGTCGTCGACCGCGGCGGCGCCGTGCGCGAGGCAGCGCGCGAAGTGGCCGCGCCGATCGCCTTCGCGATCCTCATCATCATCGTGGTCTTCCTGCCGCTGTTCGGCCTGCAAGGCCTGGAGGGCAAGATGTTCCGGCCGATGGCGTTCAACATCGGCTTCGCCATGGCCGGGTCGTTGCTGCTCGCCCTCACCCTGGTGCCGGTGCTGGCGGCGGTGCTGCTCAAGCCCGGGGACGAGAAGGACACGCGGCTGGTGGCGTGGCTGAAGCGTCGCTACGAGCGCGTGCTGCGCGCCGCGCTGGCCCATCGCCGCGGCGTACTGGCAACCTCGTTGCTGCTGCTCGTGGCCGCGATGGGACTGTTTCCCCTGCTGGGCAAGGAATTCATGCCGGTGCTGCGCGAGGGCGCGATCATGTGGCGGATCACCTCGATTCCCTCGGCTTCGCTGAACGAGTCCATCGACGTGTCGCGTCGCGTCGCGGAACGCATCCGCGCCACGGTGCCGGAAGTGGAAACCACGCTGGCCATGATCGGACGCGCGGAAAAGGGCGAGACGGCCGACGTGAACTATATGGAGGTGTACACGCCGCTGAAGCCCGCCGCGCAGTGGCGCCCCGGCCAGACATTGGCCAGCATCGAGGCCACGATGCAGAAGGAACTCGAAGACGCGCTGCCCACGGCCGTGGTCAGCTATACGCAGCCGATCCAGATGCGCATCGAGGAACTGATCTCCGGCGTGCGCGCCACGCTGGCCCTGAAGATCTACGGCGACGACCTGGCCACGCTCGATCGTCTGGGCGCCCGGGCACGCGACATCCTGGCCACGGTGCCCGGTGCCGCCGACCTGTCGCTGGAAGCCAACCTGGGCAAGCCGCAGTTGCGCATCGAGGTGGACCGGGCAGCGATGGCCCGCTACGGGCTCAACGCGGACGACATCCTCACCGTGGTGCGCCACGGCATCGGTGGCCAGGCCGTCGGCAGCCTGGTGGATGGCGTGCGCCGGTTCGACATCGCCGTGCGGCTGGACGACGCCAGCAAGGCGTCGCCCGAGGCGATCGGGCGCATTCCGCTGCGCACGCCATCCGGCGTGCTGGTACGGCTCGCGCAGGTAGCCACGGTGACGCAGGCGGACGGCTACTCGTTCATTCGCCGCGAGGCGCTGCAACGCTTCGCCGTCATCGGCCTGGACGTACGCGGTCGCGACATCGACGGTTTCGTCCGGGAGGCCGAAACACGCCTGGCGCGCGAACTGGCGCTACCCACCGGCTATTACACGGCATGGGGTGGCGCGTTCGAGAACCAGCAGCGCGCCATGCAACGACTGGCGCTGATCGTCCCGCTGACGATCCTGCTGATCTTCGTGCTGCTCTACACCGCGTTCCAGTCGTTCAGGCACGCGGCGCTGATCCTCGCCAACGTGCCGTTCGCGGTGATCGGCGGGGTGGTCGGGCTGTTCGTCAGCGGGCAATACCTGTCGGTGCCTTCCGTGGTCGGCTTCATCGCGGTGTTCGGCGTCGCCATGCTCAACGGCATCGTGCTGGTCAGCTTCCTCGACAGGCAACGCGATGCGGCGGGCGACCTGCGCGAAGCGGTGATCCAGGGCAGCCTGCTGCGGCTGCGACCGGTGCTGATGACGGCCACGGTGGCGATCCTCGGCCTGGTCCCCATGTTGCTCTCGCAAGGGGTAGGCGCGGAAACCCAGCGTCCCCTGGCGACCGTGGTGGCCGGCGGGCTGATCACTTCTACCCTGTTGACGCTGGTGCTGCTGCCGGTGCTGTACGAGTGGATGGAAGCGCGTCAGGCACGTCGGCGCGCTTAAGCGCCACGATCAGCGATAGCTAAAGGGCTCGCCGTCATGGGTGGGCACGGGGAGGAGGCGTCGGGCGGTCACCCTCTGCGCTCGAGCAGCGGCCGCAAGCGGCCGAACTCGCTCAGAGGATGACCACCCGACACCTCCCTGACGACTGAGGTGCCGGGTCGGGAAAGCAACGCTCGCAACATCGCGCGACACGCGTATCCGGGGCTTACCGCCCGAGTTGCCAACGCTTTGCTCTCCACCCAGATGGCCTCTGTCGTCGCAGAGGCGTCGGGTGGTTACGCTCTGAGCGAGTTCGGCCGCTTGCGGCCGCTGCCCGAGCGCAGAGTGTGACCACCCGGCGCCTCGTCGCCGCGCCATACGAGCGACGGGCTTCGGCTTCGGCTTCGGTACAGACCCCGGTCATGCGCGAAGAACCTAAAAAAGTTCAGTTAGAGTGATCCTTTCGCTCAATACGTAAACCTCAAGCGGCAACTTGCGGAGCGTCTTGATGAGGTCATCACGCAGGTCGCCTTCACGAAACCGACCATGCAGCACGTCACCGTTACGCCTACTTACCACGACGCACACGCCACTCTGCCCTGAGCCGATAAACACGGCGGTATGCCCAGCGCAGCGGCCTGTACGCGCCGAAACCCAGGGTCGCGGGCATCGATCTCACGACATACAGCGAACCGCACGCCTCGGCGCGCGTGGCAAGCAGTCGCTTGTACTGGTTGTCGCCGTAGCCGAAGCTGATGCGCTCGCCGGGAAACCGGTCGAGCAAGGCGCGAATGGCCTGGAACACCGCGACGGAGCCGATGCCCACCTTCGCTACGTCCTCGTCGTAGCCGAGGTCGTCGACCAGGTAGGTGCCGCCCAGGCGATAGCCGTGCACATAGGCCAGCGGTTGCCCCTCGCGCAGCACCACGTGCCCGACCAGTTGCCCGGCGGCGGCCAGGCGTTCGAACAGGGCCACGCGCGCCGGTGCCTCCCAGTCGATGGGCAATGCGGCGTGGTGCCAGGTGCGCGCGTACACCTCGTTCATCAGCCGGGTGTACTCGCGCATGTCCTCCGCCCGGTCGAACGTATGCAGCGCCGCATCGCCGCCCAGCTTGCGGTAGGCCCGCCCCACGCGCTGCGTGAGGTCGGCACGCTTCTTCCGGTCCATGCCGCCCAGCCACGTTTCCGAGGAAGGTTGCGGGTCGATCGACCAGTGCACCTGGTCGCGCAGGTGCGCGGCGACGACGCGCAGGCCGGCGGCGGCCAGGCGATCCGCGAACCGGTTGGGCAGGCCGGCCTCCTGGATGCGGATCACCCGCACGCCGGCGTCGCCTGCGAGATGGTGGGCGATGGCGTCGCCGACCCGCTCGCGATCGGCGGCGTCCGCGACTACATCGTCACCGAGCAGGCGCAGCACGGGCCCGCGATACACCGGCATACGGCGCCCGCCCAGGTCGATCCGCGCGACATGCCCGACCGCCAGCAGCGGGGCGTAGCCGATGACGCCTCCCCCCGCATCGCAGACGAGGATCACGTGCGGCCGCGTGCCGTCGCTGCGGCTGGCCACCTCGTAGGCGACCCAGTCCGGGTGCTGCACGATCCCGCTGGCCGCACCGGGCTGTGCCGCCAACCGGGCCATCACGTCGCGATGGCCATGCAGGGTTTCCAGCGAATCCACGAGGCGACAGACCTGGCTCATGGGCCGGCCTTGACCGCGGCGGACGGCATGTGATCCAGCATGCGCGACAGCCAGCGACCCGGGCGGCCGAGGCGTCGGCTGATGCCCGTCATCAGTTGCACGTCGTCCGCCGTCCAATAGCGGACCAGCACGCTGCCGGGCAGGTACAGCACCGCGAAGACCGCGCAGCCGCCGAGGAAACCGGCCAGCGACGGAATGGCCGCGGTGGTCGCCCAGGCCGCCAGCGTGGCCACCGCGCCCACGACGAACAGGCGCGCCATCGCCGCCAGCGGCAAGCCGCCACGGGTGGCCTTGCGCAGGTAATGCACGGCCAGCACCATCTCCACCACGCGGGTGCCGGCGTAGGTGAGCACGGCGCCCGGCAGGCCGAACGCCGGTATCAGCGCCACGCCCAACGAGGCATTGGCCACGAGCGCCACCGTGGCGATGCGGACACGATCGTCCTGGCGGTCCACCACGGTCTGGAAGGCGGCGATGCCATTACCGATCAGCAACAGACCACCCAGCACCAGGGTCGCCTCGATCGCGGGGATGGCTTCCACGTAGCGGCTGCCGTACATCAGCCGGACGATGTCCGGGGTCGTGACCAGACCCAGCCCGGCGATGGCGATGCCCACCGCCCAGTAGAACCGCGTGGCCTCGGAAAGGAAGCGGGCGGCCCGTGCCGTGCCGTGCTCGCCGTAGGACTTGGCCATGTACGGCAGCAACGTGGAGGTCAGCCCGACGGAGAACAGTTGCACCGCGCCGCGCGTGAGCGTGCCGGCGATCGCGAAATACCCCACCGCCGCCGAGCCGGAAAACGTGTTGAGCAGGAATATCTCGATGGTGCCGACACGGAACGAGCCCATCAGCACCAGGGCGGCGGTCAGCTTCAGGTGGCGATCCACCCGCTGCGACAGCGCCGGCGGTACCGGGCCCGGTGCGAAGGATCGGCAGCAGCGGCGATAGACGTGTCGGTTGACCAGGTTCAGGACCAGGCAGGCCACGGCGAACAGCGCGACGAAGTCGACCAGACCCGCGTGCATCAGCATGGCGGCCAGCACCAGCGACATGCCGAGCACGCCGCCGACCACGGTGGCCACGGCCTCGGGCTCGAAACGCTCCTGTCCCTTGGCGATGGCGACCTGCATCGCGTAGTTGGCCTTGGCGACCACTGCGACCACCACCAGCGCCATGATCGGCAGCAGCGAATGGTCCCATTCGGACGGTCGGCACAGCCAGCCCACCACCACGAACAGGCCGATCACCACGGCCGAGCTCCACCCTTGCAGACGCGAGAAACGGGCGGCAAGGTGCGAGGCCAGGCCGGCATCGCCCATGCCGTCGGCCTCGGCGATGAACTTGGTGGACGAGGTGGTAAGTGCGTGGTTGGAACACACGATCAGCCACCCGCACAGCCACACGGTGAAGGCATAGCGACCGAAGTCCACCGGACCCAGGGCGCGTGCGATCCACACGCTCATCAGCAGGCCCAGCGCGTATTCGATATAGGTGGACACCGTGACGATACCCACGCTACGCAGCACGGCGAGGCGACGGTTCACGGCGACGCCGCCGTCGGCGTCGCACGGGAAGGTGGTGCCACGCCGGCGCCGGCCGGCTGCGCCATCATCCACTGCGCCACGCCGGCGCCGCGGTTGTTCCAGTTGAAGCGGCGCAACGTGTCGGCGATCGCCGCGCACGACGGCGCATACGACGAGGCGATGGCGGCAAAGCGCTTCGTCAGCGCCGCAGCCTGACCCGTGTCCGTCTCGAAATAGCGCGCCGCGGCCACCGGCAGGCCCAGTTCCACCGTGTGCCCGTCGCTGTACCAGCCTTCCGATTCCTGGATCTTCATCAGCGCGGCGGGGGTGGCCTGCGACGACGACCAGTACCAGGCGATCTGGCCCTGCGGGCCGGAACAGCCGTTGCGCCAGTCGTGCGGCGGCACCAGCAAGGCGGGATCGATCCAGCCGTAGCGTTCGAGGTAGCGGCCGAAACCGGTGATCATGGCCGGGATGCGTGGGTCTTTCGTGACCAGCCACGCATGCCACAGCCCATCCACGATGTTCTCGCTCATCCAGGGCGACGCACCGCGCACGTCATCGGCGCCGCCGCGGTCGTTCTCGTGCACGTTCCAGCTGTTGCGCCACGAACCGTCGTCGCCGAGACCGTCGGGATTGTGCCGCTGCTGTTGCTCCAGCCAGCCGATGCGCGCGTCGATGCGTTCGCGGTAGCGCGCGTCGCCTGTGAGTTCGAAAGCGGCCACCGTCTGGATCAGGCCGAGGCCGGCCAGGCGCTCGGTGAAGTAATCGTCCGCATGGCGATACGGACCGGGTGCGCCGTTCCATCCACCGCTGTGCCACAGGTCCGCCATGGCAGCCACCGTGGCCGCATCGTGCATCGTGTCGTCCCCGCTGAGCGCCATCGCCAGCAGGATCGGCTCGATATACACGTACTTGACATCGCACGGCTTGCCGGACGGCAACCAGCCCCCCGCGCAGGACGGACTGGCCGGCACGCCGTCACGCTTGATACCGGCCATGTACCAGCGATAGCTGGCCTCGGCGGCGTCGAGGTAATCCGCGCGGCCGGTGCGCACATAGGCCTTGAACAGCGTGGACGGGCGGTCGAACAGCCAGGCCGTGGTGTCGGCGGTGGGCAACGTCCGCGCCCAGCGGAACTGCGCATCGACATAACCCGCATAAGGTTCATCGGGTGCCGCCACCGATTGCGGCCCGGCAATCAGCGACGCGGTCAGCCACTGCGGCGTGAGCGTGGCCAGGGCGGCGGACGGCGGGCCAATCCGCCCCTGCGCATAGGGCCACGCCGGCATTGCCGCCGCATGCGGCGCACCCAAGATGAAGTAATACGTGCCCGCCGTCGCGCGGAACTGCGCACGCACGGCGCGCACGCCGCCGGCACCGGTATGCCACTGCAGCAGCGGCACGATCGCCGACGGTATCTCGTGACCCTGCGCATCCACGATGCGCAGTAGCGTCGTATCGCGCAGCAGTCCCGGCGGGAACGGAATGCCCGCCGACACGGCCAGTACATCGCCCTTCCCCGCCTGCGGATGCACGACAATGGCCTGCGCGGCGGGCAGTCGCGCAGATACGGGCGTGCGCGACGCCACGGGCGACGTGGTCGCGCCCGGCGGCCCGGCCGCACGACCCGGTTCGGGCAGGCCGAGGAAAATGCCGGCGATCAGCAGGCAGACGACGAAAAACGGCACGCGGCGCACAGTGAAGCGCATCCTCATGCCACCGAAGCCACCGGCACGGGCGCGGGCTCGCCGATCAGGCGGTATTCCCAATCCAGCGCCGTGCGTACGATGAAATCCAGGTCGTCGTGGCAGGGCCTCCAGTCGAGCACCTCGCGCAGCCGGTCGCTGCAGGCGATCAGCTTGCCGATATCGCCCGGGCGGCGTGGCAGTTCGATCACGTTGAGCGGGCGGCCGCTGGCGCGGGCCACTGCATCGACCACCTCGCGCACGCTGTAGCCATGGCCGTAGCCGCAATTGAGCGTCAGCGACGCACCGCCGTCGCGCAGGTGGTCAAGGGCGCGCAGGTGCGCGGCGGCAAGGTCGTCGACATGGATGTAATCGCGCACGCCTGTGCCGTCAGGTGTGTCGTAATCCGTGCCGTAGATCGAGATGCCGGTGCGCTTGCCCACGGCGTGCTCGCACGCCACCTTGACCAGCAGCGTCGCCGCGGGCGTGCTGTGGCCGATGCGTCCCAGCGGATCGCAACCGGCCACGTTGAAATAGCGCAGCACCACATGGCGCATGGCACCGGTGGCGCACCAGTCGCGCAGCATGGTCTCGGACATCAGCTTGGAGCGGCCATATGGATTGGCCGGGCGCGTCGGTGTTTCCTCGTCCGCGATGCCGGCGGCCGTGGTGCCGTAGACAGCCGCCGTGGACGAGAAGATGAACTTGTCCAGGCGCGCCTCCGCGCAGGCGGCCAGCAGGTTGCGCGTGTTGCAGGTGTTGTTGCCGTAGTACTTCAACGGGTCGCTGACCGACTCCGGTACCACGGTGTGCGCGGCGAAATGCAGCACCGCATCGACGCGGTGCGCGCGCAGCACGCGCCCGACCAGTTCGCCGTCGCCCACGTCGCCTTCCACCAGCGACGCGCCACGCACCGCCTCGCGGAACCCGCTGGACAGGTTGTCGATGACGACCACCCGTTCGCCGCGCGCCACCAGCTGTTGCACGGTATGGCTGCCGATGTAGCCGGCGCCGCCGGTGACCAGGACGGTATTCACGGGTGCCTCCCGGCCGCAGCCGGTGGAAAATGATGGGTCAGCCAGTCGTCGATGCCGTGCACCAGCCGTGCGCGGTCGCCGGTGAGGACATAGGTGTGGTCGGTCCCGGCGAGGTAGCGCGTCGCCACGGCCGGATGGCGCATGACCTTGCCGAAGCACTCGCGGAACTGGCGGGCGTGGTTGAAACAGTCGCTGATACCGCCCGAGTAGACGAGGTACAGCCGCATGCCCCGCGCAACCATGCCGGTGAAATCGGCGATCACCTCGGCGCGTGGCGCTGGCGCCACGGCGAACACCGGTTCCGGGGCCCGTGCCGCCGCCCTTGCCTCGCCGCCGCGGCGGCGAAAACGACGCAGCCAGCGCGCCGGGTCCGCCAGTCGCGGCAGGTAATGCCGCAGGCGATAGCCCAGCGTGCGATAGGCATAGCCGTCCAGGAACACCGCCCCGGCGACACGCGGGTCCTGCGCCGCCACCACATGGGCGTTCTGCGCGCCCGAGCACAGCCCGACCAGCACGAAGCGCGAGCAACCGGCCTGGCTGGCTAGCAGGCCCATCGCGTCGTCCAGGTCCGCCAGCACCTGTTGCACGCGGGTCTGCCCACCGCCGGTGGCCGCGCTGTCGCCCAGCGTGGACATATCGAAGCGCAGCGTGGGATATCCGGCGGCATTGAGCTGGCGGGTCAGTTCCACGTGCAGGCGGAACGGACCGATGCGGTGGACCAGCCCGGCATTGAGCACGATGACACCGATGTCGCCGGCGTCGCCCGCGGGCACGCCAGCGATGCCGACCAGGTGCCGCGCACGACCGAAACGATGGGCCTGCTCGTGCATCACGCGATCTCCCTGAAGCGGCCGCTCACGGCCTGGATCAAAGGCGGTGAGAGGATCGCGGTTTCCAGCCGGTGCAGGTCGTTCCACGGCGTCGGCTGGCCCAGCACGCGAATCCGGCCGTGCTCCCCCAGGCGGCCATCCCAGCATCGCGGCTCGCCCTCGGGCAACGAATCCAGGACCAGCGTGGGCACGGCGCTGCCGTCCACGTGCAGCGCGGCCAGCTGGCGCCGCAAGGCGGCGCCGACATCGAAACCCAGCCACTGGTTCGCGGCATCGGCCACGTCACGCGGATGGGTGAAGCGGGTCGGGTCCTCGCGCAACGCGGCCTGCATCGCATCCAGCACCGCGACGTGCTCGGCGCCGTCGAACACCGGGTCCCAGGCGATCACCTCGGCGAAGCGGGCCCGCGACGCGGCGGCGAGCGCAATGCTGCCGCCCAGCCGCGCGCCGAAGGCGACCACGCGGTCCACGCCGGCCCGTGCGCGTACCTGATCGGCGGCCGTCGCCGTATCGGCGACACAGCGATCCCAGTCCACCTCGCCGCTGGCACCGGCGGCATCGCCCGTGCCGTGGTAATCGAAGCGCAACACGGCCACGCCCTGCCCGGCCAGCGCCTGGGCCAGCTGCCGGTAGAGCCGGTGGCAGCGGATCAGGTCCTGGCCCAGCGGCGGGCACATCAGCAGCGCCTGGCGCGGCCGCACGGCGGGCGCGTGGTACATGCCGAACAGGCCGTGTTCGGCGCCGAAGAAAAAGGGCAGGTCCAGGTCGTCACGCATGCTCACCTCCGGTACACCACGCCGACGAAGCACTCCGCTTCGCGGTAGCTCTGTGCCGCCGCATCGCTGCTGCGCCGCTCGCGCGCCACGGAGATATGCCAGCTCCAATGCCGGTTGATCTCCTTGGTCAGGTCCAGCCCGAGGCGGGTCGTGTGGTCGCTGCGGTCGAGCGTGCGGTAATCCACGTGCTCGTACGTACCGAAGCCGGACAAGGTGAGCGTCGGCGTCATGCGATAACCCATGCCGACGCTGAGGCCACGCGCGGTCTGGTCGAAGGTCGGGTCGTCCAGGTAGGCCAGCTTGCCGATCGCCGGCGAGACCGTGACGGTCAGGCGATCGCCGCGCCAGTTCCAGTTCGCCTCCACCCGGCGCTCGCGGTACACCTGCGAGCCGATCACGGCACTGCCTACGCCGATACCGTTACCGGTCGCGCCACGCCCCAGCCCGCCGGTATTGGCGAACGGATCGATCGCCTCGGCACGATCGGCCTGCAACCCCGCACCGTATGCGCCGGGCGTGGTGATGATGTCCTGCGCGGCATCGGCGTATTGCCAGGTACCAGCCACGGACACCGCGTTGCGCAGCGTCGGCTGCCAGCCCACCCGCAGTCGTACCAGTGGCGCCGACACGCTCCGGCCACGGTCGAACGACAGCCGCGTGCCACCGAGCAGGACATCCGCATCGAAATGCGGCAGCTTTCGCGTGTAGCGCACGAAGGCTTCCTTGCGGTCGTAGTTGGCCCCGTCCGGCTGGTGGGTGAAGTCCACGCGCTGGAACTCGACGTTGCCCGATACCTGGTCGGTCGGGCCGAGGTCGCGGTAAAGCCGGAACGCCGCCATGCCACGCGAGGAATCGAACTGGTCGACCTTCGACGCATAGCTGTTGATGTAGCGCAGCTCCAGCTGCCCACGCGCGGCATCGCCAAAACGCATACGCAGCGTGGGGCCCAGCACCAGCACGTTGGTCTGCTGCCGGTTATCCGGCGCATCGGCGGACAGCTGGTCCACCGGTTGCACACCGGCATAGTCCTCGACCGAGAAATCCAGCCGTTGCGGCAGCAGGGTCCAGTTCGCCTGCGCACCCAGTTGGGTCTGCGTCTGCGGATCGAAGTGGTCTTCGAGATACTTCCGGTATTCGACCGTACCGAGCACGTTCGCCTGGAAGGTGGAGCCCAGCTGGTTGAACTGGAACGTGGCACCCGGGGTCAGCACGTTCTCGCTGAGGGGGCGATCCGAGGACAACGCGATGTTGTTGCTGTGCTCCAGGCCGGCATACAACGTGTAGTCCAGCGTGCCGGCCAGCGAGCACGCCGGCAGTGCCGCCAGACCCAGCGCGATCGCACGGGCCAGCGCCGTGGCGGCGAGCATGCGTTTCCTTCGACGCATCGCGATCACGGCGACTGGTTGAAGACGACGCCGGCCACCTTGGCCGGATCGAAATTGGACACCGCCTGGTGAATCGCGGCAGGTGTGTCGCGTCCGTAGCCCGCCACCACGACCACGAAATCGGCCAGGTCGGCAAGGATGCGCGCGTCGGGGGAGCCCTTCACCGGCGGGCCGTCCAGGAACAGGTAGCGATCGGCATAGCGGCAGCGCAGCGAGTCCAGCACCGCGCGCATGCGGAACGAGGAAAAGTATTCCCCGCTGTTTTCCCGCGCCGTGCCGGCGGGGATCAGGCGCAGCCGGGGCACGCCGGTCGGATACATGATCGAGGCGATGCCACGCGCCGGATGCTCGAGGAAATCGATCAGTCCTCCCGTGCGCGGCTCGATGCCCAGGGCCTTGTGCTGGTCGGGATAGCGAAGGTTGCAGTCCACCAGCAGGCTGGTCTTCGATTCGTCGAAGGCGAACGCGGCGGCCAGGTTGCGCGTGACGAAACTGCCGCCGGAGCGCGGGCTGACCGCCACCACCAAGGTGATGAAGTTGCTGTCGCCGGCCATCTCCACCAGGCGGGTCCGGATGCCCCGGAACGCATCCGATTGCGAGCGCACCGACGCCTCGCGATGGATCAGGCGCTTGCGTTCGCAGTCGATGGGCGCCAGTGCGCTGCGCTCGTCACGCATCAGGGCGATGGAATGGCCCGACGCGGCAGGCGCGTCGTCCAGTGCCTCGTCACGATCGACGAAATCGCCCGACTCGGTGGATGCGCCAATACGCGAGTGCATGGTCTTCAAGCCTTCATCCTCCACCAGAACAAACCCAGGTACACCGCACCCACGCCGAGCACGATCGCTGCGAGCAACATGTTCTGCAGCCGGTCGCGACGACGGTCACGCGGCGTGGGATAAAACGGGATCGTCGCAAGCACGGGGTAGCCCAGCGCCTGCTCCAGCTGCCCCACCGAACGCACCCGCGGATCGAAGCGGGCAACCGCGAACAGCAGACCGAACGGCACCGCTAGCGACAGGGCGAGGCCGGCCAGCCCGAAGTGCATGAAACGCAAGCCCGAGGGCACCAGCGGCATCACCGCCGGGTTCTGCACCTGGAAAGTCAGCCCGCGCTGCTCGGCGTCCAGGTTCATCGACACGCGCGCGTTCTCGCGACGCTTCAGCAGGTCCTGGTAGACATCGCGGTTGACCGTGTAGTCGCGGGTCAGCTCGGCGGTCACGTTCTCGGAATTGGCGATGCGCCTGCTGCGTTCCAGTTCGGACTGCAGCATGCTTTCGCTGGCGCCCACCCGCGCCGAGGCGGCCGCTGCATCGCCACGGATCGTGGCCAGCTGCACGCGCATCTGCTGGTTGACCGGATTCATGGCGACCATGCGGTCTACCGTGCCGCCGCCCACGGATCGCCGTGCGTCGGCGCCCTGCATCTGCGCGCGAAGATCGTCGATCTGGTGGCGAAGCCGCACCACGTCGGGATAGGCATCGGTGTAGGTCAATCGCAGCGTATCCAGCCGCGCTTGCATCTCGGCCAGTTGGGATGCGTAGATACCGCCCACGGTCTGCACCGCGTTCACTTCCGACTCGCCGCTCAGCTGCGCATTCAGTGCCGCCGCCTGCGACTGCTTCTGCATCGCATCCATGCGATTGTTCTCGATCTGCGTGCGCAGCGAACCGATGCGCGCGTTGGTGTCGGCATCGCTGCCGGGGCGCGCGTCGGCGTTGGCGTCCCGGTATGCCTTGAGCTTGTTTTCCGCGTCGGTCAGCTTGCCCCGGTAGGCCTCCACCTGGCTGTCGATGAACTCGTAGGCATCGCGGCTTTCGCGCTGTTTGGACGCCAGGCTTTCGCTGATGAACAGCTGGCCGAACGCACGGGTCACCTCGAACGCGCGCCGCGGATCGGCATCGAAATAGCTGATCGTGATCAGGTTGTCACGGCCGTTGATGACCTTCGTGCGCGACTTGATCGCCTCGATCAGCCGGTCGCGTTCGATGGGCGTCGGCGTGCTCGCCAGCCAGCCACCGGTGCGCAGCACCTGGTCCATCACGCGACGGCTGAAGATCACGTCGCGCGCCATGCCCACGCGGTTCGCGTTGGCGGTGGCCGATGCCGCGCCCTCCATCAGCGGCGTGATGATGCTCGCCTCCTGAGCCAGGATGGTGGTGGACGCTTCGTATTTCTTCGGCCACAGCGCGCCGATGCCCAGCGCGGCCAGCGCGATCGCCGCGAAGGTCACGCCCAGCGCGATCCGGCGCCGGCGTGCCTCGCCGATCAGCGCGGGCAGCATGCCCGCGAAAGGAACGAGTTCCCCGTTCATGGATAACACCCCTTGCCCCGCCCGACGGCGGGGCGATCAGAAAGCGCGCTGCGGGACGGTGATGACGTCACCGGGCTGCACGGGATAGTTGTTGGCCAGGTCGCCTTGCTGGAGGATCTTCTGCAGGCTGACCGCATAGGCCTGCGTGCTGCCCGCCGCGTCGTGCCGATAGAGTTCGGTGCGATCGGGCGCGGCGAATTCCGTCGTGCCGCCCGCCGCCAGCACGGCGTCCAGCACGGTCATGCCCTGGCGGTACGGCATCGAGATCGGGCTGCGCACGGCACCGGTAACCCGCACGCGAGAGAGGTACTCGTGGCTGCGCAGCGCGGTCAGGATCACCGCCACCTGCGGATCGCGGATGTACTGCACAAGCTTCTGCTGGATCTCGGCGCCCACCTGGTCGGTGGTGCGTCCGCCGGCGGCTACGTCGCCGACCAGCGGCACGGTGATCTTGCCGTCGGGGCGCACCGGCACGCTGACGCTCAGGTCGGGGTTGTGCCAGACGGTCACCTGCAACTCGTCGTCCACGCCGATCAGATATGCGGTGACGACCGGACTGGCCGCATCCCGCGTGGGCGGCGGCAGATGGCTACCGCCGGTGGCGCAGGCCGTCAGCCAGAGAGTGGCTGCCACGGCAGCAACGCGTTTTCCATGATTCATACGACACCCGCCCTGTGATTTCGCTCGGTCGGTATCGTCATTTCAATGCACGGTGGCGTCCATTCAACAGCCCGCCTAGGCCATTCGACCGACGGGCGGCGGCACTGCTTTTGCGCCATGATCGCGGCGGCCATGGATATCGCCGACTACCTGATCCATCCGGCCGTGCAGGCCCTGTTGCTGGCCGTCCTGTCCACTGCGCTGGTGCTGTGGCGCCGGCCGCGCCTTGCCTGTGCCCTCGGCATCCTCGCCGCGGCATGGCTCGCGATGGCGTCCACGCCGGCCCTGGCCCTATACCTGCGCAAGGGGCTGGTAACGGGTAGGGACGACACGTCATCCCACGCGGATGCCATCGTCGTGCTGGGCGGCGGCGTGCTTCCGAATGGCGACTGGTCGCGGACGACGACACGAGCCGGCATGGGGCTTTCACTGTGGCGTGCCGGAAAGGCGCCCGTGCTGCTCGCCTCCGGCAGCGATCAGGCGGTTTATCTCGCGAGGGGGTTTGCCGCGTCCGGTGTCCCGGCAAGCGACCTGCGCGTGGAGGACGGCAGCACCGACACACACGAGAACGCTCGCGATACCGCCGCTATCCTTCGAGCGGAGGGCCTACACCGTATCGTCCTGGTCACGTCCGACATCCACATGAGACGGGCGGCGAGCTGCTTTCGCCGCGAAGGCATGCGCGTGATCGAGGCGCCGGCGAACGACGCCCTGACCGAACTGGTCGCCGCCTCGTCCTGGCTGCCGCGGCGCGACGCGCTCACGCTCACCGCCCGCTGCCTGCACGAGTACGTCGCGCTATGGATGTATCGCCAGCGGCACTGGCTGGCCTGAGGCGACGCTCAACGGTCGTCGGTCTCGATCTGCAACGAGGTCTTGCCGTCGCGCCGTATCAACCCCGGCCCGAACTGAACGACTTTCTCGTCCTTCAGCACAACGGTGTAGTCCTTATGGGTGAAGGAAAACCGGCCGGGACGGCGATCGAGCCAGCTCATCACCTCGAAACCGATCATCGTGCGATCGGAATCGGCCGGTCCGAGCCGGTCCAGCACTTCGTCGCGAGGCATGCCCACGTCGAGGCGGGCAACTTTCGAGGCCATGCCCGCGCATGCAGACAGGCCCACGGTCAGGGCGGCGACGACGATGGCCCGGTTCATCCTCACTCGCATTCCCCACACGGATCGGCATTGCCGGGATGGTAGCGCACCGGCGGCCTGGCCGGCGCCCTCGTCACGTTAGCGCACGGAGGTGGACGGCGTGGGCGCCTGGCCGACAGGCTTGCCGTGCGGGTCCAGCGTATGGCCCTGCGCATCCACCCCGTGGGCATTGGCGTTCTCGACACGGCGCGTCACGCCCGTGGCGGAACCGGCTGGCTTGACGGGCGCCAGGCCACGCTCGGTGGCGCCGGCATCGGAATGGGGCTGCACGGGTGCGGCGGCGGGATTGGAGCGGGCCACGGCACCGGTGTCCAGATCCTGCGGCACACCGGGTGACGGTGTAGCGGGTGCCGGCATCGCGATCGGTTTCGGCGACGGTGCACTGGCCGGGTTCGACGGTGGCGCCGTCTGGGCCATCGCGGCAGTGGCGGCAAGGGCGAGTGACAGCAGGAACAGCGGACGCATGGGCATGGCGGACTCCTGGCATGCCGGTGCGACGCCCCGGCTGGACCACGACGCTATCGCCGCCGGTGTGAAGCCCGCGCGTCCCTGCTAGGCTGCGGCCCTACCCTGCCGGAGACACGAGATGCTGCTTGCCCTCGCTCTTGCCATGGCCGCCGATGGCGGCTTCGACGCCCGCGTGCAGACCGCGAAGGTGCTGGAGACCAACGTCGAAGGCAAGCTATGGCAGGGCAAGCTGTGGGACACCATCGGCAATCCGGCCACGGACGCGCTGAAGGACTGCATCGCCAGCAACATGCCGGCTGCCGACCGGCGTCCGTTCACACTGGTGGCGCGGGTGCGTCCGGACGGGCGCAGCCTGGACGTGGACGTGAAGCCGAAAACGCCCGTAGCCACCTGTTTCGCCGGGCAGTTCGCCAACTGGGCGCTGCCCGCGCCACCGAAGACGCCGACCCCCTATCCGATGGAGATCGACGTCTCGATGCAATGACCGGCTGATACGATCAGTTGAACTCGTCCGGATCGGGGCCCATCCGTTTGCCTGCATCCAGGCCGGCGATGGCCTTCATGTCCTCGTCCGTCAGCGCGAAATCGAACACGTCGATGTTCGCGGCGATGCGCTCCGGCGTAGCGGACTTCGGAATCACCATGTGGCCCAGCTGCACGTGCCAGCGCAGCACCACCTGGGCGCTCGACTTGCCGTACTTCTTGCCGAGGGCAACCAGCGTTTCGTTCTTGAGCAGGTCGCCGCCCTGGCCCAACGGGCTCCAGGCCTCCGTGATCACCTTGTGCTTCGCGTTGGCGGCCACCACGTCGCGCTGGGCGAAGTCGGGATGCAGTTCGATCTGGTTGACCACCGGCACGACGCCGGTTTCCTGCACGATGCGATCCAGGTGCGCCGACTGGAAATTGGACACGCCGATGGAGCGGATACGGCCTTCTTCACGCAGGCGGATGAATGCCTTCCAGGTATCGATGTAGCGATCGTGCTTCGGCGTCGGCCAGTGGATCAGGTACATGTCCACATAATCCGTACCGAGCTTGGTCACGCTTTCGTCGAACGCCTTCAGCGTCGAGTCGAAACCCTGCTCGCTGTTCCACAGCTTGGTGGTGAGGAAGATATCGCCACGCGGCACGCCTGAGCGTTCCATGCCCTGGCGCACACCGGCTTCGTTCTTGTAGATGGCCGCGGTATCGATCGAGCGATAGCCCGCTTTCAGCGCGGCGGCTACCGCATCGGCGGTTTCGGCATCGGGAATCTGGAAGACACCGAAGCCCAGCTGCGGTGCCGTGTTGCCGTCGTTGAGGTCGAGGACCGGAACGGTGGAGGTCATGCGTTGTCTCCTGCGGGGAACCGCCGGTCATGATGAAGGCGGCCCCGCATTCAACGCGTGACGGGTCAGTCGCCGCGTGCGGCGTAATGCGTTTCGACGTAGTGGTCGAGGATGGCCACGAACTCGTCTGCGATGTGGTCGCCGCGCAACGTCATCGCTTTCTCGCCGTCGATGAACACCGGCGCGGAAGGCGCCTCGCCGTTGCCCGGCAGCGAGATACCGATGTTGGCGTGCTTGGATTCACCCGGACCGTTGACGATGCAGCCCATCACCGCCAGGGTGAGGTTTTCCACGCCGTCGTACTTCACCCGCCACACCGGCATCTGCTCGCGCACATGCGCCTGCACCGTCTTGGCCAGTTCCTGAAAGAACTCGCTGGTGGTGCGACCGCAACCCGGGCACGCGGTGACCAGCGGGGTGAACGCGCGCAGGCCCATGGTCTGCAGCAGTTCCTGCGCCACGATCACCTCGGCCGTGCGCGACTGGCCCGGCTCCGGCGTGAGCGAGATGCGGATGGTGTCGCCGATGCCTTCCTGCAACAGCACGCCCAGGGCGGCGCTGGAGGCCGTGATGCCCTTGGAGCCCATGCCGGCCTCGGTCAGGCCCAGGTGCAATGCGTAATCGCCGCGACGCGCCAGATCGCGGTACACCGCGATCAGCTCCTGCACGCCGGACACCTTGCACGACAGGATGATGCGGTCGCGCGCCAGGCCGAGGTCCTCGGCACGGGCCGCGGAATCCAGCGCGGAGCGGATCAGCGCCTCACGGGCCACATGGCCGGCGTCCCACGGATCGGCGCGGCCGGCGTTCTCGTCCATCAGCGCAGCCACCATGGACTGGTCCAGCGAACCCCAGTTCGCGCCGATGCGCACGGGTTTGTCGTAGCGGATGGCCATCTGGATGATCGAGGCGAACTGGGCATCCTTCTTCTTGCCGAAGCCCACGTTGCCCGGGTTGATCCGGTATTTCGCCAGGGCCTCGGCGCAGGCGGGCTCGCCTTCCAGCAGCTGGTGGCCGTTGTAGTGGAAATCGCCGATCAGCGGCACCGAGACCCCCATCATCTCCAGGCGCTCGCGGATGCGCGGCACGGCGGCGGCGGCCGCCGGCGTGTTGACGGTGATGCGGACCATTTCCGAGCCGGCGCGGGCCAGCTCGGCCACCTGCTTCGCGGTGGATACGGGGTCTTCCGTATCCGTATTGGTCATCGACTGCACGACGATGGGCGCGCCGCCACCGACCTGGACACGGTCGATCACGACACCGGTGCTGGGGCGGCGGGCGCCGGCTTCCGCGGGACGCGGGCGGCTGGAAAGGGTCTCGGTCATAGCCGCGTATTTTAGCGCACTGGCATGACCGGAAACCGACTGGTTCTCACGCCACATCGATACCCTGGCCGCGATCATGCGCCATGCCGCTAGACTCGCCCCCCATGAACGCCCGACACCGCACCCACGGCTTTTCCAGCCGCCTATTCGCCCAGCAGGCCCTCAGCCGCAGCGCCGGCGCTCCCCTCATCGGGGGCAATGCCGTCGAGCTGCTGATCGACGCCCAGGCGCATTTCGATGCCTGGCTGAAGGCCATCGCCGGGGCGACCCGGCATGTGTTCCTCGAGAACTACATCATCCGCGACGACCGGATCGGCCAGGCCTTCCGCGACGCACTGGTGGAGCGCGTGCAGGCCGGCGTGTTCGTGGCCGTGATCGGCGACTGGGGTGGATGCCTGGGCCAGTCGCGCTCGTCATTCTGGGCGCCGCTGCGCGCGGCCGGCGGCCTGGTCCGCATCTACAACCCGCCCCGCCTGGGCAGCTCGTTCGGCTGGATCAGCCGCGACCATCGCAAGCTGCTGGTGGTCGACGGCGAGGTCGGCTTCCTGTCCGGCGTGTGCCTGAGCGAGAAGTGGCTGGGCGAGCCGGGCCGCGACGTACCGCCCTGGCGCGACACCGGCGTGGCGCTGCGCGGGCCGGCTGTGGCGGAACTGGAACATGCCTTCGCCGACAGCTGGCGCGAGGTCGGAGAACCCCTGCCGGAGGACACGCGGCTGTCGCCCGTCGCCACCCCCGTCGAGGCCGGCCAGGTCGCCCTGCGCGTCATCGCCACGCAGCCCAGCACCGCCGGCATGTACCGGCTGGACCAGATGGTCGCGGCGATGGCACATAAGACCCTGTGGCTGACCGACGCCTACTTCGTGGGCGTGGCGCCCTATGTGCAGGCGCTTTCCGCGGCTGCACGCGACGGCGTCGATGTCCGCCTGCTGGTGCCCGGCACCAGCGATATCCCCATGGTCGCCGGTATGTCGCGCTCCGGCTACCGGCCCCTGCTGAAGGCCGGCATCCGTGTGTTCGAATGGAACGGCTCGATGCTGCATGCCAAGACCGCCGTGGCCGACGGCCGCTGGGCCCGCGTGGGCTCGTCCAACCTGAACATCGCCAGCTGGCTCAGCAATCGGGAAATCGATGTTGCCATCGAGGATGCCGGTTTCGCCACGCAGCTTGAGGCCCAGTACGAGGCGGACCTGGAAAACGCCACCGAGATCCTGCTGCAGCCCCGGCGGCGCCGGTCGGGCAACGAACGCGTGCGCAGCAGCGCGCCGCATCCGCCGCGGCCCCGTCGCGGGGGTGGCAGCTCGGGCCGCGCCGCGGCGGGCGCGTTGCGCATTGCCAACACCTTGGGCGCGGCGATTTCCCAGCACCGGGTGCTGGGCGACACCGAAACCGGCCCACTGCTGGCCGGCTTCGTCGCCGCGCTGGTGCTGACCGTGGTCGCCATCGCCTGGCCGGCGGTGATCGCCTGGCCGCTGGCGCTGCTGGGCGCGTGGTTCACCGTCAACCTCGCCGTCAGCTGGTGGACGCTGCGGGAGAAGCGCCGGAAGCACGGCACGGCCGGCCAGGGTGCGGACGACTGAAGCCGGGGCTGGCTAGCTCCGGGTCTTGAAGGTCAGCGGCTGGCTCTCGACGGCCGGGCCGACCGAGGGCGCAGGCCCGCACGAGCCGCACGAGCCGCAGCCGTCGCCGCAGCTGCCGGTGGCCGCCGCCGGCTGGATGCGCCGGCCCAGTGCGCGAAGCACGCCGGGGCGACCGTCGCGGTTGAGCGCGGCCGAGACGCGCGCCATGGCCCGCACCGAAGTCTTCGGCAGCAGCTTGCGGAACGCCACGTAGGCGGCCGCGAGCACGACGACCGCGATGACGACACCCTGCACGATATCGAACGTGCTCATGAGAGCGCCCTCGCGATCTGGTAGGTGGCCAGCGAGGCCAGGTAGGCCAGGCCGAACAGGTAGCCGGCGGCCACGGCCACGTTACGCCACGAGTTGGTCTCGCGGCGGATCACCGCCAGCGTGGACATGCACTGCGGCGCGAACACGTACCAGGCCAGCAGCGACAGGGCGGTGGCCAGCGACCAGGAATGCGAGATCACCGGACCCAGCTGCGAGGCCACGGCGTCGTCGCTGCCGGACATGGCATACACCGTGCCCAGCGCGGCCACGGCGACCTCGCGTGCCGCCAGGCCCGGCACCAGCGCGATGCAGATCTGCCAGTTGAAACCGATGGGCGCGAACACGTATTCCAGCAGCCGGCCCAGGCGGCCCGCCATGCTGTAGTCGATGGCCGGGCCCGTGGCGCCCTCGGGCGGCCCCGGGAAGCTGGACAGGAACCACAGCAGCACGGTGAGCGCGAGGATGATGCCGCCCACCCGCTTGAGGAAGATCAGCGCGCGCTCCCACAGGCCCAGGCCGATGTCTCGCACGTTGGGCAGCCGGTACGACGGCAGCTCCATGATCAGCGCGTGCTCGCTGCGATCCTTGCGCAGCCGCTTGATCACGAACGCGACCAGCAGCGCACTGAAGATGCCGGCGAAGTACAGCGTGAACAGCACCACGCCCTGCAGGTTGAAGATGCCCGCCACCGTGTGGTTGGGAATGAACGCGGCGATCAGCAGCGTATACACCGGCAGGCGCGCCGAGCAGGTCATCAACGGCGCAACAAGGATCGTGGTGAGGCGATCGCGCGGGTCCTGGATGCTGCGCGTGGCCATGATGCCGGGGATGGCGCAGGCGAAGCTGGACAACAGCGGGATGAACGCCCTGCCCGTCAGGCCCACGCGGAACATCATCCGGTCGAGCAGGAATGCCGCGCGCGGCAGGTAACCGGATTCCTCCAGCACCAGGATGAAGAGGAACAGGATGAGGATCTGCGGCAGGAACACCAGCACCGCGCCCAGCCCGGCGAACAGGCCGTCCTTGAGCAGGCTGTGCAGCGCGCTTCCCTCGGGCAGGAACCGGGTAACCCCATCGCCCAGCGCGGCGATACCGGCCTGGATGCCGTCCATGACCGGCTGCGCCCACGAGAACACGGCCTGGAAGATCATGAACATGAGCGTCGCGAGGATCGCCAGGCCGAACACCGGATGCAGCACCCAGCGGTCGATGGCGTCGTCGAGGACCACGGTGTCGCGCGGCAGCGTGACCGTCTCGGCGAGGATGGAACGCACCTCGGCGTGCAGGCGGTCGCGGTCGGCCGTGTCTATATCGGCAGGCTGGATGGCGGGCACGACCCGGTCGATGCGGTCGATCAGCGCCTGCGCCCCGCCGCGCTTCACCGCGATCGTCTCCACCACGGGCACGCCGAGCCGCCGCGACAGCGCGTCCACGTCGATGACCATGCCGCGGCGGCGCGCGGCGTCCATCATATTCAGCGCGAGCACCACGGGGCGACCCAGGCGGCGCACTTCCAGCACGAACCGCAGGTGCAGGCGAAGGTTGGTGGCGTCGGCCACGCAGACGATCAGGTCGGGCGGCGCCTCGCCGGGATAGCGCCCCTGGCAGACGTCACGCGTGATCGCCTCGTCGGGACTGGTCGCGTCGAAGCTGTAGGTACCCGGCAGGTCGAGGATCTGCAACGTGCGCCCGGAGGGCGTGACGAAGCGACCCTCCTTGCGTTCCACGGTGACACCGGCGTAGTTGGCGACCTTCTGCCGGCCGCCGGTGAGCTGATTGAACAGGGCCGTCTTGCCGCAGTTGGGATTGCCGACCAGGGCGATGCGGGTGGCGATGGCGCTCATGCGGCGTCCTCCATGGCGATGGTGACGCGCGCGGCCTCGGTACGGCGCAGCGCGAAACGGGTCGAGCCAATCTGGATCAGCAGGGGATCGCCACCGAGCGGCCCGCGCGCCACCAGGCGCACCGGCTCGCCGGCCACGAAGCCCAGATCGCGCAGACGCTGCGCGATGGGATCGGCGGGATGGGCATCGGTGACGGACTGGACCACGGCTTTGGCACCTTTCGGCGCGTCGGAGAGGCGCACAGCAAATACTCAAATAAGAACTGTTCGCATTGTATGCCTTTAGCACGAGGGCTGCACATGCCGTGCCGGCCTATTATGATCTTGCGCCCTGCCGGAGATTGCCCATGCCCGCCGTCGAACTCCGCCGTCATGGCAGTACCGCCCATCTGGTGATGAACCGTCCCGAGGTGCACAACGCCTTCGACGACGGCCTGATCGCCGAGCTGACCGCCGCGATCGACGAGGTCGAGCACGACGACAGCGTACGCGCCGTGGTGCTGACCGGCAGTGGCGGCAGCTTCTCCGCGGGGGCCGACCTGAATTGGATGCGCGGCATGGCCGCCGCCAGCGAAGCCGACAACCTTGCGGACTCGCTGCGCCTGGCCGCACTGATGCGCCGCCTGCAATTTCTTGCGAAGCCGACCGTTGCACGCGTCAACGGCGCGGCCTTCGGAGGCGGCGTGGGCCTGGTCGCGTGCTGCGACATCGCGGTCACGGTGGACAGCGCGCGCTTCGCGCTGTCCGAGGTCAAGCTCGGCCTGGTGCCCGCGGTCATCTCGCCCTACGTGGTGGCCGCGATCGGCCTGCGGCAGGCCCGCCGGCTGTTCGTCACCGGCGAACTGATCGACAGTGCCGCGGCACTGTCGATGGGCCTGGTGCACGAGGTGGTGCCGCCGGACCAGCTGGACGCGACCGTGGAACGTGTGCTGGGCCTGCTCACGCGCGGTGGACCCGTGGCGCAGCGCGAAGCGAAGCGGCTGGCGCTGGCGATGGGCGGTCACACCCCGGCCGACGCGGAACGGACGGACGCGGAAAACGCCGCGCTGATCGCACGGCTGCGCGTGTCGCCCGAGGGCCAGCATGGCCTGTCCGCCTTCCTGGACAAGACCACGCCGGCCTGGGTGGGATGAGCGATCAGCCCAGCAGCGGCGGCAGATCCTTGCCGATCTTTTCCGGCGTATCGGTGGGTGCGTAGCGTTCCACCACCTGGCCATCGCGATCGACCAGGAACTTGGTGAAGTTCCACTTGATGCCTTCGGTACCCAGCAGGCCCTTCTTCTGTGATTTCATCCAGCGGAACAGCGGGTGTGCCTGGTCGCCGTTGACCTCCACCTTCGAGAACATCGGGAAGCTGACCTCGTAGGTGAGCGAGCAGAATTCGCGGATGTCCGCGTCGTCGCCCGGCTCCTGGTGACCGAACTGGTCGCACGGAAACCCCAGTACCTCGAAGCCTTGCGCCGCATACGTCTTGTGCAGTTGCTCCAGCCCCTTGTACTGCGGCGTGAACCCGCACTTGGACGCCACGTTCACCACGAGCAGGGCCTTGCCGCGGAACTCCGCCAGCGACCGCTCGTTGCCGTCGATGTCGCGTGCGGAGAAGTCGTAGATGCTGGTCATGCGCGGTTCCTGGCGTCGAAGGAGATCGGCACAGTCTACGCCCGGCACGGCGGCCATCGCGCGGTGCCGACCTCCGGCCGGCTTCGGCTACCATGGGTGCCCGTTACCGGCTGGAGCCACCCGCCCCGTGATCCGTTTCGCCTCCGCATCCAAATCCTACCGGGTGGAGGGCACCCTCGTGCCCGCGCTGGAACCCGTCGATCTCACCATCGAGGCGGGCGAGGTGTTCGGCATCATCGGCCATTCCGGCGCCGGCAAATCCACGCTGCTGCGCCTGATCAACCTGCTGGAGCGCCCCACCGCCGGGCAGGTGTTCATCGCCGATCGCGATGTCACCCACGCCACCGGCGCCGAACTGCGCCGCCTGCGCGCGGGCATCGGCATGATCTTCCAGCACTTCAACCTGTTGTCCTCGCGCACGGTGGCGGACAACGTCGCCTTCCCGCTGCGCCTGCACGGCGAGCATGACGAGAAACAGATCCAGGCACGCGTCGACGAACTGCTGGCCCTGGTGGGCCTCACCGCCCACGCGCGCAAGTATCCCGCGCAGCTCTCGGGCGGCCAGAAACAGCGCGTCGGCATCGCAAGGGCCCTGGCCAGCAAACCGTCGATCCTGCTCTGCGACGAGGCCACCAGCGCCCTCGATCCGCAGACCACGGCATCGGTGCTGGAACTGCTGGCGGACATCAATCGTCAGCTCGGCCTCACCGTCGTGCTGATCACGCACGAGATGGACGTGATCCGCCGCGTGTGCGATCGCGTAGCCGTGCTCGACGCGGGGCGCGTGGTCGAGGTGGGCGAGGTAGCCGACGTCTTCCTGCACCCACAGCACCCCACCACCCGCCGCTTCGTGGACGAGGCCGACCATCGCGAGGGCCGTGGTCCGGCGTTCCCCGGCATCGACGGGCGTCTGTTCCGGCTGTCCTTCCGCGGCGAGGCCACCTATGCGCCGCTGCTGTCGCGCGTGGTGCGCGACACCGGCATCGAATACAACCTCTTGTCGGGCCGGGTCGACCGGATCAAGGACACCCCGTACGGGCAACTCACGCTGGCGATGCACGGCGAGCGTCTGGACGACGCCCTCGCGCAGCTCCGCGCGTCCGGCGTGGCTATCGAGGAAGTGGCCCGATGAGCCCCATGCAATCCCTGTTTCCCAACATCGACTGGCCGGAAATCGCCCAGGCCTGCGTCGACACCCTGCTGATGCTGGGCGGCTCGCTGCTGTTCACGCTGGCGCTGGGCCTGCCGCTGGGCATCTGGCTGTTCCTCAGCGCACGCGGCCAGCTGCATGCGCGGCCAAAGCTTTACGCCGCGTTGTCGCTGGTGGTCAACGTGTTGCGTTCCGTGCCCTTCATCATCCTGATGATCCTGCTGATCCCCCTCACGCAGGCCATCACGGGCGTGAGCATCGGTATCCGCGGCGCCATCGTGCCCCTGGTGATCGGCGCCGCCCCGTTCTTCGCCCGCCTGGTGGAAACCGCGCTGCGCGAGGTCGAGCGCGGTGTGATCGAGGCCAGCCAGGCCATGGGCGCCACCACCTGGCAGATCGTCACCCGCGTGCTGCTGCCCGAGGCCCGTCCCGGCCTTATTGCCGCCACCACGGTCACCGCCGTGGCCCTGGTCGGCTACACCGCCATGGGCGGCATCGTGGGTGCCGGCGGCCTGGGCGCACTGGCCTACCAGTACGGATACAACGGCTACAAGCCTGATTACATGCTGGTGACCGTGGCGCTGCTGGTAGTGCTGGTGCAGATCCTGCAATCGCTCGGCGACCGCCTGGTCCTGCGCTACACGCGCCGCTGAGGCGCCTTTGCATACGGCGGTATGGACGTCTATGCTGGCGGGCCGCACCATCCGCCACGGACGTCCGCCATGAAGAAGTACCTGCTGCCCCTCACCGCCGCCCTCGCCCTTTTCCTCGCGGGGTGCTCCGGCAGCGCGGGCGACGGCAAGACGGACACCTCCGCCACGCTCACCGTGGCCGCCACGCCCGTGCCGCATGCGGAGATCCTCAAGCAGATCAAGCCGCTGCTGGCCAGCCAGGGCGTAAACATCGAGGTGAAGGTGTTCACCGATTACGTGCAGCCCAACATGCAGGTGGCGCAGAAGCAGATCGACGTCAACTTCTTCCAGACCGAGCCCTACCTTGACGCGTTCAACAAGGAGCGCGGCACCCACCTGGTCAAGGTGGTCGGCGTGCACATCGAGCCGTTCGGCGCGTATTCGAAGAAGTTCAAGGCGATCGACCAGCTGCCCGACGGTGCCGACGTGGTCATTCCCAACGATCCCAGCAACAACAGTCGTGCGCTGCTGCTCCTGGCCAGCCACGGCCTGGTGAAGCTGAAAAATCCCAACGACCGCCTCGCCACCCTGAAGGACGTCGTCGAGAACCCGAAGCACCTGAAGTTCCGCGAGCTCGAAGCGGCCATGCTGCCCCGCGTGCTCGACCAGGTGGACCTCGCCCTGATCAACACCAACTACGCCCTGGCCGCCGGGCTGAACCCGGTCAAGGACGCGCTGCTGATCGAGGACAAGAACTCCCCGTACGTCAATTACCTGGTCGGCCGCGACGACAACAAGGACGACCCGCGCGTGAAGAAGCTCGCCGCTGCGCTCACCTCACCGGAGGTCAAGGCCTTCATCGAGAAGAACTACAACGGCGCCGTGCTGCCGGCGTTCTGAGTCAGGCCACCGACATGCCGAACACCTTGCGCAGATAGCCCACGTATTCCAGGTCGTCGCTCATGTTCTTGCCCGGCGAGTCGGAAATCTTCGCCACCGGCTGGCCGTTGCAGCGGGTCATCTTGATGACGATGTTGATCGGTGCCGGCCCCACGTCGTTGGTCAGGTTGGTGCCGACGCCGAACGAGAGCAGGCAACGGCCGTCGAAGTGACGGTAAAGGTCCATCACGCGCGGGATATCCAGGCTGTCACTGAACACCAGCGTCTTCGTCCGCGGGTCCACGCGGTTGGCCACGTAGTGCGACAGCACCCGGTCGCCCCAGGTGAACGGGTCGCCGGAATCATGCCGCGCGCCGTCGAACAGCTTGCAGAAGTACATGTCGAAGTCGCGCAGGAACGCGTCCAGCCCGTAGACGTCGGACAACGCGATACCCAGGTCGCCGCGGTACTCGCGGGCCCACGCTTCCAGTGCGGCCGTCTGCGAGTCGCGCAGTCGCGGTCCCAGCGACTGGAACGCCTGCAAGTATTCATGCGCCATGCTGCCGATCGGCACCAGCCCCTGTCGCATCGCCAGCAGGACGTTGCTGGTGCCGGCCAGCTGGGTGCCCAGGCCCTCCGCCAGGGTAGCCAGCATTTCCTCGTGCCAGGCCCTGGAGAACCGGCGCCGCGTGCCGTAGTCGGCAATGCGCACGCGCTCGTACCCTGGCGTGTCATGCAGCAGGGCGATCTTCGCGCGCAGGCGCGCCCTGCCCTCGGCCAGGTCCAGGTCCGGTTGCGTCGCCCGGTAGTACAGCTCGTTGACGATAGCCAGCAGCGGCACCTCGAACATGATCGTGTGCAGCCAGGGCCCCTCGATCACGATGTCGATCTCGCCGGGCGCGGTGGCCGACGGCGCGATCGACACATACTTGGCATTGAGATGGAACAGGCCGAGGAAGTCGACGAAGTCGCTGTCGATGAAGCGCAGGCCACGCAGGTAGGCCAGTTCGTCGTCGGTGAACCGCAGCGCGCAGAGGCCATCCAGTTCTTCGCGGATGCGCCCGATCAACGGGACCAGGTCTACACCCGGCGTACGGCAGCGGAAACGGTATTCCACCTGCGCGGCCGGATACTGGTGCAGCACCACCTGCATCATCGTGAACTTGTACAGGTCGGTGTCGAGCAGCGAGGTGACGATCATGCGGTGGCTCCGGTCAGGCCGATCTTCTTGTTTACCGCGTCGACAAAGGCATCCGCCCCCGGCCACGAGGTGATCCGGCCCAGCTTGCGGCCACGATGGAAGAGGAAAAACGCGGGGATGCCGTGCAGGCCGAAGCGCGTGCCCATGGTCGGGTCGTCGTAGACGTTGTCGTGCAACCAGCGCACCTCCGGCCAGGCGAAGCGCTCCGCCGTCAGCAGGATCTGCCGCTTGGCGATATCGCAATTGGGGCAATCGCGGCCCCACAGGAACAGGATCGCGATGCGACCGTCGTCGCGGGCCAGTTCGGCATCCAGCCCGGCGTCGGTGACCTTCTGCATGGGAAATTCGTCGAAGAACCGGGGGACGGTGGTGTCGGCCATGGTGAATCCGTGATCGTGTCGAATCCCCGAGGTGGGGACGATGGGGCGATAATCCGAGGGTACCGATAGGGCCGCCATACACCAAACATCCGGATATAGGACATGCCGTGCGCATCCTGATCATCATCGCCCTGCTCTGCTTCGCCACGCTCGCGCCGGCGGCCACCCTGACACTCGACACGGGCAAGGGCGTGCAACGTCTCACCACGGCGCAGCTGCTGGCCCGCCCCGATGTGCGCGTCATCGATGTCCCCGGCGACGTCTCGTACCACGCCGCCATGCGCTACCGCGCTGTGCCCCTGAAGGCCCTGCTGCCGGGCATCGACTCGGCCGCGCACCTGCAATTCGTGGCCATGGACGGCTTCGCAGCAGAGCTGCCGGCGTCCCTCGTGCTGGGCAAGAGTGCTGCTGAGGCCTGGCTGGCCATCGAGCCGCCGGACGCGCCCTGGCCGATGCTGGGCAAGGACAAACCGGGCGCCGGCCCGTTTTACCTGGTCTGGCGACATCCCGAGGCCAGCCACATCGGACCGGAACAATGGCCCTACCAGATCGCCGCCGTCAGGCTCCTTGCCGACCCCGCGACCCGTTTCCCGAAAATGCGCCCCGCCGCCGACCTGCCACCGGACGACCCGGCCCGCCGCGGCTTCGCCGTCTTCCAGCGCAACTGCCTCAGTTGCCACACCCTCAACGGCCAGGGCGACGCACGGCTGGGCCCGGACCTCAACATCCCGCACAGCCCCACCGACTACCTGCGCGAAGACATGCTGCGCACCCTCATCCGCAACCCGCAATCGCTACGCCAGTGGCCGCAAGCCAAGATGCCCGGTTTCAGCCCCGACACCCTCTCCGACCACGACCTGGACGACCTGATCACCTACCTCAAACACATGGCCGCCCACCGCGCCGCCCCCACACCGACACCGACACCGACACGGTAGGAGCCCACGATGTGGGCGAAAAACCAACAACGCGGTGTCGCTGAAGCGTCACCTCCCCATCAATGGCGACTGCGCGACTGCCTGCTGTTGCGCCTGCTCCGGCGTCTCGGCCAGCGACGGCTTAGCTTCGGCCTGGTGGTACTGCTCTGAGCTCGTCGCCAGTGGCGTATTGAGCGCCTGGACCGTGGGCACCTCTGCATATCGATGCGCCCCTGCCGAGGTCGCCGTTCCGTAGACGAATACCGTCGATGCGTCTTTGGTGTTGGGTTCGACGCCGCCTACATGCGTGATCCCGTTGGCTTTCGCTGCCACCGTCAGAACGCCCGAGAGATTGTCGCTCTGCACATCGGGCGACTTTCTATACCGGGTGTCCATCTCATGCACGTAATCACGGACTTGCGTAAATAATTTATATCCCGGATGCGAGGGGTCATCGAGTGGAACACTCTGTTGCGCTCGAACACCCAATGGGCCGCCGTGCGACGGTCCCTCCTGGTCATGCTGGCGGTCCGGGGTCTTGCCTTGGACCTGAAGCGTTCCTGGCAGGGTTTGCTGAGGGTGCGATGGATCGTTCGGATAAATTCTTTGCAACGCTTCCAATATCCTGACCTGGTTGCCCTGTGTAGCAGCCATCTTGAGAGCGAAGGCTTGGGACGGGTCGGACCCTTCGTCCAGATTCGCTCTCCGCTCCACCCAAACATTGGCGTCGGATGGCCTTGGATTCGCTTGCTGGGTGTCACTGGCGAGCTTTTGCATCTGCTCTTCCGTGAGCGTCAACGTCACCTTGTCACCGGGTTTTATCGGTGTATCCGCGCCTGTGCGCTCCAAGGGAAGATTGTTCAGGCTAGGACACGAATTCTCGTTGGCATCAAAGGTGAGGGTGTAGCGCCGCGCGGACACCACCTCGTGACCGTCCTTGTCGAACGTCGATTCGATGGCCAGCGGCACGCCCGTGTCGTAATGGATCTTCAGCGCGGATGATTCCGTGCTTCCATCGGGGCGTTTCGTTACGACAAGTTCCCCCGTGTTCTTCTGAAGATCGATACTTTTTTCGAACTTACCCAGCTTGATTCCCAGCTGCGAGGCCGACGACAGGTCATGGGTCTCCACCGTGGAAACGTTCGACACACCTGGACCCGATTCCCTGGGCAGCACCCCCAATCCGAGGAAACGGTTATAGGCTCCCTGTCCTTGCGGCGTGGATAGATCGAATTCGGCCGTCTGCAACTGCTTACCCTCGAGCTTGTCCTCTCGTCCGAGAAGCGCGCGAGCCTTACCGAATTCCACACCTATGCCGTCGTACTTCGCCAAAGCGTCCTTGGGGCCGACCATGACCCGCACCATGTGGTCGGACGTCTTCTCGACAAGGACGCCGCTTCCACGCTCGGTCGAAACACGCGATTCGATCGCCAGGTGATCGAAGGTGCCGGTGAGTTTGCTTTTTTCGAAGTTCGCGCTGTCGATCGACACCTTCGTGCCGACGGGCATGGAGACAGGATCGTACGGCGTGATGGTCGCCGGATCCATGCCTGCGAGCGCTTTCTCCGGCGCGACGACGTTATACGTCGAGCGCAAGCCCTGGCGCTCTTCCACGCCCACGCCCCCCTTCTCGCCTTTCACTTCACCCTTGGCCGTTGCGGAGACCTCGGACGTACCGGTCCAGCTGACGTTTCCATTCTCATGCCGGGTTTCGGTCGAGAGCTTCCCGCTAGCGCTCACGGAAAGCGTCACGCCTACTCCCGCCATTTTTTCCTTGTATTCGGCGGTCTCTTGGCCGCTTACCGTGTCGCCGTGCTCGGTCGACTTAACTTCTAACGTCGTCTTGGTTTCCGTTGCCATGGTTGCTCCCTTGGAGTGACGAAGCGAAGAGTGAATCCCTGCTTCGTGCAAAAACGTCGGTTTGATTTTTCGCTGATAATCATACCAACTTCAGGTCTGACGCAACGGCGACGCGCGAGTTCACGCTCATGCGACGTCGCGTCGGTTTATCGGGGAGCTCCGTAACGACGCAGCGCCTTGGCATGAAAGCCGCTCACCCCCGACACCGCTCCGAACAGTACCGAACGTTTTCCCATTCCCTGGCCCACTTCTTACGCCAGGCAAACGGACGCCCGCACTTCTGGCAAACCTTGGTCGGTAATTCGGATTTCTTACGCATGCGGGACATCGTCGAATCCTCCTGCACCCAGTGGCAAGGCGCCCGTTGTCCGCTGATTGTAAACCCCCATATCCAGAATCCCCCGCTCCCGCGCCACCAGCACCGGCACCACCATCTGCCCGGTCACGTTGGTCAGCGTGCGCATCATGTCCAGTATCCGGTCGATCGCCACCAGGTACCCAATCCCCTCCAGCGGAAGCCCCGCGGAACTCAGCACCAGCGTCACCATCACCGTGGCCGTGCCCGGCACGCCCGCCGTGCCGAACGAACCCAGCACCGAGGCCAGCAGGATCACCACATACTGCGCCGGCTGCAGGTCGAGATGGAAATACTGCGCGATGAACACCGAGGCGATCGCCGGATAGATCGCGCCGCAGCCGTCCATCTTGATGCTGGCACCTAGCGGCACGGCGAACGCCGCGTATTCCTCCTTCACGCCCATGTTGGCGACCACGCTGCGCAGTGCGATCGGCATCGCGGCAAAGCTCGACGACGACGTGAAAGCCACTTGCATGGCCGGAAACGCCGCGCGGAGGAAGGCCAGTGGATTCAGCCCGTGCGCGAGCAACAATCCGCCGTATACCACCACGATCTGCAACACGCAGGCGAGGTACAGCGCACCGACGAACGTGGCCAGCGGCAGCAGCTTCTCGAAGCCGTAGCTCCCCACCAGGGCAGCGATAAGCCCGAACGTGCCTATCGGCGTCACCTCGAGCACGAAGCGCGTGACCTGGATCATGCCGTCGTTGGCCTCCCCCGCCAGCGCACGCAGCCGGGCCGACTTCTCGCCGATCTTCACCAGCGCCAGCCCGAGCAGGCCGGCGAAGAAAATCACCTGCAGGATCTTGCCCTCGCTCAAGGCGTGGAAGGGGTTGGCCGGCACGATGTCCAGCAGCACCTGCACCGGCTGCGGCACCGCGCGCGGTTGCCAGCCGACCGGTGTGGTCAGTCCCTGAACGCCCAGGCCCGGTTGCAGCACGTGTGCCACCAGCAACCCGACCAGTACCGCCAGCGTGGCCGTGGCGGCGAACCACGCGAATGTGCGGCCGCCAAGCGCCGCGACGTCCTTCACGCCGTGCAGGCTCGACACGCTGTGTAGTACGGCGAAGAAGACCAAGGGCACTGCGATCATCTTGATCAACGTGACGTAGAGCGTACCGAGCGGCCCAAACCACGTCGCCGCGGCAGGGCCGATCAGCCAGCCTGCCAGCGCGCCGAACACGAAGCCCGCTGCGACACGCTTCCAGAAACGGATGCGGAACCAGTAACTGAACAAGGACATGCGACACACCACGGAAGACGGGCTGCGCACGTTAACGCGAGACACGGCCATCTGGACGGCCATGTCGAAACGCTGTGTTTCCCGACACGAACAGTGAGGGGTTGCATGGCGGAACGCACGCCCCATGGCCTGTCGCTTTTTCCATCGCAATACAGGACCCGACATGACTGACCAGAATACCTTGTTCGAACCCTTCCGCGCCGGCGATATCGAGCTGGCCAACCGCATCGTCATGGCACCGCTCACCCGCGACCGCGCCGGCCCGGGCCTTGTGCCACGCCCCATCGCCGTCGAGTACTACGCACAACGCGCTGCCGCGGGCCTCATCATCGCCGAGGCCACGCAGATCTCGCCGCAAGGCCAGGGCTACCTGGATACGCCGGGCATCTACAGCGGCGAGCAGGTGCGTGGCTGGAAGAAGGTCACCGACGCCGTGCACGCCAGGGGCGGCAAGATCGTGTTGCAGCTGTGGCACGTGGGGCGTATCTCGCATACCAGCCTGCAGCCCGGCGGCGCCGCACCCGTGGCACCCTCCGCCATCCGCGCCGACGGCAAGACCTTCACCGCGAACGGCTTCGAGCCGGTGTCGGCCTGCCGTGCCCTCGAGGCCGGCGAGATCCCGCTGATCGTCAACGATTACCGGCGCGCCACGGAGCTTGCGCTGGACGCCGGTTTCGACGGCGTGGAAATCCATGCGGCCAACGGTTACCTGATAGACCAGTTCCTGCGCGACAAGACCAACCATCGCACCGACGCATGGGGCGGCAGCATTCCCAACCGCCTGCGCTTCCTGCGCGAGTTGGTGGAGGCGGTTGTCGGGGTCGCGGGGGCCGGCCGCACGGGCATCCGCCTTTCTCCCACTACGCCCGCCAACGACATGGCCGACTCCAACCCCACGGCCGTTTTCACCGCGGCCATCGACGCGCTGAAGGCGCACCCACTGGCCTACGTGCACGTGATCGAAGGCGCCACGGGTGGGCCGCGCGATGTCGAGCCCTTCGACTACGAAGCGCTGCACCGCCGCCATGGTGACGGCCCGTGGATGGTCAACAACGGTTACGACCGCGCCATGGCGATCGACGCGGTGGGCAGCGGCCGCGCGGACCTTGTGGCCTTCGGCCGCCCGTTCATCGCCAACCCGGACCTGGTGGATCGCCTTCGCCATGGCTGGCCGCTGGCGCGTCCCAACCCGGCGACGCTGTACGGCGGCGGCGCCGAGGGCTACACCACCTATCCGGTATACGCGGCCTGAGCACGGGCCGGGCGCCGCGCTAGCGCAGCAAGGCCTGCAGCTCGCGCGTGCGCTCGGCGGCAGGCTTCCTGCCCAGCGCGGCCACCCGCGCGAAGAACACCGGCCACTGTCGATCGCTGCGCTCGAACAGCGCGGCGAACGCGGGTTTCCAGGTGTCGTAAAGACCGAACGGCAGCAACGTGGCGTTGTTCAGCGGCTTCGCCATCCAGCGATCGTAGCGGCGATCGCCTCTGGCAACGTTGGCACGCCAGGCCAGGTAATCGCCACGGAACACCTCGAAGGTTTCCGCCTTGGCGACGCCCATGGCAGTGGCGTCCATCGGCTCGGCATACAGCCGGCCGAGTTGCTCACGCAAGGCGAGCACGCGCAGGGTGAACGAGCGATCGACGGCGTCGTCGCCCTCCGGCGGTGGCAAGCCGCGTGATCGACGCCATTCACGCACGCCCTCGTCCTCGACAAAGCTGGCATACGACTCGTTGAACGCGGTGTCGTCCTTCACGTAGAACTTCTGGTGCGCCAGTTCGTGGAAGATCGTGCCGGCCAGGGTGTCGTCGTCCCAGTACAGCATGCTGCTGAGGATGGGATCGGCGAACCAGCCGAGCGTCGAGTACGCGGGTACCTCCCCCAACGCCACGTCATCCCCGCCAGCCCTCAGGCGGGCCGCTTCGCGGTCGGCCAGGTTCTTGCGGAAATAGCCCCGGTACGCCACGCAACCGGCGATCGGAAAGCAGTGCGTGACCGGCGCGACGGAAAACACCGGCGTGGCGAACACGTTCCATGCCACCCAGGGACGATCCAGCGCCACGTAATAGGTGTAGCTGCGATTGTCCGGCAGCCCCAAGGCATCGGAGGCGAAGCGCCGCGCCTGACTGGACAACGCCAGGCGCAGGCGTACCCTCTCCGGCGTGGCGGGATCGTGCAACACCTCCGCCACGGGGCGACGCTGCGCCAGCAGCGTCGCCTGTCCGTGCGCCACGTGCGCGTAGTAGCCCAGCGTGCGGCAGCCCGTAAGACCGGCGATGAGGAGAACGGCGATGAGGAGAACGACGATGAGGATCGGACGCATGCGGCCATTGTGCCGCATGCGCGCTCACACGTCGGACCGGCCTCCCGTCATGCTCTGCAGCACGCCGTCTCGACGGATCAGCCCATGCATCAGCGCCGCGCCCATGTGGGCCAGGAAGGTCAGGAAGAACAGCCACGCCAGGTACCGGTGCGATTCGCGCAACCAGGCGAACAGCGCCGGGTCGGACGGCAGAATCTTCGGCAGGTGCACACCCGCGAACATCGTCACCGGATAGTTACCCGCCGAGAGCATGCCCCAGCCGATCAGCGGCATGGCGATCATCAGGCCATACAGCATGACGTGGGAACCGTGGGCCGCCAGCCTCTGCCACAGTGGCAGGTCGGACGGCAGCGGCGGTGCGCGATGGGTGAGGCGAAAGCCCAGCCGGATCAACGCAAGAACGAAGATCACGATGCCCAGCGGGCGGTGGATCGCCACCAGCGTGTCGTGCTTTTCCGCCACGGTGCTGACCATGCCCGCCCCGATGAACAGCATGGCGAGGATCATCATCGCCATCAGCCAGTGCAGCAGGCGGGCGAACGGGTGGAACGCGGTGGCGTGGTTCATGGGCGGGTCTCCTTGGGGCGGGCGGCGCCGGGAAGGTGGCCCTCTTCGCGAGTGCGCCGCAGGTAGGATTCCGCATACGCGGCAGACCGTGCAGCAAGCAACGGATCGCCGGACGCCTCGATGCCCTGCGGCAGGATGGTGGGGTCGTAGTTCACGTCACGGCACGAGCCGTCGGCCTGTGCTTGCCAGCTGTCGATCACGAGGGTGCCCGCATCGACGCTCCGGCGGCTGTCCGGCCACGCCAAGGCGGCATCGTCCACCGCATCGCCATCCGCGGCAAAGCTCATGACCAGGTGCCAGCGCAAGGGTCCAGCCGCCAGCCGCTTCACCAGGTCGGCGGCGAGGTAATCGGTATCGCCCGCGGCCGGGGAACCATCGCCCGCGGCCGGCGTCTCCGGCACGACCTTCCAGCGCACGGCACGACGCACGCCGGCCGCATCACGCAGATAGAAGGCGTTGATGCTGCCATAGGTCTCGGTGGCGTAACTGGCCGGCGGCTTGGCCGTCTTCACCCAGCCCAGGAACGGGCCGGCCTCCGGATGCCCGGCGAAGAACGCGCCTGCCTTCGCCGGATCGGGCTTGCCGGTCTTCGGGTCGGGCCCGGTGGCCACCTGGAGGTCGTAGAACGCCTTCGGCGTGGACACCGGGAAGACGGGCATGGCGTTCATACCGGTGCGCCACTGCTCGCCGTCCGCGAGGTCGAAGCGCAGGGCGAAACTGCGGATGGGCACCGAACTGTCCGCGGCATAGGGGTTACCGCCGGGCAGCGCCAGGCGGCCGATCACCGGGGTGCTGACGCCGGGTGCGAACAATGCCGCCCGCGAGTCGCCCTGCAAGGCACCGTTGGATTCGAAGCGGCCGCCGACGCAGATGCCCTTGGCATGGTTGCGCCGGTAACCGGGGTGTTCGCCGCCGCTCGCCTGCAATACGTCGACTAATTTCTTCGGCGAGAGCCTATCGGGCGCCAGCCAGCCGCCGACGTAGCCGAACGCCGCGGCGGAGCCGGCCACGACCAACCCGATGATGGCCCAGCGCAGGCCCACGTTCGGCGGCGGGCGCCTCTTTCCGGTCTCATGCATGTATTCGTCTCCCGTGCTGATGGATGTGCTGACAAGGGTGGGACGTATGTCCGCGACTTTTATTCCCTTCAGGAGGACTATGTGGTCACGATACTCGTCCTACCTCCTGTAATCCGGCAAGAAGGCCCGGCATGTCCGACTCACGCATCGACGATGCACTGCGCTCCCTGCTGCCACGACTGCGACGTTTCGCCCTGTGGCTGACCCGTGACGCGCACGCGGCGGACGACCTCGTCCAGTCGACGGTGGAGCGCGCCCTTTCCAAATGGCACCTGCGTCGCGACGACGAAAGCCTGCGGGCGTGGCTGTTCTCCATCCAGTACCGGCTGTTCCTGGACGGAAAGCGCCGTTCCAGCCGTTACGCGCGCCTGCTGGCCATGCTGGGGCGCGGCGCCCCCGACGAGCCGACCTGGCCCTCCGCCGAGCGGGTCGCCATGGCCAACGCCACCCTGGCCACCTTCGCCTCGCTGCCGACCGAGCAGCGCAGCCTGCTGATCTGGATCACCGTGGAAGGCCTGAGCTACCAGGAAGTGGCCGACATCCTGCAGGTCCCGATCGGCACGGTCATGTCCCGCCTTTCCCGCGCGCGTGCCGCACTGCGCCGCCTCGGCGAGGGCGCTCCCGAAACACCTGCCCTGCGACTGCTGAAATGACCCACACGCCTCCCAGCGAACACGACATCCACGCCTATGTCGACGGGCAGCTCGAGCAGCCGCACCGCAGCGAGGTGGAGCGCTACCTCGCGCGCCACCCCGAACAGGCCGAGGAGATCCAGGGCTGGCGCCAGGACGCCCAGCAACTGCGCACCCTGCTTGCCGGCGACCTGGCACCCTCGACGACCGCGGACCCGACCGCACTGCGCCAACGCATGGCCCGCCGTCGTTTCGTCCGCCTGGCCACCGCGGCCAGCCTGCTGCTGTGCCTCGCGTTGGGCGGCGGCGCCGGCTGGGTTGCACGCGGCATGGGCAGCGGGGCCAACGCGCCGATGGCCGATGCGATGCAGGCCTATCGGCTGCTGGCGCTCGACCATGGCGTGGGGATGGACATCACCACCGCCAACGAACGCGACCTGCGTGCCTGGCTGGCGGGCCGGGTAGGCGCCAGCGTGCGCTTGCCTGACCTCTCGGACGCCGGATTCCGGCCCATGGGCGGACGGCTGTTCGCCACCGACCAGGGACCGGCCGCCATGGTGCTCTACGACGACGGCGGCGGGCACACGATCAGTTTCTACGTCAGGCCACCGGGGCCGGTGCGCCACCTGCTGTCACGCGGTAGCCGCGAGGACGGTGGCCTGCTGGCGGACTACTGGTCGGAGGGCGGCCACAACTACGCGGTGGTGACGCAGGCCAATCCGGCCGGGCGATCGGCGGCGCAGCGGATCGCCGCACACGTCATCTGAAGTGACGGGCGCCCGGCGATCGGTCTAGCGCTCGTGGAGTTCGCCGTTCTTCAGCTCCAGCGTGCGGTCCATGCGGCCAGCCAGGCGCGTGTCGTGCGTGACCAGCACGAAGCTGGTGCCGATTTCGCGGTTCAGCTCCAGCATCAGGGCATACACCTGGGCGGCGTTGGCCTCGTCGAGGTTGCCTGTGGGCTCGTCGCCCAGCACGCACGCCGGGCGCGTGACCAGGGCACGGGCCACCGCGCAGCGCTGGCGCTCGCCGCCGGACATCTCGGCCGGGCGATGGCGCAGGCGCGACGACAGCCCTACCCGCTCCAGCAGCGTCGTGGCCTCCTTCTGGGCCTGCGCGATGGACACGCCGCGGATCAGCAGGGGCATGCACACGTTTTCCAGCGCCGTAAATTCCGGCAGCAGGTGGTGGAACTGGTAGATGAAGCCCAGCGAGCGATTGCGCTCACGGCCACGCTCGGCATCCGAAAGATCGGAGAGCACGCGACCGTTGACCTCCACCTTGCCGGCCGTGAGCGTGTCCAGGCCGCCGATGATATGCAGCAGCGTGGATTTGCCCGAGCCCGACGCACCCACGATGGACATCGTCTCGCCACGGCGCAGTGAGAAATTCACATTGGAAAGCACACCCGTGCGCAGGTCGCCCTCTTCGTACACCTTGGCCACTCCGGTGGCGCGCAGCACGATGTCGTCGGTGGGATTATTCATAACGGAGCGCCTGGGCGGGCTGCGTGCGTGATGCACGCCATGCGGGATACAACGTGGCCAGCAGCGAGAACGCGAAGGTCACCAGCACCACCCAGCCCACATCGGACCAGAGCAGCTGGCTGGGCAGCTCGCTGATGTAATACACGTCCGGCGAGAGGAAATTCTGCCCCGTGACATGCTCGATCCACTTGACGATGGCCGGCAGGTTGTACGACAGCAACGCACCCAGGGCGACACCGCTGGCGATGCCGACGATGCCCACCAGCAGGCCCTGCACCATGAACATGCCCATGATGCTGCGTGGGGTGGAACCCAGCGTGCGGAGGATGGCGATGTCGGCCTGCTTGTCGGTCACCAGCATCATCAGCATGGAAATGAGGTTGATCACCGCCACCAGGATGATCAGCGAGAGGATCACGAACATCACCGTCTTCTCCATGTCGATGGCACGGAAGAAGTTGGCGTGGGTGTCCATCCAGGTTTCGATGCGGTAGGTCTGGCCCAGCTTGTTGGACAGCTCCTGCGCCACCGGGAAGGCCTCGCGCATGTCGTCCAGCTTCAGGCGGATACCCGTCGGCCCGTTCAGGCCGTTGAGGCGCTGGGCGTCCTCCATGGAGATCAGCGCGAGGTTGGCATCGTATTCCTGCATGCCCAGCTCGAAGATGCCGCTGACGGTGAAGCTGCGCAGCTTGGGCACCGCGCCCATCGGCGTGGCCGTGAACTGCGGCACCACCACCGTGACCTTGTCGCCCACCTGCACGCCGAGCTGGGTAGCCAGTTCGCTGCCGAGCGCGATCTTCCAGCTGCGATCGGTCAGGTCGGTCATCTTGCCGTGAACCATGTGCGTGTCGATATCCGACACCCTAGGTTCCATCGACGGCACGATGCCGCGGATCAGCGCCCCGCTCGGGCGGCGCGCCTGCAGGAAGGCCTGTATCTCGACATACGGTGCCGCGCCCTTCACGTGCGGGGTGGCCTCGGCCGTCTTCACGGCGGACTGCCAGTCCTGCACCGTGTCGTCGATACCCGAGATGGTGATGTGCGAGACGGCGCCCAGGATGCGATTGCGCAGTTCGCTGTCGAAGCCGTTCATCACCGACATGACCGTGATGAGCGCGGTCACGCTGATGGCGATGCAGACGATCGACACCGTGGAGATGAAGGAAATGAACTGGTTGCGACGCTTGGCGCGCGTGTAGCGCAGTCCGATGAAGAGCTCGAGGGGTCTGAACATACCTGTGGGTCGCAGCCTTGAAGGAGTGGGCCCGCCGCGAAAGGCACGCACCGCGCGGCAGAGTGCACGATGCGGCGCGCCGGAGCAAGCCGAAGGAGGAGACCGGCCGGCCGGGCCTCAGCTTTCGCCGGTGGCGTCCGCCGTCAGGGCAGGCCATCCGCCGGCGTGGACCGCACTCGCTTCACGCGGGCTCGCAGCATGCGCAGGTCCGCTGCGGGCGTATTGTCGGGGAGGAACAGCAGGTGCAGCCACCGCCGACGCCAGCGCAGCGACAGGCAGACGCCCTGCCCGACCCGCCTCGCGGCCCGCAGTTCTGCCTCCGTGGCCGGGCCACGGCGACCGGCCACCGTCCACACCCCGTCGGCGGCCCAGGAAAGGCGGCGGCAGGCAGGATGCCGGTAGCGATGGATCCGGCGAACACCATCGACGACAACGGCCGCCGACAACAGCCAGCGGACCGGCAGGGGCAAGGAGGTGAACAGGGGTGCCGCGGTGGCGAGAGCCACAAGCAAGATCAACCAGCAGATCAGCTGCCGCGACGGCCGGATGTCAAAGTCGATGCCTCGTGCGGATGTCATCGATGATGCCCTGCCAGTCGTCGCGGGGAGCACGGGCATGGCCCATCACCCAATCCCAGAGATCGGGATCCTGCACGTCCATCAGCGCATCGAATGCCGTCCTGCACGCCTCATCCACGTCGGCGTAGCGCTCGTCCAGCCAGCCGCCGAACAGGCGATCCAGCTCGCGCGTGCCGCGACGGGTGCGCCACCGCAGTCGCTTGAGCCGTGCGTCATCCACATTCATTTCGATAATCCCACCGCCCCGTGCCCATGTAGGAGCGCACGCTGTGCGCGATATGTCTTCGCGTCGGTCGACATGATCACGCGCCGGCGTGCACGGTCGGCCTCAACACATGTCGCGCACAGCTTGCTCCTACACACACACCGGTACAGAGTCAGGCAGAGCGCCGCTGCACGATCAGCTTCTTGATCTCCGCGATCGCCTTGGCCGGGTTGAGACCCTTCGGGCAGGTGCGCGCGCAGTTCATGATCGTGTGGCAACGGTAAAGCTTGAACGGGTCTTCGAGGTCGTCCAGGCGGTTGCCGGTGTCCTCGTCACGGCTGTCGACGATCCAGCGATAGGCCTGGAGCAGCACGGCGGGGCCGAGGTAACGATCGCCGTTCCACCAGTAGCTCGGGCAGGAAGTGGAACAGCAGGCGCACAGGATGCATTCGTAGAGGCCATCCAGACGCTTGCGGTCCTCTGGTGACTGCAGGCGCTCCTTGTCCGCCGGCGCCGGGCTCTGCGTGCGCATCCAGGGCTTGATCGACGCGAACTGCGCGTAGAAATGCGTCAGGTCAGGGACCAGGTCTTTCACCACGGGCATGTGCGGCAGCGGATAGATGTTGACCGTGCCGCCGCCGCAATCGTCGATGGCCTTGGTGCAGGCCAGCGTGTTGGTGCCGTCGATGTTCATCGCGCACGAGCCGCAGATGCCTTCGCGGCAGGAACGACGAAGCGCGAGCGTCGAGTCGATCTCGTTCTTGATCTTGAGCAGGGCGTCCAGGACCATCGGACCGCATGCGTCGAGGTCGACCTCGTACGTATCGGTACGCGGGTTCTGGCCATCGTCCGGCGTCCAGCGATATACCTTGAAGGTGCGAGTCTTCTTCGCGTCCTTGGCCGGGAAATGCTTGCCGGTCTGGATCTTGGAATTCTTGGGTAGCGTGAACTCTGCCACGATTGCCTCTCCGGTCCGGTATCAGTAAACGCGCTTTTTCGGCGGCACGACTTCGACATCGTCCGTCAGGGTGTACATGTGCACCGGGCGGAAGTCGAAGCGGGACTGGCCGGCCTCGTCGATCCACACCAGCGTGTGCTTCTGCCAGTCGTGGTCGTCACGGTCCGGGAAATCCTCACGGGCGTGGGCGCCACGGCTTTCCGGACGCTGCTCGGCCGAATGCATGGTGGCCACCGCCTGCGCAAGCAGGTTGGCCAGTTCCAGCGTCTCGATCAGGTCGGAGTTCCACACCAGCGAGCGGTCGCTGACCTTGACCTGCTGGAACGAGGTGTAGACCTCGGAGATCTTCGCCTTGCCGTCGCGCAGCGTCTCGCCCGTGCGGAACACGGCGGCGTCGGACTGCATGGTCTTCTGCATCTCGGCGCGAATCTGCGCGGTCGGCTTGGCACCGTTCGCATTGCGCAGCGCATCGAACCGCCCGAGGATGCTGTCCAGCGCGTTGGCCGGAAGATCCTTGTGCGGCGTGCCCGGCTTGATCAGTTCGGCGCAGCGATGCGACACGGCACGACCGAACACGACCAGGTCCAGCAGCGAGTTGGAGCCCAGGCGGTTGGCCCCGTGCACCGAGACGCACGCCGCCTCGCCGATGGCGAACAGTCCCGGCACGATGGAATCCGGATCGTCGTCGCGCTTGGTCACCACTTCGCCGTGGTAGTTGGTCGGGATGCCGCCCATGTTGTAGTGGACGGTCGGGAGCACCGGGATCGGCTCCTTGGTGACGTCCACGCCGGCGAAGATGCGTGCCGACTCGGCGATGCCCGGCAGGCGCTCGTTGATGACCTCGGGACCGAGGTGCATCAGGTTGAGGTGGATGTGATCCTTGTTCGGGCCCACACCGCGGCCTTCCCGGATTTCGATCGTCATGGCACGGCTGACCACGTCGCGCGAGGCGAGATCCTTCGCGTTGGGCGCGTAGCGCTCCATGAAGCGCTCGCCCTCGGAGTTGGTGAGGTAGCCACCTTCGCCGCGAACACCTTCGGTGATCAGGCAGCCGGCGCCATAGATGCCGGTCGGATGGAACTGCACGAACTCCATGTCCTGCAGCGGCAGGCCGGCGCGCAGCACCATGCCGCCACCGTCGCCCGTGCACGTGTGCGCCGACGTGGCACTGAAGTACGCACGACCGTAGCCACCGGTGGCCATCACCACGGCGTGACCGCGGAACAGGTGCAGGGTGCCTTCGTTCATGTCGAGGGCGAGCACGCCCACGCACTTGCCATCCTCGAACACGAGGTCGATGGCGAAGTACTCGACGAAGAACGTGGCGTCGTGCGCCAGCGCCTGCTGGTAGAGCGTGTGCAGGATGGCATGGCCGGTGCGGTCGGCTGCAGCGCAGGTGCGCTGCGCCGTGCCCTGGCCGTAATGCGTTGTCATGCCGCCGAACGGGCGCTGGTAGATCTTGCCTTCTTCGGTACGGGAGAACGGCACGCCGTAGTGCTCGAGCTCGATGATGGCGGGGATCGCTTCCCGGCACATGTACTCGATGGCGTCCTGGTCACCGAGCCAGTCGGAGCCCTTGATCGTGTCGTAGAAGTGAAAACGCCAATCGTCCTCGCCCATGTTGCCCAGCGCGGCGGAGATACCGCCCTGTGCAGCCACGGTGTGCGAGCGGGTCGGGAAGACCTTGGTGATGCACGCCGCCTTCAGGCCCTTTTCCGCCAGGCCGAACGTAGCGCGCAGGCCAGCGCCGCCGGCGCCCACCACGATCACGTCGTATTTGTGTTGCTGAACCTTATAGGCTTCCATCGATCAGTTTCCGAGCGCGATGCGCAGCACGGCCAACACGCCCGAGAGCGCGGCGAGTACGGCGATGAACTTGATGACGACCAGCGAGGCTACTTCGAGCCAGCGGGTGTGGACGTAGTCTTCGATGATGACCTGCAGACCGATCGTGAGGTGACGGAACATCGTCAGTACCAGGGCGATCAGCAGCACGGCGTTCCACGGACGGGCGAAGGTCGCCCGCGCCGTCGCGAAATCGGCGTGCACCAGGCTGATGACCAGCCCGACGAAGTAGAGGCCGAGGAAGATCATCGCCACGGCGGTAACGCGTTGGAGCACCCAGTGGCTGACGCCTTCCTTCGCGGAGCCGAGGCCACGCGCACGGGCCAGCGGATTACGCAGGTCGTTCTTGATGGTCATGCGGCGGCTCCCAGGAACACGTAGCCCCATACCAGCGCCGTCAGCACGATGCCGCCGATGATCGACAGCCAGCTGGAGCGGATGAAACTGTGCACGGCGTAGTAACGGCCCGAATCCTGAACGAGGTGACGGATGCCATTGCACAGGTGGTAGAAGAAGCTCAGCGACCAGCCGATGAGGACGACCAGACCAAAGGGGCTGCCCATCACGACCTTGAAGCGGTTGAAGCTGTCTTCACCGCCGGCCAGGGAAGCAAGACCCCAGACGATGATCAGGCTGCCGATCGAGTTAATGATCCCCGTGGCGCGATGCAGGATGGACGTGGCCATCTGCACTTGCCACTTGTAGACCTGGAGATGGGGTGAGAGCGGTCGTCCCGTTTGTGCCATGGCGGCTATCCTGGATTGGAATCGCTGGTGCCCGACGGCCCCTCCCCGCCTCAAGGTGCTCAGAAGTCGATGCAGCGACCGTTCTTTTCCCAGTCGCCATAGCGGGTGGGATCCAAAGGCGCTTTTTCGACTCCTGTCTCGCCGTTCGTGGGGACGAGCGGCGGAACGAGCGGCTTCGCCGGAGCGGAATCGGTCGCGTCCTGGGGTTTGGAGGAGTTGTCGGACATGGTTATAAAGCCCTAAAAGGGTAATACCTGTGCCACCGCAGCACAACCTAGGCCGGCGGGCGGCGCCTTGGTTTGGCCTTGGGCCGGCCGTATATCCTACGCCTCCGTCACCACCGGCGCCCGCCCATGCCGAGCCGTACCACTCGCAGCATCACCCTCACCGGACCCGACGCGGCCATGTTCGCCAACGCCCAGTTCGGCAGTGCCGTACCTGGCCTGGCCATCGGCCACTGGCAATGGAGCGGCTGGATGGACCCGAAAGGACGGGTTCGTGCCCTGCTCCAGCTTGCCCGCTTGGAAGACGACCGCTTCGTCGCCGTCCCCCGCGGTGGCGACGGCGACGCGCTGGCCGCCGACCTGAAGCGCTTCGTATTCCGCGCGAAGGTGAAGATCTCGGTGTCCGATGTACTCGATGTGGCCGATGGTGACGCGCGCGCCGCGATGAGCGCGGAAGAAAACGGTGATGTCATCGTGTTCGGCGAAGGCGATGCGTCGCTGCGCATCGGCGTTTTGCGTGGCGACGATGCATGGTTGCCGCGCCATATAGAAAGAGGCTACGCATGGTTGCCCGACGATCTGCTCGATCGCCTGTTGCCGCCGGCGTTGTCGATGGAGCGCCTGCACGCGGTGGCGTTCGACAAAGGCTGTTTTCCGGGACAGGAAATTGCCGCGCGACTGCATTTTCTGGGTGGTCACAAGAAGCACCTGCGTGTGGTGCGCAGCGATGCTGCGTTGCAAGACGGTGAATCGTTGCGGATAAACGGACGGGAGGTCGGGAACGTGTTGATGTGTCATGCATCGCATGAAATCAATACGTCGCTTGTCGTACTGGACGACAGCTGTGCCGATGGCACGATGGTTGAAACCGACAACGCGCGTCTACACATCGTATCCACATTCGAAGCATGATCTTCTGCGCCTTCGCAAGAAGATGTCCTACGATATGCGTGAGTCGAAGCTGAATCGGAAGGCGCGCGCACTTGCAGAATTCGTGCAGCGCCACTAGGCTCCGCCGATCCATTCACGTGGTCGTGGCGATGTTTCCACGGCGACACCCGCGACGATCCGTCGACGATGACGGTTCTGGCGCGACCCGGCGAAAGCCGGAGATGAAAGCGACGCGCAGCCCATGAGTAGCGCGTAGTCGACCGACGGAGCCGCCGCATCGCGATGCCGCTCCCCTTCGGTATACCCCCATACCAGGCGACTCCGGACAGTCGCCCAGTAAAGTCACAGTGTGTGACGCCCGCCTCATCCGTGCCTTTTGAAGCTACACCCTCGGATGAAAGTCGGTTGGTCCAGGTAGTAACGGCCTGCCCGCCCGTCTACCGCTCATACGTCCCCCATGGCCTTTTTCACGAAAAACGCCGCAAGTGACGGAAAAGCTCGTTGGAGGCAGATACACATGAAACTTTCCGCTTTGCTCTGGATGGCGTCCGTCCTCCCGAGCCATCTTGCCGACCAGACGTGCCTGGCGACGACGGTGTACCTGGAAGCACGTAGCGAACCGACCATCGGCCAGTACGCCGTGGCGGAAGTCGCCCTACGACGCCGCGATCGCGGCATGGGCGGCGAAAAAGTGTGCGACGTGGTGTCGGCACCGCATCAGTTTGCGATCACCACCACGCCGAAGGATTTCGAGATCACCGACCTGGTGTCGTGGTCGAAGGCATGGAAGGTGGCGGGCGACTCCCTGAACAACTGGAGCCTGCCCAAGAGTGAACGACTCGTTTATGTTCCACAGGCCGATCATTTCGCCACGGCCGCGGTGATACCGAGCTGGTCCGCCAGCCGCATCGTGCGCAAGATCGGCGACCACGCGTTCTACGCCGTCAACTGACACGGCGAGTGAATCGGCGGGGAAAAAAGGAATCCGAGCGGGCAGCTTGGGATTCCCGGGAAAAGGGGCCCTCGGATGAGGGTCTTTTTTTGTCCAGAGAATTGTCCAGTCCAAAGAAAAAGCCCGCTTTCGCGGGCTTTTTCTTTGGACGTCCATACGGCTGAACGATCAACGCCTGTAGACGTGGTCGCCTCGCACCTCGACGTAATCGCCGCGACGAAGCTGCGGGTCGTCCACCTGCGTAACGGTGGCCCAGCGGCCATCGTCCAGGCGGATGCGGACACGGAACGCGACATCATCGCCACCGTTGCGCTTGCCCACCTGGTTGCCGACCAGGCCACCGACGACGGCACCGCCCACGGTAGCCGCGGAACGACCGTCACCCTTGCCCACGGTATTGCCGAGCAGGCCGCCGGCAACCGCGCCGATGACCGCGCCCAGCGGCGATGAATCGCGCTGCGTGTAGACCTGCTCGACATCCTGGACGACGCCGCACTGGTCGCACCCGCGGGGCGCACCCTGATAAACCACGCGATCTTCCCGGTACACGCGACGCGGCTGGTCGTAGCACGCGGTCAGGGAAAGCGTGGCGATAGCGACGGCGACGAGGCCGGACTTACGAACGATGCTGTGCATGTTGGCGCCTTGGGATAGACGAGGGATGAAGGATCAACGCGCGTCGGAGACGACCGACACACCTTCCTGCACTTCGACACGGTCGCCCGGGTCATGGTCCATGCGCACCGTGCGGGTCACGCCGTTGTATTCGTAACGCACGTCGTAGGCCACGATCTTGTCGCCCGCCGAGCCCGCCACCGTGTTGCACTTCCTGACCGTGCTGGTGGTGGTGTTGGTTTCCTGGCGACGCTCCTGGATCTCGTGGCCGGCGTAACCGCCACCGACCGCACCGGCCACCGTGGCCAGCGTACGGCCCTTGCCGCCGCCGATCTGGTTGCCCAGCAAGCCGCCCGCCACCGCACCGATGGCCGTGCCGGCAAGCTGGTGTTCGTCGCGCACCGGCACGTGCCGGGTCACCACTTCGTCGTGGCACTCGCGCTGCGGCGAGGAAGCCGCCTCGCGCACCGGGTCGACACTGACGACGCGACCGTACTTGGGTCCGGCCGGAGCCGGTGCCGCGGCCACGCCCGGGGCTGCACTGCCATCGCCACGGTAAGAGACGTCGGCGTTCGCATCGCGGTTGCAGGCGGACAGACCACACACCAGCACCGCGCCCAGTGCCACATTCAGGACGGAAATCTTCAAGCTGTTCATTACCTTACTCTCCTGAAAAAGGTCTACGACCTCGATGGCGCACGAGCCCCATCACCCGAAAGTCGCCCTCGGATCACATTTGACATTCGTTAAACTGAACGACGCCTTAGACTGTCCTTTGCTTCATTCAGGCATAACACCCGCATGCTCGATCTGGTGGATACCCACGCGCACCTGGACGATGCCTCTTTCGGCGCCGACGGCGATGACATATATGCACGCTCGGCGCAGGCCGGCGTGCGGCGCTGGGTGGTCCCGGCCATCGCGCGGGCGAACTGGGAGGCCGTCCACGCCCTCACCCGCACGCGACCGGGCGTGTCCGCCGCCTTCGGCCTGCACCCCCTGTTCGTCGACCGCCACGAGGATCGCCACCTTGCCGAGCTACCGGCATGGCTGGAAGGACACGGGGCCGTCGCCGTCGGCGAAATCGGCCTCGACGCGTACGTGGAGGGCCTGGATTTTGCCCGGCAGCGGACGATCTTCCAGCGTCAGCTGGCGATCGCCAGGGAACACGACCTGCCGGTGATCGTGCACGGGCGCCGGGCCTTCGAGGAGGTGATCCACACATTGCGGCGCGTTGGTGGCCTTCGTGGCGTCGTGCACAGCTTTGCCGGCAGCGAGGAACAGGCGCGGCAGCTGTTCGACCTGGGCTTTCACCTCGGTATCGGTGGTCCGGTGACCTACGAGCGCGCCGCGCGCATCCGGCGCGTCGTCACCACGATGCCGCTTTCGTGGCTGCTGCTGGAAACCGATGCGCCGGACCAGCCCTGCGCCGGGCACCGCGGCGAGCGAAACGAGCCGGCTTTCATGCTCGAGGTGCTGGATACAGTCGCCCGACTTCGGGGTGAAACGCGCGAAACCATTGCCGCGGCGACAACCGCCAATGCATCGGCGCTGTTCCGCCTGACCTAGGTTGAAGCTCACGGCTCCCGGCTTGCGCCCTACCCGGTTGCTTGCTAGGCTAATAATTCATCAGCGAATTATTATCTAGCGAAATGACCAGTCTCAAGCCGTGCGTCGACGCCTTGTACGAAGGGATTGATCGCGTCGCCGCGATCGTTCCGGGCATACCGCGCCGCGAGGTGCTCCTGATCCGTCTCCTGCTGCTGACCGGGGAGGCACTGCGCCGGGAGGTGCAGGCACGGCTCGATCCGTACGACATGAACGACAGCGATTTCCGCACGCTGATGATGCTGTATTCAGCGGAAGACGGCCGTTCCACACCGGGCGAGCTATGCACGCTGGCCGAGCAGAAGCCGACCAACATGACCCGCATCACCAACCTGCTGGCGAAGCGGGGGCTCATCACCCGCTCCCACGCCACGCACGACCGGCGTCAGGTGATGCTGACGATCACCCCCGAGGGACGGCGTTTCGTCCTCGAGCTCCTGCCTCCGATGTTCCCCGACCTGGTCTCCCGCTTCACCTGCTTCAGTGACGCGGAACGCCTCACCCTCGAAGGCCTGCTGAAAAAGCTTGCCCTGCACATGGATACATCGGACAGCCCATGAACCGAATCCCGTCCCGTCCCGCCGTGCTCGCCGGGGTGATCGCCATCGCGCTCGCCGCGTGCCACGTGCCGGCGAAGATCGACCGCCCCGCGCTCCGCGACGACGTGCCGCTGGCCGGCCTGGTCACCGACCAGCGCCCCGGCTGGCCGGCCGCCGAGTGGTGGCGCGCCTACGGTGACCCGCAGCTGGACACGCTGATGACCATGGCGCTGCGCGGCGCGCCGGACCTCGCCCAGGCGAAGACGCGCGTGGACAGCGCCCAGCAGGACATCCGCGTGGCAGCCGCGCAGACAGGCCTGCGCGTGGACGGCAGCGCCCAGGCGGCGCGCCAGCGCATGAGCGAGCACGGCCTGATCCCGTCGCAGTTCCTCGGTTTCACCTGGTATAACCAGGCCGACATCGGCATCCAGGCCAGCTACGATTTCGACTGGTGGGGCAAGAAGCGCTTCACCCTCGAATCCGCCATCGACAGCGCGCGGGCCGCCGAGGCGGAACGCTCCGCGTCGTCGCTGGCTATCCAGGCGATGGTGGCGGACACCTATTTCGGCTGGCTGGCGGACACCTCGCGTGTCGCCCTCGCCGACCGCCTGATCGCTGCCCGCGAGCGCGCCCTGCGTATCGCCGAGCTGCGCGTGAAGCAAGGGGTGGACGTGCCGGACACGGCACAGCAGGCACGCGGTGAGCTATCCGGCGCGCGCCAACAACGTGTCGCGTTGCAGGGCTCGGCCGATATCCGCCGCGCGGCCCTGGCCACGCTGGTCGGCGTGTCACCCGCCCAATTGCCCCCGTTGCTGCCGCGTCCGCTGCCCGTCGTCGGCACCGGCCTGCCGGCCAACGTCGGCAGCGACCTCATGGCCCGCCGTCCCGATATCGCCGCCAGCCGCTGGCAGGTGGAAGCGGCCCTGCGCCGCACGGATGCCGCGCGCGCCCAGTTCTTCCCGGACATCAGCCTTACCGGCATGGCCGGACTGTCCAGCATCGACATGGACAAGGTGTTCTCCGCGGACAGTCGGGTCTTCGCGCTGACCCCGGCGCTGCACCTGCCGATCTTCGAGGGCGGCACGCTGGAAGCGAACCACGGCGTCAGCCGCGCGCAGCTTGCGGCCGCCGTGGCGCAGTACAACGCGACCGTCGTGTCCGCCGCGCGCGACGTGGCCACCCAGGCGCTCAGCGCACAGCAACTGGCCGCGCGGCGCACCCAGCAGGCCGAGCAGATCGACGCCGCCAACACGTTGCTCGCCAGTGCCAGGGCGCGCGCCGCACGTGGCGTACGCGACGATCGCGAGTCGCTCGCCGGCGAGGCCGCGCTGGTGCAGCAACTGGACGCGGATGCCGACCTGCAAGGCCAGGCCTTGTCCACCGACATCGCCCTCATCAAGTCACTGGGCGGCGGCTATCGCGCCGAACCCACCGATACCCCCTCCACGCCCCGCACGAACGGAACCCCGAGCCCATGAGCGCCAACCCGACCGATACGCCGCGCCCCCAGGACGAAAGCGGCAACGCGCCCAGGAACAAGCACAAGCGGAACCGCGCGCTGCTGATCGCCCTGCTCGTCTTCATCGTCGCCGCCGTGGCATGGTTCCTGTTGTGGATGTTCGTCTTCTCGCTACGCGAAACCACCGATGACGCGTATGTCGGCGGCAACCAGGTAGGCATCTCCGCCCAGGTGCCCGGCATCGTCACCGGCGTGTTCGCCGACGACACGCAGCGCGTCAATGCCGGCCAGGTGCTGGTGCGCCTGGACGCCACCGACGCCGACGTCGCCCTGCGCAAGGCGAGCAGTGCGCTGGCGCAGGCCGTGCGCCAGGTACGCCAGCAGACCCAGTCGGCGGCCGGCGCGGACGCCGCGCTGGGCGCACGTCGGAACGACCTCAAACGCGCACAGGACGATCTGCGCCGCCGTATTCCCCTGCTGGCCGAAAAAGCCGTGGCGCCGGAAGAGGTGCAGCATGCACGCGATGCGGTGGACAGCGCGCAGTCCGCGCTGGAATCCGCGCAACGCCAGGCCGATGCCTCGCGCGCCCTGATCGACGGCGGTGACGTCGCCTCCAACCCGGCAGTGGACCAGGCACGCGCCAATTTCCGCCAGGCCTGGGTGGCCGCGCAGCGCAACGCCATCGTCGCCCCCATCGACGGCTACGTCGCCCAGCGCAGCGTCCAGCTCGGCAACAGCGTGCAGCCGGGCCAGCAGCTGATGACGGTCATTCCGCTGCACGACCTGTGGGTAGACGCCAACTTCAAGGAAAGCCAGCTGCGCCATGTGCGCATCGGCCAGCCGGCGCGCATCGAAGCCGACATCTACGGCGGCGGTGTCGAGTACCACGGCAAGGTGATCGGCCTGGGCGCGGGCACCGGCAGCGCGTTCTCGCTGTTGCCGGCGCAGAACGCCACGGGCAACTGGATCAAGGTGGTGCAACGCATCCCCGTGCGCATCGCGCTCGACGCGAGCGACCTCGACAAGCATCCCCTGCGCATCGGCCTGTCCACGGCGGTCACCGTCGATATCTCCCATGACGACGGCGACGTATTGGCGAAGTCGCCGGCCACGACACCGGTGGCGCAGACCTCCGTCTATGACGACGTGGCCGCCAAGGCCGACGCCGCAGCCGATGCCATCGTGCGCGACAACCTCGGAGCGGGCGTGCCTTGAGCGACGCGCCCGCCATCCCGGATGCCGTGCCCGCCCCCGGCGGCCCTAAGCCGCTGCAAGGCGGTGCCCTGATCCTGCTCACCATGGCCGTCGCGTTCTCGACGTTCATGGAGATCCTGGACATGACGATCGTCAACGTGGCCGTGCCGCACATCGCGGGCAGCCTCGGCGTGAGTTCCAACGAGGGCACCTGGGCGATCAGTTCCTATGCACTCGCCAGCGCGATCATGCAGCCGCTGACCGGCTGGATCGCCAAGCGCTTCGGCGAAGTGAAGACCTTCTGCGTGTCCGTGGCGTTGTTCGTCGTGTTCTCGATGCTGTGCGGCCTGGCCACCAGCATGCCCATGCTGGTGATGTTCCGCCTGCTGCAAGGCGCGGGTTCCGGCCCGATGGTGGCGTTGTCGCTGTCGCTGCTGCTGGCCAGCTACCCGAAGGAGAAGCAGGGCATCGCCCTGGCCATGTGGGCAATGACGGTGGTGGTCGCCCCCATCTTCGGTCCCATCCTCGGCGGCTACCTCACCGACAACTTCTCCTGGCCGTGGATCTTCTACATCAACGTACCCGTCGGTGCGGCGGCCGGCGTCATCACGTGGGCCATCCTGCGCACGCGCGAGACGAAGACCGTGCGCGCGCCGATCGATTCGGTGGGGCTGTTCCTGCTGGTGGTCGGCGTCGGCAGCCTGCAGTTCATGCTGGACAACGGCAACGACCACGACTGGTTCGCCTCGCCGCTCATCCTCACGCTGGGCCTCGTGGCGCTGGTAGCGCTGACCTTCCTGGTCATCTGGGAGCTGACGGCGAAATACCCCGTGGTGGACCTGTCGCTGTTCGCGCGGCGCAACTTCGCGGTGGGCGTCAGCGCGCTGTCGCTGGGCATGCTGGGGTTTTTCGGCATCACCGTGGTGTTTCCGCTGTGGTTGCAGACCACGCTGGGCTACACGGCCACGTGGGCGGGCCTGGCCACGGCACCCGTGGGCATCCTTGCCTTCCTGATGTCGCCCATCATCGGAAAGAACATCCAGCGACTGGAACTTCGCTCGGTGGTGACCTTCGCCTTCCTGGTCTTCGCCTTCACCGCGTTCTGGTTCTCGACCTTCACCAGCGGCGCATCGTTCGCCACCCTGGTGCTGCCGCGCTTCGTCATGGGCATCGGCATCGCGTGCTTCTTCATCCCGCTGAACCAGATCTTCCTGTCCGACCTGCGGCCCGACCAGATCGCCGGCGCCTCCGGCCTCGCCAACTTCTGCCGCACGCTGGCCTCGAGCGTGTCCACCGCGCTCACCGTGACCATCTGGCAGCACCGCGGCGAAACCCACCACGCCTCGCTCACCGAGTACGTCAATCCGGCCTCGCCGGCCACCATGGCGTACGTGGGCCGCCTGCAATCGATGAACCTGCACGGCGCATCGCAGCGCGCCGTGCTCGACCAGATCGTCAACCGCGAGGCGCTGACCCTGGCCGTGAACGACGTGTTCTGGCTCTGCGGCCTGCTGTTCCTGGCACTGATCCCGATCCTGTGGCTGGCGAAACCCCCGTTCGGCAGCGCCGCGGGCGCCGCCGCGCACTGATGAAAAGGCGGCGCACCCCATCCCGGGTGCGCCGCGTGAACGGCGATCATGCTGCGCAACATTAAATTGCGGTTATTTAAATCGTTCCAATCGGAAAGGTGAAGAACGCAAACGATTGCATGGACTTATGGCAACTGGTGCGGCGCAATACCTCGTGGTAGCTTTCGCCGCATGGCACAAACCCTACGCATCATTAAGAAGTATCCGAACCGTCGTCTCTACGATACGGAAATCTCGAGCTATATCACGCTGGAAGAAGTCCGCCAGCTGGTCCTCGACGGGGAAACTTTCGAGGTCCGCGACGCCAAGTCCGGCGAAGACCTGACCCGTTCGGTGTTGCTGCAGATCATCGCGGAGCACGAGGAACACGGCCAGCCGATGCTCTCGCCGCAGCTGCTCTCGCACATCATCCGCTTCTACGGCGATTCGTTGCAGGGCTTCATGGGTCCTTACCTGGAGCGCAGCCTCCAGGTGTTCCTCGACCAGCAGCAGCAGTTCCGCACCCAGCTCAACAGCCTGATGGGCCAGACTCCCTGGTCCATGCTCAACGAGATGACCGAACGCAACCTCGACGTGTGGAAGTCGATGCAGCGCGGCTTCCTCGACGCAGCCACGGCCAAGCCGGCCGAGCCCGTCGCCGCGCGCCAGGCGCGCGCCGGCAAGAAAGCCGGCTGATCCATCGCGTCGGCCGGGCTTGCTCCCGGCGACGCGGCGGCGCACGATGCGCTGCCTTGCCCTATCGCGCTGCGACAACAGGCCGTCATGCCCCGTAACGACATCGCCGTGGTCGGCGCCGGACTGGTCGGCGCCATGGTGGCCACGCTCCTGACCCAGCGCGGATTTCGCGTCAGCGTGTTCGAAAAACGTCCCGACCCTCGCCGGACCGGCGTCCAGGGGGGGCGCTCGATCAATCTCGCCCTGGCCGAACGCGGATTGCACGCCCTGCGCGCCACCGGGCTGGCCGAACAGGTACTGGCGCAGTCGGTGATGATGCGCGGCCGCATGGTCCACGATCCGGCCGGCCACAGCGCCCTGCAGCGCTATGGCGCGGACGACTCCGAGGTGATCTGGTCGGTCTCTCGCGAGGGGCTGAACGGCCTCATGCTCGACGCCGCCGAGGCCGCGGGTGCCACCTTCCACTTCGGGCAGGGCCTCGAGTCCGCCGACCTGGACGGGGGCACGCTCATGCTGCGCAGCACGGACGGCACGCAGCGCAGCATCGATGCGCCGGTGGTCATCGGTGCCGACGGTGCCGGCTCCGCCCTGCGCGCGCAGATGCACCGGCACGCGCCGCTGGGTGAAAGGGTCGAGGAGCTCGGCCACGGCTACAAGGAACTGGAGATCCCTCCCGGCAGCGACCCGTCCGCGCCGTTCGCCATCGAGCCCCACGCCCTGCATATCTGGCCGCGCGGGCATTACATGTGCATCGCGCTGCCCAACCGCGAAGGCAGCTTCACCGTCACGCTGTTCCTGCCCAACGAGGGGGAGCACCCCAGCTTTCGCAGCATCGCTGGTGCCGGCGCGGCCGAGGCCTTCTTCCGCGCCGACTTCCCCGACGCGCTGGCGCTCATGCCGACCTTCGCCCACGACTGGGCCGCTCATCCGGTGGGCATGCTGGCCACGCTGTACCTGGATCACTGGCACATCGGCGGCCGCGCCCTGCTGATCGGCGACGCCGCGCACGCCATCGTGCCGTTCCACGGCCAGGGGATGAACTGCGGCTTCGAGGATGCCGCCGAACTGGCCGACCTGTTCGCGGCCGACCCGACCGATCCGGCCGCGGTGTTCGCCGCCTTCGAAACCCGGCGCAAACCGAACGCCGACGCCATCGCGCGCATGGCGCTGGAAAACTACGTGGAGATGCGCGACAAGGTGGCCGACCCCGTGTTCCTGCGCAAGCGCGAACTGGGCGCCCTGCTGACCGAGCGCTGCCCGTCGCATTACCTGCCGCGCTACCGCATGGTCACCTTCACCCACCTGCCCTACGCCTACGCGCTGGAGCGCGGCCAGGCGCAGGACATGCTGGTCGAGCAACTGCTCAAGGGCCACGACGACGTGGGCACGGTCGATATCGAGGCCGCCGTGCGCGCCCTGCGGGCCACGCTGCCGCCGCTGCCGGCCGAAGCGTTCGAGCACGGCCTTCGCCCGGCCTTGGGCGACGCATGACGGCGTCCGCCGCGGTACTGCTGGAAGCCCGCTCGTTGTGTTTCCTGCGCCAGGACGAACCCGTGTTCGGCCCGGTCGATTTTGCGCTGCGCGCGGGCGAAATCGCCCTGGTGGAAGGCGACAACGGCAGCGGCAAGACCACGCTGATGCGCGTGCTCACCGGAACGCTGCGCGCCGCCTCGGGCGATGTCCTGCTCGACGGGGCGACGTTTTCGCTGGATACGGTTGCCGGCGCCGTGGTGTTCCTGGGTCATCACCCGGGGCTCAAGGCCGACCTGTCGCCGCGCGAGAACCTGCACTTCGCCGTGGGCCTCTACGGGGTACGCACCGGTGCCGATGTTGACGACGCCCTGGCCGAGGTGGGCCTGGCGGGCTACGAGGACGAGGCCGTGCGCCGGTTGTCCGCCGGGCAGAAGAAGCGCGTGGCGCTGGCCCGGCTGCTCGTGCTTCCCGCACGGGTGTGGCTACTGGACGAACCGTACGCCAATCTCGACCGCGAAGGCATCGCGCTGGTCAACCGCCTGCTCGACGGCCATGCGGCCCGCAGTGGCGCGGCCCTCGTCACCAGCCACGGCGCGGTGACGTTCGCCGGCGACGCCCTGCGCCGCATCCGGCTGCACGCATGACGCCGGGAAGCACACCGGCCGCCTGCGCCGCGCTGCTGCGGCGCGACCTGACACTGGCCTGGCGTCGGCGCGGCGACATCGCCCTGCCCGTGCTGTACGCGATCATCGTGGCCACGCTGTTTCCGTTCGCATTGGGTCCGGACCCGGCGCTGCTGGCACGCATCGCCGCCGGCGTGGTGCTGGTGACGGTGGTGCTGGCGATCCTGCTTTCCCTGGATACCCTGTTCCGCGCGGACATCGAAGACGGCTCGATGGAACTGCTGATGCTGGCGCCACAGCCGCTCGCGCTGCTGGTGGCCAGCAAGATCCTCGCGCACTGGATCGTGTCGTCGCTGCCCCTGATCATCGTGGCGCCGCTGATCGCCGGCATGCTGAAACTGCCGCCGGCGGCCATGCCGGTGCTGTTGCTCACCCTCGTCCTGGTCACGCCGCTGCTGTGCCTGCTCGGTGCGATCCTGGTCGCGCTGACGGCCGGCTCGCGACGCTCTGGTATGCTTCTGGCGCTCATGTTGCTGCCGCTGTGCGTGCCGGTGGTGATCTTCGCCGCCGGGGCCGTGGCCGCCGCGCAGGAGGGCCTGCCCTGGATCGCGCCGGTCGCCTGGTTGGGCGCCGGCCTGGTCATGGCCCTCGTGCTGGCGCCGCTGGCCTGCGCGTCGGCACTGCGCATCGCGATGGATTCGTGATGCATGCAACCGTTGGGCACGGAATCCGGACTCACCCCTTCTCGCACCAAACGGCAACGAGGATCGATGGCTAACTGGGTTCCCCTCTGGCTGCACCGGCTCGGCTCACCCCCCGTGTTCTACCGCTTCGCGGGCGCGGTGCGTCCGTGGGCCCTGGGCTTGGCCGTGCTGCTGGGCGCCGTGGCGCTCTACGGTGGCCTGTTCGTGGCGCCGGCCGACTACCAGCAGGGCGACGCCTACCGAATCATCTTCATCCATGTGCCCAGCGCATGGATGAGCCTCTTCATCTACGGCGTCATGACCCTTGCCGCCTTCATCGGCCTGGTCTGGCGGATCAAGTTGGCCGAAACCGTGGCGATGGAATCCGCGCCGGTCGGCGCGGCGTTTACCCTCATCACTCTGGTCACCGGTTCGCTCTGGGGCAAGCCGATGTGGGGCACCTGGTGGACATGGGACGCCCGGCTCACCTCCGAACTGGTGCTGCTGTTCATCTACCTGGGCATCGTCGGGCTCTATCGCTCGTTCGAGGATCGGCGCCAGGGCGCGCGCGCCGCGTCGTTCCTGGCGCTGGTGGGTGCGGTGAACGTACCCATCGTGCATTTCTCGGTGAACTGGTGGAACACGCTGCACCAAGGCTCCACCGTTCGCCTGCTCGGCCCCTCGCATATCGACGCCAGCATGCTCTGGCCGTTGCTGACCATGATGGCCGCCACCAAGCTCTACTACGTCGCCAGCCTGTTCGCGCGCGTTCGCGCCGAACTGGTCGTGGCGGAAGGCGGCAAGGCCTGGGTGCGCGACATCGCCCTGGGCACCACCGCGCAGGATGCCACCGCATGACACCGCACCTGTCGATGGGCGCCTATGGCGTCTACGTGTGGACATCCCTCGCCGTCTTCCTCCTGGTCCTCCTGTTCGACACCCTGGCCCCGCTGGCCAGGCGTCGACGCAACCTGCGCAACCTGCGCGCGCGCCTCGCGCGCCAGGAAAACCGCCGCCGTCCCGGAACCGCTCCCCGTAATGAACCCCACCCGTAAACGTCGTCTCGCCATCGTCGTGTCGGTGCTCCTTGCCGCCGTCGTGGCGGTGGGACTCACCGTGTTCGCCTTGCAGCGGAACATGAATTACCTCTTCACTCCCAGCCAGGTGCAGCAGGGCCAGGCCACCCAGTACAGCAACTTCCGCCTCGGCGGCATGGTCAAGGCCGGCTCCATCCAGCGGGCGAAGGACAGCCTCAAGGTCAGTTTCATCGTGGTCGACGCCGATGGCGCCATGCCCGTGGAATACACCGGCATCCTTCCCGACCTGTTCCGCGACAACCAGTCGGTGATCGCCACGGGCCGCATGGACGATGCGCGCTTCATCGCCAGCGAAGTGCTGGCCAAGCACGACGAGAACTACATGCCGAAGGAACTGAAGGACGCCATGGCCAAGGCGCACGAGAACCGCAAGATCGACGACAAGGCCATGGGCGACAAGGCCATGGCACCGGGCACGCCGGAATGATCCCGGAGCTGGGCCAGTTCGCGCTCGTCCTCGCGCTGCTGCTGGCGCTGGCCCAGGGCATCCTGCCGATCGTGGGCGCCTGGCGCGGCAACGCGGCGCTTATGGCCGTGGCCCGGCCGGCCGCGGTGGGACAGGCGCTGTTCGTCTTCCTCGCCATGGGCGTGCTGATCCATGCGTTCCTGGCGTTCGATTTCTCGGTCGCCTACGTCGCGGACAATTCCAACCTCGCCCTGCCCTGGTACTACCGCATCACCGCGGTATGGGGCGCGCATGAGGGCTCGATGCTGCTGTGGGTGTTCATCCTCAACGTATGGTCACTGGCGCTGGCCTTGCTCAGCCGCCACCTGCCCACGCTCTTCGCCTCCCGCGTGCTCGGTGTGCTGGGCCTGATCGGCGTCGGCTTCCTCGCCTTCATCCTGTTCACCTCCAACCCGTTCCTGCGTGAGTTGCCGATGCCCGGCGACGGCGGCGACCTGAACCCGGTACTGCAGGACCCCGGCATGACCTTCCACCCGCCCGTGCTGTACATGGGCTACGTCGGTTTCTCGGTGGCCTTCGCTTTCTCCATTGCCGCCTTGCTCGGCGGTGAGCTGGAACAGGGTTGGGTGCGCTGGGCGCGCCCGTGGACCAACGTGTCCTGGGCGTTCCTCACCATGGGCATCGTCGCGGGCAGCTGGTGGGCCTACGCGGAACTGGGCTGGGGCGGCTGGTGGTTCTGGGACCCGGTCGAGAACGCCTCGTTCATGCCCTGGCTGGTGGGCGTCGCGCTGATCCACGCCCAGGCCGTGACTGAGAAACGTGGCTCGCTGCCCGCGTGGACGATCCTGCTGTCGCTGTTCGCGTTTTCCCTGTCGTTGCTGGGTACCTTCCTGGTCCGCTCCGGCGTGCTCACCTCGGTGCACGCCTTCGCCTCCGATCCACGCCGCGGCCTCTACATCCTCGGTTTCCTGATCGTGGTGATCGGCGGCTCGCTGCTGCTGTACGCGGTGCGTGCGCCGAAGGTGGCGACGGGCAAGCCGTTTGCCGCGCTGTCTCGCGAGACCGGCATCATGGTCGCCAACCTGCTGTTCACCACCGCGGCGGCCATGGTGCTGCTGGGCACGCTGTTTCCCCTGATCGGCGACGCGCTGAACCTGGGGCGCATCTCGGTCGGGCCGCCGTATTTCGGCTTCCTCTTCGTCGCGCTGATGGCGCCGGCGATCCTGCTGCTGCCGTTCGGCCCGTACCTGCGCTGGGGTCGCGCCGAAGGTCGCCAGCTGACGACGATGGCCGCGCGCGCCGCCATCGCCGCGGTGATCTGCGCGATCATCGCCGCCGTGTTCGCGGCAGGCCACGCTCGGGCGATCGCCGGCGTGGCCGGGGCCGCCTGGGTGGCCGTGGGCACGCTTTCTTACGTGGTGAAGCGCTGGCGCGAGATGCCGCGCGGTCGCCGCTACCCCGCGGAGATGGCCGGCATGCTGGTGGCCCACACCGGCGTCGCCGTGTTCCTGATCGGCGTCATGCTCTCCGAATCGCTGAGCGTGGAGCGCGACGTGCGCATGGCCCCGGGCGACACCCAGGCCATCGCCGGCTACGTGTTCCGCTTCGACGGCGTGCACGAGACGCAGGGCCCGAACTGGCGCGCCGACGAAGGCACGGTCGCCATCCAGCGCGACGGCGTCACGCTGGCCACCGTGCGGCCGCAGAAGCGCACCTATTCGCGCGGCCAGGTGCAGACGGAATCGGCCATCGATGCCGGCCTGTTCCGTGACATCTACGTCGCCCTGGGCGAGCCGATGCAGGCCACCGACGTCGAAGGCGCGTGGGCCCTGCGGCTGTACTACAAGCCGTTCGTGCGCTGGATCTGGCTGGGCGGGCTGATCATGATGCTGGGCGGCTTCCTGGCCGCCGGCGACCGCCGTTTCCGTGCGAAGAAACCGCCTGCCGCGTTGCCGGGCACGGGGTCGGCGACATGAGTCGCCTCATGCCCCTGTTCGTCTTCCTTGCGCTATGCGGCCTGTTCGGCTTCGGCATCTGGTGGAACACGCAGCACGACCAGCACGAGATCGTCTCGCCGCTGATCGACAAGCCCGCGCCCGCGTTTTCGCTGCCCGTGCTGGGTGAGCCCGATCGCCATGTCGACAAGGCCTCGCTGCTGGGCAAGCCGTACTTCCTCAACGTGTTCGGCAGCTGGTGCATCGAGTGCGTACATGAGCACCCGGTCCTGTCCAGCGAGGTGAAGGCCCTGGGCCTTCCCCTGGTCGGCCTCAACTACAAGGACGACCCGGCCGATGCGACGGCCTGGCTCGGCGAGCACGGCAACCCGTTCGACGTTGTGATCGCGGATCGTGACGGGCGCGTCGGCATCGACTTCGGCGTCTACGGTGCACCGGAAACCTTCCTGATCGACGGCAAGGGCGTGATCCGCTACAAGCACGTCGGCCCCATCACCCCCGATGTCGTCACCCACGAATTCCGCCCCGCCCTGCAGGCGCTCTCCCACGAGGCCGCCCTATGACCCCGCGCCCGTATCCGTCCCCGCGCCTACTCGGTAGGAGCGCACGATGTGCGCGATGGCTTCATGCCCCCCTATCCAAGGCCACGCTAACCCTGCTTTTGCTGCTCCTCACCCTCCCCACCCTGGCCCAGGCCATCCAGCCCCTCCCCTTCCGCGATCGCACCGAAGAAATCCGCTTCCAGACCCTCAGTGCCGAGCTGCGCTGCCCGATGTGCCAGAACGAAACCCTGGCCGATTCCAACGCGCCCATCGCGCACGACCTGCGCCGGCAGATCTTCGAGATGATGCAGGCCGGCAAGACCGATGCGCAGATCAAGGCCTTCCTGGTCGAGCGCTATTCGGATTTCGTGCTTTACGAGCCGCCGGTGTCGCCGAAGACCTGGCTGCTCTGGTTCGGCCCGCTGCTCGTTCTCGCCCTAGGCGGCACGCTGGTCGCCGTCCAGGTGCGCCGTCGCGCACGCCAGCATGCCGGCAGCGAGATGCCGGCCCACGATACCGGGGACGACTGGTGAGCACCGTGTTCTATCTCCTCGCCACCGCGATGCTGCTGGTCGCCCTGGCGCTGATCCTCGTTCCACTGGTTCGCCAGGGCCGCCTGCACGGACGATCGCGTGGTGTCTTCGCGCTGGTGGTCGCCCTGGCCGTGCTGCTGCCGCTGGCCAGCGGAGGCCTTTATCGTCTTGTAGGTACGCCCTCAACCCTGGCCGGCGTGGCGCCTCCGAAGGACATGGACGTCAACGACGCCATCGCCGAGCTGCAGGCCCGCCTCAAGGCCCACCCCGACGATGTCCCGGGTTGGCTCCTGCTGGGCCAGACCTACACCATGCTCAAGCAGCCCGCGCAAGCACGCGATGCCTATGGGCATGCACTGGACGCCGATGGCCACAACGGTGCGGCCATGGTCGGCTGGGCGGAAGCGGACTCGCTGCTGCGCGACGATCACCGCATCGTCGGCCGCGGCTTCGACCTGCTGCAGGCGGCCGTGTCCGCCGATCCGCAGAACCAGAAGGCGCTCTGGCTGCTCGGCATCGCCCAGTTCCAGCAACAGCGTTTCGCCGAAGCCGCTGCCACCTGGCGCAGCCTGCAACCGCTGCTGGACCCGGACTCCAACGTCGCCCACGCCGTGGCCCAGCAGATCGCCGAGGCCGACAAGCACGCCGGCGCCGGTGATGTCGCACCGGCAACCGCCTCGTCACGCTGACCTGCCGCCCACGGTGACCATGGCAGCATCGACAGCCTCCAACGAAGGAACGACCCATGGGTGACGCCCGCCGCTACCACGCACTTTCCTCGCCGTTCCGCATGAAGCGCGGCGGCGAACTGCACGGCGCGTGCGTTGCCTACGAAACCTGGGGCACGCTGGCCGCGGCAGGGGACAACGCCATCCTCATCCTCACCGGCCTCTCGCCCAGCGCGCACGCCGCGTCCAACGACGAGGACCCCACGCCGGGCTGGTGGCAGGAGATGATCGGCCCCGGCAAGGCGTTCGACACCAACCGCTGGTTCGTGGTCTGCGTCAACTCGCTGGGCAGCGACAAGGGCTCCACCTGTCCCGCGTCGATCGACCCGGCCAGCGGGCAGCCCTACCGCCTGACGTTCCCCGAGCTTTCGCTGGAGGACGTCGCCAACGCCGCGCACGAGGTCGTCGTCGCCGGGTTGGGCATCGAGCGCCTGGCCTGCCTGGTCGGGTGCTCCATGGGCGGCATGAGCGCGCTGGCGTTCATGCTGCTGCACCCGGGCACGGTGCGCACGCACATCAGCGTGGACACGGCTCCGCAGGCACAACCGTTCGCCATCGCCATCCGCTCGTTGCAGCGCGAGGCCATTCGCCTCGATCCGCACTGGAACGGCGGCAACTACGACGACGAAGCCTGGCCGGAACACGGCATGAGCATCGCGCGCAAGCTCGGCGTCATCACTTACCGTTCCGCGATGGAATGGAACGGCCGCTTCGCGCGCATTCGCCTGGATGCCGAGCAGCGCGAGGAAAACGAGCCGTTCGGTTTCGAGTTCCAGGTCGAGTCCTACCTCGAGGGCCATGCCCGGCGTTTCAATCGCCGGTTCGATCCCAACAGCTACCTCTACCTGTCGCGCGCCAGCGACTGGTTCGACATGGCCGAACACGGCGAAGGCGACGTCATGCGCGGCCTCGCCCGCATCCATGTTCAGCGCGCGCTGGTGATCGGCGTCAGCACCGACATCCTGTTTCCGCTGGAGCAACAGGAAACCATCGCCCGTGGGCTGGAAGCGGCCGGTGCCGCCGTGGAATTCGTGGCGCTGGATTCGCCCCAGGGCCACGATGCGTTCCTGGTGGACATCGCCAGCTACAGCCAGGCCATCGGTGGCTTCCTGGCAACGCTCTAAGGCTTCGTGACGCTGGCGCGCAACGCGCCCTGCTATCATGGAACGTGTCGGGCACCGCCACGCCCTATCCGCCGCCAGAGGTAAAACGCATGATCACGGTCGACTTCCCCGGCAGCCGCAAGCTCATCGATGCGATCGACGCGTCCGTCGTGCAGCCGGATACCCCGGCCATCACCGACACCCTGCGCAATGCGCTGTGCCGGCTGATCCGCTCGCAGGAAGTCATCCTGCCCGCCTGCGTCTTCGAGTCCACCGGCGACCACTACGCCCGCCGCGAGCTCTACCGCAGCGACGAGCACGGTTACAGCGTGGTCGCGATGACCTGGGGTCCGGGCCAGGGCACCCTGATCCACGACCACAGCGGCATGTGGTGCGTGGAGGGCGTCTGGAATGGCGCGCTGGAAATCGTCCAGTACGAACTGCTCGGCCACGAGGCGGAGCGCTACCAGTTCCGCGCCGTGGGCTCGATCCAGGCCGGCCCCGGCTCCGCCGGCAGCCTGATCCCGCCGCACGAGTACCACACCATCCGCAATCCCAGCGACGATGCCGTCGCGGTCAGCCTACACATCTACTCCGGCCGCATGACCCAGTGCGCGGTGTTCAATCCCGAGGGCGACAACTGGTACCAGCGTAACGAGCGCAAACTGGGTCTCGACCAGATTCATTGAATCCCGCATAATCCACGTGTTGTAACGTTTTGCGTCCGCCCGAGTGGTGAAACTGGTAGACGCAGGGGACTCAGACCAGAAATTGAGCCCTCAGGGGGAAACCCCCGAGGTGAAGCCCGTCAAACTCGGCGAAGGCCCTGGATGCAGATCCGAGCTAATACCGAGCCAAGCCCCGGCACCGAAAGGTTCGGCGGAAGGTGTAGAGAGCAGACGGCGGGCACCTAAGGCAAAGCGGTCCAACGCGGCGCTACGGTGAAGGCGTGCTCCAGACCACGAACGTCGCTCCTTACGGAAGCGCCGGCGGCGAAAGCCGAAGTGGTAAGAAAATCCCCCGCCGCAAGGCGTGCCGGTTCGATTCCGGCCTCGGGCACCAAACATGAAAACCACCTCCGTTCTGCGGGGGTGGTTTTTTTTGTCATGGCGTGCAGGCATCGTAAGAGCCCGTCCTACGACACGACGCCCGGAGATTCGCATGCCACGCTCGTCGATCCACCTGTGCGGCTTGCTCGTCCTCGGCATGGTCGCCTTCCCGGTGCATGCCGCCAGCATGACGGACGACTGCATCGGCGCCCTGCGCCACGCCTTTGCGAACGACGCCGTCGGCGCCGACACTCACGCCGCCTTGCCCAACGCGTGCACACACCTCGGCCCGCTGGCGCTCGGCATGACCTGGAGCCAGGTCATGGCCGCCATGGGCGCGCCCGACAAGGAGCGCAATACGAAGGATCGTCCGGACACCGCCGACCTGCTCTACGTCTATCCACGCGATCTCAACGCGCAGTTGGCCCGCAGGCCCGTGGCCACCGACCAGATCGCCTACAGCCAGCTCCGCGTGCGCATCCAGCAGGACAAGGTCACCGCCATCTCGACCTTTGCCGATGCCAAGGCGCCGTTGCCCTTCGCCCTGCTGGGACGACCGGCCGGAACGAAGATCGACGGCCTGATGGCGGAGCTGGGCGGCCATCCCCAATGGAACGCCAGCCGTGACTACGTGCAGTTTCCATCCGTGCCGTTAGGGCTGAGCGTGGACCCGGATACGGCGGCCCTTATCGGGGTGGACATCGCCGACCGGATGACAAGCATGGCGACCTTCGGCGGCCAGGGTCTGAACCTCACCAAGGACAAGGCCAGCGGCCTGGTCAATGGCTTCCACTGACGCCCGCGGGCTACCTAAGTATTTCCTCACGAGGATTTAACTCAAGCGGAGGCAAGAATCGCCTTCGGTAACACCGAAGGGGAAATCAGGCATGGCAGTGGATGACACGATCCGGCACGAGCCGCAGTTCGACGAGCCGGCGCGCTTTGCCCTGCGGCAGTTGTGTTCGACGGCCTACTTAGCGGTCGGCAGCCTGAATGAGTCCGCCTGCGTGGCCCTGTTGCGCCGCGGTCTCGCGGTCCAGGACGAACTGGGCTACTGGAGCGTCACCCCCTTGGGCAAGAAGATGTTCGAGCGGCTTGGGAATCCCGTTAGCGCGCGGTGAAAGTCGCCGGCCGATCGGCTAAAATCCCGGTCATGGCACCTCTCCCTATCCCCGGCGGTCTGCTGATCGCCATCGAAGGTATCGACGGCGCCGGCAAGACGACGCTCGCTCATACCCTTCGCGATGCCCTTTCGCTCGACGGCTGTACGGTCAACCTCAGCAAGGAGCCAACCAACGGCCCCTGGGGGATGCAGATGCGCGCCTCGGCATCCACTGGCCGGCTCAGCCCCGAGGAAGAGCTGCGCCTGCTGATCCTGGACCGCCGGCAGCATGTGGATGAACTGGTCGCGCCCGCGCTGGCTCGCGGTGAGATCGTCATCCTCGACCGCTATTTCCCGTCTAACGTGGCCTACCAGGGCGCTGCCGGGCTCGGCATCGACGACCTGATGCAGGCCAACGCCTTCGCACCCCGCCCCGACCTTCTGCTGCTGCTCGACCTTGCGCCGGAGGTTGGCCTGGCGCGCATACGCCTGCGCGGCGATAAGCCGAATCACTTCGAGACCGCGGAGAATCTCGACCGCTGCCGCGCCATCTTCCGCGATATGGCCTTGCCGCATACGGCCCTCATCGATGCTAAGCGTGACGCCGACGAGGTGTCGGCGGATGCGCTGGACCAGGCAAGGCAAGCCATCGCAAGGAAACGCGCTGGCGGGTGAATGAGCTTAACGCTTGTTCATACTGGTAGAATCGAGTCATGCCTCAGGTTCGCCCCTCCCTTGCCACCCTGGACGATCCCCTGATCGGGGCGGTGGCGCGCCTGTCGGTCGTGCCCCGTATCCTCGACGCCGTGGTCCGCCGTACGGGCATGCGTTTCGCCGCGGTGGCACGGGTCACGGACAACCGCTGGACGGCCTGCGCCGTTCGCGACGACCTCGGTTTCGGCCTCGGCGCCGGTGACGACCTGGTGCTGGGCAGCACCATCTGCGACGAGATCCGCCAGCACCATGAGCCGGTGGTGTTCGGCCATGCCAGCGCCCATCCGGTTTACGCCGACCACCACACGCCACGCTTCTACCAGCTCGAAAGCTATGCCTCGGTGCCGATCTTCACGGTGGACGGCCAGTTCTTCGGCACCCTGTGCGCCATCGATTCGCGCCCGGTCACCCTCGACGAGAAAGGTCTTGCCGCCGAGATGACCCTGTTCGGCGAGTTGATCGCCGCCCAGCTGGCGCTGGAGGACCGGGTGAATGACGCGGAACAAGCGCTACGGGAAGAGGTGGACGACGGCGTGCTACGGGAGCAGTTCCTTGCCGTGGTCGGGCACGACCTGCGCAGCCCGGTGCAGGCCGCCGGCATGGCCGCAGAGTCGCTGCAATCGATGAACCTGCCGCCGCGCGCGCAACGCCTTGCCGGGCTCATTGCGGCCAGCACCCGCCGCATGGCCGGCCTTATCGACGATGTGATGGATTTCGCCCGCGCACGGCTGGCGGCGGGCATTCCCGTAACGATGCAGGTGCGCGACGACCTGGCCGAGGCCGCGGAGCGCGTGCTGGCGGAGATCCGCCAGGCGCATCCCGAGGCCGACATTCGGGCGAGCTGGAGCGTGAGCCGCCCGCTCCGCTTCGACCTCAAGCGCATGCAGCAGCTCATCGCCAACCTGGTCAACAACGCGATCACCCATGGCGATAGCCGTCGCCCCATCCTGGTCGAAGGCAAGGACGAGGGCTGCGCGGTGACGCTGGCAGTCACCAATTTCGGCGAACCGATCGATCCGCAGACGCTGGATCGCCTGTTCCATCCGTTCTTCCGGCCGGACAGCTCGCAGCCCCGGCCCGGCCTGGGTCTGGGACTGTACATCGCGGCGGAAATCGCCCGCGGCCATGGCGCGACGCTCACGGTTACCTCGTCGGCAGAGGCGGGCACCTGCTTCCTGTTCCGGATGCCGACCACCCTCCTAACCTGAATGAAAAGGTAGCCGACCTACCGATTCCATCACTTTTATTCTTAAGTAAGCCCATATTCCGCCGATAAGTGACGCACGTCACACTTCAGGCCTTTCGATGATTCGCCGTTGGTTCGAGAAACATCGCGCCTCCCAAGGCAAGCTCGCGGCACTGGACAAGGTCCAGGCCGTCATCGAATTCGCCCCCGACGGCCATGTGCGCCACGCTAACGCGCTGTTCCTCGAGACCATGGGCTACCGGCTCGACGAGATCCGCGGTGCCCACCACCGCATGTTCGTCACCGGCAACGAAGCCGACACGGATGCCTATGCGGCCTTCTGGGCCGCCCTGCGCACCGGCCGAAGCGATACGGGGCTGTATCGGCGTCGGCGCAAGGATGGCAGCGACGTGTGGTTGCAATCGTCGTACAACCCCTTGTTCGATCGCAGCGGCCAGGTCGTCAGCGTGATCAAGTACGCCACCGATGTCACGGCGCAGCGCATTGCGGCCGCCGACATGGATGGCCGCCTGCAGGCCATCGACCGCGCCCAGGCCACCATCGAGTTCGACCTCGACGGCATGATCATCGAGGCCAACGACAACTTCCTCAGTGCCATGGGCTACGCGCGTGACGAGGTAGTCGGGCGCCACCACCGCATGTTCGTCGATCCCAGCGAGGCATCGTCACCCGGCTACGCGGCCTTCTGGGCGCGGCTGCGCGAGGGGCGTCATGCCGCGGCGCTGTACCGGCGGCTCGGCCGCGACGGCCGCGTGGTGTGGATCCAGGCGACCTACAACCCCATCCTCGACTTCAACGGCGTGCCGATGAAGGTCATCAAGTACGCCACCGACATCACCGCACAGACCCTGGCCACGCAGACGCTGCAGCGCGAAGTGGTGTCCCTGTCCGGCGCCGTCGTCGATAACGCCAGCAAGGCAGGCAACGCGGAGCAACTGGCCACCGGCGCCCGGCAGGCCGCCGAGCGTGGCGGCGAGGTCATGCGCGACGTGGTTCGCACCATGGGCGGGATCCAGGAAGGCACGCGGTCGATCGAGGACATCCTCGACCTGATCGATGCGCTGTCGTTCCAGACCAACCTGCTCTCGCTCAACGCGTCGATCGAAGCTGCGCGTGCCGGCGAGAGTGGCAAGGCCTTCGCCGTGGTGGCGGACGAAGTGCGCCAGCTGGCCGTGCGCAGCGCCAGCGCGTCCAAGCAAATTCACCAGCTGATCGGCGACGCCCGCGGACGCGTCGAGGAAGGCGCGAGCCTGGTGGGTACGGCAGGCCACACCATGGATGAGATCGTTGCATCCATCGCCAACGTCACCCAGGTGACCAGCGAGATCAGCGAAAGTGCCGTGGCACAGTCCTCAGGCATCCAGCGGGTCAACGCGGCCGTGGCGCAACTGGAAGCGGTCTACGGCAACATCTGACCGTCAGCCCTGCGCATCGGCGACGCGCGGCGTGTCGACAGCCGGGTAATCGTTGCTGGTCTCGAACTCGGCGTAGGGGTCGTTGCTCTCGCGCAGGCCCGACAGCGGCACGCGCTCGGCCACGCCCATCAGGCGGGCGCGCAGCATGCTCACCTCACGGATCTTCTCGGAGGCGGCGAAGGAGTATTCGTCGGTCATGTCGAAGGCCGCGACTACGTTGCCCTCCTCGCTACGCATGATCCAGGGGCGACGCGCGGTGATCAGCCCGGCGCGCTGCATCACCACGTAGGTCTCCAGCAGGATGCTGACGACCAGATCGGTACGACCGGGAAAGGGGCGGTACCCGACGATGATGGAAGTGGCCAAGATGATTTCCCCTGATGCCGTGCGCGGCTTTTCCGGAGATTGTTTCGCGAGGCTCGTCAGCGTCAAGTGATCCGCTAGGCGTATCCGGCAGGGAGTGGCTTCACAACTCGCGAACGACGCGAAAACCCACACGCGCGCTGCGCAGGTCGGAGGTCGCCCCCTGGCGGTAAGCCGATCGCACCATGTCCGGCGCGCTGCCCCACGAACCACCGCGGATCACCCGCCGCCCGCAGCCCGGGTTGACCCAGGCCTCCGCGGAACGCGGTGCCCGGATGTAGTTGTCGTGCCAGCAATCGGCCACCCACTCGGACACGTTGCCGCCCATGTCGTAAAGACCGAAGGCGTTCGGTGTGAAACTCATGACCGGGGCCGGGCCCCAGAAACCGTCCTTGTAACCGTTGAACGCATTGCTCCAGCGGCGGCCCGAGCCCGAACGGTCGTTGCCGCCGGTCAGGTTCTCCACGCGCGAGCCGGGCGAGCCGTCGCCCCACCAGTAGCGCGTGGTGGTGCCGGCACGCAGGCCGTATTCGAATTCGGCTTCGCTAGCCAGGCGGTATTTCTTGCCGGTGCGTTGCGAGAGCCAGTCGGCGTAGGCCTTGGCGTCGTTCCAGGACACGTTGATGACCGGCAGTCGGTCCTGGCCGGGCTTGCCGGCGTAGTCGTCCTGCCAGTTGGCGTTGGAGTCGTCGCGCAGGCCGCCGCTCTGCTCGTCGTAGACACTGCCGCCCTGCATCGACACCGACTGCGGCACATAGCCCGTGGCGCGGACGAAGTCACGGAACTGCCCGATGGTGACCGCGCTGCGCGCCATGGCGAAGCCCTTGTCCACCTGCACCTCGTGCACGGGTGCCTCGTTGGCGTCGTGGCCGCGCTCGCCGTCGGGGGAGCCCATCAGGAAGCGCCCCGTGGGGACTACCACCATCGCCGGCGCCTGTCCGGTGGAGTCGACGAAGCGATCGGCAAAGACCTGCCCGGGTTTGTAACTGGCGTACAGGCGGGCGTTGGTCAGCCGCTCGTTGAAGTCGTCCAGGCCGGCGAGGTCGGCGCTGGTCTGCTGCGCCTTGTCGGCAAGCTGCCGGGCAAGCTCGAGATTGCCGGCATCCAGGGCGGAGCGGGCCTGGGCCAGCATCGCCGTGGCACTCTGCCGGCGCATGCCCTCGATACGACCACGCGTATCCTGCAGCGCCTGCGATTCCGGCTGGATGACCGCGGCGGCGGCCAGGGCCGTGTCCGCTGCCGCGAAGTCGTTCTGGGCCACCGCCGCCAGCGCCTTGTCCAGCACCGTGCGCTGCACCTGCGTGATGCCCTGCTCCGCCACCGCATTGCCCTCGTCCATCTGCAGCACCTGGCGATAGGTATCCAGCGCGCTGTCGCCGTGCGGCAGGTCGGCCTTGCCTTCCTGCAACTGCGTCGCCGCCTTGCCCAGCAGCGGCCGCACCTTTTCCAGCACGCCCAGTTTCTGTTGCAGCGGCGCGACATCCGCGGCGCTTGCGGGCAACGCCTTCAGCGCCGCCAGCGATTCGCGCGCCGCATCGGCGTCGCCCAGCGCGATATCCTGCTCGATCTCGGCGGCCATGCGCGCGCGAACCTCGTCCATGCCGGCCAGGGCACGCTGGCTGTCCGCCTTCTCCTTGAGCACGGCGCCGAAGAGCGCGGCCGCGCTGTCCTTGCCCCCCACCAGGCGATCGACCGCCAGGGCCTTGTCGCCGCGATCGAGCAAGGCCGTCAATTCGGGCGTATCCGGGCTCTTCTGCGCCGGCAACACCCGTTCCGGGGATTTTTCACGCCGCCGCGCCGCGATCACCGCCGTCGGCGCCAACATGATCGGCGGCCCGGCATCGAGTTCCGAGACCACCGCCCCAGCCGCCGCTTGCGGACGCTGGTCGAAACCCATCGTGGTCGGCTGGCCCCGCATGGGCGAACGCGGCGTGTTCTGCGTGGTCTGGACGTGCAGCACCTGCGGGAAGAAATGGTAGAACAGCGCAAAACCGAGCAAGGCCACGCCCAACGCGCCGCCCATGGCGCGCTGTCGTCGAACGGTCTCGGTGTTGGGCATGGTGGGCGGTTCCGTGCGAGCCTGCTATCGTGCGCTGCAACCATAGGGAATCGCGCCCGGCAGGGCAACACGATACGTCGCCGCGACTCCTGACCGACCCCAAGGATCTTGCATGACAACGAGCGACCTCGCTCACCCCGCCCCCTGGATCGACCATCGCGAGGGGCTCGATGCGTGGCTCGCCCCCATCGCCCCCTCGGCAGTCGTGGGGCTCGATACAGAGTTCATGCGTCGCAACACCTTCTACCCCCAGCTGGCCCTGCTCCAGCTTGCGCACGAAGGCCGCTACGCCCTTATCGACCCCCTGGCGGTGCCGCTGGACGACGCCCTGGCGCCGGTCTTCGCGGCGCAGCCGGTCGTCACGGTGATGCACAGCGCCGGGGAAGACCTGGAAGCGATGGCCCCTTTCCTTCCGGACGGCCCGCACATCCTGTTCGACACGCAGATCGCTGCCGCCTTCGTCGGCATGGGCCTGGGCATCAGCTACCGCGCCCTGGTGGCGGAACTGGTCGGCGAAGAACTGGACAAGGGCGAAACGCGCAGCGACTGGCTGCAGCGTCCGCTCACCGAGTCGCAGAAGCTTTACGCGACGCTCGACGTCGTCCATCTGCACCCGGTCCACGCGATCCTCTCCGAACGCCTGGCCGAACGTGGCCGGGCCCACTGGCACGCGGAAGACTGCGCACGGATGAAGCGTCGCGCCAGCCAGCGCCAGGGCGATGCCCAGCCCCAGCGTGGCTTCAAGGCGGCCAGCGAATGGGCGCCAGAACAGCAGGCCTTGCTGCGCCGTATCCTACGCTGGCGGGAGGCCTCGGCACGTACGCTGGACAAACCCCGCTCCTGGCTGCTGGAAGACAACCACGCCCTCGACCTGGTCGCCTCGATACCGCAAACCCCCGCCGAGCTGGACGAGCGCGTACGCGGCACCCGGGCCCTGCGCTCGGCACAGCGTCAGGAGCTGTTCGACCTGGTGCGCCAGCCGGTCACGGCGGATGAGGTGGAAAGCACCGTTGCCATCATCGGCCATCCGGTCGGGGACGCCAAACGCGCGATCAACGAGATGCGCAGCGCCATCGACACCCTCGCCACCCAGCTGGATGTCCCACCGGGCCTGCTCTGCGCGCGGCGCTCGATGGAAGAGCTGGTGATGAGCGGTGGCGTGTGGCCCGAGGCCCTGGAGGGCTGGCGCCGCGAGGTGTTGCACGATCGTCTCTGCGCGCTGTTGCCGGATCGCGGCTAGGCATCCAACCAGGCATCGAACGGTTCGTTGGTCGTAGTCGTTCGCCTTAGTGGCTGCACCGCGTTCGCCTGATGAAAACCGCCCTTTTGGGACGGTCAGGCATGTTCGGGACCGTGGGGCTGTGCAGGACGCACCATGCGCACCGATCAGAACCGTGCTTGCGTCCTTGAATACGTCTGCGCGCCCCGCATCGCTTCAAGCTGATCGTTTTCCAGTCTCAACTTGCGGGCCTGCTGTTTTACGAGTTCCGCGCGTGCACCGACCCAGCTGGCGCATTCCCAGATCAGGAACCCACCGAAGACCATTGCGAGTGCCGCTACGCCGAGGATCGAATTCATTACGCTTGCTCCGTTAGTCAGTTATCTGGCTGCGGATGCATTGTCCCCAGCACGTGCGGCGCTAGCATCTGACAGGTGTCATCCATTGCTCGTCACGAATCTGGTTTAACCGGATGGTGCATTAGGGACCGGACGGTGTCATTTACCGGGTCAAGCAGAAAACCGTAAGGAGTACGTATGAATAGGTCCTGCGAGGCACGATTGGCTTTTGCCTTACTTATCGCTGCCGCAGCAAGCGCGGCACACGCATCCACACCGGACTGCCTATCGATGCAACAGGCTGCCGCGCAGGATGCGATATCACAGGCATCCCATGGAGACAGTGCGGCGAGGCTTCGCTCGGCAGTCCTCTCGAGAGATGACGCCGCATTTGACTCAGCCTTGGGCGAACTCGTTGGCCGGACTGATGAGACATCGACCGACGCGCTCAAGCAGGCATTAGCGGGCGCTGCCTGGATCGGCAACTCCCACGCGCTATCCGCCCTGCTCTCGGCCCGGGTAGATCCTGACGCAACCTCGCCACTGACTGCTTCGCCGCCCATCGTATTGGCGGCTCAATGCGGGCAAACCGAGGCTATGGCCGCACTCCTGACCAAGGGAGCGAACATTGCAGCCGGTTCCACTCCCGATCACGTCGACAACGTTCCGCGAGGGGCGTTGGAAGCCGCACTCGTCGGCGGCCAGCCGAAGACCGCGACATGGCTGCTTGATCACGGATATGACGTTTGCCAGACGGGTGAGCGCGCGCGCATCGGCAGGCTGCTGTCCCATCCAGGCCTGAGCGCGGCATGGCCGGCGTCGCTAAAGGCGAGGCTGATATGCCAGGCACCTAGTGCGAAGTGAAGCGAAAGCCCACGCGGTAAGCTTTGAGACGCCTCGAAGTGACAATGTTGGCACTCACCAGATTCGCTGATATGATCCTCGGTACGTGGGGCGGTAGCTCAGCCGGGAGAGCGTCGCGTTCGCAAGGTGATCATCGATCATCCTCTCCTGCAGCATGCCACTCCTAATAAGCCTCGAAACTCTTGGTTTTCGGGGCTTTTTTGTGTCCGTGGAATGAGCCGACCTCAGCCGATCTGGGGGCAATCGGAACCAAATCAGCGCTACACTGCCCCCGAAGTGTCTCCCACATTTTTGTCAGGGTGAGGGGTCTGTATGGATGCGCACCAGTCGGCACGTGATGAAACCTATCGCCGGTTTCTGGCCCTCTTGGACCAGACGTTTCCCGGCCGGCTGACGATCAACCTGCACGATGCCGCCCGGTTTCTGACCGAGCACGTCGGAGTGCCTACTAGCACAGAGATGGCCCGCGTTTACGCCAAAAGTGGCCGACTCATCCCCGGGCTTCGCAAAAGCCCAGCTGCCACCTGGCTCTTCCCCCTCCCTGCTTTGGCAGCCGGTCTCGCCGATGGCTTTCTCGGCACCACCGAGCCGATTCCAGAATCCATTCGTCTAACAGCCCTTGCCAAGCGCGACGCCGCAGCGAAGGTGGCCCCACGGCGGGGTGGCCGCCCCCGGCGTAGCGCCTTGTCGTTCCTGGCGACGGATGGATGGGTCATCGATATTGGCCAGGAGCAAGAGCAGAGCTGGTGCTGGGATGTGGCCAACTTGGCGCCGGCGTTCTTGATCGACTACAACCCGGAAGCGGCAGTAACCGCCAAGAACCGGCTGGCACAAACTCGGTCCCAGTGCGCCTGGGAGGCACTCGCAGAGTTCGTTGACTTGCTGGACCGAACGACCAGAGCACAGCAGCGCCTTGCCGATCTAACCGAGCGCCCAAGTCTTCCAGGTGTGGGACGTAAGCACGCTTGAGGGATCCAGCACTTCGATTCTTTAGAGGTCATCATCGGGACAACAGCTGAGCTGTTGCGTGGTGATGACCCGTGCTGCTGTCGTGGTTGAAGAGCCCCACCAATGCACAGCCCCGGTCAGACCCCTCCCCGGCGCCGGTGGGGATCAAACGCTAGCACGACGCTCTCTCGTGTCGGGGCCTCCGCAACAGTCGGCCCGATTCGGCGCACCGGCATCTGCAGAACATCAGCCGGTCCTCTCAGGTAGCTTTCGGGCAACCCGGTCAACATCTCCACATCCTGCTCCGACAAGCCAAAATGTCGGGCCACGCCCTCGGTGGTCATCACGCCTTCGGACAGAAGCAGTTCGATGGTTCGGCGCAGCAAGCGGGGCTGCTCGGGTGCCCACCCGGCATCGCCTGGTTCGGATTTAACGCCCCAGCGGGCCGATCGGCGTTTAAACAGGGCGACCTTATCCGCTTCCGAAATCAGCCTGAGGGCTTCTAGGCGCATGACAATGGCGCCCACCGAGACGCCCCATCGCTGCTTGAGCAGCAAAAGGCTGTCCAAAGTCACTGGAAGCCGGACTTCCGCAGAAAAGCTATCAGCCGGCAACAAAAACGCGCCGGCAAACCGGTGCGCCTGTCGCTCCATCTCGTTGTAACGCACCCGATCGGTCGCCTTAGGGATAGACCGGTGAAGGACCAAGTGGCCTAGCTCGTGGGCCGCATCGAACCGGCTACGGAACCCATTGGCCTTGTCGGACGCGAGATGGACCAGCGGCCGACCCAGCACGGAACTCCACGCGGACAACCCTTCGATCTGGCTTACTCCCGTCTCCTCGCGGATGACGATGGCGCCAGCATTCTCCAACGCCAAAACGACATCCTGAACCGGGCCCGTGCCCAGGCCCCACAACTCACGGCATTCCTGAGCGGCCGCCTCGATATCCGCAGACCCGATCTGATCAGGGTCCGTGAACGAGGGGATGGGGAAGGACAGCGCCGGGTAATCGACGTATTCCTGGAGCGTCACAGCAATGTCTTGTCCCCAAGCCATCCGCGCCTGGAGCATGTCGCGCGCCGCTTGATGGGCCGAGGCGTTGCTACGGAACAGCGGCGCACTGGTTTCATCCAGAACGGGCCGGGTAAACCATTCGGGAGCAACGTTGACCACGGAGGCCAGGCGCTCCAACTTATCAGGCTCCGGCGCCTGTGCACCCGAACGCCACTTGCTGATGGTTGAGGGCGACACACCGACCATGGCGGCCAGCGTAACCTGAGAAAGACGACGGACCGCGAGCACTTCGAGAAGGCGGTCCGTCTGGAAACTGATTCGTTTGGACATAGTCACGACCCTGGTGGGGTGGCCTCATTCTCTTTGATGATCTTGAGTTTCGGACGGGCCTTGTCTTCCTGGACACTCTTCTTGGAATACCGACGCAAGAAGAGCTCAATGGGCTCTCGGAAAAGCCAGCCCGTCATATCCTTGTCGGGCACCGCGATCTCGGTGGAGATTGGGCGCTCCCCGTCCCGGACATTTGGGCTGAAGACAGCGGCGAAGAAAACTGTAAAGGTCGCCGGCTCCACATATGGCTGGGGATCAAGGAGGTCCTCGGTCACCAACGGCTCAATGGCCTTGTTAGCTTCCGCCAGCACGAGGCGTTGCTTGCTCCGGCGAGCGTTGTTCCAAGGCCCTCGGTGGGTGTTGAAGCGAGCCAACTGAATCGCTCCGATACGACCGACAACGAGGCGGTTGCCTCGAACCTGAGTTGGTGCGCCACCGTTACCATCGAGTGCCGCGTGAAATGCTTCGTTCATGAAGAAATGTCGAAGCGTCCCGACAACATGGGGAAGGTGTCCGTCCGACGCGTCTTTTGCCTTCTGATAGGCACGGACTGCACCTGCTTCTAGCAGTTCATCCACCGTAAGGATGAAATCTCTGGAGAGAGATTCGACAATCAGGTTTGCAATCGTTTCTGAGGACATTGCCGGCGGTCGAAGTTGCGTCGAAACGGATTTGATCACCTAAATATTGCGACTGTCAAATGGATTGACCTTGAATGTTGCCAGCCACCGTCAGGCGGGGCCCTGTGAAAACCCAGGGGAAGCATTCAAACGGAACGGCGTCCGGCCAGCCGGCGGTGGGCAGCGCGGCATCCAGGGCGGTCAAGCCCGTCGGCTGGTCGCCAGCGGGCACGGGCGCGGCACGACCGCGCCAGACCTGCCGGGCTTCGACGAGGTCCGATAAGGCGACGACGGCGCCCATCAGCTTCTCCGGACCAAGCCTGCAAACAGTCCTTCGATGGCAAAGTCGTCCGTGGGATCGGGATCAATCGAGTGGTAGCCCGGGCTGTTGGGCAGCAGGCGGATCACGTCGCCCTGGTGGTGGAGGCGCTTGATGGTGAAGCGGTCGTCTCCAATACGGGCGGCGACGATCTGGCCATGCCGGGCGACCGGGGTGGCGTGGACCCCGACCAGATCGCCATGGAGGATGCCCTCATCCCGCATAGAGTCACCGACCACCTCGACCAGGTAGTCCGGTTTGAGCTTGAACAGCCAGGTGGACACCCGAAGCGAACGCTCGACCCGCTCGGACGAGAACAGCGGCTCGCCCGCGGCAATCCGGCCCACCAGGGGCAGGTCGAGCGTGTCCGCCGCCATGGGGTCGGTTTCCGCGATCAGACGGATGCCGCGGGGACGATTGGGCTCAATGACCAAGCGGCCTTTCGCTTGGAGCGAACGGACGTGTTTCAGCACGGCGCTGACGTGCTCGATGCCCAAGGCTTGGCCGATTTCCTCCAGCGTCGGGGCCTCCCCGTCCCGCTGGAGGCGGGCTCGGATGAAGTCGAGGACGTTGTGCTGGCGATGGGTCAGAAGGAGCGTCATGGCGGACACTTTTCACCCTTTTAGGTGAAAATGAAAGGGTCAAAATTTCCCAGTGCCAAGATCAACGGGATGGCCGCTGAACCTCACAAAGGGGATGAGGTGGGTTCAGGGGCGAAGATGCCGGGAGGAGGTCTCAGAAGACGAGACTGAGATGAAGTGGGTCTAAGGCAGGTTCGCCGCTCGTTGGGTTGCCACTCCCGTGCCCCAATCTTAATGAGTCGGGGGAGGCCACTGTGGCGTTCCCGCAGCGGGGAGACCGAGATGTTCAAGGCTGAAAACATCGGCGAATACAACGAGCGTGCGAGCGTGCGGATTGAGGACGAGCACATCATCTTCGAAGGGACCACCGGCTGGACATATCCGGTCTGGCCTGAAGACGTTGATACGCAGGCGAAGGCAAAGGAGAAAGAGGACCATTTGGCGCAGAAGTCGTGGATGACTCCCGAGACGATGGAAAAATATCGCCGGGCAGTCGCATCTCTCCAGCCGAAAGTTTTGGCAGGCGCCGACGAATAAAAAGAGGGCCGGGGTTTGGCAGACCCCGGCCCCCACGGCTTACTGGCCGTGGAACGCCAAGATGACCTTGGCCACTCCGCCCAAAATCGAGGGGATGGCGGCCAAGATCAACTTGAGTTTCCAACTCCGATTGGATCCGGACATAAAATGCTCCTTGGGAACTTATTAGGAGCGGAGCTCGCCCGATAAGCGAAAACACAACTAAGGACTTTCATCCGGCGTTCGTTTGGACGTGCTCCTAGTCACGCCCGAACTTCCACCGTATAACCCCTTCTCTATGAACAGCAATCCGGGGAATCTGTTGACAGGTTCGCCACCAGCAAGTAGCCTCAGTTTTCCTATGTGAAATCCGCCTACCCAACGCCACTGGCCTGCTCCATAGCAGCGACGTCGCTTAGGGCCCCGGCGCAGAGCCACCCTTGCCGGGGTGGCTTTTTTTGTGCCGCAGTAAATCGTAACTGCCCCGTGATCGCTGCCGCAACGATAAGTGCGATACGGTTTCATTCTTTACCGATTTCGCGCTCTTCACGTTCTGACTTACCGACTCATCGTAGGTCCCTGCTGCTGGGCCTGCTCCACGCTTTGCGCCTGGGTTGAGTTTTGAGCTTGCTGCTGACTCTGAAACTGCTCCATGGCCTGCGGCCACTGCGCACTGCTCTGCGCCAAAGGCGTATGGACCGCCTCAGTCGGCACGCTGGTCCGAAGGTCGAACAAGTGATCCGTGCGACCCGGCGGGGTCTGGACCGCCCATAGGCGCTGGCCGTCCGTGCTGAGTGCCACTTGGTCAATCCGTTCCAAACCGTCCCGCCGCGCCTGGACCGTGGCCACCCCCGCTAGGTTGTCGCTCAACCCGTCCGGGGTGCGCCCCAGGGACGCATCCAGCTGATGGACATGCGACCGAGCCTGGCAATAGAGAGCGTTATCGGGATGGGCCGGATCATTGAGCAACACCGCCCCCGCCAGCGGGGGCGCGCCAGCGTGGCCGGGCTGGTTTACCGTGGGGTGCTGGGCCGCCTGGAGGGCCTGCTGGGTCGCCGATCCGGCCACCGCATCGGCCTGGAGGCTGTGGTCGTGCTGAAAGGCCCGGAGGGCGGCGGCCGTCTGCGGCCCAAAGTGCCCGTCGGGGGTGGGCGCATGGCCCTGGGCATCCTTGAGGTAACCGAGCGCTCCCAACTGGGTCTGGAGCGCGTTCACCGCATCGCCTTGGCTACCCTGGCGCAGCGCCCCGCCCACGGGAGCATGGTGGCCGTGCTCCCGCTCGGCGGCGATCGGCAGCGTCATTTCGCCCCGGGCCAAGCCGGCCATCACCTCGGGAGTCAGCTTCGCCTCCCAGGCAGCGGCTCGCTGCTCGCGGTCTTCCAGCCCCTTGTCGCCCTTGTTGATTACGTGGGTGGCCTTGGCCACGTCTTCGCGGGCGTTCGCCGGGATGTTGTCTTCCCAAAACTTCACCGCGATGCGTGCCGCGACCTCGGGTTGGGCCGCCAGCTCGGGATGCTTGACGAGATCCACGCCGAGCGCCTTACCCATCGCCTCGTAGTTGTCGTGGCCGGTCAGCTGGATGTAGCCGCGGCCACGGTAGGTGTAGCCCTCCCCCGGCGCATTGCCCATCTTCCCGCCATACATCAGTTCCGCCAGCGGCTTGGGATCGCCGTCCATCGCTGCCTGGTGAGCGGACTCGCCATCGGGGCTGTTTCTCGCGGAGGCGACCGGCACATCCTTTAGTCCGCCGGGGTAGCGAAAACTCTCCTCCATGCGGGTCAATCCACCCGACTCATGGCTCACCTGACCCATCAGGTTGGCCAGCTCCTTCGGCGAAGTAATACCGGAGGCATAGGCGGCGGCAAGGAAGTCCGCTTCGCGCTGAGTGGTCATGGGTCCGTCCTTTGTGGCATGAAACTTAGAGGGCGTCAGGCACGAACTTCGCCAGGCATTGATGCTTGGCGCGCTTGCTCGGGGGAACGGGCACCGCGGCGGTCACATGGTAGGGCTTGCCCGTTTTTTGGTCCTCGGGTTCCACGAAAGCGCCCGCGTGGTAGCCGGTGTCGCACTGGTCGTATTTGTCACAGACCGCCAGTTTCGTGCAGATCACTTTGCCATCTCGCTCGTAGACGTAATACGTCGCCTCCGAATACGGTGGCCGGGGATAAGCTTCGGTGTGGATCGTGACGGTGGGCGACTGCCCAGCACAGGCCGAACCCGCCAGAGCCAGAACAGATACTGCGATCCAAGCGGTCCAATGCGTGCGTGGGGTCATTCCGGTGGCCTTTTGAGGTGATCCTGAGCGACTGATGGTGCCGCATCCCCTTCCCGTCGCCAAGTCCGTTCACGGCAAGGCAGCGGATACAGAGAATCCAGCCGATCGACCGCGAAGATTCCCCCAATGCAAACGCGGACACCTCCCTCTCGCCGCGCAAGATACGAGCTTATACTTGCTTCATGGACGCCAAGACCGAAGACTTGATCCTCAGCGTCGCTACGTTGGTCAGCGACGCCGCCGACATGGGCGACGCCGCTCTGGCCGGCGATTTCGATGAGGCCCGATTCCGGGCCCAGATCATCGCCGCCAAGGCCGACGCCGGCGGCCATGTGGACCTGGCCATCGCGGCAGCGCACCTGGTCGTCACCCTCGGCCCAGCCGGTTCGCTTCCTGGCGATGGCTATGGTGCGGGCATGCTTCGGCTCGCGGATGAGTTCGACCGCATCGGGTTCACCCCGCTGTAGCCGAGCCCACCTCATGAAGGACCGCCAGTTGAGCCGGGTGATGGCGCGATAGCCACCGCACCAGCGTCGGATCCTCCAAGAGTGCGGAGATCACCCCTCGCAGGACGATGGCCTCCAGAACCGCCAGCCCCTCCGCCCGGCCGTTCGCAGGCAGCCTGGCCGATCGGCCCAGGGCGACACGATCAATGCCATGGCGCGCCAACAAGAGCTTCGCTGCAGGGTCAGCAACCAGAGCGTCCAGCGCTCGGAAGGCGGCGCTGAACCTCCCCTCGGCGTCGTGTGCGGCGGCCAGCAATAAAAGAGCCTCCTGCCGCCGGACGTAATCGCGTTCCGAGCGGGTCACCCACATGCCTGCGTCTCCATGCGGGACAACCGGGCCAGGTCGCCCAGGACGGCCAGCGACAGATAGGCGCAGCTGTCCACGATCGGCCCATTCGCCCGGTAGAATCCGCGCGGCCAATCCGCAAAGAGCATGCGTGGCAACACCAGGTAATCGCGCAAGCCAACTTCGCCACACACGCCGCGGGCGAACACCACGATATCCGTCAACTCCGACGGCCGGTGGTTGAACCACTGGGGCTGGCGACGGGAATGGATGTGGCAGCCATTGAGCACGGAGAACGAAAGTGACCACGCGCCGTCGATCGTCAAGCACCAGCCATCGCGACGAACCACAGACCCCTGCTCGATCAGCCAATCTTGGGTGAAGGCGGTCAAGCTTTGCCGCCAGCGCGTCACCCAAGAACGCACCGCGGCATACCGAGGGTTACGTTTCGGGGTGAAGCCCACCATGCGATAAAGGTTCGTCAGCCCACCGAACCGACGTGCCATGTTCTGGCTCGCCAGCAACCCAGGCTCCGCATCGATCAGCGGTCCCGTCAACCGCCCTTCTCTCGCATACAGGACGCGAGTGCCTTCCAAAAGCTCCTCGTCGCTGACCCCTTTCAGGGTGATCGCCAACTGCGCTTGCGCACGGACGAAGGTCTCCGGCGAGACGACTGGCCGGTAGGCACCCGGCTTACGGATCCACTCGCCTCGCGGGTTGGGTTGAAGGGTGCCGCCAAGCTTCTTGCTGCTTCGGCCATAGACCGCATCCCCAGCGTATTTCTCACTCTGCAGGATGAAACGGACCCGGCCGTAGGTCCAAGCGCGCTGACCCGGACGTAGCCATCCACGATCGTTCAACGCCCGCGCGATGTCTCCGCAAAGCTCACCGGCCAGGCACTGTTCGAAAATCCATTGGACGATCCGAACCTCTTCCTTGGGGCCGGGGATAAGCACGATGCGATCGGTCGTGGAGCTCTTCACTTCGCCCGACGCCATGACGGTTTTGAGCTCCCCACGCGCATTCAGCAGCTGCCGCCGGAGCCCATAGCCCGGCTGCGCACCCTGTCGAAAGCCCAGACTGGCCAAGTGCCGCTGACCGGCCGACGTCTTGCCTGACAGCTCCCGACTGTATTCGGCCGCCATCGCGCGCTTTAGCCCCTTCATGATCATCGCGAACGGGCTACCGTCGTTTTCGAATAGCTCGGCGACGTAGCAGACCCGCACGCCGGCGCGCCAGCACAGGAACTCGTAAAACGCGGCCTCGTCCACATTCTGGAACCGGCCCCAACGGCTGACATCGAGGACAAGGATCACTTCGTAACCCGGCCGTCCCCGTTTGATGTCCTCCATCAAGCCAAGCAACCCTGGACGGTGCTCAATGTTCAGGCCGCTTCGACCATCGTCACGATAGGTTCTGACGATCGCCATGTTGTGGTGTTCGGCATACGAAGCAATCGCAAGGGACTGGTTCAAAATCGAGTATTGCTGCTTATCCGTGGACATACGCAGGTAAGCCGCCACCGAGATGGGGCTGCTTTCATCAACCAGGTCGGGGGCGCCCATATCGCCACCATGCGGAAGGCTTAGGAAGGTCCACCCTAGGCCCTTCCACGGCGCTCAGATGTGTCGTGGCGCACAGTGACCCTTTACCGCTGGTCACCCTACTCATGAGGCCGGAGAGGCCATCAGCACCAACTCACGCTCGAGGCTGACCCTCGCGCCAGCGATGGCTTGGCGCTGGTTTGACAGCGTTAGGCGCCCTGCCCTGGGCAGTCCTGCCAGTTCGCGAAGAAGCGGCGGCTGCCCGGAGACTGCTTGAAGAGCGGACAACGACGTGAGACTACGTCTTGGCGGCCGGTCGAGATGCGCGCCAATGCTACAACTCGTTTTTTGGTCGGCTCGGCATCTTCGGAGACTCGCCCTGTGGGTGCGACTTGCGGTGGCGGCGCAGGCTCAGCGATGGTAGGTGGTTCACACGCGAGCCTATCCTTCTCGGCATAACGGCAGATCGGTTGCTGGACTTCCACGTGATCGCTCGGACATTGGAGCAGTCTACCGTGTAGGTCGGACGCAACTCCCACGTGACTTAGCGCACATTTTGAGGTGCGATTTAATCTTTTTATAACCTTTTGCCGCTTTAGCATACGAATATGCTCAAGAGCAGGATGCAATTCACATAGTGCATGCGTAAGGCTTTATTTGGGTCGTAGGAACGGTCCCATGACCCAACCGTCTGAACTTTTTCTGGATTGAAGAGGAACCGATGATGATGCGCATAAACACGCGGGCGTTGAGCGCCCTCCTGACCGCCGCGCTAGTGGCAGGGGCCGTCGCCCCGGCCATGGCAGACCAAGCCGATGCCCTGCGCGCGGCGCAACTCCAGCAGCCGAACATCGAGGTCAACGCCGAAGCGGCGCAACAGGCTTCCGCCGACCTTCAGGCGGCGCCCATCCACACCCCGGCCGACATCGTTGCGTATGCGTCAGTCCACCCCACCGACTCGCCGCTCCTGGCGCTGTCACCCTTGGACCGCCAGGTGTTCCTCGACAGCCTGCGCTACAACGCCTCGGGTGTGACGAGCTTTCGCTACGATGTATTGGAACACCTGACGCCTTCCCAGGCCCACGAAGTGCTTGCCCTCATTGGCCAGCAAAGCTTCACCTCGCAGCTGAATCTGAAGGCTGCCTCACCGACCGACCAGCGCATCATGAAGTTCAGGCCGTCGCTCATTCCGTTGAAGGGCTACCTCTGCGAGGGCCGCGGCACTTGCACCGTGGCCGAACACAACGCGTGCGCCGGCACTTGCTGACTTGGAGATGCATATCATGAAACTGTCCACTGTTTTCCTCGCCGTCGCTCTTGCGCTTGGGAGCGCGACTATCGTGCAAGCCGCCACCTCGGACGTGTTGGCCCAGGACCTAGCTCAGCGCGATGCCATCAACCGCTCACTGGCCCCGCTACATTCGGCGGATGACCTGGCCGCGTTCACCGCTTCGGGACGTGCCAGCGCCTTAGACGCCCTGGCCCCATTGGATCGTGCGGTGTTCTTGCAATCCTTGCAGTTTGGTCCCGACGGACTAAGCCGCTACGACGCCACGGCGCTACGCGGATTGACCACGGCACAGGCTTATCAAGTCCTCGCGCTATTCGGTGCCCAAGCGCATGCCATCGACATCCAGCCATCAGCCAAAGGGGCGGCGCTGGCTACCGCTGACCGCGATGCATCTCGTGTGGTGCCGATGCTTGAGCCGCTCAAGGGCTTTCGTTGCGCCGGTCATAGCACCTGTTCGGAAGACCCCAGTTCGGCCTGCACCGACAACTGCAAGTGAGTGCTGAGCGGACGCCAGGCGGGCGTCCGCCGGGTGGGCGGTGCTGCTGTATCGCCCACCTCTTACCGACTATCTGCTGGAGAGATGCATGCGAGCATGGATCGTATGGTCGTTTTTTCTTTGGTTAGCATTCGGCATGCATGCCGACGCGCAGGCCGCTGCCGAAAACCAAAAACTCACCCCAGCCGAACAGGCGTATTTGGCCTTTGCGAAAATCGAGCAATCGCATTTTGGCCAGGACGATCAGGCAAGCATTCTGGCACGCGCTTACGACACCCGCTTCACTCCGATGCAATCGCCCCATTTGCTCGCGCAGGCAAGCGACAGGGATGTGGCGGCGCTCTTCAGGGCTTCCTCTAGCGTGAGCTTCTATGCGCCTAGCCCATCGCACCTGTCCGACCTGCGCCATGATTTTTCCGAACTCGAAAAGCGCGGTGCGGCGACGGACGAGCAGCGGCAGGACGTTTTTGAGGCCCTGTTCCAGTCCCGGGATCTCGCCGAGATGCAACGGTTCGCCGCGAGTCATCCGAACGCGGGTTTGCCCTCTCCGGTGACGAGCGACCTCGCTTTCTCTCCAGGGCAGATACATAGCCTGCTTTCCGTCACCGGGCCGCACACGGTTCACCCGTCGGTAGCGGTCATACCCTCTGGTCCCTTTGTGGTCGTTATCAGCCACCCGGGATGCCACTTCACGCAGCACGCCGTCCAAGCCATTGAGCACGATGAAGCGCTGCGAGCCATGATCAAGGACCATTCGGTGTGGGTGGCACCGGCTGATCGCAATGTCGACCTCTCGGGGTTTGTGGCGTGGAACACGGCCCACCCCATCGCGCCCATCGCCTTGGCCGGCTCACGTGATGCATGGCCGGAAGTGAGGAACTGGCGAACCCCCACGTTCTTGTTCTTCCGGAACGGCCACTTGGTCCAGCAAGTCACCGGTTGGCCGAAAGAGGGCAACGCGAGCGCGCTCAAACAGGCGTGGGCGAATATCTCTGGTGTTAATGCAGGCGGCGCTTAATCGAGCACGAACCGCGCTGCGCGCGGGACGGCCGACCGGCTTTCGATCAAGCCCTGCTCCAAAACGTGTGCAGCTTCGCGATCGTATCCAACCCTGGGGTTGCTCTCTGCATCGTTGACTGCCTCCAGCGACGGCGACTCGATCCATACTCAGTCACGGTAGCGGATGGTTCCCATCATCGCGACCAGCCGACGCAGGCTAGCCGCCCCGGACTTCTCCAGCAAGCCACGCACATGTGTGCGTGCCGTGCTCTCTCTAACCCCTTCCTTGGCCGCATGTTCGGACACGCTCGCTCCTGTCATGACCGACTTCAGCAGCCGGATCTCGGCGGGCGTCAGCCTCCATTCCCGAGCGCGATGCTCCAGCGTTGGTGCGGGCGGAGGGGGCGCCGGCTCCAGGCACAACACCACATCGGCCCCTAACGGGAGCCCACGACTAGCGGACCCCGACGCCAGCCGCCCCAGCCAGTCGGTCCCACGTCCCAATGACGCCCGGGCCAGCGGGAGCACGCTGACCTTGAGCTCAGACCGACGGACACCCCGCATACGAAAACGAACCGCCTGCCGGCTCAGGGCGACCGAGCGGACGATGGGCTCCAGGCTTGATGCGAATGGGGACGCCCCCTCCTGCCCCAAGTGGGAACGAAGCAGCCGGTCGCCCAGCAACTTCACGGCCAGGCGGTTCGCGTGGAGCAACTTGCCACTGGGGTCGAAGAACACGAGGCCCTGGTCCAGCGAGTCGACCAGTTGCTCGCCCAACGCCGCCGCCTGGCGGAGTCCCTCTACCTGAACTAACTGATTTGCCCATCGGGCGAGGTGCGGAAACCACTGATCCAGTGCGTCTCGCTTGTCCCCTTCGAAACGGGGCCGACCCACCAAATGATTGAACACGACGTGGACGAGGCGATCATCCCGCCTCAGAACATTTCCGCCGTAGATGTATCGGGGTCCGAGCGGGATCAAGAAGTCCTGATAGAACTCGTCCGCAGCGACGAATGCATTGTCAAAGAAATCGTGGCACGCGCCGCCGACGCCGAGCGGACGACGCGTCCCCATGTCCTTCCGAGGATCAATGGCGGCGTAGTGCTCCAAGTAAGCCTTCTCCGCCACAGCGATGTGCGGGCTCGTCACGAGGGACACGATCGGCTGACCCGTAGACTCCTGCCAGCCCACGAGGTGGATGCCGTCGCAGTCGAGATGCGCATTGATAGCGCGGAGCACAGCGGGCACGTGTTCGGGTGACAACACGCTTTCGTAAAGGTCGCCGAGCAGTTCGGCGGACGTCGAGGGGAGCATCTTCCGTGCGTTCATGGGGCTATCCATAGCTGAAACGAAGCGGGTCCGCCTCCCCAGTTCTGTGGAGGCGGACCGTAGTCGCCCACCCCTACGCTGGTCAAGCACCTTCATCGCCCACAGGGGGCTTCCATGCGTTTACATCGGTTCGCGCTGGCGTTCGCCAGCATCCTGGCGTCGCCCGTCCACGCGGCGACGCATTACCTCACGCTCATCAACGACGACGCGGTGCCTGCCGTGCGCGTGGAGGCCACCGTCCATGGCACCACTGCATACCGGACCCTGGACACGGCAGGGCCGCTTCAAGGCGGTCGCGCCGGCCAAGCCACAGTTTCCTTTCCAGAGGGCGCTTGTGTGGTGGATCTGCGGGTCATTTACCCCGACCGTGGGCCACTGACCGTCACGCAGTGGAACCTGTGCCGGCAGCCGACCCTGTATCTGGGGAAAGCCCGCCGCGCCGGCCTGCGCCAACGGGAGGACGCCCTACCCTAGCCAGCCCTCACTTCAAGGCTTTCTCGACGGCCTTGGCCCAGGCGACCAGGTCGGAGTTGCACGCGGCACACCAATCGCGCAACTGGAGACCGTCCAAGCGGGTGACCCCGCGCTCGGCCGCGGTCACGAAATTTTGGGAACGCCCCAGCCGCTGGGCCAGATCCGCCTGGGTCAGGTTCGCGCGGGTGCGCAAGCCGCGGAGAACGGCAAGGAAGGCCTGATTTTCGGGCCGGTAAATCGATTTCAGGGACGCGTCGTCCCCGGATTGTTTCGCCGCCATGTCGCCCGCCCTTGGAACCGGGCTCCTAAGCTATGGCGCCAACCCTGATACACCGACACTGTGTTTTTGTTTAGACTTCATTCGGGAGATCGATCGTAGTCTCGCCTCACCAAGGCACTCATCGGGCATGCCTCGGGATTGTCGATCGCCCGTATCAACAGGGAACTTTGAAATGGCCTATTCCTATCGCAGTGCCAGGCTGTCGGCGCTGGTGGTCCTGTTCGTCTCCAGTATTGCCTCGGCGCAGACCTCCGGGGGGTTCAAGGGGTTTCTTCAGCGCACGGCCGGCGCCGTCCTTGGACAGACCAGCGGAAACGGCCAGGCCAAGGCCGGCAACGGGCCGTCCGTCACGGACGGTCCGGTCTACCGACCCGTTTCACCGGCCTCGGGCGGCACCTTTCCGGGTCTCTTCCGCGGCTGGAGTCCGATGAACAACCCGGGCAAGTTCCCGCGCGTCAGCCTGTTCTTCGAATCGTTCGGCGCGTCGGCACCGTGCTGGCGCACCCGCGCGACGATCTGGACCAGCGACACCAAGCACTACGAAGAAGTGTTCGACCTGTGCAACGCACCGGTGGAGACGAAAGATGATCTCGGTGCCACCACGACCCTGCGCGACCCCACGACCACGTATGTGGGGAAGTTGTCCCGCGAGACGTTTGCGCCCGGTATCTCCGTCACGGCCGATCGCACCGTGGGGCCCAACCCGCCCCGCCTTCCCTTCTTGATGGACTTCGGCAGCGCGCCAAACCCGCAACTGCGAGGGCAGTATCAGGACATCGTCGTGCGCGCCATGGTGATTTCGGGGTATGCGACCAGTCCGCAAGAGCCCCTCTTCTGGGTCGGCGGCTTTGCGCCAGATGGCAATCGCGATCAGCGCGCCCGCTGACAACCCATGCCCGCCTAGCGGCATTGCTCTCCGGAGGTCTCCATGCTCGTGCTCGTCGTTCTCGCGGCCGCGATCGGCTGCTTCGTGTTCCTGCGTAAAAAGGGATCGACACATCCCGAGCCGGTGCGGCATTTCGAGGTTCGACAGGAAGACGGCCGTTGGGCGTTTACCGTTCGTTCCACGGGATTCGCGGTCCCGACCATCCTGATGGCGATGCTCCCGGGTGCCTTGATCGCCATCGTAGTCACCGCCTTCTGGATGGCGCTGGGCCACGACCTGGACCGTAGCGGCGTGCCCTTTTTTGCCGCCTGGCTTGCCGGCACGGCACTGTGCTTGGGACCAGCGCGCCGCCATGTCGTGGCTAAGTCCGGAGGCGTGACGTTCTCGGTCGGCCATGGCGGCGTCGTGTTGCCCAACGGCGCTACGGTGGCGATCACGGGTCAGTATGTGCTCAACCGGCGCAACGCCGCCGCGTATGGCCAACCGGCGGCCTACGCGCACTACGTCAGCCTTGATGTGGACGGGGTGACCTACGTGCTCGCTGAGAATATGGCCGATGTGCCGTCGATGGCGCTGTATTACGAAGTCGGACGACGGCTGCGCGGGGATCCGTAGGCCGCAAGAACTCGCGCATCCTGCGGCGGTGCGGTCGATCGTTACCGGTAATCGGCAAAGGTATTCAAAGTGCTCCGTGACAGGGGTTCTGGCCATTCCACCCTCCTGACCCCCGTGTCACCCTTTGGCCCTCAGGGAGGCAACGTGAACGGACGCACGCAGAGACTTCATCGTTGGGGAGCACATCTGGCCATTGCTGCAGCGTATGCGGCCGGCTACGAACTCACGCGCTATGTCTCCCTGCCCCAGTGGCTCCTCACCGCGGGCCTTCGGCTGGCCTGCCTCCTTCTGCTGCCCATGCGCTACTGGCCGGCCCTAGCCTTGGGCGAAGGCCTGCCGCTCATCGAGAACGCGATCTTCTGCGCGCCGACCTTCGGGCCCGCCTGGGCGCTGTCGGCCTCCGTGCCCCTGGTGGCCTTGTGGATGGGCCTGATGAAGCCGCTTCGCCAGCGCTGGACGCTCTACGACCACCGCGGCCAGCTGCGCTTGCCGTTGATCCTCGCTGCGACCCTGGGATGCGCGCTGATCACCGCCGCGTCGACCACGCTCACGTTGCTCACCGCCCTGTGGAGCGCGACCCCGGGGAAATGGCCAGCGATCTCGGCATCGGACTACTTCTGGGCCTACCTGCTCGGTGCCTACCTCGGCTCGCTGACACTCACGCCAGTGATCCTGGCCCTGCGAGAGCGGTTCCTCGCCCTCCAAGGGCGTCCGTTGACCCTTCAGATGATCTGGCAGAGCTCGCTGTTCCAGGAGATGCTCTGCTGGGTCATTCCGTTGCTGGTCGCGCTGACCTGGCTGGCCCTTGGCACCGCCGACGACTCCCTGCGAGAAGCAAGTCGCCTCGCCCTGCTCTGGCCGGTCTTTGGGCTCGCCTGGCGACACGGCTGGCATGGAAGTGCCTTTGGCGGTCTGGGTGCCAGCATCGCCCTGGCACTCACAACCCAGGGCAACCTGGACCCGAATGCGCTACGTGTCGAGGTCATCTTGGCGCTCGGGCTGTCCGGTGCATTTCTGATCGGTGGTCGCGCGCCCGCGCGCTTTAGGCAACCGTCACCGACGCAGGGAAAGAAGTCATGACCGACCGCCGGATAGCCGACGATCGGTCCGACGCGGGCAACTGCCCTAGGGACCTTTGATGGAACACTTGGCCGGGTCCTCGCACTGGCTTGGTGCCAGCAACAGGCGCAGCGAACCGTCCGGCAATGGGGTGGCGCTCACCCTCACGGCAGCGTCTTGATAGACCGACGGCCCAGCCGCGCGAGCGGTGGAGAGGGTGCTGGCGCTCCAACGCGTCGCGTCCGTGCCCATGGGAAGGGCCATCACTTCGTCGCCTATTACCGCGATGGCGCCACGCACCGTGCCGTTCGTGTCATTGACCTGGATATAGCGAACACCTTTCCGGTCAAAGGTATACACATGGAACTGAGGCGAGGTGCTTTGATCGGGCGCATTGGGCCAGGACTGCCCCAAGCCGGTAACGGGCGCGGTGGCGGCCAACGCTGTGCCACACCCGACCACGAGGACGGCCGCCAGGGCGAGATAACGCTTCAAACGCATGTGAAGACTCCAGGACTAAGGACGCGAAAGAGCGCCTGCGTTAGGTTAGCGGCTCGCTCGTTCGTCCATGCTCCAGACCGCTGCGCATTTTCGGGTCGGCCTGCTCGCAACGCTAGGGACGATTCATGAAATGGAACCCCGACGACTTGGCCGATCTGCTGAATGAGGCGGTCGTGCTCCATGAAGCACTGCTGGCGAACAACTTTGAAGAGGCCCGTTACCGGGCCCGCCTCATTACGCTGTCGGCAATCTACGGCATGACCGCCGTTCACCAAGCCGCCAATCAGCTGGTGGACGAACTCGGTGGGTCAGGAAGCGCGCCGGCGTCGACCTATGTGGACGCTGCGGAGCGGCTTTCGCGGGTGCTGGATGCGACACTGGAATAAAGACTGAGCCATTCAAGAAGTGGTTCAACTCTGCCGATACCCCTTTGCCCTTATGAGAAGTTCAAACATGGATGCTGCAGCTCCCGCACCTCAGCCCGTATTCGGCGGCCCGGTGCTGACTCCTGACCTTGTGGCCCAAATGGTCTGGTTTGAAAAGGTCACCGGCCCTATTTGGGTCCGCGGTATCGCAAAAGATGTTCGTCCATGGAAGAAAGGATCGCTGCGTCGATGCTATGGGAAGCTCCAATATGGCGATGCTTCGCTGCCTTTTCGCCTGAACAGCGGTGTAGATCCTGCCGAAGGCAAAGAGGTCATCCTGGCTGGCGTTCTGACTGTGACCAAGAGTTTCGGCGTGGAGCTCCAGGGTGAAGCCGTAGGCGGCTGGCACACTCAGGCGATTGAGAAGCACATTTCGTTGCCGTCTCGGACGCAGCCGGTGGTTCTGTTGTCCAAGTTTGTCGCGGAAAATCCTTTGGAGACCCTGGGCTTCCTCACGACCAAAACCGGATGGGATGACATTTGCGGCGCGGCCCGGTTGCCTGAGGTTCGCAGATGCCCGCAGCAAAAGGTCAGCTTCGTGGATGAGTCCGACTTCCTCGGTGGAATCGACGAACTCGTAAAACAAGGCGTCGCCGGGATTGTGATTGCCCGCGGAGGCGGCGAGAAGCTCGGCGCCATCGCGGACTCGGTGGCAGTGGCCCGAAAGCTGATCGAAGTCGGCCTACCCTTCTACACTGCGCTCGGTCATGCCACCGATCACGGCCTGCTGGACAAATACGCCGATCAGAGCTTCCTCACCCCCAGCGACCTGGCGCACCGGCTGTGTGCACATGTCGAAGCCGAACGGGTGGCAGGCGAAGATCGGGAGGCGGCTGAGGACGCTGAGCGGGAGCGAGACAAAGCCTTTGCCATAGTAAGCGCCCAGGATCGAAAAATCGGCGAGCTCAGCACGGTTTGTGTTGAACTTGAGAATCGGATTACTCAATTTGAAGGCGAGGCTCTAGAGCATGCAAGGGCGCGTAAGTGGCTGCTTGTTGCGTTGTTTGTCATTGCACTGGCGGCACTTGCTGCCGTGACCCACTGATGCGAGTTGGCCGACACTCGATAGTATCGACGTCGAGAGAAGATACCCGTTCAATAATTAACCATCAGGCGGTCGGCGCAAATCCTTCCAGCCCCAGAACTTCTTCAACATCGCCTCGTCCAGAGAGTCGTAATCCACCCCATACCGGCTAATAACTGATTCAAACTCTTTCAGCACCTCTGATTGAAGATGGACCCACTGATCAGCCGTGATGGGATCAGACACCGATCGCTCATGCGCACGGATGCGAATAAAGTAGCCGGTATGGATGGAAGCCAAAGCGACCATCGCAGCCCTTACAAACATCTTTCGCGGCTCGGCGCTCTTATCGCCTTGTGTGACCAGCGACCGGCAACGACCGGCGATTTTGGGGGTCTCGAATGAAATCGGCGCGTGATCGTGTCCAAACTCATTGCGAATCTTTCGTATGAGGTCCAAGTCTTGACGCGTGCTCGGATCGATCAGACCGAGCAGATACGCAAGATCAATCCGTGAAGAGAAAGAACTCAGCGGACGAGATTGGCTGAAAAGCGCATTCGCAACCGCTATGTTTTCGACGACCGCACCCCTAAGCAACTTTTCTAACTCAGCATCAAGATACGCAGAAGCAATCAGTGCGCAACCCCTGTCACTCTCGGGTGTGAGGGTTCGGCGAAATATAGCAACTGCTTTAGCGCGATCAAGGCGCTCCTTATTCACTTCGCTCAAAATCGGTTCGGTAGTCATAGGCCCTGGTTGGCGGCAAAATAATAGGCAAGGGTCATACTGAAAGATTGAAGTAATCCTTGGCCCTAGTGATCCTCGGTTCCGGGCTTTTTAGAAGCTGAAAAGCGCCTAGCAAACATATCTATTGGACAACGCAACCCTACGAACCTAGGACCTTATTGGCGCCGCACCCAACATCAACTGCGCAACGTTGCCCATGCTTCGAGCTGCAACGTCGATCTGGCCAGGATTCAATCCAGCCTTCCAAGGTCGGTCTTTACCGCCCCTTGGGTCACGGAGCGCGCTCACAGCCAACGCCGTTTGAAATGCCGCTCGCTCCAGAGCCTTTGACGCGGGCTCATCTGTTGAAACAGCGTCCCCAGGGAGAGCAAAGCGTAACGCAGCGAACGCTTGCGGCAGCACAATGGGCAATACTTCTCCCGAATCGGCAACACCGAAAATCAATTCGATCAAGTGGCTGGCAGTTTCTTCCAAAAGATCTCGGGTTGATCCGGGCACCTGTGGGTCGCGAGATGAACCCACGCTCAGGCGCTCCGCCACGTCTAGGAGCGCCTTGGTTCGAGCGTGTCCAGTCGCTCGGAGGCCACGCTCGCGAAGGACGCCGTCAGGCCCGAGATCCCAACCCGCCGCCCCGAGCGCATCCGTGAGGTTGGCGATGGCTTCCAAACCGCAAAAGTTGGCGGACCCAGAACGAAATCCGCCGTGTCCTCTCACGATGGAGATGAGCTGATCGGCGAAACGAGCGCCCGCCTCCAGCTCATTTGAGATGGACCACACCAACGTTTGCCTTACCCTCTTGGCCTTCCCGACAGGATTGCCGCGTTGTTTAGGATCAGCTTGCGTCAATCCACATTGTTCGATGGCGAACGTGATGTCGTCGTGCGACGGATCGCGTCGCTCGACCCCAGGCGCTGAATCGTCAATGAGCTTGGACAAGGCAACGGCAATCGCGTCGTTAAGCGGGATGTGGTTGGCCATGCTCAAACCTCCTTCGGGCAAAATGCCGGCTGACTTACTTACGGAAAGATGTGCTCGATGGCCTTGTAGGCCGCGTAGCACAGCGCATACGCTTTTTGCGCTTTGGCTGCGACATCGATCGTTTTTGCTACGGTCGTCCACGTGCGTTTGAGAATCGCGAGCACCTTCTGACGCTGATCTGTATCGACGTTAGACGGCTCGGGATTCGTGTCGTCGGCGAGATACCCCAGTTGTCCGGACGCCGCCAGTGCTGCTTCGATGAGCACTTTGACGCCTTTGATCGGGAGCGCATCAAGCGCACCTTGTAGAAGATCAATGTGCCGCTGGACCAGATGCCGCAAGTGCTCCGGCAGATCGGCTTCCGCAACCATGGCCTTGAGTTCTGCGACCAGGTTCTCTAACGCCATTATGTCTTCGGGACTGACACGATCTTCTTCGTCCGGCAGCATCTCTGCGCAGTATTCAAGTCCGCTTCGGACGGATTCCGAACAATGAGCCTTAATCCCCTGTGCCCGTCCATTCATGGCCGTTGGTGAGGAGGCATTGCGCATGCGTTCCGCAGGTTTCAGATAGAGATGTTCCGAAAAATCGGTTGCGCTCATCTGCGCGACCATTTCATCGATTTCTTCGTTGATCCAGATGAGACGACGGCACACGTCTACCGGCGAAACAGGACCAACTGGAAGACCGAAGATACCTGCCCAGACTTCGAGGGCTGGAGCCTCATCTCTGGATGCGGCAATTTTCTCGCTGATCGTGAAAAGCCGCGATGCGCTGTTGATGTGCTTGGGCATGCAAGTCCAATGGGTGTGCGATGCACTAGCCTAAGCGGCGCTGGGGGGGACCGCAAACGCCGCCCAGCGCCGCCCATTTCGTGCGGACTCGCGCTGGCGCCTCGTGCCGTGTTCTCCCACGACCGATCACTACGCCTTTTCGGCAAAGCACACCTTTCGCTGCGCCGTCCCACGCTATTCGGCAATTCCGAATAATTCCGGTCCCCGGAAAAGAGAGTCTGATCGGACACTTATCGGCGAGGCCGTCGACGACCGCGCTCCGCGCTCGGGTTTCGCGCATGAGGTTGACGAGTCGATGCTTTCCGCTATCTGTGATGCTCCCTGCCGCCCCGCGGCGTCCCCTTGGAGCATCCCCATGTAGCCGATTCCACCCGGCGGACAAAAAGAAACGGGCCAGGCGCGCTCACGCCTGACCCGTTGATCGCAGAGATTTGACAACCCGCTGCGAGAACAACCTAGGGCCGCCACCCCACCCTGTCAAGAGCCCCCGACCCGGGGGCACGGGCATCTATTGCCCAACCTTTTGACTGCGTCGCACGGACTGCGACGCCCCCGCACAGGATTGCCCATGGCCCGCTCCATGACCAAACAGCGCGAAGCGTTGAAACTCATGCTCACCACCTACCTGACCAGCCGAGAGATTCAGGCCGCGACCGGCTTGTCCAAGAGTGCGGTCTGTCGCTACCGGCGCGCTGCGCAGTTCAAGCAGCTGACTTGGTCAACCGTTGAACATTGGCCCGCGGATCGCATTGATGCCGTTCTCAACAAGCGGCCGGGCGGCGGCAAGGTGCTGCCCCCGTTCGACTACGCCAAGCTGTGTGATGAGCTGACAGCCAAACGGATGCCGTTGATGGTCTGGTATGTGGACTACCAACGACAGGCGTATCCCCACCACCGATCGTATTCGAGCATCGCCAAAGGGCTCCGCGCCTTTCGGAAGACGATGCCGACGTTCATGCACATGCAGCATAACCCCGGCGAACGGATGTCCGTCGACTTCTCGGGCCATGTTCCGCACTACCTGGATCCGAAGACCGGGAAGAAGGTGAAGGTGGTGATCTTCGTCGGCAGCTGCGATGCCAGTTCCTATTTCTTCGTCAAGGCCATCCACGCGCAGTCGATTCCAGAGTTCCTGCGCGCCCATGCCGACATGCTGGCGTTCTTCGGCGGCGCGCCTGCAGTATTTGTCCCCGACAACGCCAAGTGCGCCGTCGTGCGAACCGGGACCGACCTCGAACTTCAACGTTGCTACGAGGATCTGGCCAAGCACTATGGCGTGACGATCCTGCCGGCACGGCCGCACCACCCCAAGGACAAGGCCGTGGTCGAAGCGAGCGTCAAGATTTTCAAGAATCAAATGCTGACCCGGCTGCGGAGTTTCACCTTCTACTCCATCGACGAAATCAACGAGCGGATCGCGGTGCTGTTGGAGGACGCGAACAACCAGCCAATGTCCAACGGCATGCCGTCCCGCCGGCAGCGTTTCGAAGCGATCGATCAACCCGCACTCCGGCCCCTACCGCCTGATCGCTATGTCCATGCGGACATCGTCCCGAAAATCCGGGTGGACGGCGGCTACCACGTCCTGGTGAGGAAGCACCGGTATTCCGTGCCCCATCGCTTGACCGGTCAACATGTGTCCGCCCGCCTCACCCACGAGGTGGTCGAACTCTTTCACGACGGCAAGAAAGTGGCCCACCACGCACGCAGCAACGCCATGGGCGGACTGACCACCGATCCGACTCACATGCCGGACGCCCACCGCGCTCAAGCCGATCGCAACCCGGAAAGCCTTAAGGCCTGGGCCAAGACCGCAGGCCCACACATTGCACGCTTCGTCCAGGCTCAGTTCGATCAGGAACGGTCGTTCCTGGGCTTGCGTCCGGCGGACCGGGTCAAGACGCTGGTGGGCAAATACGGTGCGGCTCTCGTGGACCGGGCGCTGTCCGACTGCCCCGATCTGAAGACCGCTAACGTCACCGATCTCCAAAGGAAACTCTCTGTCATGGCCAAGGAAGGTGCCACGACGCCTGCACGCCGTTCTAGCAACGCGCGCGGGTCCCGCACCTTCAAGAGCCCGGAGTTTCCCCATGCGCGACCTGTGTCATGACCTACGTTCCCTCAACCTCCCGGGGATGGCTGGCGCCCTGGAGGTGTGGCAAGCCGATCCCGATAGCGCGGACCGTCCGCTGTCGGAGGCCCTGGCCTACTTGATCGATGGGCAGAGCCAGAACCGATGCCAGACCCGGGCGGACACGTTCTTCCGCCAGGCGGGGTTGGCCACGCATTACAGCGCGCACACCTTCCGCGCCAATCTGGCCACCGGGTTGAGCCCTCAACGGATGGACCACCTGCGTGGGCTTACCTGGATCAAGCATGGGCAGTCGGTGGTCATCACCGGGCCGACCAATGCTGGCAAAACCCACTTGGCTGCCGGGCTGGGCCACGAAGCCACGGTCAACGGTATCCGCACCATGTTCGTGCGCACCCCCGCGATGTTGGAGCGCTGTTTGGACCCCGATGTGCCGATGGCGGCGCGCCGCCGCTACCAGAAGCAGTTGGCGTGTGCCCCCTTACTGATCATGGATGACTTCGCCACGGAATATGCCACCACCGAGAAGACGTATCTGCTGCGTCGTCTGCTGGATGACCGCGCCCGCCGGGGGCTGCCGGTAGTGGTCGCTTCGATCAACCCCATCGCCGAATGGGACGGCTACTTCGAAGACGAAGCGGCCCGGGAGGGTATCTACTCCCGGCTTGTCGATGTCGGCTGTCATCGGGTGGAACTGAAGCGCAGCACGCCGCCTAAGTCGGCACGTGATCGTCGAAAAAAATGCGAAACCGTGCCACGCGTGTTCCCTCGGACGATGGCATTGCCGTAGGAACCTGACTGTCATACCCGGCCGAACGTGAAAGAAAGCTCGCTTGGAACGTGGGCTCAATGGTTATAGACAATGGCGGCCAGGCTGTTCTGAGATTGGCACTTCGATGAGCTTAGCTTCATCTAAACGTCGGTCCCAGCCTGATAGGAACGACAAACTAGCTAGAAGGTTGCCGTTTCTGCGTGAAAGAATTTTAACCGCTTAGGTAAGACAAGCGCACGATGTTGCGCGGGCCGATCCCGGTCCACGTTGCCGGCGGATTCCGGAAGGGAGAACACAACATGTCTGACGATCTGAACAAGCGCCGTCCGAGGGACGCTGCCGAGATCAGCCTTAAAGAGCCTTACGAGGTTCGCGATTGGTGCGATGCCTTGAAATGCACAGAAACCGAGCTGCGAGCAGCAGTAAAGGCCGTAGGCCATTCTGCCGCAGCGGTGCGTCGCCACTTGGGCAAGTGAACATTAGTTGGCCACGGTATCGATTGGGTCCCGTGGTCGACTGCGCACGCGGAGGCATCGTTGAGTAAATTAATCAGGGGGTGCAGAAGGTGGCGTGAACTACGTCGCGGGGTCAGGCTTCGCCAGGAGATCCGATCGCAGAGAGAAGCTATAGCTACACTCAGACTCGAACTTCGAGCTATTCGCCGGGAGGTTCAGACCACCATACGTTTCGACTTATCGCTTGCTACGACCGTCACCACACTGTTCCTTTTAGGGACCGTTGCGGGTGTCATTGTCTGTGCCAAAGATGGCGACCCACTCCGTATCTACGATTACTTGGCTTACGTATTCCCGATATGGGCCGCCTGGGCCGTTGGCCTGGGCTTATATGTCCGGAAATGGGTTTTTCCAGCGTTTAAAGCAAGTGTTGGATTTTTACTCGCAGGGTTGGTTAGCTATTTTTCCGCTCACGAGCTCCTGCCGCCTTTTATCGCGTCGATAATTGGCTTCTCTGGCATCATCATCGCGTCCCTGCTGCTGTTCGTCCCCCGAAGCTCCGGGAGCCCTCCACGATCGGAAGGACTGACCGTATTTTACGGCGTTCTCTTCACACTGCACGTAACCCTCTTCGGGCTATGGGCAGTGTTGGTGCTGCCTAGGTCAAATGATTGGATGGCCGAAGTTTACGGATTGCTACCAAAAGAACGATCGAACGATTGCAAGTGCCAGCATGCCATATCCAATAACGCTGAGCACAGTCAGCGCAACGGGAACCGATAGTTCGATCGGCGTGTTCGTGCTGTCATTCATGGGCGGATGAGGTGTGCGCATCGGAGTCTCCGGGCGGCGGTTGGTGATTTCACCAAGCGGGTTGCCTCCTACTCTCTCAAATCGCACCGCCTTGTCAAATTTACGAAGCGCCTCAGAAGAACTATGCAAAAGGCACGTAACCAGAGCGGCGCAACGTGCAGCTCCGTTCGCCTACGAAGCCCGCTCGTGCGGCCCGGCGTCGATCACAAACACATGGCACGCGTGGTGCCAGGACGGGGGCGAGCGCGGCCGCGACCTAGCGCGGCCCGCATCTCTCCATGCCCAATCGCGGCCGAGCGCTGGTCGCCGCTGCCAAGGGCCTAGGGAGCTGGACTCTCCCCCCGCTTCACTTCGCTCATGGGGACCATTACCGCATGACCGTCTGCGAACAGCGCGCAATAGGTAGGACCGCATTCCATCAACCGGTAACTGCGTTCTTCTCCACCCTCCTGGAGGCTCACGACCGCACGATCGGTGAACTTTGAGGCAGCGGCTTTGGCAGCCACGCGCTCCCCGGCCAATTGAAATGGCCAGACTGAAAGCACCAGCAGCAGTCCCAAGACCATAATGACCACGTAGGCCGCCAAGGCGCCCGCAATGATGCGCCGGGCACGGTCCACCGTTTGCATGACCGCCTCGTTGGGAAGGAGCCAACGAAGTGCAACCACGAGCCATCGTCCCACGGTTCCGAGATAGCGGCGTAACCGGGAGGGTGGTTGGTCGCGAGAGGCACGCGCCCGTATGAAACCGAGTGCCGTGCGCCCTAGCGCCAGGACGAGCGCAAAGGCCAACCATGCCAAGGTTGGCCCGAGGATGCTCAGCAGCATATGCCCCTTCCAATAGCCAGACGTCGCTTCAGTCAACAACGCGAAGACGTTCGACCACGCGGCCACCGCGTAAATCGCCCGAGCTGAGAGGTCGTCGGGAAAGAGCGACGGCTCCAGGTGGAAATGACCAAGATAACTCAGCCGGTAAATACGCCCCGTTAGAAAGAAGACGCTGGCGAGGAAGGCCGCCGCGATGGGCCATACGGCTGACGCGGGCACAACAGATGTCCAAGCCCGCCATCGCTTCCGACGCACTCGGCGCTGATCCCTGCGTTCCATGGCATCCAAGATGGCTATTCCCTGATAGGTAAATGTTGACCGGCTCCCAGCAGACGGGAGGCTAGGGCAATGTAGAAGGAACAGCAGCGACGACTCAAGCGAGGATCGCCAGCGCCCAAGAGGACGGGGTGCTTTTCTACTCAAGGTGGACAGACCCCAGCGGGCCCAGGGTCGCACGCACCGAACCGCTCGGCCCCTGATTTGAAGGCTTGGGATGCGTTCCTTGTCCGCGTTCGGTGAGCGTTCTTGTCCGAGTCACTAGGGAATCAACATCATTATAGGTAGCCTCGTGACACCGCGAGTTGCATCGTGTTCGACGTCCAATCAATCACTTACATGAGACTGTCCGCGTTGATTGAGAACGCCCGTCCATTTTGAGGAGAATAAACACCTTGTATTGGGCACCGTTAGGTGGACAGCAGTCCTTGTCTGGATGGACACCTTCGGAAGAAACGGCGGACGAAGATGGGAAGCGTCCAGGCTTCGCGGTGTCCGCATGAGCTTGCCCGGATTTGATGGACACCCATCGTGAGCCGTAAGGTTCGTTCAGAGGTGTCCCATGTCAAAAAGAATTCGTCGTCAGTTCACACCTGATTTCAAGGCCGGCGCGGTTGCCCTGGTCCTTGAGCGAGGTCAGCCGGTGTCTCGGGTATGCCGTGACCTGGATCTGGTCGAGAGTGTCTTCAGGCGCTGGATCGAGAAGGTTCAAGCCGGTTCTGGAGCGCCTTCGCGATCGCCCCCCGCCGTTCCGCTGACGGCCGAGCAGGCCGAGATACAGCAGCTTCGACGCGAGAACGAGATCCTGCGGATGGAGCGTGACATCCTAAAAAAAGCGACGGCGTTCTTCGCCAAGGAATCGAGCTGAGATGCCGGTTTATCGAAGCGGAGAGCGCGTCGTACTCCATCGTGGTCCTCTGCCGGCTGCTCGAGGTGGGTCGCAACAGCTTCTATGCCTGGCGGCATCGCCAAAAGCATCCGAGCCCCCGCGTGCTTCGTGACCGCCAGCACCTGGCGCAGCTGAAGCAGTTGCATGAGCGCAGCCGAGGGCTTTACGGCAGTCCCCGGCTATGGCATCTGGCTCGTGAGCAGGGGCTGAGCCTGGGGCGCCATGCGACCGCCCGCTTGATGCGCCAGGGCGGTCTCGTCGGGCGCAGCTGGCGTACAAGCAAGGCATCACGACGGGCCGCCACGGTGTCCGCGGTGGCCGATAACCATGTTGATCGATGCTTCACCACGGCCGCGCCTGATCAGGTCTGGGTAACGGACATGACACAGTTCGCCACGCAACAGGGTCCAATGTATCTGGCCGTCGTGATCGATCTGTACGCCCGGCGAGTGATTGGCCACGCAACGGCTGCGACTATGCATACCGACTTGCCCTTGCAGGCTTTGCGCATGGCCGTAGGCCAGCGCGGTTCGGCGCAGGGAGTGCTCCATCACTCCGACCAGGGCAGTCAGTACACGAGCGCGGCCTATCAGGCCGAACTCGCTCGACTGGGTATGCGGGTAAGCATGAGCCGGCGCGGCGAGTGTTGGGACAACGCGGTGGCTGAGAGCTTCTTCAGTACGTTGAAGTGCGAGATCGCAGCCCCACGCCGCTACGCCTCGATCGAGGAGGCACGCCACGTGGTTTTTGAATACATCGAAGTGTTTTATAACCGGCAGCGCTTACACTCGACCAACGGCTATCGATCGCCTGCGGCGACCGAAGCTGCTATCCCATAACTTGAGTGTCCATTAAACCGGGGCAAGCTCAGCACCCCTCCAAGCCCGCTTGGTGAGCGTGAGGTGGCTTACAGCGACCCGCTCAACCGTGAAACGCGATTGCCGCTCATAGCACGCCTATAGCGGGCCGTGCGAGCGCTACCCTATTATCGGACACTGCATACCGAAGGACACCGCGATGAGCCTGGACCACCTGCCGCCTTACGACTGGCACAGCGAGAGGGCCATTCAACGCTTGCCGAGCGTTGAGACCCAACTCATCGCTTGGATCGATGCCATCGAGCGCGCAGAAACGGGTCGGTGTATCACGCTCAAGCGTAGCGGCTTCCGCCTTTACATTCGGGCCACGTCTCATCTTATCGATGGCGCAGACGTGATGATGCTCGATATCGCGAACGTCACGATCCCGGAGAAATTACGCGGTCGCGGTTGGTTCACCGCATTTCGTCGCCTGGCCGAGCGCGTTCACCCATGGCAGGCCACTTACTACGAGTCCGTGCTTAACACTAGGCTGCGTAGCCATCTGGAACGCGCTGGAATGATCCCCGATGGTAAACGCAGTTTCTATGCGTGGTCGACGCTGCGGACAACGGAAAAACCGAATCTTCTGAAGCACGGCTTGGATTGTCCGGTCCACGATTATCCAAGGTAACCCGTTTGCTCAGGCCGTGCTGCCTTAAGCGCCGCCTCCGGCCCTGGAAGCCGCCACAACGTTCCCGACAACATGGGCTGCGTTCTGCTGGACAACAAAAAGCCGTTCCCGCCTGCCGCCCATGATCGTCAATGCACCGTTCGACTCGGATCGTCGGGCTCGTCATCGGTCAGACGAATGCCGCTGAGGAGGGCCACCATCTCGGCGTGCCGAAGATCCTGGTCGCCGATTGGGGCCTCCCGCTTGATCGACATTGCGCTCGGCACCAAGTAGGACAGTCCGATCATCTGCTCGTCGGAGGTGTCGTCCAAGCTGATGCGCCCCGCGTCCACGGCATGGCCAAACAGGTTATCGAGCAAGCGGTCCACCAACTGCTCGAACTCAGCGCGTGTCGGGACGCCTGCAGATCGGCCAAGATGCGGACAACGTCAGCGGCCGTCCAACTCGGGCGGAGATACGTTGCCGAGGTGACCAGCCCGTCGCGATGCTCAGGGCTCGACAACGTATCGTCGTGCACGCAGAGGATGCCTACAAGTAAGGGGCCATCCTCCGTGCCGAGGACCTTCTGGGCTTGAGCGAGCTGCTTGCGGTTCATTCGGCATCCTCCGTCGAAAAGGCCCGCACCTTAGTTGAGGTGCTGACGCCGTCAAGCTCCGGTGCAGCGCCCTCACCAGCCTCTTAGCCTGCCCTCACCGGCGTCATCGAGACGAACTTGACCGTATCGCCCTGCCCGCATCCCAACCATAAGCCGGTTTGAATCCCTAAGATCATGAAGATCAGCGACCGTCCGGGCCGGGCTGCGAGCAACTCGGTCCATGCGCGATGGTCAGTTCCCGAAGGCCCTGGCGTTTGCTCGGGATGGGTGTGCCATTCGCCCAGGTAGTCCAAGGTATGGTCGCTGCGCTGCCAGCCGGAAAGCGCCCGCTCCCGGTGGCCCGTGGCCGAGCGATGAAACGACACGCGGGTGCTCCGATCCTCCTGCCCAGGGATAGTGGCCTCGACGATGTGGAGGTGAGCGCCTCGGCGATACCCAAGTAGGATGCCTCCCGCCTCAGGTGCGGCGGCCCCGCGTTGACGTAACGGGTCAATCCGATCAAAGACAGCGGCTTCGACCAACACCCAGGCATCCTCGCGCCCGGGAATGCTACCAATCATGGCCACCGTGGCTCGAAGGTAGGGATTGATCACGCGGCGCGGCTCGCGGCTTGCCGTTGCGCGCACACCGGACAGCCTGGCAGCTTCGACACGTTTTGATCCTTGACCTTCTGAACGTTGGAACCGGGTCGAATCAGGGTGCGAAACCGAGGTGAGACGGCTTTGTCATCCAGCCAGCCTCCGATCGCATCGAGAGCGAGGCCGGCGGCCAACATCGGCGACGACACCGCATAGGGTGTGACTGCACTGCATCCCCGCCATTGTTGCGGTGGCGGCGGCGTGTTGGACAACGGGAACCGCTCCACGCGTGGGCGGTTCGGATCCACGCCGCGCAAACATCGAAAACATGCGCCCTCACCTGGGCCGTCTACCCACAGCGTCTGCACGGCCTCGCCGTTGCGGAAAATGCGTGCATAGAGCATCGGCGGTCCCGATGCCAGCGCCTGATGCCGGGCATTGATCGCCTCGCTCAACGCTTCCTCTCCCGTCGCATCGATGACGAGGTCGGCGTCGAACAGGTCCGGATGGACAAGGGCGCTATTATTTTCAAAGGTGACGTTTGCCAGCGGGAAGGTCCGGCGCAGCTCACTGGCCATGGCTTGCGCCTTAGGCTGCGTTAGCGCAGGGTAGCCGAGCGCATGCCGGCCAAGGTTCTCGGCCTGGAGAGTATCGGGATCCACGATGCGCAGGCGAGCCCCCTTACCATGCCCCGCGCCGAGCCGCACCAAGCCTTCGGACAGGTGGCTTCCAATCGCACCGCAGCCGATCAATGTCACCTTGCGACCGCTCAGGTCGGAATAGGACAGATTGCGCGAATGAATGAAGTCGCCGCTCCAATCAAGGACCGAAACGCGAGACAGTGGCAGGTGCTCCGCCAAATGGTAGATTCGTTGGACGAACGCCCGGCGATCCCGCTTGTATCGGCTTCGCACAGACTCGTCACCAAGGCCGACATCCATGGCGAACCAACCGAAGGGCCCTTGGATAAGCCACCGCACGGAACCCCAACGCAGATAATCACGATCGTCTTTTAGGCGTTTGACGATCGCTTGAAAGAGCTTGCGGTCCCACGTCTCAATCCATTTCAACGCTTCGCGTGCGTTGGTCGGAAATTTCTCCGACAGCACCGGCCACTTTGTTGTGCGAAAAACCCAACCCTTCTGTTTTTCGGTCTGGAGAAGCGGCACGCCCATAGCGTCTGCAATCTTGCGAAGCTCAGTCGGATCACTACCTACGATGATCTGCCGGTCATTCAAGATGCCCCACGACACTTCACGTGCGCCCGCTCCAACCCCCGCCTTGAGGACCGTGCGGGGTAGCGGCGACTGGCCCAGCGCCCACTCCGCCAGAAACTCCCGGGTGAACTCCTCCCGACGGTAATCCATGTTCAGCGCCAGGTCGTCAAGCACCGATGTCGCCTGTGCCAGACACTGAAGAACGGCCTGCACGGGGTTGTGACGGTCCAGCACCAGCACGCCCGGCGCCAAATAACACAATCCCCCGCGCGCAAAAATATGTGGTTGAACGCCTTTCAGGCGCTCCGGACGTTCGCGCAGCCAGATGCTGGGGTAGACGACGAAGTCCCAGTCAGCGACCGCGATATCGATGGGCACCTCGCCGAACGCACAGACGAGCGCGCCGCGCATCCTCAGCACGCCCTTACGGAATGATATGGGCCGGAAACCGTGTTTGACCAGCTCCCGACTCACCTCGATTTGCGGCGCGACCGGCACCTGTCAACCTGCGTAGCTGCTGGTCACCGCCGGCGCTACCACCGTGCGAGCGGGCGTGTCACGCACTTGCTGCGCTGGCGATTCAGGCTCCAAGTCCTGCTCACGGTCGGGGACGCGGTTACCCCATAAGGCCCGCAGGCCCGTGACAACCGCGCTCTTCGGCTGAACGACATTGGTGCGCGCCTTAGTCAGTTCGTCAGCGAAGATCTGAGCCCGTTTACGCGCGTCTTCCCGCTCGTCTGCCGTCATGCGGTTGAAATTGTGGCCCGGATCAATGCCGTCTTCCGTGATGTCGTGGGCCAGCGCATGTGGTAGATGCTTACTAATGTGGATGAGGGCCAGGTCGTCACGGCCGAAGTGTTTCTCATAGTGCTGCGTTGCCACCAGCATCAAGCACACCGAACTCGGGCCACCCTCTGCCCACTGCTGATCGCGCCACGCCTTCATATAGCGCCAGGTGCGCTGGAGCTGATCGCCATGGGTCTCTTTCTGGAAGCGGAACCAGCCGGCAATTTTCTCCGCGTCGGAGTGCTCCCACTCGCCGTCGCGCTTCGCTAGCATCATGCCCTCGAAGTCGTCCCAACTCTGCTCAACTTCGATTTCTGCGTAGCGTTCTAGTGATACCGACGCAGCATGATCCGCCGTGTATGCTTTGGCTTCTACCAAACGATCGTTGACCTTGGCGAACTCATCCTCCGGTGCCGCATAAAGAGCAACGTCGACATGAGCCCAGTTCGCCACGTGAACCCGCACGCATCGATCCTTTGGTTTGCCCATGGTCCAGCCTTCGCGCTTAGCCAATTGGGTTAAGAGGCCTTCCACGACGTCGAAATAGGCCTTGGCCGCAACTTTAGGAGTTGCCTTGTCCTCCATCATGGTGACCGGTAGGTAGACCCCGTAGTCCCAGTCCATCTCCTGAGGTGGCTGGCGAGCCGGCTGAACGCAGGCCACATACGCCCACGAACCCTGCGTGCGGAAGCGCGGCTCGACTTCCTTCTCCATCCTGAGTTCCCGGGTGGCCGCATGCTTGATGCCCGTGATGAGGGCTTGCTTGATCGTGTTCTTAGCTTCGCGCAGCGCCTTCTCCTGCTCGTTGGTCGGCAGGAGCTTTTCGTAGAGCGCCCCGTCCGAATGCAGCAATTTATGGAACTTACGCATGTCGGACTTCCTTCTGATCGAGGGGGACGGGATTAAAGCGGTGAACCTTTGCCTGATAGACCAACCAGGGGTCGAATGAGCGATCTCCCTGGAGCTGACGCACGGACTGGTGGGCATGAGTGCGTAGCACTTTCCGCGCGCCCTCACCAGTTTTTTCCAAGCCTATAAGTGCCGCTTGAGTGGGGTCCGCCACCAGTTCGTTCACCACCCGGTAGCGATCGCCGAGACGATGACGGAGCATGAAGTCCACCATCTGCTCGTTCGCCGAAATCGTTAGGTTGAAGAGGCGTTTGGTGACGCCGATCGTCTTAAGGAAAGAGCCTCTTCCCCAATCCACCGCCCCGCCCTCGTGATTCGCCGTGGGATCGGCGTCGGTGGGCACCGACAACGTCCCGATCGACAGCAGGCGAGTCTGCGCGGGCAGAAGGTCCAGATAAATCTCGGACTCGTGGAGCGCGATCAAGCCGGGCGCATTGGCCACTAGGCCGCCGTCGACGAACTGCTGCTCGATCATGGCGTGTCTGGGGAAATACGTCGGCGCCGCACTCGTGGCCAACGCTACATCGACCAAGCGCAGCCGACCGTCTTGCGTGAGTCGCGGGTCATGAGGTGTCTTGAACATCTGCGGTTTGCCCGAGCTGTAGTTCACGGCCGGGATTACCACTGGATGGACGCAGTCAGCCAGCGTCGCGTCGCCAAACACCCCTTCCAATACCCTGCGCAGGGTGTCGGGCGAGAATCGCGACCGCCGGTAACCCCACGAGCGCTTTTTGAAGATAAGCGCGCCGTGCTCGGTGAACAGCTGCACGATGGCCGAGGCGGGCTTTTCCATCGCCAACGCTAGCGCGATGACGCCGCCGATCGACGTGCCCGCGATCAGATCGAAATGTCGGCCGAAGGGCACGTTCGTGTGCGCTTCCAGCTGTTCGATCACGCTAGCGGTATACAGGCCGCGAAAGCCACCGCCGGATAGGGCCAAGATCTGGCCCCCTTCTGGTCCTGCCATTGAACACTCCCGAACGTTCGCCGCGCTGTCCCCACAGCACGCCCCAACAAACGTCATGGCCCTTGGTATGGGGACAGCTCCGGCCAATCCAAGTCCACATCATTCAGGATTTTGGCCAGAGCCCGTCTCAATTCCTGAGACTGAGATCCGATCCACCGAATTTGTGCATAGGGTGCGCGGCTCTGGCGCCCTGGGCCGACGAAAAGAATCAATATGGATGTGGCGGTCATTGATTGCGACGGCTGCCTACTTTGACCCGTTCTACGATCCTGCTGATTTTCGATAGCCAGATAGGCACACTTGGCGCATTCCGCCCATCCTCCGAAAAGGACTTAACGTGGCACTACCGATCACAACTTGGGAAGAACGGCTAGCCGAGCAAGAGCTGCTGGATCACAGCGGCGACCCACGTCCAAGCGAGACGGAAGAATATACCTATGCGATCGCAGACGATGCGGACCCGGTCTACATCGAGCCAGACGCGATCGCGGGCCTGGGCTGGACGACGCGCCTCCCGGCGCCCTTTGCATTGTTGATCGACACCGGTGGCGGGGATTTCGATATCTCCATGGGCTGTGCTCAACAGTGGCCCGCTCTCGGAATCGAGGCTATGGAATACCCTGAGTTGCGCGCCTTGCATCTGAAAGGGTCGGTCCAAAAAGATGACAAGCACGGATGGTGGGTGGTCAGTTTCAGCTACATGTGGTGGGACACCAATTTTCTCGGCTAACAGGGACGTTCTTATGTCGGAGACGGACTGGAAAGTTTTGCTCGCCCTGCTCGGCGCCCTCGTTGGTTGGGTGCTTGCCCAGGGTGCGGCAGCAGGAAAGTTCTGGTGGCGCCGCCGCTGGCTCCGAAAACACCTTTTACTTGAGTTGGAAGACCTCAAGGAAGACCTGGGCCAAACCCTCATCCACTACGAGGGCCTGATCAAGGTTGCCGCGATCGGCGGCATCCTTCCTGAGGGGCGCGTGCCGCTGGAGGCACCGATTTACAGTGAGTTCTTCACCGAGGCTTACGCCGGACTAAATCGCGCCCAGAGGCGCTCCTACAAGATGACACATGCACAGATCCACGCAGTCAATGCCGGGATTGATCATGTTCGGAATATGCTGCTTGAACTGGACCCACGCGGCATCACGAAGGAGGAACTCAAGAAGCGCGGAATCGACTGGATGGAGATGGTCAAGGGCCAATACCTCAACGTGGCCCGCGCCTACACCCACATCCAGTTTCACCTTATGAACATCGACAATCCGGATCTCGGAGGCCCATATGGCGACGTCGCCCAGTGGTTCGGCCGCCACGATCACAAGGCGGCGGACAAGGTGGTGGAGTTCGTCGAGTTTGCCCAAGGGAAAACGATCGCCGAACTCAAAATCCACATGGCGGACCGAAAGGTCTGAATCTGCCTTACAAAACAAGGAGCTTCGTCATGGGTCAGCCCAGAAGGATCAAATCAGCCGACGGCATATTGCTCATCGTCGGCATGGTCATCGTTCTCATCTCGCTAGGCTTTGTCTACCAGCACTCGCGCGCGGACAACGGAACGGCAGACTTTTACGCCTTCATGTTTCCATGCCTTGCAGCAGTCATGGGTGGGGCGGGATTGTATATAGGTCGAGCACAAGCGGCTGGCAGCGATCACAGCAAGGAGCCCGAGAAAGGGTTCATCGCTTTCGACGAGCGTTTTTTCTATTGGGTGTCGATCGTTTGCCTAGTCGCTGGCATCGTCGCATATATTCTTGCGCATCGCAGCTGTCAGCGGGCTGGCTTGTTCGTGGGAGCGCTCATCTTCACTGGCGTGATGATTACTTTTTATGGGGTAGTTTTGACGCGTGCGGTTGCCCCTGAGGCGACCGATCGAATGGCTGTGGGTAGCGGCCTCAGAGTAGCGGCCTACGTAGTGCCGGCATTCGTTTTCGTTCTGGCCATCGTGCAACGCATGGACTTTTTCGATTTCCTCGGAAACATGCTGACGTGCTGATCACTGAAAGCCTAGAGCACGAGCCATGTGCGGCAGTAATCCGACCACGCCGGAAATAAGCCCGATTACGCCCGCGATTCCGACGGCCGCTCGCTCACCCTTACTCATCAGGATTCTCATCATATTCACCGGTGGCGAACGTAGGACAATCAGGCTGGCTGTCAAGCGCCCGACAGCAATCCTCCGAGTCCGTTGGCGCCCTTACAGACCGCGCCTCAGCCCCCTAAGTCGCGGTCGAATGGCGATGGCCGGCGGCGCCACGCCAAGGGCACTGCCCTCCCCATGGAGTCGAAGCGCCAGTGCCGCCACCAGTTGCCTGACCGTCTCCCGCGGCCGCAGGCGCACCGCCCCGTGACGGTCGAGCTCCCGCCCCAGCAAGTCTGCGACCTGAATCCCGATCGGCATGGCTACCGGAACCCCTTCCAGATCCACGCGCAGGTGGATTGCACGGCCGGCACGGCTGCTGCCTTCTACCCGAATAGCCCGGCCGACGGGGCACCACCGCCGGAGCAGGCACTCGGCCAGCTCGGGGTTGGGACACAGCGTCACAGGCGGGGCCGTCGCCGCGCCGGCTCGGGCGTCCGCTCGACCGACGGGTGGATGGTCGGAGTCGGAGGGGATGGAGAAGGCTCCTCCGGCGCGGTCGGGAGCGCCTGATCAATCCAGGCCAACTGGGCCTCCGTGGCGACCTGGCGGAGCACGCCGACGGCTCCGGGGTCCAACCCGTTGAGGCCGAGCAAGCCCTGCTCCAACCGGACTCCGGATTTCTCCCGCAGTCGCTCCAGATGACGCAGGCGGCGCAAGCTCGCTTCCTCCTGAGCCTCGCCCCGGCGGCGTGCCCGCTGGGCCTCCTTGAGCCACCGGCGCTCTTGCGTGGCTTGGCGTTCGAGCAGCACCAGCGACCGCGGGCGTGGAGCCTTCATCAACGCCCGAAAGCGGACTCGCCAAGCATGGCTCTGAATCCATGTCTCGACCGCGTCCTGGGCCTCGGCATGCCGCGGAGTCAGATCGTCCACATCCCGCTGGGCCTGCCAGTGCGCCAAGGTTGTCCGGCGCCGGGCTTCCCGCGCCACCTCTAGGCGGGGCACCAAACCGGCAAGCACCGCCAGCACGCGCTGAAGCCGGCGGACCACCAGAAGCAGTTTCACGAAGGCTGCCCGGGTGGTCGGTGCAGGGGCAGGCAACGCCGCTGCGAAGCGGTCGACCAGCGGCGCATTCTGGCCCAGCTGCCGCCCCCTTGCTTGCGCCTCGGCGACCTCGTCTTGGGATGGCGCCGACGGTAAGGTCTCTCGCCGTCGGTCACTCGCCGCCTTTCGGCGCTGCGCCTCCAACATGGGCGCGTGGAGGGCCTCGGCCACAGCGCTCGGTAGGCGGATCTGTCGAATGTCGTCACCCTTGTCGGTGAAGACCCCTTGCCGCTCCAGCGCCGTGGCGGCCTGGCCCATTTTGGGCTCGCGCCGCTTCTGGATACCCAGGCGGGCGTAGGACCGGTGATCCCGGTCGGCGGGCAACCCCGCCTCCCGCAGGTGGTCGTTGGCGATCTCCGCCCAGCGCTGGTTGAGCAGTTCGACGATCGGTCCGGAGGCCCGCTTGTTCGCCAAGTCGGACAACTTTGGTCCCCACCCCAGTTCCGTGACCGGTTCACCTTCCCCGGTCCAGCACTGCAGCTTTCGCGTGGGGAAATACACATGGGCGTGGAACCCCCTCTTTTCATCGGGTTTGAGCTCCCCGACGGCATCGCGCTCGTTGTCGCGGTGAAGTCCCATCGAGACCGCCGTGCCCAAAAAGTTGGCAACGAACTGCGCGACATCTATCGCGAGATCGCCCGCCTGCTGATCCGTCAGGCCATGGGGAATCGGCACGCGGAAATCTCGGGCCACTTGGGCATCTTTGCGTTTTTCAATGGCTTCGACGGAGTTCCAAAGTTGATGGGGATTTGTGGCCCATCCCGGAGCGCCTGGAGGCGCCACCGTGGCGGTGCGCACGATTTCGTCGCCGGCTTCGCGCCGGGAGTAGTCATGGATGATCTGGGTGCGCTCATCGACGAGGCGGATGCCAAGGCGGTAAGCCGCGCCAGCCACGGCCGATTGGCCATGACCGCGCGTGTGCGTAGAGAGGTGGGGGCGAGCGTGAATCGGCATGCTTCTTCCTTGAAGCGATCGACAACTTGAGCGAGATGTCGATCGGTTAACCGTGGGTCACAGCGGGTTGTCATGTAAGACCGACGTCCTGCCGATCCCTCGCCCCCACGTTGCCTAATCAAACGGAAATAGAATGGATGTCAAGTGACATAACAAGATTATTTCTCAACGTGGCACACCGCAACATATTGCGACTACTTAGGTAGATCTGACTTCAGATGCCGACCGACGAGGATCGATTGGCATCGCATGGCAAGCGCCTTGCTGGCCAACATGGCCAGCGCCATGACCGCCAAAAATCCCATTACGAAGAATCCCTTCAGACCCCACGCGTCCAACGGAACCTGGTTACTGACCCTCTGAGCATCCGGGCCCACGGCGTGGAGAATAAATCCGGACCAGCCGGCCCAAGCCGCCCCTGCGAGCAGAAGAGAGAGGACCAACGCCGAGGGCAAGTCTTCCAGGCTTTTCTTTCCGGGACGCGCTGGCCTAGCTGCCTAGCTTCGGTGGGTCAAGCATACGTGCGCCTTCTCAAAATCCACCTCCAATGTAACTTCCGACAGCGCTCCCCCGCCCAAAATGTAAGGATACGGAAGATTTGACGTGGAATAGATCGGGAAGTTCAGTGAGTGGTCGCGACCACCGAGCGTAATAGCCGCGTGCCCTTCCACAGTATCCACTGACTGATCTGCTCTGGTGAGGTCACGGGTCATGACACGCCGATGGCGACCACCCCGTGCGTCTACAGCCGCCGAAGCAGTCCCGGTCAACACGAACGAATCGCCTGTGTCGATCAGCACAAGCCGGGTTGCTCCGTTGACTTGCAAAGGCTTGACCAGAAGCGTGCCGCCTCCAAAAGCGGCTGTGCTCACCAACATTGGCTCTCGACACGATGAGAGAGCGTCGGCACTCGATGGAAGGGTAAGCGTATCCTTAGTCAAGCGAAAACGACCCAGTTGCATCAAGGCGTCGTTTCCGACGACATCTCTACCCTCGTCAACGATCTCCACGGGCAAATGTCGCACTATCGCCGATCCAATCTTAAGCTCGTCAATAACGCCAAGGCTCTGTGGGGAGGACTTTCCCAGCAGACCGATGGCCTTACCATGGTCCGCAATCACCACCTGCACGCCTAAGCGTTTCGCAGTCGACCGGCTCAGTGTCGTCGCTGAACCTGTGTCGAGACCGACTGCCAGGAGTTGACCATTCACGGTGGCATCCAGCGAAAACGCGTGTGCCGCGTCGAAGTGAACAGGAATGGTCACATCACTTGGGTGTTCGGCGACAACGGAAGGCATGGCTACATAGAGGGCGTTGTCGCGCATGAACGCCTGGAAAGGAATATCTGCTTTCGCTACGTCAGGAAATGCGTCGGCCGCCGCTGCGTCCAACCGGGAGGCATCCGAATAACGACCTTTGAGTCGAAGGTTGCCCGCTTCAAACTTGGCACAAAAGAACGCCGTAGGAGCCTGCGTAGAAGCAAGGGCTTTAGCGCATGTCCGTGCCGTCGCCGATGAATGGTCGAGTTGCCAGGTCACCCTATCCAACCCTATGGCCGCCAGCACTCGTGATGCATCATTCGCTGGATGTTGGAAGGCCAAGAGTAAGCCAGGCGCATCTGCGGCGCGGACAGCGTCTCGCAGCGCAGTCTCAGTCAGCGGTGGGGAGGTATCCTCGGCGCAAGCTGCGCCATTCGCGGTGAGTCCAATGAGTGCCGCAATGGTCACGAGCTTAAGAAGCGCTTTTATGACCTGCGTCGCATTTCCTTCCATGTCTACCTCCGATTGGGACAACGACTATACGAGTAGCGAATGACAAAACGAAAGCGCCTCTATCGATACGGCAGCGGAAGGGCAATAACTGTCTTGTCATTTCCACATCCACGCCGCTCTTGGCGTGTAGGCCAATTGCCCCAGCGCTTGTAGGCGAACCCCTACAGTAAGATTTTGCTCCTATGAATCAGCGTTGACTTAAATCGAAAATCCGTCATTGACCATTTAAATTTGCTTTATGACATCAATAATTTACGATTTGATTGAGATTTTTATCTGTTAGCTTCGCCACGTTTTCACATGCGATCGAGTGCTGAATGGCTGACGGACTATTCCGCGAAGAAATCGCAGAGCGGCGCCGCGTCTCCTTCCATGGGGTCGTTCAAATTGCGTCCCCTCTTACGCATTTGGCCTGGGCATGGGGTGCGGGATTGACCGGCGTTGCAATCATTGCGTGGCTATTCATCGGCACGTATACCCGTCGGGAGCACGTCGATGGTGTGCTCACCCCGACCGCCGGCATGGTCTCAGTGAACGCCCGCGCCGCTGGCACGGTAGCCCGGTTTTTGGTATCTGATGGAGAACATGTCAGAAAGGGCGACCCAATCGTCGAACTCTCTGGCGAACGCAGCAGCACTACCTTAGGCGACACCTCTGCCGCCATTTCGCGGCAGCTCACCGCCGAGCAAACCCGTATTCGGAACGATATCCACGACGCCACAGCGCTCGCGGCCAAGCAAGAGTCCGATCTCCATATGCAGGAACGCATGCTAACGGAGCAGATTGATCGTATCGACGCCCAAGAGGGCCTGGCGCAGCAACAAGCGTCTTCCGTCGGAGATCTACTCGCTCGCATTGAGCCGCTGACATCCAAAGGTTACGTATCGGCTCTGGACGTTCAGCAACAGCGTATGCAGAAGCTTACCGCCGAAACACAAGTCAAAGACCTTCAGCGCCGACACTTTGAGTCGAAACAGCAACTCGATTCGGTCCGTGATCAGCTCGAACAACTCCCGTTGACCACAGCCGCTAAGGTAAGTGACCTGAATCACCAACTTTCGCAGAACGATCAATCCCTCGCACAAAACGAGCTCGACCGCAGTTCTGTGCTCAGGGCACCCGCCTCTGGCACGGTCACCGGCCTGATTGTTGCGCTTGGGCAGGCCATCGAATCGGGTGACCGTCTCATGTCGATCGTGCCCGATGGATCCCCGCTCCAAGCCGATTTGATGGTCCCCAGTAGCGCCGCCGGGTTCGTGTCGGCGGGAACGACCGTGGCGCTCCACTACCAAGCTTTTCCTTATCAAAAGTTCGGTGTTCAACGCGGCCGCGTGGTTGAGGTGTCCAAAGGCGCGTTAACCCAGCACGAACTCACCGAACTGTTGGGCGGTGACCCTCCCAAAGAACCCATGTATCGCGTGGTGGTTGCGTTGGATGCCCAAGAAGTCGTTGCCTACGGCAAGCCGGCGGCGCTGAAGCCAGGAATGGCCTTGGACGCGGACATGCTGCTGGATCGACGACGGATCATCGAATGGGCACTGGAGCCAATCTACGGCATGCGTCGCCGCGCAGAGGTTGAACAATGATGGATAACGTCCCGACGAAGCAACGCGAATCCGTCGCGGGCGGATTCGTCACCGACCACGCCGCCACCGACGGACTTCTCCACTTCGGCACACGTCGACGATTGCCTTTGATCCGCCAGAGCGAAGCTGCCGAATGCGGCCTCGCTTGCCTCGCAATGGTAGCCGGATACTTTCAGCATCATGTGACGTTATCCGAAATGCGGCATCGTTTTACCAGCTCGCTCAAGGGCATGAAGTTGGAACGCATGCTGCAGATCGCTCGTGAGATGGGACTTAACAGCCGCCCGGTCAAACTAGAACTTTCGGAACTGGGACAGCTCGATTCACCAGCTATTCTACATTGGGATATGAACCACTTCGTCGTGCTTCGAAGTGTCAATGAGCGACGCCTCATCATCCATGATCCCGCTGTCGGTGAACGCAGCCTTTCCATTAAAGAAGCTTCCAAGCACTTCACCGGCATTGCCGTCGAGGTAACGCGCGGCCCGGACTTTCGGCGAAAACGGGCCGAGCCACCGATTGCCATGCGTGACATCGTGGGCTCGGTCCAGGGTCTCGGTCGATCCCTGGCGGTGGTGTTCGCATTGGCGGCGGTGCTAGAGCTCTTCTCGCTTCTTGCGCCACAGTTCCTGGAAATCGTAGTCGACCAAGTCCTCGCCGACAGCGATCTTGACCTACTGACCTTCCTAGGCATCAGTTTTTCCTTTCTCTTACTTCTGCAGGTGATTGTCGGTGCAGCCAGAACCTGGACTATCACTTGGATGACCAGTCAGTTCTCGCTGAAATGGACGGGTAACGTTTTTCAGCACTTGCTTCGACTCCCACAGGGTTGGTTCCTCCGTCGACATCTCGGTGACATCGTCTCGCGATTCGGCGTCATCGCGAACATCCAAAAGACTCTTACCACCCGGTTTGTCGAAGTGGTTATGGACGGGGTCATGGCGATTGCCACTGGCATTCTATTGCTCGTCTACAGCCCGTTGCTCACCGCCATCATCGTCGGTGCTATCGGGCTATACACGCTCAGCCGACTGCTCTACTACCGGGTGTATCGCGAGGCAAACCTCGGGCAGATCGTGATCAACGCAAAGCAACAATCGCAGTTCATGGAGTCGGCACGCGGTGTTCAGACCATCCGGCTATTCAACAAAGAGTCCGTCCGCTCGTCCAACTATATGAACGTCACGGCGGAGTCGCTAAACGCTAGCATTGTCGTTCAGCGCTTGAGCATGATCTTCTCGTCCTTCAGCACCATCACAAGTGGTATCCAGAAGATCGGGGTGCTTTGGCTCGGCGCCTGGATGGCCATCAAGGGAGATTTCAGCGCCGGCATGCTCATGGCATTTGCCGCCTATGGCGATCAGTTCGCCACTCGGGCATCAAGCTTGGTCGATTACATCATTGAACTTCGTCTCCTTCGTATGCAAGGGGAGCGCCTCGCCGACATCGTCCTGACGCCTGCGGAGCCTTCCGGCCACGGCGCGTATGCCGGCCCTGACCCTGAGCCGACCATCGTGGCGGAACGTCTGGCCTTCCGGTATGCGGCCGGCGAGCCGTGGATAATTAAGGACGTGTCCTTTGAGGTCGCCGCCGGAGAGTCAGTGGTCGTTGTCGGTCCATCCGGTTGTGGGAAAAGCACCCTCGTTCGCATCCTGGTTGGCTTATTGGATCCGAATCAGGGGCGAATCGAGATCGGCGGCATTGATCTGAAGCATCTGGGCAAGGCGCGGCTCCGGCAGATGACCTCTACGGTCATGCAGGATGACCGCCTCTTTTCGGGAACAGTCGCCGACAACATCAGCTTCTTTGATGAAGAGGCCGACCCTCAGCGCGTCGAAGACGCAGCTCGTCAAGCCGAGATTTACGATGACATCGTGAAGATGCCGATGGGGTTTCATACCCTCGTTGGCGATATGGGTTCGAGTCTATCCGGAGGCCAACAACAGCGCATGTTCCTGGCTCGTGCGTTTTATCGCCGTCCGCGGATTCTCATCATGGATGAGGCGACTAGCCACCTTGATCCCGACCTTGAGCATCGGATCGCGGAGACGCTACGCCAGTCGGGAACCACCCGAATCTTTATTTCACACCGGCCCGAGGTCATCGAGACTGCGGATCGAGTTATCCACCTCACCAAGCCCAAACGCTAAGGATTGACCATGAAACTTCACGTTGGCTGTTTCGCCTTCCTGCTCATTGGCGCGGGCACAGTCGCTCACGCGAGCCCCACAACCTGCCAGTCCAATCAGGCGGCCGCGCTTCAAGCCATGCGGGCGAAAGGTTCCTCGGCGGACCCAGCGACTCAGCTGCAGCTTGCTGTCTTCAGCGGGAACGACGCGTCGCTCAAGAATGCCATAGCTTCGCTCGGTTCCGCCGCGGCAACAACACACAGTGCCGCTCTTGACCAAGCCTTGGTGGGCGCCGCTTGGACGGGAAACCAGAGCGCGGTGGAAACGCTGCTCGCTCAGGGTGCGAATCCTAATGGCACCACGGACATGACAGTATCTGCTCCGATCGTCATGGCGGCGCAGTGTGGTCACGTCGACGCCATGACAGCGCTCTTCAAGGCCGGGGCGAGCCTGGCATCGGGATCAACGCCCGACAAGACCGACAACGTCCCGCGTGGCGCCCTAGAGGCTGCCATCGCCGGCGACCAAGCAGAAGCCGCGGAATGGTTGGTTGATCATGGATATGAAGTTTGCCGAGCTGGTGAGGGTAAGCGCGTGAGCGCGCTCCTCAAACGCTTAGGCCCGAGCACGGTAATGCCAACTTCGCTCCGCTCGAAGCTGGCGTGCCAGGCAACCGAAGAGAAGTAACCCTTAACCGAAATGGAGTTTGACCAATGCGCGAGTTGAATATCTCCGAGCTGTCGCAGGTCTATGGTGGCGATGCTGGCGAAGAACAGTTTGAAGTGCTTGCCAAGGCCGCCATCGATCTGGCTGCCGAAGGTGGGTTGGATAGCGGCGTTGCCGGCAAGCTGTTTACGTCGCTCGACTACGCCAAGTTGTCGGCAAACGTCAACAACCTGCAGTTCCAGTATCTGGAAAACGACTACAACACGTTCATCCAGGCTGGCGAACATGCGCCACCGGGGCAGTATTTCGAGATCGTCCATCCCGAAAATATCGACTGGAACGCCTACAGCAACGGTGGCCAAGCCTCAGCTTCCGACGCGATCAATGCGATGTTCCACGATGTTGTGACCAACCACCACCTCGCGATCGATCCCAATGGCAACCAAGCAGGCACGGGCGGCGGTGGTGGCGGCGGTGACGGCGGTGACGGCGGCTACTACGCAGACGGCGGTGGCAGCTACGGTGACGGCGGCGGCGACAGCGGTGGCGGCGACGGCACTGTGACGGTCGGCCCGATCCAGAGCTGATCTGAGAAAACGCGCTGAGCCCGCGGCTGTAGGGAGTGCGCCCTTGCAGCCGCGATTTGCCCTTCATCGGACCGCACCATGTCGCAGATCATCCTCTCGCTTGTCCGGCAGACGCTAGGCGCGAACCACGGCGTGCTTCTTTTTGGATCTCACGTCGTTGGTCCTGTCGATGAGCATTCTGATATTGACGTTATCGTCCTCGCCGACGGCGTTACTTCACTGCGTCGTAAGAAGATTCCGACGCCACACGGACTTCTCGATATTCACCTTCACAGCGATGCGTCACTCAGATCCGCTTGGCAAGAGCAACGGTCGCGCTTTATATCGTTCTATACCCATGCGCTCGCCACGGGCCGCATTCTCAGTGACAAGGATGGTGTCCTCGCGTCCCTTGCGGCGGAGAGCCAGTCATCATGGCCGAGCAGGAAAATCCGCCCGAACTGGACGGTATACAGACTTGCCTTGATGGCCAAACTCGGTGACATCGGCCGTGAGCACGACACCGTTGATAGCCAACTCCTTGCCGTCGATACCTACCAAACCATTCTCGCCGTCCGATCACTGAGCTACACCGGCTGGTTGGCATCGAGCCCACTCATGCGCAAGTGGTGTGCCCAGTCAGCGCCGAACGTGATTGCTCGCCTCGACGCGGCACTGGTAGCAGCTGCATCCGGAAAGTCGTCTCTACTCGCCCACGAAGCGCTTGAATGCCTGACGGCAATCGGAGGGCCGCTTTCGTCGAGTGAAGCATTGGACTGGACTGGACTTGCTGCCTGACCTCCAACATCAACGAGCACGGAACCGTCATGCTACACACCAAGCTTAAGGTCGTTGACGACTTTGTCGACCCTGCCCTACTCGCCCACCATTTCAAAGGCGAGGTCTGGTCCTACGGATGGCGCTCCAACACCGGGGCTGCGGAGACACCGTTCTGGCACATTCATTTCTGTGGAAGCCGCCGTCCCGACGAATATTTCCGACAGGATGAGCTACTTGCCAGCGATCCCAAGCTCGCCGCGATCGCATCCGTGTGGGCAAAGATACGGGACCAGTTCACTCCCGACTATCAGCTAGTCCGCTGCTATGCGAACGGGCACACGTATGGCCTTGATGGCCACGTTCACAGGGACGCGAAGCCGGGCGAGGATGCTCTAACGGCGTTGGTATATGTAAACCCGGCATGGAGTGCGGAATGGGCTGGTGAGACCATGTTCATTGGAGAATCCGGTGAATGTGAAGCGGTGACGCCCAGGCCGGGGCGCCTCATCGTTTTCGATGGCACCGTCAAGCACGTTGCTCGCTCCGTCAGCCGCGAGTGTCCCGCACTTCGGATGACGCTGGTTTTCAAGATGCAACGCACGCCTTCCAGCATCGCATCGGATGGCTCACCCATGCCTCGCGCGAACCTTCTTGAGTTCCTACGTCGGCATGGTGCTGAGGCGAGCGGCCATTCCGGGCGAAGCCTGATGGAACACCTGGTGGGCACTTGGCGACTCCTCAAGAAGTGGGATTGCGCTGAGCATGTCTGCCTGGCTGGCCTCTTCCATAGCATCTACGGCACATCCATCTACAGTCGGCGAAGCATCAGTCGACACGAGCGAGCTGCGGTCCGCTCCGTCATCGGCGCTCGCGCAGAGGAGTTGGCATTTGTATTCGGCGTGCTTGAGCGTCCAGCGGCGTGGATACCGGCCATGACCACCGGCAAGGCGCGTCTGACAGGCATGGATGACGTGGTCCTCACGCTCGACGACGCGACAATTGGTGAACTCTTGGAAATCGAGATCGCAAACCTTTTGGAGCAGGGCGGCGCGCAGGGCCTTCTTGCTTCATTCTTGACGGGCGGCCCTTCCGAGCGACTTTCCGTGAACGCTGGTGCGCGAGCGGCCCTAATGGATTCTTTTCCCTCCGAAGCGGTCGAGGTGTGACGATGCGCGTCGTTGTTGGGGACGACCTCGGCGGGTTCATCGAGGACTCAGAAGCCGATTATTACGAACAGATCGTGCGCAGACACTTTCGTGGCGAAGGGTGTATCGTTGATGCGGGGTGCTTTATCGGCGCTAGCACCAAGGCGTTGATCCGAGGCTTAGAAGCCCGCAATCAACAACATGAACCACCCGAGCCACCCATCATCGCCATCGATCGGTTTACAGCCTCCGATCACTATGTAGTGGAGTTTTTAGCAGGAATAGGAGCCGACATTCGGTTTGGTGAGTCGTTCCTTCCTATATTCCTACGGAACCTTGGGCGAGATACACCGCGTGTGGAAGTCCGCGCCGGAGAGTTGGTCCAGGTTGGCCGCGTTGATCGAGCGATCGAGCTGGCCGTCATCGATCTTGCTAAAACGCCAGCGCTGAATGGATTCGTCCTTCAACGATGGCTTCCTCAAATGGTCCCCGGCCACTCGCTGATTATCCACCAGGACTTCTATTCCCCCACCCAACCCTGGATCGCACACAGCATGGCCGGGCTGCTCGACTATGTGAGTCTTGAGCATGACAAGGTTGGCGAATCAGCTGTATTTCGTCTAGAGCGGCCCATTCCCGCAAATGTCCTGCGAGAGGCTACATTCGGTTGGGACCGGCGGGACGCCCTGCCCTGCCTTGATCGGATGATTGAGTTTGTCGGGACCCGCGTGGCTGCGCCGTTGCGCCTGATGCGAGCCTTGGCCTTCCATAGTTTGGGCGATAACGCCAAGGCGCGATCCCTCTTAGAAGAAGAACTCGCCCAGTCCACACCTCCACCGGATCAAAAATGGGAGAAGTGGCTAAGCGCGGCTGTGGTTGCGGTCATGCCAGAAGTCTTCCAGTTCAACGCTGTCCTGGGTCGGCTTTATTGGCGCCATGGTGCTCAAAGGCTTGGACATGCCTGAGCACACCAACCCGTTAATCCGAGCAATATCGGGGAGCGGCGCGCTGTGTTATGTGTTCGTTCGCGCACTTGAGTTCCACGCTTGCTGGCTCCCGCGTGCTGCTTCAACTGAGCTCAAACTTACGCTTGGCCAGCGCATCGGCAAGCTGGGTTGGGCCTTATCGCTCGCGCACTTGCGCTTTACCGAGCTGACTGCGGACACGCGGTTGCTGGCACCAACCGGACTTGAAGAGGAATTCGAGCGACTTACGATGGTGGAGGGGGACCACGCTATCCACGCCGCCTCCGATCAGATGACCGAGCTCCTTGGCGCCTTTCTCGCGGCATCACGGGAGCGGAGGCTTGCGGATCACTTGGAGACGGTATTGAACGGGCCGAGCGAGGTCCTTGAGGCGACGCTCGCCGCGCACTTCCCGAAGCCTAGTTGCCCTTGCCCGATTTCTATGTCTGGGCCAATCGTCATCTATGCACTATCGCTACCTGTCCCGGCAACCCTGGCGTCTCCGCGACGTGCCCCGGACCTCGAACCAAGGCAGGGCAACGAACCAACGTGGGCATCGCTGATTGAAAGTCCAGAGGGACGGGCCCAAATCCTTCACGATGTTTTCGCCGATATCGAGCTTTCGGCCATGGAGGTATGTGCGGCGAGCATCGTTCGTTTCCGCGACCTGCCCATCGCTTTCAAGGTTGACATGGCACGCCAATGCTGGGACGAAGCACGCCACGCCCAAGCATGCCTCTTACGATGCGATGAAATCGGGCGTCCCGCTGTCGGCCTACGCTACTCCTTAAAGGTGTGGGACAGATGGATGGCAGGGCGCGATGCCATCGAGTGCCTCTGCATCGAGCAGTTGGTCCAAGAAGGCAATGCCCTTGACTCTGTTCAAGCGCTGTCGCGATCGTTTTGCGCGGTGGGTGACTTTCGCTCGGCACATCTGCTATCAATGTTCGGCAGGGACGAAGAGCTTCACACGGCTATCGGGAATAAATGGGTCACTATGGCGGCTAAAGCGTCGCCCGATCGGCCCTATGGAGCGCGCGTGCGTGACGCCGCTGAGCGCATTGGATTGACCGTGCCGGGCCACGCTCCCGTTGCGATTGATGCTCGTAGGCGCGGCGGGTTCCCTGAAACCTTCCTGCGGGAAATTACCTCGGCGCGTAATTTGATCTGAGACGAGCCGGAATTGGCCCTGGCTTCGCTTTGACGCCATGACGGAAGCCACGACATTCGTCTCTCGGTTGCTCTGGATCGACGTGGCGTGTTGGGACAACACATAAGACGCGCACTCGTTTTCGCTCTTGATGTTGCAGTCAGCGTGCGCCAATGTTTCCATTCCCTCTCGATCATCCCAGGGCGCTCGACCACTTTGATCGGCGGCCATCGCCTGCCTACCTCGAACGCCATGCCAATGACTGCCATGTCGATCTCTAGATCCGGAAGCCTGAAGCCATGACAAGTGTGTTAGATAAGTTCAACGAAGCCACGCATGAACTTTTGGCCAGCCTGAAGGTGTGGGCAAGCGACCCTTACGCTGCCGACTTCCGATACATCGGCCATCTAAATACCTCCGGCGACATGGAGCTACTAACGGGTGAGCTGGTCCTCTATCCACTCCCGGTAGACGGTATCTCCTCCTTCCAGGTCGAAGCAGAAGGTCTCATTGCCGGTCAATATATTCAGAATGATCTGACTCCTGAAGCGATCATCAACATTGTGGACTCAGCCGTTAGAGGGGATATTGCCGTCGGGAATCTGACTTTATCCCTGCGCAAGCACGCGTTACTTTCGGCTAAGCGTGATCGGACGAATCAGGAATGGGCGATCCGACCTACAGTAATGATTTCGGGGAATCAACCAACTTCGTTACCCGAAGCCACCGCCTTGTCAGCGATCGACCAGGCCCTTCGAATGGGAGACATTCCATTCGATGGGCTCGATGAGTTGGTTCGTTGGTTGGCCGTCTTGGACCCCCGAGAACACCGATCGAAAGGTAGCCTTCGGGTCGTTCTAAACGCCCCTTGTAATATCGCCTTCGCTGAATCGGGCTTCAAAGATGAAGTCTTTACCATAACCATTGATGCGCACCCCGGAACGCGGACAGACATGGTCGGCGTCGCCGTAGTCGGACACCCGGGGCCGACACAGGCTTCGCGCCACCAAGTAGGTTCAAATATCGAATGGGACCTTATCCAGGAAGGGCGCCTTCGGCGCGGGAAGGCAACAGTCAAACTACCGCTAGCAGAGCGCGCCCTAGTGGTGCTAAGCGTGGGCAACGCTTGCGTTCAGCGCCAATGGTTTCCACATCCCGCCAAGTCTCAAAACGAACGACTACTGGCCATGCGGACTTTTGACCGCGATCTCAAACAGGTGCGCTTCAACCTCCTCGAAGGCACGCAACCTGAGAAGTTCGAACTTGCAGTGGCTGCGCTGGCTTTCCTCCGTGGGTTCGCACCCTCCGTTCAACTCGAAACAGATTCCCCGGACATCGTGCTGACCACACCCGGCGGCCAGATGGTCCTGATCGAATGCACGCTCCAGTCCAAGGATGTTCACAACAAAGTGGGAAAACTGGTGGACCGGCGCCACGCGCTTGAGGCCGCACTATCGACCTCAAGATCAGCCCGGCCGATTCTTGCGGTGCTCGTAACCCGCCAGCACCGGCAACAAGTCGCAATGACAACTGACGAATTTCGAGACCGAAAGATCGCGCTGGTTACGCGTGACCAGCTTGAGGAATACATCCATTTCGCGGGAAATTCCACCGACCCAGATACCACCGTCTCAAAAGCCCTCGCCGCTTTCGCGACACATGGCAGCAGCGACGCATCGCTCATCTAAATGCCAAAGCGATAGTCTGATTCGATGAGCCTATTAGATGCTCTACAAAGCAACGCCTCGCTCGGTCATTGCATCGGTGGACAGATCATTGCGACAGAACCTGCCGACGACCTAGAGGCTGGCTTGGCCAATTGGAGGTGGTGTCTAAGTCGCTATCGTGGGAAGCGATAAGGCGGATCAAAACTCCCATCGTGGAAGCCAAACTGGTAGAGATCGCCCTGGCCACGCATGTCAGTGTGGGGACCGAACTACCGCCGCGAGCGGATGTGCTCTATGCCCTCATTAACGAGGCCAAAAACCGATTTTAGTAGAGGCGACGCACTTTCACTGAGGATCTCGACCAGTGACTTCAGCAGCGTCTGAAGAAGCCCGATCTGCCAGGATGCAGCACGCTCCCCTTCTTCGGCGGTGAGCTTGTCATCAGTCTCAGGCGAATCAGAATCCCTCGCCTTGTGAAAGGGCATTCTTTTCCAGATTCTTTCAAAAACGCCTCTAATTGAGCTGATCTCAGCCTCGATCGCGTTTACGGCAACCGCCATGCCGGGCCGATCTCGTAGCTGATGCAACGCCGTCTCGATCTCAGAAAGACGGTCGGAATGCTGCAAAAGTGCCAATGCTTCGATATGCCAACTTAAGATAGGCTCCATCTCTTGCTGTAAAGGGTCACCCTCTAGCAAGTATGCGCTGTAAGCCTTGGATCTCTGCAGGAGAAAATTGAGATCACCTGCAACCTGTCCCATTCCATGCTCCTTGTCGGCGAAGATCGAACCTTAACAGCTCTTCTAGCCGCGAGGGAGTGACGGCTCTGGCGATTGGCGTTACCTCATCAAACTAAAAGACGGAGGAATACTGATGACTACGAACCACGGTTATCTAGATCGACTGGCGGCATCAATGAGAGCGCTCGCGAACGAAGATGAAAGTCTTGCCGATTTTGCAGATGAGATGGGTTGGTCGTCTTCCAATCTACTTAGAAGTTCGGCGCAGGCGGCGTGGGATAGAGCGAACCGTGCCGAATCCGCAGCACTCGGCTCACACTTGAGGCGAGATTTGGAGGTCGCTCGACGGGTATGTGGCTCCCGGTGTAAGCAAGACGCTGGACACGAGGGGCCCTGCGACCCGAGGTTATGAAGAGGAATCGACATTCGATTTCTATCTCTTGAGGTGGATGGTTCAAAGCTCCCGATGAGCCCCGACTAGACTTATTCACCCTATCCCTACCGCATCATGATGCTTTGATCGCTCAGCCTCTTGCTCCACCTGTTTATGCCCCGGCCGACGTTTGCTCCAAGCCGCGACTCGAAGCGGAGGTTCACAGTGAAGTGGGAATAAGACCATTCAGGCCCAGAATTCGAGCAATTTGTCTTTCCCTTCGCCCATACTCTAGGCGCCGTTGCCTCCTGACCTACTCAGGCCGAGGCCACGACCCACGCAAGATTCGCGCACTCCTGCGGGCCGTCCGCGTCATCGTGGAAAGTCGCGCTGCGCAGTGGGATCTAACCGTGATGAAGGGTGTGACGGTCACGTTCGATCTGGAAGCGATCGTGACGCAGATTGATCGTGTCCCGAACCACCGCTCGCCTGCGGCTTCAGAGCGCTTCAAGCGCTGGCTGAGGACGGCAGCCGGATGCGTGCTGACCATCGGGGGCGACCGTCCCGATCGCTACGTGGTCCTCGACGCGACCTTTCTCATGACCTTGCTGCGCCCGTCAGGGCCGGATCTCGCTCACAACATCGTGGTCCACGAACTGGCCCATGTCGTATTCGCCCGCTATCGATCGAATCGCGAGTGGCGCGACCTGTTCGACACCCCGCGGCTTGCTTGGCAGCACCGCGCTTGGTTGAATCTCGCCTATCCAATCTGGGATGAGTATGCCGCGTGCCGGTTGAGCGCCTGGGCCGGCGACTATGCAGGCGCCCTTTTCAACTTTCAGAACTGTATCGCACGGGACATCGCTGACTTTCCCGCGCCTTCTCGACGCACCCGACGAATCCGGTGGGACGTGCCAGCGGCAGCGCCGGACTTCATCCGCAGAGTAAGTGTGGCCACCAAGCCGTTGCTCACGGCCGCTTATCTGACCGGCCACCTGGACGGCATGGGCATCGCCGAAGGCGTGACGCATTTTTCGACGCCTGCCCGCACCAGCGTCCTGGCTGGATGCTTCGAGCCTTTGAGGATCGCCCTGCGAACCATCTGGGAGGATGGACGGCACTGGCGCGATGGCAAATCGGCCATGGAACCGTTGGTTTCTGTGATGCAGGAGGTATTACGCATCTGGGAGGATGAGACGGAGCAGCGCCAGCCGCGCAGTAAACAGAGCCGCAAAGCGGGCGGGCGCGCCACCGCCCCATAACTGTGCACTGGCTAGCGTAATCACGCGTCACTGACTTGTGAGTCTCATGTGGTGATACGGACACGCAGCGGCCCTGCTCACCATCCTCACGGTTAAGAAGTTACGCCGGAAGGTCGAATGCGCGTTCTGAGTTTGCTTTCCACCACGCTCGCTGACGGCGCTAAGTCGTGAACTAGCTGGGTGACCATGATCCGATCCTCCGTGGATATCTGCGGTCCCAACGTGACGGTCATCCCGACGAACGCGTTCGCGCCAAAAGGCACAAAGATGGCCGGGACATCCGGATGAAATTTATCAAACCCAATCTTAGCCCCGGACTCCATGATGTCCATCATCGCCTCTCGATATCGCGCGGGATCTTCTGCGTAATCCAGCTTCGGGCCGCCGATCGCTGAGAGCACGAAACGATATTCGTCCTGATCTGACCAAGCTAGTCCCTTTACGCGTGCCAGGCGATTACTATCACCGTGAATCGTCAACCTTTCGCCATCTACGACCACTGTTTTTGCGGCTTCAGTGATCGGGTCATCGACGTAGATTACTGGTGCACCAAATGCGTTTGGGAGATCCGTCCAAGTGGGCGTAACCATGTAACCGTTACCAAAAAGCGTCTCTTCGCCAAACGGCATTACCACGTCCAAAATTTTGACGCCAATTTTCTTCATGTGCCCGTGAATGTTGCACATGCGCGAAAACTCTACGGCATAGCGTGTCCAGTCAAAGGGCATCCGAGGAAGTGAAAGCCGCACACCGTGATCGCGGTCAGCATACCGATGCCACAATCCTGCTTCTCCACGAAGTCCTTGGCACCAGGAGCTGACGAAGAACCGATGAGGCCCGAGACGATCTGTCCGGAAGGGCACTTCGGACGGATCATCCAGCTGATCTGCCCGACCAAACCTTAACGTGCGATTTTTCAAAATAAGCGAAAGGTTCTTAACGCTCGTGTAGTGATGGATCATCATGACCTACATTCTGGCGTGAGACGCTGGAGACAAAAGAAACGCATCGAAATTTAGGGGGCCGTTGAGGCATCCCCCTCCATCTAACATCGCGTCAGGATATAGAGGTGTCTGCCGTCCTTAGCGATGGTGGTATCGGTGTGCAATGTGCTCGATATGAGCGATACGGCGATGGATCTCATTTTCATGGACTCCCAAGTCCGCCACTCGTTTCCGAGAGAATAGGCGCTCCAGCTCGCGAGCATCCCCACCCATCTCCGTGCCGGCGCCAAGTCTCTGAATGCGCCGGGCAATTTCAACGTCGTGCCCCCGCGTGCGCAGTTCGCGACATGCTTGAAGTATTTGCTCGCCCACGCTTTGCCTGCGGTCGGCGAGGCCAACCGGGTCGGAAAGAAGCCGGTCACGCTCGGCCTCGACACGGTCCAGTCCCATCCTGATGTCCGCAGTAATGGATCGCCAGTGTTCATGGCACCAAGCTGGCGATTTATTCCAGTGGATATCCCCGATAAGGCAGTTGCCCAACGGAAAGAGGTCCCTGACGGGCTTAGGAAGCATTTCTACGACAGTAATCAGATGCTCCAAAAGCTTTTGCAACGCTTCATGGTCACCATACGGCTCAGATTCGGCCTGCCGCTCCAAAACAAGGAGGTTATGACTTGTGGGGTCGTCGAACCCGCGGAACTCTCGCACTACCCTCTCCATTTTCAAACCACAGCTAATGAGGCGACAATCGTCCCACCACGGGTCGGACGAACGCTTGGACTATTGGCGCACGTAGCCGTCGCACAGACTGAGATTGGGCGCTACAAGAAGGGCTACCGCTTCCTCCCATGAATCGCGCTTGTCAGTTTTCCAATAGCGCGGCAGTCCAGGTTATTCGGTCGCCGGAGGCACCCCTCCCGTCGTCGCCCCGGCCACCAACCTCCGCAGTTCATCCATCAGCTTGGCCTGCTCACCCTGCCCGTCACCCCGAGCCTGGTTCAACCGACGCCCCAGATCCTGGGGGTCAGGGTGGTAGTAACGATCCAGGGTGCGGGTATCCAGATGACCACTGATCTTCATTGCATCATGGATCGGCAACGCGCTGGCGATCTCCGTCACCCGGGTATGGCGAAGATCATGGAGCCGCGCATCCTTGATACCCGCCCTGGCGCAACCCCGCTCAAACGCTTGGGTGGGCGTGTCCACCGCCATCGGAAAGATTCGCCCCACGGTCGGCGGGCCCCTACCCTCCTCCACTAGCGTCAGCAACGCCTCGACGGCCCTCTCGTCCAGGGGGATGGTGCGATGCCGGATTCGGCCCCTGGGGTCCTTCGTCTCCCGGAACGTGACTTCGGGAATGGCCTTGGACCAATCGAGGTCGGACCACTCCAGCCGGACGGCTTCGGACCGCCGGCACCCCGACCACCGGAGGAACCGCAAACAAGCCTTCGTTTCGGGCGAGGCGGTCGGCACATGGGCCAGCACTTTTTCGAGTTCATCTGCTGTGATCAGGCGACCGACGCGGTCCATCTGCTTCGCGTTGTCCGGCCGGGCGGCACGGAGGCCACGCACCGGGTTACGCAGTTGCAAGTCCCACTCCGTGATGGCCGCGCTGAACACGGCCGACAGCACGGCGACCCAGCGGTTGATCGTGCTCGGCATCAGCGTGTTCGGGGTACCGTCTTCGGCGACGAGTTCGAACTGGAGCACCCGCATGGCTCGCCGGATATCGGCCTCGATGACGGCATCGCACGGTTTCGCCATCAACTCGGGAAACGTCGAAGTCCATCCGCGAAGCACCGAGAGTTCCTTTTTTGCACCCTTCTTGCGGACATGATGGGCGCCCGCCGGGGCGCCCGCCTGGATCTCTTGGGCATACCGGTCGAGCAGATCGCCCAAGGTCAGGTCGACGACGCGTTCGCCTACCGGCGCCTTGTCATGTCGAAGCGCCCGCTGCTGCTCGGTGATCCAGGCCCGGGCTGCTTCAATCGCACTGGAACGACTCATCCGGTGACCGGCTGGTAGCGCCGGGTCATAGGGGAACGTCTGGCTGATGTCACGCAGTTCGCCTCTTGCGTCGGCGCGTCGGGTGCGCGCTCGGATCGACTGACGATCCTTGCGGTCCTCAAGTCCTTTGCCGAGTCCCATGCCACGTTTGGTCGCTGCCATGCCCGTCTCCGCTAGTCGTCCCCAGATTGCCCCCGCCGGCCCTAAACAATCAATTGGTTCAAGCCAGTGCAGTCAGTCGACGGAAGGAAATCACCATCCTGGGCCAGTCCCCACCGTCGTAAGCACAACCCTGATATGACGGGCTTTTGCGGCGTCCAAGGTCTTTCCAGCCGCCGGTTGGCAGTCAAGCAGATGGCTGATATCATTCGTTCCAAGTGGGGCGGTAGCTCAGCCGGGAGAGCGTCGCGTTCGCAATGCGAAGGTCGGGAGTTCGATCCTCCTCCGCTCCACCATGTCATTCCAGACGAAAGCACGCGGTGTCCTGCACCGCGTGCTTTTTTCATTTTGCGAAGGTCATTCATCTGCCAGCCAGCTACAAAGCGCGGTAACGCGTAGCCTTGTCGCAACCCCGTTCGGCTACCCACATGACCGATCCCCTGCATCCGCCCCATGACCGGGCGGCCATCCCACTTGCGCCCTCGCTCGACCCCACGCTCGCGCAGGAACACATGCGCAGCCGTCTGCCGCGCGTCCGTCGGCGCCTGGTCGCCACCACGCTGATCGCCATGGCCCTGGCTGCCTTCGTCGCGCTCATCGCCCATGCGCTGACGCGGCTGATCGCACTGGTCACGCATGTGGCGTTCTTCGGCGACTGGAGCACGACCTGGGTGAGCCCGGCGGACAACCACCGCGGCGTCTGGGTCGTCCTGATTCCCGTCATCGGTGGCTTGCTCGTCGGCGCCATGGCGCGCTGGGGCTCGCGAGCCATCCGCGGGCACGGTATCCCCGAAGCCATGGAGCAGGTGCTGACCAACGAAAGCCGGATTCCCGCCCGCATGATCTGGCTGAAGCCCGTGTCCTCGGCCATCGCCATCGGTACCGGCGGCCCGTTCGGTGCGGAGGGCCCGATTATCGCCACCGGTGGTGCCCTCGGTTCCTTCATCGGGCAGTTGCTGCCGGTGACCGCGGATGAACGCAAGACGCTGCTTGCGGCCGGTGCCGCGGCGGGTATGGCTGCCATCTTCGCCGCGCCCCTCGCCGCCGTGCTGCTCAGCATCGAGATGCTGCTGTTCGAGCGTCGCGCGCGCTCGCTGGTTCCGGTCGCCATGGCTGCGGCGACCGGCACCGCCGTCCGCTTCGCACTCGAAGGCCCGGGCCCCGTGTTCCCGATGGCGGCGCTGCTGCCCGCCTCGGTCACGGCGCTGGTGGTCTACACCCTGCTGGGCCTGCTTTTCGGTGTGATCGGCGTCGGCGTGACCCGGCTGGTGTACGGCCTGGAAGACCTCTTCGAGCGCCTGCCGATCCACTGGATGTGGTGGCCCGCCATCGGCGGTATCGCCGTGGGTGTCGTGGGTTACCTGGTGCCCTCCACGCTGGGCGTGGGCTACGAGAACATCGTCGCCGTGATCGGCGGCCACCTTGGTCTCGGCGCGCTGGCCCTGCTCGCCTTCGCCAAGCTGGTGTCGTGGTCGATCGCGCTGGGCAGCGGTACGTCGGGCGGCACGCTCGCACCCTTGTTCACCATCGGTGGCGCACTCGGCGGATTGCTCGGCATCGCCCTCGCCCACTGGCCCATCGCCCAGGTCGATCCGCGCATGGCGGCGCTCGTTGGCATGGCGGCGCTGTTCGCGGGGGCGGCACGCGCCATGCTGACCGCGGCGGTATTCGTGTTCGAAACCACCATGCAGCCCCACGCGCTGCTGCCGCTGCTCGCGGCAAGCGTGGCGGCCTATCTCGTCTCGGGGCTACTGATGCAGCACACGATCATGACCGAGAAGATCGCACGGCGTGGCGTGCACGTCCCGACCGACCTCGTACCGGACCGCCCTTTGCATTAAGGTCGCCGGATGAAAACCATGCCCTCCGTCCTCTTCGTCTGCACGGGCAACATCTGCCGCTCGCCCACGGCCCACGCGCTGCTGCTGCACAAGGCTGCCGCATTGCACTGGGATGTCCGCGTGGACAGCGCCGCTGTCACCGGCGAGGAAATCGGCAATCCGCCGGACCCACGCGCCCTGACCGAACTGAAGCGCCGCGGCGTCGCCATGCCGGCGCACCGCGCCCGACGTGTCACGCCCAGGGATTTCACCGACTACGACCTGATTCTGGGCATGACTGCGGGCCACGTGCAGGCCCTGCGTCGCCTGGCCCCGGGCGCCGCCGAGGACAGGATCGGCCTGCTGATGGATTTTGCCGGCAACGCGGACGGCAACGATGTGCCCGACCCGTGGTACGGCTCGGCGAAGGATTTCACGCACGCGTTCGACATGATCGAACGCGGCGTAGACGGCGTTATTCGCCAGCTTCGCGCTGCAGGCGCAACGGTCGACTAGCCCCTCACGAACCGATAGTGCGCCACCAGCCACTCCTGCCCCTTGTCGTAACCGAACAGTTCGGCGCACGACATCCAGAAGATCCGCCAGCGCTGGAACCATAGCCCGGCCGCGTCGCCATACGCCTCGCGCAACACGGTCATCACCTCGTCGCGCGCGGCGTCCTGGTTGGCCAGCCAGTGGTTGGCCGTGCGCTCGTAATGGGTGCCGTCCACGTGCCAGCGGTCCTCGATACGCAGGTCGCGCTGGAACCACAACAACGTGTCCGACGCAGGCATCAGGCCGCCGGTAAAGAAGTGCCGCCCCATCCAGTCGTTGTCGCCGTCCGTCTCGAACGGGTACATGAACTGGCGGTGGGCGAAGATGTGTACGAACAGCTTGCCGCCCGGACGTAGCCAGATGGCCACGCGCGACAAAAGCGTCTCGTAGTTGCGCATGTGCTCGAACATTTCCACCGACACGCAGCGGTCGTAGCTGCCCGCGTCCAGCTCCAGCGTGTTCACGTCATGGGTGATGACCTTGACGTTGTCCAGGCCCAACTCGGCACAGCGCGCCTCGATATGCCGGCGCTGGCCGCTGGAGTTGGATACTGCAGTGATCTTCGCGTTCGGATAGCGCCGCGCCATCCACAGCGTGAGCGAACCCCAGCCGCAGCCCAGCTCCAGGATCGACTGGCCGTCGGCCAGTTCCGCGCGGCGTCCGTACACCTCCAGCATCGCCTCCTCTGCCTGCGCCAGGCTTTCCGCACCGGACGGATACAGGCAGCCGGAATACTTCAGGCGCGGCCCCAGGCACAGCTCGAAGAAACGTGCGGGAAGCTCGTAGTGCTGGCCGTTGGCCGCATCGGTATGCACGGCGACAGGGCTCTGCCGCAACGCGTCGATACGCTTCTGGTAGCGCGCGGCGACGGCGGACAGCCCGCCCTCGCCTTCCTCGCGCAGGCGCGCCGCGCAAAGGCTACGGATACCCCGGCGAATCAGGGCGTCAGGCAGCACGCCCCGCTCGGCAAGACCGAGCAGGCCACCGGCAGCGCGATCCTCGCGGGAATAACCGTTGGCTTCGGCTGTCGTGTTCATGCGTCGTCGCTCTTTCGGGAAGGAAACCAGGGGAAGAACATCGGCGTGTCGCGCTGGTAGCGGCGGTACTCCTCGCCGCGCGAACGCAGCGCCTGGGTTTCCGTATACGGCACGCCGCTGACGAAACGCAGGAACAGGAACATCACCACCGGACCACTGAGGGCAAGCCACCACACGGGCGAGCCGACCGCCAGCGCCACGTAGGCGAACCAGTGCAACCACTCGAAGAAATAATTCGGATGCCGCGAATAGCGCCAAAGGCCATCGCGGCAGGTCTTGCCCCGATGCGCCGGGTCAGCACGGAAGCGGGCCAGTTGACGATCGGCGAGCGACTCGCCCGCTACACCGATCACCCATATCGCGATCGCTGCGGCGATCATCGGCAGGCTGGCCTCCGGGTTGGCGGCCACGGCCGTGAAGGGCACGGCGAACATCGCCACGAGGAACGCCTGGAACTGGAAGAACCCGAAGAACTTGCCCTGGTGTCCGTGCCAGTGTTCGCGCAGGGCGCGGTAACGGCCATCCTCCGGCTCACCACGGACACGTTTCCACAGGTGCCATGCCAGGCGGGCACCCCAGGCGCCGCCAAGCACGGCCAGCACCGCACGGGTAAGCGGTGCGCCCGGGCCGGCCAGGGCCGCCCATACGGCAGAACCGCCCACGCCGACCGACCACAGCACGTCGACGATGCCGGCGTTCTCCTTCCGCCACTGCCATGCCCAGCCCGCGGTCATCACCCAGGCGGCAACCAGCCAGATCACCAGGAAGGTATGCCAGACGCTCATGCGAGCCTCGGCTTTTCGAGGAGCAGGTGCGACACGCCGATGGATCGCTCGATGAAACCACCTTCGCAGTACGCGAGGTAGAACTCCCACATGCGCATGAACCGCGTGTCGAAGCCTTGTTCGCGCACGTCGGCCAGGCGCGCCATGAACCGCACGCGCCAGGCGTGCAACGTGCGCGCGTAGGAGCCGCCGAAGTCCTCCAGCCGCACCAGCGCGAGGTCGCATGCGCGTGTCTTCGCCTCGAGCATGCCCTGCACCGAGGGAATGAAACTGCCCGGGAAGATGAATCGCTTGATGAAGTCCACCGAGCGCAGGGCCTGCGCGTAACGGTGATCCTCGATGGTAATGGCCTGGAGCAACACACGCCCGCCGGGACGCAGCAGGCTGGCGATCTTGGCGAAATAGGTCTCCTGGTAGGCCGCGCCGATAGCCTCGATCATCTCGATCGACACCACCTTGTCGTAGCTGCCGGTCAGGTCGCGATAATCCTCCAGCAACAGGGTCACGCGATCGCCCAGTCCGGCCGCCGCCACGCGCTCGCCGGCGAGTGCGAACTGCTCGCGCGAGATGGTCGTGGTGGTCACATGGCAGCCGTAGTGACGGGCAGCATGGATGGCGAAGCCGCCCCAGCCCGTGCCGATCTCCAGCACCCGGTCGCCGGGCTTCAGGTCCAGCCACTGGCAGATGCGGTCCAGCTTGCGGGTCGACGCCGTTTCCAGGTCGTCGTCTTCACCCTGCCACAGCGCCGAGGAATACATCAGGTCGGCGGACAGGAACAGGCGGAAGAAATCGTTGCCCAGGTCGTAGTGGGCGGCGATGTTGCGCCGGCTGCCGAGGCGCGTATTCGCGCGCAGCGCGTGCCAGGCCTTCATCGCCAGGCCGCCCATGCGCGCCAGGCCGGTTTCCATGCCGTCGAGGCGGTCGCGGTTGCGCACGAGCAACCGGATCAGGCCGACCAGGTCGTCGCAGGTCCACTGGCCATCCATGAACGCTTCGCCGGCGCCGACACTGCCGTTGGCGGCCACGGCACGGTAGAAGGCCATGTCCTTCACGTCCAGGCGGACGTCGGGCGCACCGTCGACGAGCTCGCCCAGTGTGGTGCCACCCATCGCATCGAGGATGGTGAGGCGACCGTGGCGCAGCCCGGCCATGCGAGAAAGCAGCATGCGCCGCAGGAAGCGGTGGCTGCGCGAGTCGGCGATGAATTCTTCCGTGCGGGCGATGCGGTTCATGATCGTGAGCCTTGCTTCATCGGGTGGTCGTGAACGGGGTTGCGCTTGAGCCACAGGCGCAGGGCCTGGTAGTGGATGGCACCGACCACCTGCGCGGTCATCAGCGGGTAGCGCCAGAGCACGCGAGCCAGCGAGGTGGCACAAAGCGTCCGGCGATGCAGGGAGAGGTGTGCGTCGAATTCGCGCTCGCCATTCCGCAGTACATCCATGTGGACGCTCAACCGCACATCCGGCGCGGTAAAGCGCCAGCGGTAGGTGCGGTCCATCGGCATGAACGGCGAGACGTGGAAGACCTTGTCGAAGTCGGCATCGATGGCATGGCCATCGGATGCCGTGACCGGCAGCACATACGTATGACGCTCGCGCCACGGCGTATTGGTGATCTCGGCGACCACGCACTCCAGCGTGGTGCCGTCAACCGCATAGCAGTAGTAGAAGGTGACTGGATTGAAGACGATGCCGGCATAACGCAGGTGGGTCAGCACGCGCACGGGACCGGCGGGCCGGCGGCCGGTCACCTCGCCGGCGCGGTCGCGTACCGCGTCGGCGAGCGACGTGGCCGGGTCGCCGTAGTAGTCCGACCGACGAAACTCGGCCACGTTGCGCCGGTTCGTCGACCACAGCCAGCGACCGGCGAACACCCGATCCACTTCGTCCAGGTCCAGGAACAGCTGGGCCATGCGATAACGGAACGCATGCTCATGCGGCGCATGGCGATGGTGCGTCACCACGCCCTCGTATACCGCACTGGCAAGGGACGTGGTCACGCCACGACCTCGGCACGACGGGCGACCACGGCATCGAAGTCGTGCGCCAGTTCGACGGCGCTGCGCATGCCGTCCTCGTGGAATCCCCAGCCCCAGTAGGCGCCGGCGAACCACGTGCGCCGCCGGCCCTGGATCTCGTTCCGGCGAGCCTGCGCCGCCACCGAAGCATGCGTGTACACCGGATGGTGGTAGGTCATGCGGCGCAGGACGCGCGCCGGATCGATGGCCTCGGTACGGTTAAGCGTCACGACGAACGGTTCGGGCGCCTGGATGCCCTGCAGCAGGTTCATGCAATAGCTGACCGTGCAGGCCGCGCCCGGGCGGGCCGGAATGAAGGCATTCCATGCGGCCCACGCCTTGCGCGAGCGTGGCAGCAGCGAGGCATCGGTATGCAGCACGGTCTCGTTGGGCTGGTAGGTCATGGCGCCCAGCACCGATCGCTCGGCGCCATCGGCGTCCCCCAGCAGGGCAAGCGCCTGGTCGCTATGGCATGCCAGCACCAGCTCGTCGAACGCGTGGGTGCCGCCGTGCGTCACCACCTCGACGGAGTCCGCGTGACGCCGCACGCCCACCACCGGCGTGTTCAGCCGCTCGGTGACGTTCCAGCGGGCGCGCAGCGCATCCACGTAGGTGCGCGATCCACCCTCCACCACGCGCCATTCGGGACGGCCCGCGACACGCAACATGTGGTGGTTGGCCATGAAGCGAACCAGGTACTTCGCCGGAAAGCCGAGGATCGACGACGACGGCGACGACCACAACGCGCAGGCCATCGGCACCAGGTGTTCGTCGCGAAAGGCTGCGCCGTAGCCATGGGCCTGGAGGTAATCGCCCAGTGACGGCCCCTGCCCGTCGATGTCCAGCAGCGCCGGTGCCTCGCGATAGAAACGGAACAGGTCGCGCAGCATGCCCAGGAAGCGCGGCGAGACCAGATTGCGTCGCTGGCAGAACAGCGTATCCAGCGTGGCGGCGTTGTACTCCAGACCGCTGGCCTCGCTGCGCACCGAGAAGCTCATGGTGGTCGGCTTCGTCGCCACGCCCAGTTCATCGAAAAACGCGGACAGCAGCGGATAGTGCGCCCGGTTGTGCACGATGAAACCGGTGTCCACGGCATACTCCCGCCCGCCCTGGATCGCGCGGTGGGTGTGCGTGTGCCCGCCGGGGTAATCGTTGGCTTCGAAAAGGGTGACGTCGTGGTGCCTCGACAGCCGCCACGCGGAGGCGAGACCGGCGATGCCCGAGCCGACGACGGCGATGCGCATGCTCAGCCCCTCGCCTTGACGGACACCCAGGCGGGGATCGGCTTCAGGTCGTGCACCAGCCCGAACCACGACATCAGCACCAGGCCGTAGTAGGTCATGTCGATCTCCCACCAGCGAAAGCCCTGGCGGACGGTGCCCGGAAAGAAATGATGGTTGTTGTGCCAGCCCTCGCCGAACGTGATGAGCGCCAGCCACACGTTGTTGCGGCTGTCGTCGCGTGTATCGAAACGCCGCTTGCCGTACCGGTGGGCCAGCGAATTGATGGTCACCGTGGCGTGGAACAGCACGGTGGTGGAGATGAAGAACCCCCACACCAGCATCTGCCAGCCGTCCGTACCCAGCCCCGGCGCCACATGCTGGAGCAGCTTGCCCAGCCCGAACAGGGCGATGGCCAGCACGACGGGAATGGCGGTATCGAAGCGATCCAGCCAGCGCAGCTCCGGGTACACGGCCAGATCGGGCACGCGCTCGATCTCGGTGCGGAAGCCGCGCGGCGTCAGGAACCACCCGGCGTGGCTCCAGAGGAAGCCATGCACGGATGGCGAGTGCGGGTCCAGTGTCGTATCCGTATGCCGGTGATGGTTGCGGTGATGCGCGGCCCACCACAAGGGGCCACGCTGCACACAACTGGCACCGATCAGGGCGAAGACGAACTGCACGGCCCGAGAGGTGCGGAACGTGCGATGTGAAAAATAGCGGTGGTAGAAACCGGTCAGCGCGAACATCCGCACGGCATAGAGTGCCACCGCGACGAGCACCGCCACGGTCGACACCCCGGTCCAGATCGCCCCCAGGCACGCCAGGTGCATGACGACGAACGGCGAGGCGCGCAGCCAGTCGATGCGATCGGCACGGGCATCGTCGCCGGCATCGGCGACCGAGGTGTCGAACCAGCGGCGCCACGCTGCCTTGCGACGCGGCAGGGGGACGTTGCGGTTGGCATCGATGGACATGACGATAGAGGCTCCGTGGGGTCTTCGATATATACGGGATGATGAGGCGAATGGATGCACATGCCCGGCTACCCTGCCCCCGACACCCTGTTCATGCTATAGATCGTGGTGCACCGTTGACCGGCCCCGTCCGACCAAGGAAACCCGACGCATGCCTGCCACCAGCCCCGCCGAGCGCGACGAGCTGAACCGATTGCTGCAACGTACCGCCGAAGGGGACGAACGCGCCTTCGCCGAGCTCTACCGCCGTACCTCCCCGCGCCTGTTCGGTGTCTGCCTGCGCGTGATGAACGATCGCGACGAAGCGGAGGAAGTTCTCCAGGAAGCCTTCGTCACCGTATGGAAGCGATCCGCGAGCTTCGATCCGGCCCTGGCCAGCGCGGTCACCTGGCTGCTGACCGTGGCCCGCAACAAGGCGATCGACCGCCTGCGCCAACGCCCGGACCTGCGCCAGGCGCACGACGTCGACTTCGACGCCCTGGTCGACGATCGCCCCGGCCCCGCCCATGACGCGGAAAGCGACCAGGAGTACCGCCGCCTGCGCGCCTGCCTGTCCGAGCTCGAACAACAACAGCGTCGCTCGATCCGTGAAGCCTTTTTCGGTGGCGCTACGTATAACGAGCTGGCGGAACGCGCAAAGGTGCCCCTTGGCACCATGAAAAGCTGGGTCCGCCGTGGTCTCCTGCAGCTCAGGGCTTGCCTCAATCCATGAACAGTACTTTCGAATCGGACAAGGACAACCTGCGGTATGCCGAGTACGTACTCGGCCTGCTGGATGCGGACGCGCGCGCCGCGGTCGCCAGGGAGATGGAAACCAGCCCGGAGGCCGCCGTCGCCGTGGGCCTCTGGCAGCGACATCTCACGCCGCTTGCGCTGGAGATCGCCGACGAGGCACCGCCGGCCCACGTGTGGGCCGCGATCCGCCGGCGCCTGGGCCTGGACGCCGCGCCAGCGCGCAAGCCCGATCGCGCCTGGGACAGCGTGGCGCTGTGGCGCTGGCTCGGCATGGGCGCCACAGCCGTGGCCGCCTGTCTGCTGGTGCTGACCCTCACCCGTCCCGGCGTGCCGACCACGGCGCCGGTGGCGACGACGGCACCGGCGCCGGCCACGCTGATGGTCGCCACCATCTCCACCGACCGTGGCGTGGCCGGGTGGACAGCCACCATGGACATCGAGCGTAGCGAACTGCTGCTCGTGCCCGCGTCACCCGAGGCCATCGCCGCCGATCGCAGCACCGAGCTCTGGCTGATCCCCGAAGGTGGCAAACCCATATCGGTAGGCGTCTTCGTGCCTTCCGACCCCAAGCGCATCCACCTGGACAAATCCTTGCTCGACCGACTCGGCCCCACGGCCGCCCTGGCCGTGTCGCTGGAACCGTCCGGCGGCTCGCCGACGGGCCAGCCCACGGGCCCGGTCATCGCCAAGGGCGCCATTCGCGCGGCGTAGCCGCCCGCTGGCGCTCAATCTTCCCTTGAGCCTGCCGATACGACTACTGCGTCGCAGGCCGGGAGAAGCACGCCAATGAAAGCGCTCATCGCTGCGGGCCTCATCGTCGCGGCACACGTTGCCGGCCTTGCGCTGATGCCGTCGCGCGGCATGGCCGTGTCCTACGTGTTCTTTTTCGCCGTGGCGCTGCTGGCCATGGCCGGCACGGTGCGCGCGTTCCGACGCTCGGGCACGCCCGGCGACCGCCGCTGGTGGCTGCTGACCGCCAGCCTGGTGCTATGGGCCATCGGCATGGGGCTGTCGGCGCGGCAGAACTACTCGCTGGACAATGCCAACCTGGCGCCCGGCGACAGCATGTTCTTCTACATCCTTTACGTGCTGCCCGTGCTGGTGGCGGTCTCGTCCGCGCCGGTGGCGGCGCGCAAGCACTGGGCGCTGGGCATCGACCTGGTGCTGGCGGCCCTGCTGGGCGTGCTGTTCTACGTGCGTACCTTCTCGATCGTGTCGCTCCAGGGCGCCATGGGGCCGCAACAGGCCGTGGACGTGGCCTACATGCTCGACTTCGAGAACGCGTGCCTGGCGGTGGCGGCATCGCTGCGCTTCCTGGCCACCGACCGCGCCGACGACCACGCCTTCTTCCGTTCGGTCACCGCCTTCTTCGTCACCTACGCGCTGGCGGGCTTCTTCTACAACCATTTCGTCGCGCTCGGCGGCAACCCGGATTTCGGCACATCCTTGTGGGATGTCCTGCTCGACGTCCCCTTCCTGGCCCTCATGGTCACGATGGCGGCGCGCCTGCCGCAAAGGCACTGGCACGCGCCGGTCTACCTTGTGCGCTTCGTGCAGAGCGCCAGCCCCACGTTCCTGGCCATGAGCGTGCTGGGCTTCGGCCTCATGGTCATTCCCGGCTATCCTTCGCTGGGTATCGCCGGGGCGATCGCCGCGGTCATCGGCATCGGCCTGCGTGGCACCCTGGCGCAGGTGGACCTGGTGGAAGAAGAGTTCCGGCTCTCGCGCAGCCGCGAGGAATTGCAGGGGCTGGTGTTCGTCGACAGCCTTACCGGCCTGGCCAACCGGCGCGCCCTGGACGAACGGCTGCTGCGCGAATGGCACCGTCCGGGCCAGCGCGAACCCATCGCCCTGCTGATGATCGACGTCGACTACTTCAAGGAATACAACGACCGATACGGCCATCTCGCCGGTGACGACTGCCTGCGTGCCCTGGCGGAAGCGCTGACGGCGCGCGGCCTGCGTCCCAGCGACTTCATCGCCCGCTTTGGCGGCGAGGAGTTCGCGGTGGTGGCCCCCGGCACGCGGCTGGACGACGCGCTGGCGCTCGCCGAGGATCTTCGCTCCCAGGTGGAGGCCCACGCGATCCTGCACCCGACCAGCCCGTTCGGGGTGCTGACCATCACGATCGGCGCGGCGGCCATGCATCCCACCGCCAACAGCGGTCCGCTCGACCTGCTCAATGCCGCGGATCGCGCCCTCTACCGGGCCAAGGATGCCGGACGCAACCGTGTGGGCGCTGCCGTCGAGCCGCGTCCCGAAACCTCGCGGGCCTGACGCGTGTCGCGACGCTGGCCCTGGATCGTCGGAGCGGGCATCGTGCTCGTGCTGACACTGGTATGGGCCATCGCGTGGCAGGCGCGCGATACCCGGCCGCTGGCGCTACGTCCCGAGGGCCGCACGTCAGCACCCCTGGCCGTCTCGCCCGCCGGTCGCCTTCCGTCACGGTCGCCCGGTGCCATCGAGCCGCGCACCCCCGCCAGCGCAGGATCCGCCGCCGCGACGCCTGCATCGCCCGGTCCTGTGGCGTCGTCGACCCGCTCTAACCTCCGGAAGGCCCCGGCGGTCGATGGCACGTGGCGGGATGAAGCGCGGTATCCTGCGACACCCGTGCTGCCACCGGACGATGCCGTCGGCGAGATCCGCCGGTTGCTCGGGCGCGGCGAACGCGCCGAGGCGTTGCGCCAGCTGCGCGACCTTCGCCGCCGGCATCCCCGTTACGACCTGCCACAGGACCTGCTCGATCTCCACCCATGAGTGTGCCGTTGGATACCCTCGCCGCACCGTGGCGGCACGAGGAAGACATCAGGAAAAGCCGTTTCCTCGCCCAGGCAGCGCCGGTGGCGTCGGCGGAGGATGCCCTCGCCTGGTTCGGGACGGTCGGTGACCCGAACGCCACGCACAACTGCTGGGCCTACCGGGTGGGCGATGCCTACCGCTTCCATGACGACGGCGAACCCGGCGGCACGGCCGGACGCCCCATCCTGCAGGCGATCGACGGCCAGGGCTGCGACCGCGTGGCCGTGCTGGTGACGCGCTGGTACGGCGGCATCAAGCTGGGCGCGGGTGGCCTCGCCCGTGCCTACGGCGGCAGCGCCGCCGAGTGCCTGCGACTGGCGCCGCGCACGACCATCGTCCAGGTCGGCCGGCTGGGCCTGCACTGCGACTTTGCCGAGCTGGCCCTGGTGACGGCACGGATACGCGACATGGATGGAACGGTGGAGGACGAAACCTTCGTCGCCGACGGTGCCGACCTGGTCGTGAGTGCGCCGGTGGACCGCCTGGAAGCGCTTGCGGCGCGTATCGTGGACCTCTCGCGCGGCCGGATCGCGCCCAGGCGCGTCGACTGAGCCGCCCGCGCATGTTGAATACGCCCTCCCCCGGCCCCATCCGGTGGCGGATGACCCAAAGAATGGACCACGCATGACCGTCGAGCGCAGGGAAAAGTCGAAGAAGGTCGGCGTGCTCCGCAACCTCTGGCCGTTCCTCCGGCCGCACAAGTCACTGGCCATCGGCTGGCTGGTGTTCCTGGGCATCTCCTCCGGTGCGTCGCTCACCTTGCCGGTCGCCGTGCGACACATCATCGACCACGGCTTCCTCGCCTCCAACCTGGCCTCCATCAACGGCACCTTCCTGGGCCTGTTCGGCGTCGCCATCGTGCTGGCCATCGCCACGGCGGCCCGCTACTACTGCATCGCGTTGCTGGGCGAGCGTTCGCTGGCCGAACTGCGCAGCTCCCTGTACCGCCACGTCATCGGCCTGGATGTGGGTTTCTTCGAAAGCACGCGCGTGGGCGAGCTCACCTCGCGCCTGGGTACGGACACCGAGGTGGTGCAGACCCTGATCGGCTCCGGCATTTCCGTGGCGCTGCGCAGCGCGGTCATGCTGATCGGCGCCGCCGTGGCCATGGCCTGGACCAGCCCACGTCTGGCCGGGCTCACCGCCCTGGTCATTCCTGCCGTGATGCTGCCCATCCTGGTGTTCGGTCGTCGCGTGCAGAAGCTGTCACGCTCCAGCCAGGATCGCATCGCGGATGCGGCGGCCGTCGCCAACGAAACCCTCAACGCGGCCCAGGCGGTCAAGGCCTATGCGCGCGAACCCACTGAAAGCCGGCGCTACTCGGAGGCGATCGCCCTGGCCCTCGCCACGGCGCGTCGCCGTATCGGCATGCGCTCGCTACTCACGGCGGCGGTGATCGTGCTGATCTTCGGCGCGATCACGCTGGTGCTCTGGGCCGGCGCGCGTGATGTCATCGCAGGCGAGCTCGCCCCAGGCGTGCTCAGCCAGTTCGTGCTCTATGCGATCTTCGCCGCCGGGTCCGTGGCCGGGCTTTCCGAAGTCTGGGGCGACGTGCTGCGCGCCGCCGGCGCAATGGAGCGCATCGGTGAGCTGTTCGCCGAAACCGCCACCATCGCCACGCCCGCCGCGCCGGAACCGCTGCCCACGCCCGTCACCGGCGCCTTGCGTTTCGACCACGTGCAGTTCCGCTATCCGTCACGTCCCGACGTGGCCGCGCTGTCGGATTTCGACCTTAGCATCGCGCCGGGCGAAACCGTGGCGCTGGTGGGGCCGTCGGGTGCGGGCAAGAGCACCGTGCTGAGCCTGCTGTTGCGCTTCCACGATCCGGTGTCCGGGTCCATCCGCCTGGATGGCGTCGACCTGCGCGCGCTGGCCTTGCCGGAACTGCGCGGCGCCATCGCCCTGGTGCCGCAGGAGACCGTGATCTTCGGCGGCAGCGCCGCCGACAACATCCGCTTCGGCCGCGAAGACGCGACCGCCGACGAAGTGCGCGAGGCCGCACGCCTTGCCGAAGCCGACGGCTTCCTCTCCGCCCTGCCCGACGGCTACGACGCGGCGCTGGGTGAGCGCGGGGTGCGGCTGTCCGGTGGACAGAAGCAGCGCATCGCCATCGCGCGGGCGATCCTGCGCGATGCGCCGTTGCTGCTGCTGGACGAGGCCACATCTGCCCTGGACGCACAGTCGGAAGCGGCTATCCAGCAGGCGCTGGAACGCCTCGAAAAGGGCCGCACCACGCTGGTGATCGCGCATCGCCTGGCCACCGTGCAGCGCGCCGATCGCATCGTGGTGATGGACGGCGGCCGCATCATCGCGCAAGGCACGCATGAATCGCTGCTGCGCGAGGGTGGCCTCTACGCGGAACTGGCGCGGTTGCAGTTCGTCGCCTGACCCGCCGCGTTTCGCTCTGCGCACGTCGCGTTGACGTGCGGCTGCCTAACGTCGGCGGATGGACAGCGACGTGCTGCTACCCCGCCCCCAGGGCCTCTATTGCCCCGCCGGCGACTTCTACATCGATCCGATGCAGCCGGTGCCGCGGGCGGTGGTGACGCACGCCCACGGCGACCATGCGCGCTCCGGAAGCGGCCTCTATCACGTGGCGCGAGCCGGCGGCGGATTGATGCGTGAGCGGCTCGGTGCCGCCTCGGTCATCCAGGAATATGCCTACGGTGAGCGTTTCACGCTCGGCAACACGGTGATTTCGCTGCATCCGTCGGGCCACGTGCTGGGCGCCGCGCAGATCCGCATCGAGACGCCCGACTTGGTCGCGGTAGTCTCCGGCGACTACAAGCGCGATCCCGACCCGACCTGCGTGCCGTTCGAGCCGGTGCCGTGCGACATATTCGTCACCGAATCCACCTTCGGCCTGCCGATCTACCGCTGGCCACCGATGTCCCGCGTCATCGACGACATGCTGGCCTGGCTGGACGAGTGCGCGGCACGCGGCGTGCCCGCGGTGCTGTTCTGCTACGCCCTGGGCAAGGCCCAGCGCATCCTGGCCGAACTGGCCCTGCGTACGGATCGCACCGTGCACCTGCACGGCGCCATGGTGCGACTGGTCGAGGCGTATCGCGATGCGGGTATCCGCATGGTGCCTACCCAACCCGTGAGCGACTCGGCCAAGGGTCGCGACTTCGCGGGTGAACTGGTCATGGCGCCTCCCTCCGCGGCCGGCGCACCCTGGATGAAACGCTTCGGCAAGGCATCGACCGGGTTCGCCTCGGGGTGGATGCAGGTGCGCGGGGCGCGTCGCCGTCGCGGCTACGATCGCGGCTTCATCGTGTCCGATCACGCCGACTGGCCCGGCCTGATCCGCAGTGTCGAGGACTGCGGCGCGAAGCGTATCTACGTGACCCACGGCGACGGCGAGGCGTTGATCCATTACCTGCGCGACAAGGGCCACGACGCCCGTGCGCTGCGTTCGCTGGGCGGCAGCATGCCCGACGAGCGCAGTAGCGAGGAAGGCGACTGATGCGCCGCTTCGCCCGGTTGTTCGAGGCGCTGGACCGGACGGCGTCCACCACCGCCAAGCGCGAGGCGATGGCGACGTACTTCGCCGATGCACCGGCGGAAGACGCGGCGTGGGCGGTATACGTGCTGGGCGGCGGCAAGCTGAAGCGCACCGCCAGCTCGACCGAGATGCGCACCGCGCTGGCCATCGAAACCGGGTATGCCGACTGGCTGATCGACGACAGCTACCAGCACGTCGGCGACCTGGCCGAGACCATCGCGCTGATGTTGCCCGGTACCGACGACGACGAGAACGAGGACACCGCCCTGCACGTATGGATGGAGGCGCGCCTGCCCTCGCTGGGCAAGCTGGAGGCCGGCGAGCGGATCGCCATGCTGCGCGAGTGGTGGCGGTCCACCCCGAAGGAACAGATCTTCCTCGTCAACAAGCTGCTCACCGGGTCGCTGCGCGTCGGCGTGTCGCAACGGCTGGTGGTACAGGCACTGGCCCAGTGGTCGGCGCTTGCCACCGACCTCATCGCCCATCGCATGAGCGGCACGTGGAAACCCAGTGCGGAGGCGTTTCAAGCACTTGCCGGACCCGAGCGCGACGACGAACACGCGGGTGAACGCCCCTACCCCTTTTTCCTGGCCTCGCCGCTCGAACAGGACGTCGATGCGCTCGGTGCGATCGACGACTGGCTGGCCGAATGGAAGTGGGACGGCATCCGCGCGCAGCTCATGCGCCGTGCCGAAGGTGCGCTGATCTGGTCTCGCGGCGAGGAGCGCATGGACGGCCGCTTTCCGGAACTGGAGCTGGCCGCGGCCGCCCTGCCCGACGGCTGCGTCATCGATGGCGAGATCCTGGCCTGGTCGCCGGGCGAGGACCATCCGCTGTTGTTCGCCGCCCTGCAGAAACGTATCGGCAAGCTCAAGCCCGGTCCGAAACTGCTGGCCGACACGCCGGTGCGCCTGATGGCGTACGACCTGCTGGAACTCGACGGGCACGACCTGCGCGAGCGTCCGCTGGCGGAGCGACGTTTGCTGCTCGAACGCCTCATCGCATCGCATGGTCCCACGCTGACGCTGTCGCCCGAAGCGCGCGCAAGCGACTGGGCAAGCCTGGCTCAGTGGCGCACCGAATCGCGCGAGCGGCGCACGGAGGGGTTGATGCTGAAGCGGCGCGACTCGCCCTATCGCGTCGGCCGCAAACGAGGCGACTGGTGGAAGTGGAAGGTGGAGCCTTACACGGTGGACGCCGTGCTGCTCTATGCGCAGCCCGGCCATGGCCGGCGCTCCGGCCTGTTCACCGACTACACCTTCGGCGTCTGGGACGGGGAGACGCTGGTCCCTGTCGCCAAGGCGTATTCCGGCCTGGACGACGCCGAGATCGGCCGGCTCGATCGCTGGATACGCGCACACACCATCGACCGTTTCGGCCCGGTCCGCTCGGTCGAACCCACGCATGTCTTCGAACTCGCCTTCGAGGCGATCCAGGCCTCCGGCCGTCACAAGGCCGGCGTGGCCGTGCGCTTCCCGCGCATCCTCCGCTGGCGCACCGACCTGGCGATCCGCGATGCCGACAAACTCGACGACCTCCGCCGCCTGGCGGCGGGCTGAGGCACGCCTCGTCGCGTGGTTCGCCACGCAGGAACGAAAACCCGCCGCGTTCCAGCGCGCGGCATGGCGCGCATGGGCCGAAGGCCGTAACGGTCTTATCCATGCACCCACCGGCACCGGCAAGACCCTGGCAGCGGCCGGCGGCCCGCTGATCGACGCCGTGCTGCGTCCGCAGAGCGGGTTGCAGTTGCTCTGGATCACGCCGCTGCGTTCGCTGGCCACCGACACCGCGCAACACCTCACCGCCGCCGTCGAGGCGATGGAGCTACCGTGGCGGGTGCTTCGCCGCACGGGCGACAGCGGCAGCGCCGAGCGCGCCCGCCTGCGCCGGGGTGCCTGCGAACTGCTGGTAACCACGCCGGAAAGCCTCGCGCTGCTGCTCAGCTACCCCGATGCGCGCGAGCGGTTCGCCTCGCTGCGCGGCATCGTGGTGGACGAATGGCACGAACTGCTCGGCAACAAGCGCGGCATCCTGCTGCAACTGGGACTCACGCGCCTGCGCCACTGGCTGCCGCAACTGCGCACCTGGGGCCTCTCGGCCACGCTGGGCAACCTGGACGAAGCCCTGCACGCGCTATCCGGCGACGGCGTGCTGATCGGTGGCGGTGGCCGCAAGAAGACCGTGATCGAGACTGCCCTGCCGGAAGGTGGCGAGCGCTTCCCGTGGGCCGGGCACCTTGGCCTGTCGCAACTGCCGCGTGTGTTGAAAGCCGTGCTGGACGCCCGCAGCAGCCTCGTCTTCGCCAACACGCGCTCGCAGGCGGAGCTGTGGCACGAAGCGCTGGCCTCGGTATGGCCGGAGGCACCCGAATCGCTGGCGCTTCATCACGGCTCGATCGATCCGAAGTTGCGCCTGGCTACCGAGGAAAAACTGCGCCAGGGCGCACTGCGTTGCGTGGTCGCCACGTCCAGCCTCGACCTGGGCGTGGATTTTGCCAGCGTGGAGCGGGTGATCCAGATCGGCAGCCCGAAAAGCGTCGCCCGCCTGCTCCAGCGCGCCGGGCGCAGCGGCCACCGGCCGGGGCTGCCTTCGAAGATCCTGTGCGTACCCACCCACCTGCTCGAGCTGGCCGAGATCGCCGCCGCGCGACGCGCACTGGCCGAAGGTCACCTGGAGCCGCGTCACCCGATGCGCGGCTGCCTGGACGTGCTGGCCCAGCACCTGCTGACGATGGCACTGGGCGGCGGCTTCACGGCCGATGAGGCCTACACGGAGATCACCTCGTCGCTGGCGTACGCCTCGCTACCGCGCGAGCGTTTCGACGCCGTGCTGTCCTATCTGCGCACCGGTGGCTCCGCGCTCGCCAGTTACCCGGAGTATCGCAAGCTGGCCGATACGGAAGGCCGCTTCCATGTCGAGAGCGGTCGCGTCGCCCGTATGCACCGTCTGTCCATCGGCACGATCACGTCGGACGGTAGCCTGGCCGTGCGTTACATGAAGGGCGCGCGGCTGGGCACGGTGGAAGAGAGTTTCCTGTCGCGCCTGCGTCCCGGCGATCGCTTCCTCTTCGCCGGCCGCCACCTCGAACTGGTGCGCGTGCGCGACATGACCGCCTACGTGCGCCCCGCACCCAACCGCCGCGGTGGCGTGCCGCGCTGGATGGGCGGTCGGCTGCCTCTGTCGGGCGAACTGTCCGACGAACTGCGTCGCACGCTGGCCGGCGAAGGCCGCGAAGCCGAGATGCGCGCCCTCGCCCCCTTGCTGGATATCCAGCGCCGGCAATCCAGCGTGCCGTCCATGGATGCCACGCTGTGCGAGCGAACACGCACCCGCGAGGGCGATTACCTGTTCGTCTACCCGTTCGCGGGCCGGCTGGCACACGAGGGCCTGGCCGCCGTACTCGCGCTGCGCCTCGCGCGCATCCAGCCGGGCGACTACGGCTACGCCGTCAACGACTACGGGCTCACGATCACGGCCGCGCGCATGCCCGCACTGGACGCGGAAGCGATGCGCGTCCTGCTGCATCCGCAAGGCCTGCGCAGCGACATCCGTGCAAGCGTCAACCTGTCGGAGCTGGCCAAGCGCCAGTTCCGTGAGATCGCGCGTGTCGCCGGGCTGGTCTTCAACGGCTACCCGGCGCACAACAAGACGATGCGGCAGCTGCAGGCATCCAGTGGCTTGCTGTACGACGTGCTGCGTCGTCACGATCCCGAGCATCCCCTGCTGTGGCAGGCCGAACGCGAAGTGCTCGACCAACAGCTCGACTACACGCGCCTGCGCCATTGCCTGGTGCGCATCGCGCGTGCGCAGCTGCTGTGGAACGAGCCCAAGCGGCTCAGCCCGCTGGCGTTTCCACTATGGGTGGAGCGACTACGTGGCGGCATCGCCGCCGACGACTGGAAGAGCCGTGTCGAACGCATGCTGGCCAAGCTGGAAGCAGGCGCCGGATCATGAACACACTGGACATCGAGGTGGCCGGCGAACGGCTCACGTTGCATGGCGAACGTGCGATCCACTGGTCGGCCCGACGCACGCTCATGGTCACCGACGTGCACTTCGGCAAGGGCGCCGTGTTCCGCCGTGCCGGCATCGCGGTGCCCAGCGGCGATACGGACGACGACCTGGCACGCCTGGACGCGCTGATCGCCACGTTCCAGCCGGAAACGCTGGTCGTGTTGGGCGATATGGTGCACGGCGCCGCGACGGAACGCAGCGCGTGGGTTTCGCGTGTGCGCGCCTGGCGCGAGGCACATGCCGGGGTGGCGATGATACTTGTCGCCGGCAACCACGACCGGCACTTCGACGTGGGCACGCTGGGCGTGGAGGTGCGGCCGGATCGCATGCATGCGCCACCGTTCGTGCTGGCCCATCATCCCGAGCCGCATGCCGATGGCTACACGCTATCGGGCCACGTGCACCCGGGGGTCGTGGTGCGCGACGGCTGGCGCAAGCATCGCCTGCCCGCCTTCGTGTTCGACCGCCACGTCGGCATGCTGCCGGCCTTCGGCACCCTCACCGGCCTGCACGAGACGCCGCCCGCGCCCGGCCGCCGCATTGTCGCGGTGACACCGGGGGGGCTGTTGCCGGTCAAGGTTTAGAGCGCTCGCCTGGATGTTGTGCATGGCCTCGTTCGCTGTAGGTGGGCTGAGGGTTCGCCCACATCGTGGGCTCCTACGCCAGCCCACATCGTGGTCTCCTACGCCAGCGCGGCGACGATGGCCCTTACCGTGTCCACGTCGGTACGCGTCTCGCCTGCGCCCATGCCCAGTGCATCGGCCGGCGACCGCATGCCCGAGGGTAGCCGCCGCTTCGCCGACGCATGGAACTCGCGCGCACGCGTCGCGGCCCGCAGGTTGTCGGCGTTACCCGGCTCGATGCCGGCGCCGGGCATCACCACGATACGATCGCCGGCCTGCGCGACCAGCTGCGCGATCGAGGCCGCGCCCGCCACGGCACTCTGCATGCCGCCCGATGTGAGAACCCGCTCGAAGCCGAGATCGATGACGGTTTCCAGGGCTTCACGGCGATCGGGCACCAGGTCGAAGGCACGATGGAAGGTGACGCCCATCCTGCCCGCCGCACGCACGAACAAGGCGCACGCCTCGGTATCCACGTCGCCCTCCGCCGTAAGCGCGCCGACGACGACGCCGTCGCAGCCCAGGTCGCGGCAGTGTTCGATGTCGTCGAGCATGCACTCGATCTCGATGTTCTCGTAGAGGAAGTCGCCCCCGCGCGGGCGGATAAGGACATAGAGCGGGATGGTCAGCCCCTCGCGCGCGAGCATGATCGTGCCATGCGAGGGGGTTACACCCCCCTCTTCCAGGCTGGCGCACAGTTCGATGCGCCCGGCGCCGCCTTCCTGCGCCGCGAACGCCGAGGCGACGGAATTGGCTGCCACTTCGAGCAACGCCATCTCAGTAGGTGCTCTTGCCGGGATGCAGGGCATCCTGCTTCGACGCATCGCACACCGCGTACGAGAAGCCCTTCTGGATCGACCACGCGCCCACGTTGCCCTTCTTGTCGAGGGCGAGGAAGCCGACCTGGAGATCCTTCGCCTGCGGCTTGCGCCGGAGGATGCGTTCCACCGCCTCGCGGCAGGCGTCTTCGGGTGATCGGCCCTGGCGCATCAATTCCACGACCAGGAAGCTGCCGACGTTACGGATCACTTCCTCGCCCACGCCGGTGGAGGTTGCCGCGCCCACCTCGTTGTCGACATACAGGCCTGCGCCGATGATCGGGCTGTCGCCGACACGGCCGTGCAGCTTCCACGCCATGCCGCTGGTGGTGCAGGCACCGGAGAGATTGCCCCTGGCATCGATGGCGAGCATGCCGATGGTGTCGTGGTTGCTGGCATCGCCCGGCGTGCCGCCTGGACCGGCGTTGTAACTCTTCACTTCGCTGTTGGCCACCGGCTTGTACTTCGCCGACTTGAGCCACTCGTGCCAGGCCTTGTCCGACTCGGGCGTAAGCAGTTCCTCGCGGGGAAAGCCCTGCTCGAGCGCGAATTGCAGCGCGCCGTCGCCGACCAGCAGCACGTGCGGCGTACGCTCCATGACGCGGCGCGCGACGGAGATGGGATGCGCGATGTGCTCGATCGCCGCGACGGCGCCGCAGTTGCCGTTCTCGTCCATGATGCTGGCATCGAGCGTGACCTTGCCGTCCCGGTCGGGATAGCCGGCGCGTCCCACGCTGTGGTTGCGCAGGTCGGCCTCGGGCACGCGTGCGCCGGCTTCGACCGCATCCAGCGACCGACCGCCGCCGGCGAGCACCTTCCACGCGGCCTGGTTGGCGGCTACGCCGAAGTCCCACGTGGAACACACGCGCGGCAGCATGCCGCCGGCCGGGGGCTGCTTCGCCGCGCCCGCCACATCCGCCGCCAGACCCTTGGCAGTCAACGCCATGCCCGAAGCGACCGTCGCCCCCTGAAGAAACCGCCTGCGATCCATGGAACCCTCATGTGCGACGACGCGCCGGTTGCGCCTTTACCGATGGTCGCATGCGGCGACATCCTCCTGCCAGCGAGCCCGGTCATGCCCGACGGCGACGCAGACGCGGTCCCGGTATTCGGCGGCGGCCAGGCGCCGCGAGGCCGCACCGCGTGACAAGCCTGCACCGATCAGGCTGAGAGCGGCCAGCATGACCAAGACGAAGACCAGTACGCAACCACGCGGACGCTTCATTGGCGTTTCGCCACGACGCGAGAAAAACGCGTGCCATCGGCGAGGATCACGCCTACCTCCAGCAGGCGTGCCGTGTCCCTGTGACGTTCCTGGAACGGAAGGCGTCTCACCTGCCCGGCAGCATCGGGCAGGTCGGCGACGACATCGAGGCGAACGATCCCCTCGATCAGTGACTCGCACTGCTTTACGCACCGTCGCAGCCCGTCACCGACCAACCAGTCCGCGACGTCCGTGTGCAGCAGATACGACCGATACGGGCGATGCCTGACGGTGACATCGCAGTCCCTTGCCTCCGTGCAGGCAAGCCACCGGGACGAGTTGGCAAGATCCTCCGCGAGCACGGCCAGCGCCATACGCGCGGCATCCTCGCGCTGGACCCGATCGAGATGACGACGCGACGCCATACCGGCCGCCCCTGCCCCCGTCGCGACGACCGCTGCCACCATGCCCGCCACGGCGAGCGAGACCAGCAGTTCCACGAGGCTAGACCCGTGCTGGCTCACGGCCGGAACGATGTGGCGGCGACGACATGGCGGCCGAGCGTGACACGCACGAGGCAGCCCGAGATGTCCTCGCAGCGGACGACGGACGCCGTGGACGATCCGACGTGCCGACGAAGGCTGGCGCGGAACCGCGCGAGGTCGTCGGCGGCAAGCTGGTCAGGCGTGCAGCCGCCCGCGCAACCGGCGTCCGATGGCGTGGTGGCGTTGTAGGAACCGCCTGACACACCGAGCGGATTGGCGCGCATGCGCTCGCGCAGATCGGCGATGGCGGTCACGGTGGCCATCGTCCGCGATGCCGCCGCATCCATGGCCATCGACGCGTGGAACCACGCCCCGCTGGCCGCGCTGCCGACGGCAAACACCGACAGGGCAGTCAGTGATTCAATCAGTGAGGCACCGTGGCAGTGAGGTTTCATGGAGCTAGCGTGGGCCAGTCGCGCCCTGCCCGCTGCGGGTCCAGGGTGGGGTATCGCGTCGGCTATGCACCGCAGCCCGCGCGCAACGTTGCCGCAGGGCGACGCACGGCATCGGCCGCCGCGTCATGCCTGGTTTCGGCGTACGTCATCGCACCGCAGGATGGCAACGGGCGTAGGGTTCGCGTATCGCGGACATCGTCCGCTCCTACACAGCGCCACGTAGGAGCGGACGATGTCCGCGATCCACGGTTGTAGCAGCAGACGATGTCCGCGATCTGAAGTGCGGAAACATACGATGCCCGCAATCCGCGGTTGTAGGAGCGGACGATGTCCGCGAAATGCCTACAAGACTGCCAGCAAACGCCCAAGAATAGCCGGAACGTTGGCCGTCGCAGCGGCCAGGTGGGCGAAGATTTCCTCGATGCTGATCTCCGCCTCGTCGCCGGCGCCGGCGGCGAAGTTGGCCACCAGTGCCAGGCAGGCGAATTCCAGGTCCAGCTCGCGGGCAAGCACGGCCTCGGGCATGCCGGTCATGCCGACCAGGTCGCAGCCGTCGCGCTTCATCCGCGCGATCTCCGCGCGCGTCTCCAGGCGCGGCCCCTGGGTCACGCCGTGGCAACCGCCATCGATGATCGCCAGGCCCTCGGCGCGCGCCGCGGCCAGCAGGGCCTGGCGCAGTGCGGCGCTGTAGGGCTCGCTGAAATCGATGTGCCGCACCTCGGCACCCTCGACATCGTTGAAGCTGGTGTAGCGGCCATGCGTGTAATCGATGATCTGGTCGGGCACCACCAGCGTGCGGGGGCCCATGTCGTCGCGGATGCCGCCCACGGCGTTGACGGCCACCACGCGCCGCGCGCCCATCGCATGCAGGGCCCACAGGTTGGCGCGGTAGTTCACCCGATGCGGCGGCACGGTGTGGCTTTCGCCGTGACGGGCGAGGAAGGCGAGCCGCCTGCCGCGGAAGTCGCCCGTCACGACGTCACCCGAGGCCGGGCCGAACGGCGTCTGCACGGCGTGCCGCTCGGTGTTTTCCAGGCCTTCGAACTGATAGAGGCCACTGCCACCGATCACGGCCAGGTCGATGCTCATCGGAATCAGTCCTTCAACGCGTGGATGGCGGGCAGGTTACGCGCCTGCTCGTGGTAATCCATGCCGTACCCGAACACGTAGCGATCGGGCAGGTCCACGCCGTTGAAATCGGCCTCGATGCCATGCGCGCGGCGATCGTGGCGCTTGGTGCAAAGCACGGCCAGCAACACCCGCTTCGCGCCCATCTCGACGCACGCATCGCGCACCGCCTTCAGCGTATGGCCTTCATCGAGGATGTCGTCCACCAGCAGCACCGTGCGCTCGTGCAGCGGCACTTCCGGACGACGCAGCCAGTGCAGGTCGCTGCCGCTGGTTTCCCCGCGGTAACGCGTGGCGTGCACGTAGTCGAACTCGAGGTCCGTGCGTATCGACAGCGCCAGCTGGCCGGCGAACACCAGCGCGCCGTGCATCACGGTGAGGAACACCGGCACTTCGCCGTCGAGCGCGTGGTCGATCTCGCGGCCCATGCGGGCGATCTCGGTGTCGAGCTGTTCGCGATTGAAGAGGATGTCGGAGTGCGCAAGCGCATGGTCGAGCGAGGCGGTGGTGGTGGTCATGATCGGATCAGGGCTCCAAGGCGGTCACGCGCGCGATGAATCGATCGCGCTGGGGATTGTGGACGAGGCCTTCCCAGGTGGAACCGATCGCACCGCGCAGCGGGGCGATACGTTCGACCGGTGAAGGGCGACGGTGCTGCACCGCCACGATCGCCTCGGGAACGACATCGGGAAAACAGGCGAGTACGAGGTCGCAACCCGCATCGAGGTTGGCGGCCACGCGGGCGGCCACGCCGCCGACACTGCCGGCGGCGGCCATGCTGATGTCGTCGCCGACGACGCAACCGCCGAACCCGAGCTCACCGCGCAGGATCTCCTCGATCCACACGTGCGAGTAACCGGCTGGCTGGTCGTCCACCGCGGTATAGACGACATGCGCCGCCATGACGGCCTCGGCACGTGCCTCGATGCCGGCGATGAAGGGCTGCAGGTCGGTCGCGAAGATATCGTGCTTGCTGCGCGGATCGACGGCGGATGCGAGATGCGTGTCCTCGCGCACCGAGCCATGCCCGGGGAAGTGCTTGAGCACGGCGGCCATGCCGCCCAGGTGCATGCCGCGCACGTAGGCCTGGACCAGCTCGGCGGCAACCGCCGGGTCCGCATGCAGCGCCCGGTTGCCGATGGCGGCGTTGCCGCGTTCGAGGTCGGCCACGGGTGCGAAACTGAAATCGACGCCGATGGCGCGCATCTCGCTGGCCATGATCCACGCGTGTTCCTCGGCCCGGTCGATCGCGGCGCCGGGGTCGCTGTCGTGCAGCCTGCCCAGCGCGGACAACGGCGGTAGCCGCGTGAATCCTTCGCGGAAGCGCTGCACGCGGCCGCCTTCCTGGTCCACGCAGATGAGGATCTCATCGCCGGCCACCTGACGCACGTGGTCGATCAGGGCCGTGACCTGCTCGCGCGAGGCGAAGTTGCGCGAGAAGAGGATCACCCCGGACACGCCGTGGGCCGTCAGCAAGACGTGCTCGTGCGGCTCCAGTTGCGTCCCCGATAGACCGATGATCAGCATGCCATGTCCTCCGTGCCGTCCCGTTCCGCATCCGACCAGTCGCTGTACGGTCGGTCGATCAGGTTGACGTTGTAATAGCGCAGCGTGCCGCTGACCTCGCGGCCGAGCCATGCCGGTGTCGGGTAGGCCGCGTCCGTGGACGGCAGTTCCACCTCGGCGACGATCAGGCCGGCGTTGGCGCCGACGAACTCGTCGATCTCGAAGTGTGTGCCTTCGACCATGACATGATGACGAATCTTCTCCACGCGACCGTCGGCCAGGTCATCCAGCATGCGCGCGGCATCAGCCACCGGCACGGGGTATTCGTATTCCTGCCGCTCGATACCCAGCGTGGCCGACTTGATGTTGAGCCAGGCCTGCTCGCCGGACACGCGCAGCCGTACCGACGACTTCGCCTGTCCGGATGCCACGGCCGCGCCACTGATGAGGTAACCCTGTGCCATGCGCTCGCTGCGCACGATCTGCTTGCGCCAGGCGTCGCTGGCCAGGAGGAACTTGCGCTCGATCTCGATGCCCATGGGGTCTCCGGGGTCAGCGGCGCTCGAACAGCGCGATGGATTCGACGTGGGCGGTGTGCGGAAACATGTCCATCACCCCCGCGGCGGCGAGACGAAATCCCTTCTGCACGAGGATGCCCGCGTCGCGCGCCAGCGATCCCGGATGGCAGGAGACGTAGACGACGCGGTCGGTGCCCTTGCGCGGCAGGTACTCCAGCAGCTCGTTGGCGCCGGCGCGGGGCGGGTCCAGCAGGATCTTGTCCCAGGCCTGCTTCGCCCAGGACTCGTTGCGCTGGTCCTCGAACAGGTTGGCTACCTGGAACGAGGCATGGCCCAGGCCGTTGCGCGCGGCATTGGCCGACGCCCGTTCCACCAGCCCGTGCTCGCCTTCCACGCCCACCACCTCGGCGGCGTAACGTGCGATCGGCAGCGTGAAGTTGCCCAGGCCGCAGAACAGATCGAGCACGCGATCGGCCGGTTGCAGGTCCAGCAGCTCCAGGGTGCGCGCCAGCATGCGCTGGTTCATGCCCGCATTGACCTGCACGAAATCCAGCGGGAGGAACTCCAGCTCCACATCCTGGGCGGGAATGGCAAAGGCAAGACGCGGCGCCTCCGGCCACAACGGATGCACCGTGCTGTGGTTGCCCGGCTGCAGGTAGATGGCCAGGCCATGCGCCTTGCCGAAATCCACCAGCGCCTGGCGATCGGCCTCGGTCAGCGGCGCGAGGTGGCGGAAGACCAGCGCGACGGTGTCGTCGCCGGCGGCGAACTCGATCTGCGGAATGTCGTGCGCGGCGGACAAGCCGCCCACCAGTGCCGCGATCAAGCCCACCTTGGGGCCCAGCGCGGGATGGATCACTTCGCAATGTTCGATGTCGGCGACGAAACGCGGGTTGGATTCCTCGCGGAAACCGACCAGCACGCGTTCCTTCTTCGCCACGTAGCGCACCGAAAAACGGCCCTTGCGGCGGTATGCCCACGGCTCGCCGGCCAGCGGTGGCAACCACGCATCCGGCGTAACCTTGCCGATGCGTTCGAAGTTCTCGGCAAGCACACGCTGTTTCGCGGCGATCTGCGCGGCGGGCGCCATGTGCTGCAACGCGCAGCCGCTGCACTGGCCGTAATGGCGGCATTTCGGCTCGACACGCGCGGGGGAGGCCTCGACGATGCCGACGAGATCGGCCTCGTCGTACTTGCGGTGGCGCTTGTGATATACCAGCCGTACGCGCTCGCCCGGCAACGTGCCGGGCACGAACGTGGCCTTGTTGTCGATGCGGGCAACGCCCCGGCCGTCGTGGGTGAGGCCGATGATGGTGGCTTCGAATTCGATCATGCGCTCTGAAACGTAAAGCCCGGACGACGAAGGCCCGGGCTGGCTGGGAGGACGCCCGCGCGATGGCGGGCGGTCCTGGCGGGTGCCTTACTTGCGCTTCCAGGCACCGGAGGCATCGCGATAATACCAGCCCGGCGGCGCGCGCTGGACCCAGCCGTCCGCGAATGCCTTGCGGATCTGCGGCTCCCATTCCGGGTGACCGTTGGCCTTGGCGACGGCGGCATACAGGGCATCGCGGTCGCTGTTTTCCTGGTCGACCAGGCCGTTGGCCTGCGAGCGCTGGTCCAGCGGTAACGCGCTGGCATCGCGCACGGCGACCAGGCCGTTGGCCGTAAAGCCCACCGCGCCACTGTCGAACAATGCCTTCAGTTGGCCGCCGAAGCGGCTAGTCATGCGCAGCCGGATGGCGTCCGTTTCCGGAGTGCGCACCTGTATATCCGGCGATTCCGCCGCCTGCGCCGAGGGGATCACCAGGTCCAGCAGGGACGCCGAGGGCTGCTTGCCCGTTGCGGCCGGACGGGCTTTTTCCGGCGTGGCGGACGGTTTGGCAACGCCGCTGTCGTCGAGCACGGTGCCGATGAACTGGTCGGCCGCCTTCTGCGCCGCGGCTTCGGGAAAATAGACGTTGATGGTGACGCAGCCGACCAGGGCGACGGCGGTGGCAGCCATGAGAGCGATGAACGATTTACGCATGGTTTTTCCTTGTGGGGGCGGCTTGCCCGCTCAACGGACCACCGGGCCATCGCCCTGGGTGGCGGCTTGCAGGCGGCGCACCAGGGTGGGCCAGTCGACCTCACGCTGGTGACCGACCACGGTCAGGCGGGGCAACCCGCTTCCTTCGACGATAGTGTAGCCATCCTTCGCGGCGCCCAGTCCTCCCATGGCGCATACATCGCCGCGCAGGCGGCACGACAGCCCGATGCGCTTGTAGCCGAACGTCTTGAAGATCTTCAGCACCGTGCCCTGCAGGCCCGCGGCGATACCGCCCCCGCCGACGGAGGTGAGGTTGTTCACCGCCTTCTGGCTGATCCGGCCGCCACCGCCCGCCAGCAGGTGGGCGTCGAACGCGGCGGGCTGCCAGGCGACCAGGCGCAGGTTGTCGATGCCGCCATCCAGTCGGCCGGTGATGCTGCCGAAGTCGAAGACGGAGGTCATGAGGCCCAGGTCCAACTGGCGCAGCGAGAGCGTGCCGGTGAGGATCGGCGCCACGCCGAACGGCTGCGCGAGGCTCATGCCGGTGATGTCGACGAAACCGTCGAATATGTTCAGCGACAAGCCGCCGGCCATTTCCACGCGATCGTCTACATAGCGAAGCGACGGCACCGCGCCGCCCAGCGTACCCTTGAATTCCGGCCAGCCCAGTGCGCGACAGAATGCGGCCATGTCGATTTGCGTCAGCACCAGCGAGGTCTGCAGGCGGTCGCCCGCGGTGGCCGCGGGCTTCCACGCCAGGCGCTGTACTCGCAGCTGGCCATCCAGGACGGGAATGACCAGCGGTGCCAGCAGGCCCAGCGTGCCGCCGGTGCTGCGCAGTGCCGCCTCGGCGGCGCCATTCGGAATCCGCTGCATCTGCAAGGCACGCCAGCCGAGCTTCGTGGCGGGGCGATCCTCCGTGGCACTCCAGTCGACCGCGCCATGCAGGCCCTGCACCCCGAAGCGTCCTTCGCCGTTGGAGATATCCAGCCCCGTGGTCTGGAACGCGAAGGCCTGGGGGCCTTTCGCGCCCATCGTGAGGTGCCCCGTGACATCGCCCCTGGCATCGAGCGCATCGACGCCGAAGCTGCGAGCCAGGCCTTTACCGTAGCGTGCATAGGCGGCGGGAAAGCGTGCATCGAAACGGTCCAGCCGGAGCGAGGCGAGACTACCGTCCGCCGCGAGGCCTACCTCACCTTCCAGTTGCAGGGCGTCGGGATCGGTCAGCCTCAGGCGCCGGATCGCCATGGCACCCTTCTGCGCCCGGGTGGAAAACGACAACTGCACCGGGTGGGCGGGAAGATCGACATACAGGGGGCCCAGCAGCAACGAGCCACCGCGCAGCGCGGCGTCGAGTTCGATGACGGTGGCCTCCGCCTGGCTGTCCACACCGAGCCGACCGCTGCCCGACACCGTTTCACCGGCCAGCGTGCCGCCCGGGCTGTCGAAGCCCACGCCAGCCAGCGCGAACTGGCCGCCGGCCTGCACGCCGCCGGGAAGCAGGTCGAGCGCCAGGTCGGCATCCACCCGGCCGGTCGTCAGGCGACCGGACCACACCGTCGAGAGCAGCCCTTGCAACCAACCGGCAGGCAGGTCTTTCAGGGTGATCTGCGCATGGGTGGTCTGGTCCATCGGCATCGCCACGCGGGCCAGCGAGGCATCCTGGCGCACGGTCAGCTCCAGCGTGTTCGCGGCGGTGTCGGCCACCATGCGTACGGTGGCCCGCGGCCAGGGGTCGCCCGACGCACCGCGCATACGCAGGTTGCCCGCGAACGTCCAGCGACCGGGCTCGTCGCGGGCAAGCGTGCCGTCCAGGTCCAGCGTGGCCTTGTGCCAGCCCATGGCGGCCAGGTCGGCTCGCTGCACGGTCAGGGCGACGCCCACGCCATCGCCCGCGGCGGTCAGGTCGGCATGCAGTCCGTCCAGCACCACGCCGGGTAACGACATGCCCTCCGCGTCCACGGACACGGTCGCCCGCGCCCCATCCGCGCCGACCAGGGCGACCAGAACGATGAACAGGAAGCTGAACGTGCGGGTTGATACCGGGAACATGCTCCGCCATTCTGCCAAATCAAGATGAACAACACGGAACGTTGCATGATCGAGCAGTATCTGTCCGCCCCTTCCGCGCCGACGCCACGGCATGTCCTGGTGGCTGACGACGACGAGGCTACCCGTGTGTTCCTGGCGCAGGCGCTGCGATCGCTCGGCTATCGGGTAGACGTCGCGGCCGATGGCGACCGCGCCCTGGACCTCGCCAGGCGACAGCCGTTCGACGCGCTCCTGCTGGATTGCCGCATGCCGGGCGCCGGTGCCGAGGCCTTGCTGCCGGCGCTGCGCGCCGATCCTTCCGCCCGGTCGCGCGACGCCGTGGCCCTGGCCACCAGCGCGGAGATTCCCGCCCGTTTGCGCGAGGCCTTGCTGGCGGCGGGCTTCGCCGGCGTGATCGAAAAACCCTGCCAGCTCGCGGCGCTCAGCCACGCACTAGCCGCCACGCTCGGCATCGAGGGACATCTGCAGGTGCTGGACGACGACGCGGGGCGCGCGGCCAGTGGCGATGCCATCACCCTGCTGGCACTGCGCCAGTTGCTGCGTGTCGAACTGGTCGAACTGGAGGCCGCGCTGGACGACCTGGCGCGTCGTCCGACCGACCTGATCGACCGCCTGCATCGCCTGCGTTCCGCTTGCGGGTTCTGCGGTACCGCGCGCCTGGGTGCCCAGGCCAGGGCCTTGCAAAACCACGTGCTGGAAACCCGCACCGTCGTTCCGCTCGCTGCCATAGAGCGCTTCCGCTACGAACTGAACGAGGCGTTGGCCGCCCTGCCCCGCGACACGCCCGCCGTTTAACGCAGCACGCGCCAGGCCTTCAGCTCGCCGCCGCCCAGGTGGAAGGAAATGATCTGGCGCATCATGCGGCGCAGCGAGGCCAGCCCCGCCACGTCGGGGGAGCGGTCGGCGGCCAGCGCCAGCAGATCGGCGCCGCGAATGCCGCGGGCATCGCCCGCGCGTCCGGGGCGTACCCCCGACTCCGGGTCGTAGAAGTAGGTGAGCGCCGGGTCCAGCGGCTCACCATCGATGGCGTCGATATCCAGCGGCAGCGCATAACCCAGCGCGTCCAGCATGTCGCGCTCGAAGCGGCGCAGCGTCCAGGCCAGGGCATCGCCCGTCGCCATGCGGCGCAACGTGCGCTCGTAGTGCGCGAACAGCGTGGGGTTGGGGTCCTGGCGGCCGGTCAGCCGCACCACCAGTTCGTTGAGGTAGAGGCCGGCCATGCCCGCGTCGCCCGTCAGGCGTTGCGGCGCGCCCACGTGCTCGGCCGTGCGCAGCGTGGCCAGTTCTCCCTTGAGGATGAGGTCGAGCTCCACCCGCTGGAACGGCTCCAGCTGCGCACGCTGCAATCGCGCGCCTTCCTTGCGCACCCCGCGGGCGACCACGCCCAGGCGGCCGTGGTCGCGGGTCAGGCACTCCACCAACAGGGATGTCTCCCGGTAGGGCCGGGCGTGCAGGACGAAGGCGGGCTGCTGTTCGACGCGCATGACGCGGTACGGCGCGCCGGCTTATTCGTAACCGAAGCGCTTGAGCAGGTTCTCGTCGTCCGCCCAGCCTTCGCGTACCTTCACCCACAGCTTGAGGAACACCTTGCGCTCGAACAGGTGCTCCATGCCCTTGCGCGCCGAGGTGCCGATCGCCTTGAGCTGGGCGCCGCCGTTGCCGATGACGATGGCTTTCTGGCCGTCGCGCTCGACCCAGATCACCGCATGCACCTCGGCCACGCCATCCGGGCGGTCCTCGAACTGTTCGATTTCCACCGTGGTGGCGTAAGGCAGTTCCTGGTCCAGGCGCAGCATGAGCTGCTCGCGGACCATTTCCGCGGCGAGGAAACGCTCGCTGCGGTCGGTGATCTCGTCTTCGCCATAGACGGCCGGCTGCACGGGCAGGCGCTTGAGGATGCCTTTTTCCAGGCCTTCCAGGCCCTTCGACTTCAGGGCGCTGACGTAATAGACATCGTCGAATGGGTGCTTGGTCATCAGGTCGGCCACGAACGGCAGCATCGCCGTCTTGTCCTTCTGCAGGTCCACCTTGTTGATGGCCAGCAGGCGCGTCATGCCCTCCTGTTCGGCGAGTGCCGCATACATCGCGGCGTCCTCGTCGGTCCAGCGACCGGCCTCGATCACCTGCACAGCGAGATCGACCTCGGTGATCGCGGCGCGCGCGGCACGGTTGATGCTGCGGTTCATCGCACGCTTGGCGCCGCGGTGCAGGCCAGGCGTGTCGACGTAGAGGATCTGGCCCGCGGGCTTGGTCGAGATGCCCAGGATGCGATGGCGGGTGGTCTGCGGACGATGGCTCACGATGCTCAGGCGCACGCCGATCATGGCGTTGAGCAGCGTGGACTTGCCGACGTTGGGTCGACCGGACAGCGCCACGTAACCGCAGCGGAAGTCGCCGTCGACGGGGGTGTCGTTCTCGGGAGTATTGTTATCGTTCATTCTTTTTTTCCAGCAATCGGCGTAGCACCGCTTCCGCGGCGTCCTGTTCGGCGGCACGCCGGCTGCCGCCGCGTCCTTCCACGCGGATCGGTTCCGGTTCGTCGATGCAGCAGCTGACGTCGAAGGTCTTGGCGTGGTCTTCGCCGTAGCTGTCGGTGAGTTCGTAGACGGGCAGCGGCAAGCCCCTGCCCTGCAGCCACTCCTGCAGGCGCGTCTTGGCGTCCTTGCTGGAGCGTTTGAGTTCGGCCACGCGCGGCATGAACAGCCGGCGCACGACCTGGCGACAGGCGTCGAAGCCGTCATCCATGTAGACGGCGGCAATCAGCGCCTCGAAGGCGTCGGAGAGGATGGAATCGCGGCGGAAGCCGCCGCTCTTCAGTTCGCCCGGACCCAGCTTGAGCACGTCGCCCAGTGCCAGCTCGCGCGCGATCACCGCCAGGGCCTCGCCGTTGACCAGTTGCGCGCGCAGGCGGGAAAGTTCGCCCTCGCTGGCATTGGGGTGCACCTCGAAGAGCAGCTCGGCGACGATGGCGCCCAGCAGCGCGTCACCGAGGAATTCCATCCGCTCGTTGTTCGGCTTGCCGACGCTCCGGTGGGTGAGCGCCAGCGCCGCGAGGGTCGGATTACGGAAGGAATGCGGGAACTGCACGAGACCTCATCATTGCCCGACGGCACTCTTGAGCGGGACCGAATGGTCGAAATGCAACAGGAAGGAAATGTTGTAGAGGAACGGAATCTGCTTGTCGTAGTCCACGTGCAGCACCGCGCCGTTGTTGGCACGCTCCACCGTCACGTCCTGTGGCTTGATCGTCGAATCGTCGACGTACTGGAAGCTCATCTTGAAGGCCAGTTGGCGACGTGCCTGGCCGACGTCCTCGTTGCCACCCTCGGTCGACATCTGGTTCATGGCCTTCACCACGCCCATGTACTCGATGTACGACGGCACCAGCTTCATCGCCATGAACGCGAAGAAACCCAGCACCGCCAGGAGGATGACGAAACCGATGAGGGTGATACCCGATTGCCTGGATTTCATGCGTGTGTTCCGCCGAGGACGGCGGCTCCCCTGTTCAAGACCGTGAATGGCAACGGGGCGCGCGGGCGCCCCGGAGCGGAGATTACCTTGTCCACGGCCATCCGCAACGTTATGCCGCGCAATAGGGCCATGCCGCCGTCAATGGATGACCTTGCCCATCTTCGAGAAGTCGAGGATACCGTTGCCCAGCCCACGCCAGGCCATCCAGACGAAGAACGCCTTGCCCACCAGGTTTTCCTCCGGCATGCAGCCCCACCAGCGGCTGTCGGTGCTGTTCATGCGGTTGTCGCCCATGACGATGTAGCAGCCCTTGGGCACCTCGGAAGGCACCATGGCGTTGGGGATGTCCATCGGCACGTTGTAGGCGGGGGTCAGGGCGATCGTGTGGTTGATGCTGCCCAGGTGCTCCGTGTACAGGTGCGAGCCGTAGGTCATCAGCATGCGGTCTTCCGGGCGGTTCATGTTGCCCTTGAACGCACCGAGATCGTCGGCGCCGACCCGCTCGCCATTGATATAGAGCTCGCTGCCGCGGGTCTCGATGCGATCGCCCGGCAGGCCGATCACGCGCTTGATCCAGTTTTCGCCGGGCACCGGCGCGTGGGGATCGGCGCAGGAGACATCGCCACTGCGGATAGTGCGGCCGCTTTCGTCCCGGCAGAGGTAACCGGGGAAGCGGAAGACCACGACATCGCCACGACGCGGCTCACCGTTTTCCAGCAGCTTGTTGTTGAACGCGGGCATGCGCAGGCCATAGGCGAACTTGTTCACCAGGATGAAGTCGCCGACATCCAGCGTGGGCATCATCGAGCCGGAGGGAATCCGGAACGGCTCCGCCACGAACGAGCGTAGCAGCAGCACGACGAGGATCACCGGGAACAGCGACCGCGCCCAGTCGACCGGCCACGGCTCGGGTTGTTCGGTGCCGGAGGCTTCGGTACGCGCACGGCGCGCCTTGGCGAGGAAGAGCCAGTCGATCAGCCAGATCACGCCGAACAGCACCGTGAGGCCGAGAAGAATCGCCGAAAAATCGAATGACGCCATGCCAACTCCGTAAGTCGTGTCGAGGGGCCGGTGGCCCGTTCCGGCGCGTCCGGCGCCGGCTATCCGTGATGAAACGCCGTCGCAGCCGGTAAGGCTACTTGTTGTCCTGCCTGAGCACCGCCAGGAAGGCTTCCTGGGGGATTTCGACGCTGCCGACCTGCTTCATGCGCTTCTTGCCTTCCTTCTGTTTCTCGAGCAGTTTCTTCTTGCGCGAGACATCGCCGCCGTAGCACTTGGCCAGCACGTTCTTGCGCAACGCCTTCACCGTGGAACGCGCGATCACCGCCGCACCGATCGCGGCCTGGATGGCCACGTCGAACTGCTGCCGGGGGATCAGGTCCTTCATCCGCTCCACCAGTTCCCGCCCGCGGCGGTCGGCGTGCGAACGATGCACGATGAGGCTGAGCGCGTCCACGCGATCGCCGTTGATGAGCACATCCACACGCACGAACGGGCCCGCGTCGAAACGCTCCAGTTGGTAGTCCATAGAGGCATAGCCGCGGGATACCGACTTCAGGCGATCGAAGAAATCCAGGACCACTTCGGCCAGCGGCAGCTCGTAGGTCACCTGCACCTGCGTGGCCAGGTACTGGATGGTGCGCTGCACGCCGCGTTTTTCCTCGCACAGCTTGATGACGTTGCCGACGTACTCACCGGGGGTGAGGATATTGGCGACGATGATCGGCTCGCGGATCTCGACGATCTGCTGCGGCGGCGGCAACTTGGCCGGGTTATCCATCGCCAGGATGGTGCCGTCGGTCTTGGCCACCTCGTACACCACCGTGGGCGCGGTGGTGATCAGGTTGAGGTCGTACTCGCGCTCCAGGCGCTCCTGCACGATCTCCATGTGCAGCATGCCGAGGAAGCCGCAGCGAAAGCCGAAGCCCATCGCCTCGGAGCTTTCCGGCTCGAAGAACATCGCGGCGTCGTTCAGGCGCAGCTTGTCCAGGGCCTCGCGCAGGGCCGGGTAATCGTCGGCGGACACGGGGAACAGGCCCGCGAACACGCGCGGCTGCATGGTCTGGAAGCCGGGAAGCGGTTCGCTGGCCGGCTTGCCCGCCAGCGTCAGCGTATCGCCTACGGGGGCGCCGTGGACATCCTTGATCGACGCGTTGATCCAGCCGACTTCGCCGGCGCAGAGTTTTTCGAGTTTCTTGCGCTTGGGCGTGAACACGCCCACGTCGTCGACCAGGTGGGTGCGACCGGTGGACATGACCAGGATCTTGTCGCCCGGCTTGATCTCGCCCTGCATCACGCGGACCAGCGAGACCACGCCCAGGTAGTTGTCGAACCAGGAATCGATGATCAGCGCCTGGAGCTTGTCCGTATTGCCCGGCTTCGGTGCCGGAATGCGGTGGATGATGGCCTCGAGCACCTCGATCACGTTCTGCCCGGTCTTGGCGCTGACCGCGATGGCGTCGCTGGCGTCGATGCCGATCACCGCCTCGATCTCGGCCTTGGCCTTTTCCGGATCGGCCGTGGGCAGGTCGATCTTGTTGAGCACGGGAATGACTTCCAGCCCCTGTTCGATGGCCGTATAGCAGTTCGCGACCGACTGCGCCTCCACCCCCTGCGCGGCGTCGACCACCAGCAGCGCACCCTCGCACGCGGACAGCGAACGGCTGACTTCGTAGGAGAAGTCGACGTGGCCGGGCGTGTCGATGAAGTTCAGCTGGTAGGTTTTTCCGTCGCGCGCCGTGTACGGCAACGACACGGACTGGGCCTTGATCGTGATGCCACGCTCCCGCTCGATCGGGTTGTTGTCGAGGACCTGCGCTTCCATTTCGCGCTCGGACAAGCCTCCGCAAAGCTGGATGATGCGATCGGCCAACGTCGACTTGCCATGGTCGATGTGGGCAATGATGGAGAAGTTGCGGATGAGTTCCATGGAGCGCCGTGGTCACGTTCACCATCGCTCGCGGCGCGAACGACGCGCAGCGGCCCTGGGGGCCGGTGCGAATCCGGCATTATCGCATGGAAGGCCACCCGCCGCCGATCGGCGACGGGTGGCCTGCGCGGGATCAGCGATCCTGGGGCACCGTGATGCCCATGAAACGCGTGGTGTCGTCGCGGCGAATCAGCAGCATGGCCGTGTCGCCCGGCTTGATGCCCTGGGTAGCCTCGCGGAACGCCGCGGCCGAGCCGACCCGTTTCTGGTTGACCATGAGCACGATATCGCCTGCCTGCAGCCCCGCCCCGGCGGCCGCGCGACCGGTGACGCGGCTGACCACCACGCCCTCGCCGGCCTTCAAGCCGAGCTCGGTGCGCGAGGAGGCATCGATGTCCTGCACCGCCAGACCCAGCGCGGCGGCCGAACCGCCCGCCCCCGCACCCGCATCGCCGGCCTGGGCCAGCGCGTTCTTGTCGCGCGGCAGTTCGCCGACCTTGACCTCGAGCGCCTGCTTCTTGTGATCGCGGAGGACCTCGACCTTCGCGGTCGAGCCGGGACGGGTGATGCCCACGAGCGGCGGCAGGTCCGCCGACTGTGTGACGGGGGTGCCGTTGAACGAAAGGATGACATCGCCCTGCCGGATACCGGCCTTGTCCGCGCCGCTCCCCGGGGTGACCTGGGCGACCAGTGCGCCGTTGGCGTCGGGCAGGTCGAGGTTTTTCACGAACGGGTCCACCGGCTGCACGGTGACGCCGAGCATGCCGCGGGACACGTAGCCCTTGTCCTTGATCTGCTGCACGACGTTCATTGCGACGTCGATCGGGATCGAGAAAGACAGGCCCTGATAGCCGCCCGAAGTGGAGTAGATCTGCGAATTGATGCCGATCACCTGGCCCTGCAGGTTGAACAGCGGACCACCCGAATTGCCGCGGTTGATCGGCACGTCGGTCTGGATGAACGAGGTGTAGGGCTGGTCGCCGCTACCCAGGTTGCGGCCGACCGCGCTGATGATGCCGTGGGTGACCGTGGCATCCAGCCCGAACGGCGAGCCGATGGCCAGGGCCCACTGGCCGCGCCGCACACTGCGGGAGTCGCCGATGGTCACGGTGGGCAAGGCGCTGCCGTCGATCTTGAGCAGGGCGATGTCGTACTGAGGATCCTTGCCGACCACTTTCGCGGTGAAGGTACGGCGGTCCTGGAGGCGAATCTTCACCTCGTCGGCGTCGTCGACCACGTGATCGTTGGTGAGCACGTACCCGTCGGGGGAGATGATGAAGCCCGAGCCCAGCGAGGTCTGCTCGGGCGATGGCGCCGGCGTGCCCGGAGGCATGCCCGGCATGCCGAAGAAGCGCCGCAGGAGTTCCTGCTGGTCGTCCTGACCGCCGCTGTCGGGCCCGCTCCGCCCTTTGCCCCTGGATGAACCGTTGGTCTTCGCTTCCACATGGACGACCGCCGGGGCGTTCTTTTCCACGATGCCGGTGAAGTCCGGGAGCGATTGGGCCTGCGCTGTCGCGCCGGCCATCACGAGTGCGCCGCCCAGGAGCGCGCGTACCTGCCAGAAAGCCATCTTTTCCTCCTTTTTCCAGCCACGACTGCCCGTGCGGCGATGGCACCGCCGGGGATCAACAGAAGGGGATGCGCCCGCCGGGGACGGCGGCGGGCGCGAATACGACCGCGGCTCAGCGAGCCTGCGGGACGGACACCGGCTGCGCATAGCGGCTACCGTCAGGACGGGTCAGCAGCAGGTAGCCGTTGCCCTCGGGATTTTCCGACGCCCGGGCGCGGTGGATCTGGTAAGGCATGGAACGCGGCAGGTACGCGGTGCCGGCTTCGCTCGAACCATCGAACGCCGCCTTCTGCGTGAACTGAGACGCATCGTTGCCCGACAGCCACTGCGGTGCGACGGGAGCGGCGGTAGCGGCGGGAACATCCGCCACGGTAGCGCCTTGCATGGCCGGGGCCTGTTGGGCCACGTCGGTCGCCGTGGAGTGGCGACCCGCCGGCTGTGACAGCATCAGCGCGGCGACAGCGACGCTAGCGGCGATGGCGCCACCCGCGGACCAATGCAGCCAGCGACGTCGCGGTGCCGCCGAGACGACCACGGACTCCGCGTCGATCGCCGCCATGACACGGCTGGCGAAATCCGGCGACACCGCCAGGTGGGCTTCGCCGCGCAAGCGATCACGCACCGTGTGATAACGCGACCATGCGCCCGCCAGGCTGGCGTCGGCATCGACGCGGCGCAGCAGGAAGCGCATTTCCTCCCGTGACAACTCCCCGTCCATGCCGGCGGAGAGAATTTCGCGATTGGTTTCGCTCATGGGGTGTGATCCTCGCGGTCGGATAGCAACGGCCGCAGTTTTTCGTCAATGGCTTCGCGAGCCCTGAAAATACGCGAGCGGACAGTCCCGATGGGGCAGTCCATGAGAACGGCGATTTCATCGTAACTCTTGCCGTCCACCTCGCGAAGGGTGATCGCGACCCGAAGTTCCTCGGGCAAGGCTTGGACAGTGGAAAAGACCGTTTGTTCCACCTGTTCCCGCATCAGCTCGCGCTCGGGCGTAGCGCTTTCGTGCATGCGCGTGGCGCCGGGCACGTAGACAGCGTCTTCCACATCGATGTCGCCCGTCGGGGGCCGACGCCCCATGGCGACGAGGTGGTTCTTCGCCGTATTGACGGCGATCTTGTAAAGCCATGTATAGAAAGCGCTTTCGCCGCGGAACGAGGCCAAAGCACGCCAGGCGCGCACGAAGGCCTCCTGCGCGATGTCCTCGCACTCCGTACGGTCGTGGACGTATCGCGAGATGAGCGCGATGACCTTGTGCTGGTACTTGCGGACAAGCAAGTCGAACGCGCGGCGGTCACCCTGCTGCACACGCTCGACAAGTGCTTGATCCAGTTCGTTTTCGCCCATCCGGGCCGTCTCCTTAACTCATTCGGGGCCAGTCGCGGGCGCAGCTGAGACAAGCGCCGCGCGGGCAAGTTCACTTACGGGCCAGGCCCAGCCGGTGGGAATATGCCCACCAATGGCTGAACGGCACGTTGGACAGAGACCCCGATAACCACCGCCGGCCGCCATGATCATCGGCACCAACATTTTGGCGGCCCATGCCGCCGGCTTCGGCATCCGTCATCACCCGAGAGGTTCACATGCAAGGTGGCAAGCAACCGGGACCGCATCATCCCATCACCGTGGAACCAGCCGCGCAGCGAGTGATCGTCCGGGCGGGCGGCGCGGTGCTGGCCGATAGTCGTAACGCTCTGCTGCTTCGCGAGGGTAGCCTGCCGCCGGTTTTCTACATTCCGCGCGACGAGGTAGCGATGCAGGAACTCATGACCAGCAGGACCCGAACCCATTGCCCTTTCAAGGGCGATGCGAGTTATTTCAGCACGAAGGACCACAAGGAAGACATCGCGTGGTCGTATGAAGACCCGTTCGACCACGTACTGGCGATCAAGGGGCATCTCGCCTTCTATGCCGGGCGCGTCGACGACATAGAGACATACCCCCGGGATTGATTCGTGCACTACGCCCGAAAAGCGGGCCGATCCTGGGTGCCGTCGCCGACCAGGCGCTCACGCTCGCCCAGTAGCTTGTCGAAGCTGGCGACCGGCAGCGGGCGGCAGAAAAGATAGCCCTGCAGTTCCTCGCAGCCGTTGCTGCGCAGGAACTGCAGGTGCTGCTCGATCTCCACGCCCTCGGCGACCACCGCCCGTTTCAGCTGGTGGGCTACGTCGATCGTGGCCTTGACGATGGCTTCGTCGTCGGGATCGACCCCGATGTTCCGCACGAAACTCTGGTCGATCTTGATCCGGTCCGCCGGCAGCCGGCGCAGGTAGTCCAGTGAGGCGGCACCGGTACCGAAATCGTCGATGGCGATCTGGCAGCCCAGGGCATGTAGGGCATCGAGAGTCTCGACGAGCCGGGGCACCGTCTTGACGCTGATGCTTTCGGTGACCTCGAGCTCGAGCAGCTCGGGCGGCAAGCCGCTGTCGCGCAGCGCGGACGCCACCACCCCGGCCAGGTCCGGCTGCATCAGCTGCACCGCCGAGAGGTTGACGCCCAGCCGCAGCCGCAGGCCAAACCGATCGTCCCACGCCTTCGCCTGGGCGCAGGCGGTACGCAGCACCCATTCGCCCAGCGGCACGATCAGGCCGCTGGCCTCCGCCAGCGGAATGAAAAAGGCGGGGCTGATCATGCCCAGCTCGGGATGCTCCCAGCGGACCAGGGCCTCCATGCCGACGATATCCTCGCTGGCCGCCGCCACCTGGGGCTGGTAGAACACGCGCAGCTCGTCGTTGCGCACGGCGTGACGCAGGCGGGCCTTGAGTTCGGCGCTCTGCCGCTGCGCCACACCGGTATCGGCGGCATAGAGCTGGTAATTGTTGCGGCCGAGGCTCTTTGCGCCGTACATCGCCTCGTCGGCATGGCGCAGCAGCACCTCGCCCCGGTTGGCGTCGTCGGGAAAGAACGCGATGCCGACCGACACGGTGACCTGCAACTCCGACCCGTCATCCAGTGCCAGCGGCACCTCCATCGCCTGGACCACTTTTTCGGCGATCCGCAGCACGTCGTCGCGCTTGATGATGTGGCGCAGGATCAACGTGAACTCGTCCCCCGCGAACCGCGACACGGTATCGGACGCACGCACGCTGGCGCGCAGCCTCCGCGCCACGGCGTCGAGCACCTGATCGCCCACCGCATGGCCGAGCGATTCGTTGATGCCCTTGAAGCGGTCCAGGTCGACCAGGAGGATGGCGAACAGCTCGCCGGTGCGCTCTGCTTCGCGAATGGTGGTGTCCAGGCGATCGTTGAACAGCAGCCGGTTGGGCAGCCCGGTCAGCGTGTCGATGAGGCCCCGCACCCGGCCCTGCTCGCGCGCCCGGCGCAGTTCCAGCGCCGAGGCGAATCGGGCGGTGGCTGCGCGCAGCGCCAGGGACAGCACGCGGCCGTCGCTGCCTTGGCGACGCCGCCCCGCCAGCATCGCGCCGATCACATTACGGCGCTCGTCCAGCAGCGGCATGAAGGCGAACGACACCAGCCCCAGCAGGTCGACCAGCGGATCGCTGGAAGCGGTATCGTCACCTTCGACCAGCCTGGACAGGGTCGCGCCGCCAAGGCATGTCCTGAGCAGGGGCAGGCCGTCGGGCGATGGCCACTCCACAGGCGTCGGGCCGTTGTACAGGTGGGTGATCAGCGATGGGCCCATCTCGCTCTCGGGAAGCGCCGACCAGACCGCGAAGGCGTCCAGGTCGAGGGCGTCCGCGATAAGGGCCGCCGCCTCACCGATGCCCTCGTCGTCACTGGGGCAGCCCTCGAGCACGGCCAGCAAGGAAAGCGCCCGCGACGCCATGTCGGTGGCACGCAGGTCGCGGAAACCGACCGCGATGCGATGCTCCCCATCGTCGGTGCGATGCCGTACGTCGATCTCGCCGACGATCTCCATGCCATCGCGCCGGCGAAGCGTGCACGCGATGGCGTCGCCATCCGGCAGCGGCCAGGCGGCGCCCCCGGCGGGATGGAACACCTCGGCCAGCAAGCGACCCTGCGCCGGGCCATCCCCCGCGCACAGGCGATCCATCGCCTCGCCTGTCTCGAGGATGCAGCCCTGGGGGATGGACGCCACCACCCATGCCGCGCCCGCATCGAACGCGAACCGGTAATCCCGTGCCGAAGCGACCGGCACGACGGGAACGAGGGACGTCGTCACCGCCTGCCGCACGCGCTGGGCGAGTTCGGTGGCGATCGCGCCCTGGCGAAGCCAGTCGGCACCGCCCGCGGGTGCGACACCCGGACGATCGTCCACGACATGCACGGCCGGCAGCGAGGCATAGCGATCGCAGGCACGCAGGATGCGCAGCCCCCGGACGATCTCGGGATCGCCCTCGGCACCGACCACCACCACGTGCAGCGGAGGAGCATCCTCGAGCAGCGCCTCGAGTTGCGTGGCGTCGCGTGCGCTCAGCAGCACGAAGTCGCCATCCAGGTCGAGGGCGTCGAAAATGGCGCGCCGAACGTCGCGATGCGGCGTGAAGATGAGGATGCCGAGAGGCGCTGGACGGATCGACACGGGTCAGACGATCCAGCGACCGTCACGAAGCCGTGGCGCGGTTGCCGGGCCCGGCGGTTGGGCGTCCACCTTGACCACGTCGTCCTCGAACGTCGCCAGCAGGCTGGCGCTGGCGCCCATCAGCACGACGCGGCGCACGTGCCCCGTGCTCGTTCGGGCCAGTTGCCGCAAAAGCGCACCATCGGTGGCGCTGGGCGGGCCCGGCGGCATGTCCATGAGGTAGACGCCAAAATGCAGGCTCTGCAGGATGTAGCGCAGGGCATCGCCCAATCGTACGCAGCCGGGCACCCGCATCTGCGCATCGCGCAGGCTGGTCAGTCCGTCTGCATGCCGCCAGAGGTAGACGGCCTGGCCCGTGCGGCGTGCCACCAGTCGGAACTGCTCGACCAGGATCGCCGGGTCGGCCGACTGCAACGCGACCAGCGGGCACGTCGACGCCAGGATGCGCTCGAAGACATCGGAACCTGCCTGGGTGTCGGGCGCCATGGGCATCACTTGCATGAGGTACGCGCAGTATCGTGGCAACGCGGGGGCGCGCGCCAGCGGGTATCTCGCATTCGCCGCGGCGGGAAGGTAAGGTGATGCGCTCACTCGCCAGCCCACGACTTTCACCATGTTCGAAGGACTCCGATTCAAGCACTGGACCACCCAGGCCGAGGACGACGGCATCGTCGTCCTCACGCTGGACCGCGCCGGCTCCAGTGCCAACGCGCTGTCGCGCGAGGTACTCGACGAACTGGACCGGCTCGTCGAGCGCCTGGCCATCGAGGCACCGCGCGGCGTGGTGATCCATTCGGCCAAGCCGTCGGGGTTCGCGGTAGGTGCCGACATCCGCGAGTTCGTCGAATACGCCCAGGCCGGCTCGGTCCTGGAAAACATCGAGAACGGCCAGCGCATTTTCGAAAACCTGGCCCGCCTGCCGTGCCCCACCGTGGCCGCCATCCACGGCGCCTGCATGGGGGGCGGTACCGAACTGGCCCTGGCCTGCCGCCTGCGCATCGCCGCGGACGACGACACCACGAAGATCGGCCTGCCCGAGGTCATGCTCGGTATCCATCCCGGCTGGGGCGGCTCGGCTCGGCTGCCGCGGCTGATCGGTGCGCCGGACGCCCTCCCGGCCATGCTCACGGGCAAGCCGTTCAACGCGCGGCGTGCCCGCGCCGTCGGTCTCGTCGACCGCCTGGCGCGCCCGGAAGCATTGCTGACCGAAGCCATACAGCTGGCACGGCGCCCCTCGTCGCGTCCCTTCGCGCTGCGTGCCAAGGCCTGGGCCACCAACACCGTTCTGGCACGGGCCATCCTCGCGCCGATGGTTCGCAAACAGACCGCCGCCAAGGTGCGCAGGGAGCACTACCCTGCCCCCTTCGCGCTGATCGACGTATGGGCACGCGGCGGCGCCGGTATCCAGCAACGGCTGAAGCTCGAGGCGAAATCGGTGGCGAAGCTGGCCACCACGCCCACCGCGCGCAATCTGATCCGCATCTTCTTCCTGCAGGAACGCCTCAAGGGGTTGGGCGGCGGCATCGAGCACGGCATCCGGCATGTACACGTCGTCGGCGCGGGCACCATGGGCGGTGACATCGCCGCGTGGTCCGCACTGAAAGGCTTCGACGTCACGCTGCAGGATCGCGAGCTGCGCTTCGTCGAGCCAGCGCTGCAACGCGCACGGTCGCTCTTCGAGAAGAAGCTCAAGGCACCGGCGAAGGTCGATGCTGCCGTCGCGCGGCTGCGTGCGGACGTGGAAGGCCACGGGGTCGCGCAGGCGGACCTCGCCATCGAGGCGATTTTCGAAAACGCCGATGCCAAGCACGCGCTTTACGCGACGATCGAACCCCAGTTCACCGCCGAGCAGATCCTGGCCAGCAACACGTCGTCCATTCCGCTGGACGAACTGCGCCAGGGCCTGGCGGCACCGCAACGCTTCCTCGGCCTGCATTTCTTCAATCCGGTCGCGCAGATGCCGCTGGTGGAGGTCGTTCGTCACGACGCACTGGATCCCGCCATCGAAAAACGCGCCCTCGCCTTCTGCAAGGCGCTGGGCAAGCTGCCGGTGCCGGTCAAGGGCACCCCTGGCTTCCTGGTCAACCGCATCCTCATGCCCTACCTGATGGAAGCGATGCGCCTGTACAACGAGGGCGTGCCCGGCCCTGTGCTGGATCGCGAGGCGAAGAAGTTCGGCATGCCGATGGGCCCGATCGAACTGGCCGACACGGTCGGCCTCGACGTATGCGCCTCCGTCGGTAAGGAACTCGCGCCCTTCCTGGGCCTGGCCATCCCGGCCGGACTCGACGAGAAACTCGCCGCGAACAAGCGCGGCAAGAAGGACGGTGAAGGTCTCTACGTCTGGAAGGACGGCAAGCCGGACAAACCCGAAGTCGATCCCGACTACGTACCACCGACCGACATACAGGACCGGATGATCCTGCCGATGGTGAACGAGGCCGTCGCATGCCTTGCCGAAGCTGTCGTGGACGACGCCGATCTCCTGGATGCGGGCGTCATCTTCGGCACCGGCTTCGCGCCGTTCCGTGGCGGCCCCATCCAGTACCTCCGCACGGAGGGCGTCGTCGCCATCGGCGAGCGGCTGGCCCGCCTGGAACAGAAGCACGGCGCACGCTTCGCGAAGAAGGAAGGCTGGGACAACCCCGCGCTGGCCATGCCGCCAGCGTGACCTGACGTCACGCTGGCGCAGGCAGCCGGCGTGTCACCACATCAGGTCGTCGGGAACGCCGTCGTCGGCCACGGGAGCATCCGGGTCGACCATGAGCGCAATGAACTCCGGCGCGAGCGCACGCAGTTCATCGATCACCGCCTTGTCGACGATGAGGTAACGCCCGCCCTGCTGTACCACGCCCAGTTCGCCGGCGTTGAGCGCCGCCAGCTGGGCCGTGTCCACATAGACGCGACGAATCTTCTCGCCATACGGGAAATGCCTGACCTGGTCCGCGTCGGCCAGGTTCTTCGCCTTGCCCTTCAGGAGCTCCTCGACCTTGCGCTTCTTTTCCTTGCGCAGCCGGGCCACCTCGGCGGCCTCGGCTTCGGCACGGCGACGCTCGGTCGCTTCGGCCTGTGCACGGATGGCGTAAGCCTTGGCCAGGTCCATCTCGCCATCGGTGCGTGCGGGCTTGGCTGCCTGCGGCGGCCGGCCCCCACCACCCTGGGAGCGAGCGCCACCGGAGCCGCGACGGCCGTCCTGAGCGCGATTACCGCCGCCCGCGGGACCACCGCTTCCGGCCCGGGCACTGCCACTGCCACTGCCAGCCTGCCGCTCGCCTTGCGGCCGACCGCCCTGGCCCGACGAGGGCTTGCCGCCGTGACGCGGATTACGGCCCGCATAAGGCTGGCCGCTGCCCCCCGCCTGTTTCGGTGGCGACGGCGCGGTGGTCCTTTTCTCTTCGCGGACCTCCTTGACGAGGCCGCTTTTCAACAACTGGTCGCGCAGGGACTCTGCCATGATCGGTAAGACTCGTTCGGGTGTCAGTAATGCGGAGGCGGCGGTTCGTTCGCCGGGTCGCTGCCGATGCCGGCGCGCATGTTGATCAGGTCGGAACGCAGGTCACGCACGGCACGCTCCAGCCGGTCAAGGCGCCGCGCGATTTCCGTATCGGCCGACGACAGCCCGTTGACGGTGTCGTCGATGAAGGAAAGACGCACCTCGAGCTCGGTCAGGCGGTCATCGACGGGTTCAGTCATGCGCATGTCCCGCCAGGCTACGGCCGCGGCCGATACCGTAATAGGCGATGCCGGCTTCCTCGACCTGCGCGGGGTCGTACAGGTTGCGCCCGTCGAAGATCACCGGCGTGCGCAGCATGGCCTTGATCCGCGAGAAATCCGGCGCGCGGAAGGCCTTCCACTCGGTGACGATGACCAGCGCATCGGCGCCCTGCAGCGCATCGAACGGACGGTCGACCAGCACGAGGTCGTCGCGTTCGCCATAGATACGGCGGGTCTCGTCGGCGGCCTCCGGATCGAACGCGCGCACGCTCGCGCCGGCATCCCACAGCAACTCCATCAGGCGACGGCTGGACGCCTCACGCATGTCGTCCGTGTTGGGCTTGAAAGCCAGGCCCCACACGGCGATGCAGAGGCCATCCAGCTTGCCTTGGAAGTGCCTGGACAAGAGCGAGAAGAGCCGCGATTTCTGTGCATCGTTCACCGCCTCCACCGCGTCGAGCAGCCGGGCGTCATAGCCCACGCCCTGCGCCGTACGCGCCAGTGCCTGCACGTCCTTGGGAAAGCACGACCCGCCGTAGCCGGCGCCGGGATAGATGAAGTGGTAGCCGATACGCGGGTCGGCGCCGATGCCCTGGCGGACCAGCTCCACATCGGCACCGACGTGCTCGGCGATGTTGGCGATCTCGTTCATGAAGCTGATCTTCGTCGCCAGCATCGCGTTGGCCGCGTACTTGGTCAGCTCGGCTGAACGCTCATCCATCACCACCATGCGATCATGGTTGCGGTTGAACGGCGCATACAGCTTGCGGAGCACCGCGACGGCACGATCGCTCGACGCGCCGACCACGATGCGGTCGGGGCGGAGGCAGTCTTCGACCGCATCGCCTTCCTTGAGGAATTCGGGATTGGAAACCACGTCGAACGGCACGTCCACGCCGCGTGCGCGCAGCCGCGCCGCGATCGCGTTACGAACGCGGTCGGCGGTGCCGACGGGCACCGTCGACTTGTTGACCACCACCGTGTAGCGGTCGATGTGATCACCGATGGTGTTGGCCACGGCCACGACATATTGCAGATCCGCGCTGCCGTCCTCGTCGGGCGGGGTGCCCACCGCGATGAAGACGACCTGGCCGTGATCGATGCCGGGCGCGGCCTCGGTCGTGAAATCCAGCCGGCCATCCGCGTGGTTGCGGATCACCATCGGCTTGAGGCCAGGCTCGTAGATCGGGATGTCGCCCGACTTCAAACGCGAGACCTTGGTCGCGTCGACGTCGACGCAGACGACATGGTTGCCCATTTCCGCCAGGCAGGCGCCGGTGACGAGGCCGACGTATCCGGTTCCGAAGATCGTGACTTTCATGCGACTCCCAGGGTGGCTCCGGCAAGCGATGTAACGGCCGATTGTAACGGGGACGCACGAAAAAGGGCGCGGATTGCTCCGCGCCCTTTTTGTTTACCGATGGAGCTGAGGCTTACTTGCCGCCCGGCGCCGGACCAGCGCCCGGACCCTGACCCGCGGGGGTCGGACCGGTCTTGAGCAGCTCGACGTCGAAGATGATGGTCGCATTCGGCGGGAAGCCGTTTTCCGGCTTGGCGCCGTAAGCGATGTTCGACGGGATGAACAGCTTGTACTTGCCGCCGGTCTGCATCAGCTGCAGGCCTTCGCGGAAGCCCGGGATGACCGCGGCGAGCGGAATCTGGGCCGGGCCGGCCGGCTGGTGATCGGCCGAGGAATCGAACTTCTCGCCGTTCACGAACGTGCCGGTGTAGTTGATGGTGACCGTGTCGTTAGGACCCGGACGCTGACCGGTACCGGCCTGGACGACCTGGTACTGCAGGCCCGAGGCCGTGACCTTCACGCCGGAAGCCGACTTGTTCTTGGCCAGGAAGGCATCGCCCTCGGACTTGTTCTGAGCGGCGACCTTGTTGTACTCGGCTTCGGCCTTGACCTTCAGCTGGGACACGAAGGCTTCACGAACGGACTTGGCTTCCGCTTCCGACATGGTCGGCTTCTGGCCGGACAGGGCGGCCTGCAGGGCCTTGGCTACCGTGGCGGCATCCACTTCCTTCGCGACGAGCGGCGGCAGCGAGCTGGCAAGGTCCCAACCCACGACGTAGCTGGCCTTCTGCTTATCGACCGGTGCCCCGGAGGCAGCCGGCTTGGCGGCCTGGGCGGATGCGCCCGCAGCCGTACCCAGCGCAACCGCCAGGGCGACGGCCGTCATCGTGGGACGCAAAAAGTGCTTCATTGAATACTCCCTCTCTTGGAAAGATTCGGCGACGCCGCCGGTTGACACCTCCTTGTGGAGGCAGAATCGCCATTGTGCGGTGGTTCGCATCCTGCTTGCAATGACGGGTCGAAAGACAAGGTTTCACATGGAAAGTTCAGAAACCTTTCAAAAATCGTGACCGGCTCATTCGTGGGGGTCCGCCCCGGGCTTGTCCAGGGTGTCGCGCAGGGCGGCCTGGAGTCGGGCATGCACCTGCACCAGCACCCGCCACATCAGCCAGGCCAGCCCGATCCCGACCAGGATCAGCAGGCCCGCCACTTCGCGTGGGGGCAGGATCGTGGACGCCAGCGCCGCCACCAGCAGCCCCATCACCAGCATCGCCATGAGGGGCACGATCCGCGCCAGCACGGCACGAATCCGGTAGGTGCTGCTGCCGAAACGGTCCGGCACGGACAACTCCGCCAGCAGCATGCCCAGGGCTTCCGCCTTGCGGTAGGTGGCCACGATCATCGGCAGCGAGACCAGCGCGGCCATCGACCAGGCCAGGCTGCGCCGGACCGTCGCATCGCCGCTGAGGATGTCCAGGTGGAGGAACCCGCGGCGATACGCGAAGGCCGTGGCAATGAACACCGCCACCACCAGCGCCGTGTTGATGACCACGTGCCAGACGAGCCGGCGGATCATCTTCATCACGATGGCGCCCTGCCCCTGCAGCCCCAGGTTGCCCATCCATTCGGTATAGGCGCCGAACACGCCCGTCACGCGCACGGGCAAGACGCGGGAGAGGACGTTGGCCAGGGGGTCCGACGAGCGGATGAGATAGGGCGTGAGGAAGGTGGTGATGGCGGAGACCGCCACCGCCACGGGATAAAGGAAATTACTGGTGACCTTCAGGGTCAGGCCGAGCGAGGCGATGACGAACGAGAATTCGCCGATCTGGGCCAGGCCCATGCCTACCCGCAACGAGGTGCGCCCGTCGTTGCCGGCCACGAAGCTGCCGAAACTGCACGTCACCACTTTGCCCACGACCACGGCGATGGTGACGATCGTGATCGGCCACGCATAGGCCGCCAGCAGGGCCGGATCGATCAGCATGCCGATGGCGACAAAGAAGATGGCGCTGAACATGTCGCGCACGGGCATGATGATCCGCTCGATGCGTGCCACGCTGTCCGACTCGGCCACGATGGCGCCGATCATGAAGGCACCCAGCGCCACGCTGTAGCCCATCTCGGTGACCAGCAGGCAGAAACCGAAGCAGATGCCCAGCACGGCCACCAGCAACACGTCGTTGCGACTGACGCGCGCGATGTAATCGACCACGCGCGGCACCAGCAGCAGGCCCACCACGAGCGATACGGCCATGAACAGGCCAAGCCGGCCGACCGCGGCGAACGCCTGCCCCGCCTCGACGCCGCCGGTGCTGGCGATACCCGTGAGCAGCGCCATCAGCACGATGGCCAGCAGGTCTTCCACGATGAGGATGCCGAACATGAGCTGGGCGAAGCGCTCGCGCTTCAGGCCCAGGTCTTCCAGCGCCTTCATGATGATGGTGGTGGAGGAAATGGACAGCATCGCGCCGAGGAAAATCGAATCCATGGCCGACCAGCCGAAGAACCGGCCGATCTCGTAGCCGATCCACACCATCAGCACGATCTCGGAAAACGCCGCCACCAGTGCGGCACCGCCGACGGCGCGCAGCTTCTTCAGGCTGAACTCGAGCCCGAGCGCGAACAGCAGCAGGATCATGCCCAGTTCGGACAACGTGCGGATGGTCTGCTCGTCGTGGATGAAGATGACCGGCAGCGTATGCGGACCGATCAACAGGCCGGCGATGATGTATCCCAGCACCACCGGTTGGCGGAGGCGCTGGAAGATCACCGTGGTCAGCCCCGCGACGAGCATGACCGTGGCCAGGTCCTGGATGAAAACGATGCCGTGCATGCCTGTCCCTGTGATGTCGAACCTACAGGTTAACCCGTGCCTGCGCGACGCGACACGCGGCGAGCGAAACGGCATGCGCTACGTGACACGCGCAAGTGGCCGTCACGCCTCGTCATTCTCGTTTCGTGGAAAAAAAATTCAAGAAAAGTGTAACGAATGCTTGACGAACGGATGGGTCGGACGTAATCTTTGCGGCTTCCAGCAGGGGGCCATAGCTCAGCTGGGAGAGCGCCTGCATGGCATGCAGGAGGTCGCCGGTTCGATCCCGGCTGGCTCCACCAACTTCTAAGACGTCCCCATCGTCTAGAGGCCTAGGACATCACCCTTTCACGGTGGCGACCGGGGTTCGAATCCCCGTGGGGACGCCACTTTCTGGTCCGCCAGGAAGTGAATGGACGAGAAGTTGGTAGTTGTTGGAACGTGTTGGACGGTAAGTGTGGAGCGGTAGTTCAGTCGGTTAGAATGCTGGCCTGTCACGCCGGAGGTCGCGGGTTCGAGTCCCGTCCGCTCCGCCATTACTTCCAAAAGGAATCCGCCATCTGGCGGATTTTTTTTGCCTGGAATTTGCCCGGTCTCCCCATGAACCGGCATAGACATGCAGGAGCGCACGCACGTGCGCGACATCTTTTCGGGACAATCGGCGGTCGGCGCGCCAGCTCCATGTCTCGGCCTCGACATAGGTCGCGCACATCGTGCGCTCCTACATGGGCGCTGGCGCGTTATGGCGGCATGCCAAGGCCCCAGACCATCAGGGAGCCGGGGTATCGATCCGCTGAAGCGTGCCGATCGAATGGCCCTGTTCGGCCAGGTATTCCAGCCAGCGGCTGAGGAAGCCGTTCATGCGCAGACGGTGCTGGAAGACCGAATGCGCGGGCGGGAATGGCCCCAGCACCTGCCACAGCTTGCGGCCCGGATGGCAATGCATGGCCTCGGCCACATGGGCATCGGTGTACATGCGCAGCTGTGCCGAGGGCGAGGGATGCCCGGTGGCCTCGTCGACGAAGTCGTAGGTGAGCTCGAGCTCCAGCGTGTACGGATGCTTTTCCTGGACGTCCAGCCGCACCATCAACCCATCGTCCACGTCGGATACATAACGCCCGGGCGCCAGCCGCTCCGGCGCGAACAGGCGCGCCAGCCGATGGTAGTTTTCCGCGTACAGGCCCATCAGGAACTCGAAGCGGCCCGGGATCAGCGCGGTGGGGCGTTCAATCACAGCAGTCATAAAGGATGGCGGTCTCCGTATCGTTTACTCGATCAGTACATGTGTCGTTCGATGCCGAGGTACTCGAAGATCTTGCTGGAAATCTCCTCGATCGATGTGTGCGTCGTGTTGACGACGGGGATGTTCTCCCGCCGCATCAGCCGATCGGCCTGTTCGAGTTCCCAGCGGCACTGCTTCAACGTGGCGTAGCGGCTGCCGGGGCGGCGCTGCTCCCGGATCTGCGCCAGGCGCACCGGGTCGATGGTGAGCCCGAAGAGGCGGCTGCGATAGGGGCGGAGGCGAACCGGCAGCTCCAGCTTGTCCAGGTCGTCGTCCGTGAGCGGATAGTTGGCGGCACAGACCCCGTAATGCAAGGCCATGTACAGGCAGGTGGGGGTCTTCCCCGAGCGGGACACTCCCACCAGCACCACGTCCGACTGGTTGTAGTCCACGTCCAGGCCGTCGTCGTGGGCCAGGGCATAGTTGGTCGCCTCGATGCGCGCCTCGTACCGCTCGAAATCCACCAGGCCGTGCGACCGGTTGACCGCACCCGACTGCTTGGCGCCCAGTTCGGCCTCCAGCGGCTCGATGAACGGCGCGAAGACGTCCAGCATCAGGGCGCCGCTGCCGGCGACGATGTCGCACAAGGCCCGGGAGGTCATCGTGTTGACCACGATGGGGCGATGCCCGTCCTGGGCGTACTTGGTCTTGATCCGCAGCGAGGCCGCCTCGGCCTTCTGCGCGTTGTCGATGAATGGCAGCCGGTGGGTATCGAACTGTACCCCGTCGAACTGGGCCAGCATGCTGTTGCCGATGGTCTCGGCGGTGATGCCGGTGGAATCGGAGATGAAGAAGACGGTGCGCCGCATCGAACGGTTTCCTTGGCTGGTTCCCGACCCTCACCTTAAGACCAATACGTCATCATAACCATCCACCCCGCAGAATCACGGCGCGTTTGGTGCATCGCGGCTTGTAAGCCGACCATACCACCGCGACAATGCGCCGGTTTTCCAGCGCGGCCCGCCGCCCAACCGATGTGAGGAACTTCCTTTGAGCGACCTGGTACTTTGGCTCGACGCGCTACGCATGACCGACCTCGGCAAGGTGGGCGGCAAGAACGCCTCACTGGGCGAGATGATCGGCAACCTGGCGAAACTGGGCGTCTCGGTGCCGGGGGGCTTCGCCACCACGGCCGACGCCTTCCAGACCTACCTCGAGAAGAGCGGCCTCGCCACGCGCATCCAGCAGCGCCTGGCCACCCTCGACGTGGACGACGTAGACGAACTGACCCGGGGCGGCAAGGAGATCCGCGGCTGGATTGTCGACACCGCCCTGCCCGGCGACCTCGAACAGGCCATCCGCGACGCCTACATCAAGCTCTGCAAGAACGCCGGCGCGGACGACATCGCGGTGGCCGTGCGCTCCTCCGCCACCGCCGAGGACCTGCCTGATGCTTCGTTTGCCGGCCAGCAGGAAACCTTCCTGAACGTCGTCGGCATCGACGACGTGCTGCACAAGGTGAAGGAAGTCTTCGCCTCGCTCTACAACGACCGCGCCATCGCCTACCGCGTCCACCAGGGCTTCAAGCACGAGGACGTCTTCCTCTCCGCCGGTGTGCAGCTGATGGTCCGCTCGGACGTCGGCGCCTCGGGCGTGTTGTTCACGCTGGACACCGAATCCGGTTTCCGCGACGTGGTCTTCGTCACCGGTTCCTACGGCCTGGGCGAGATGGTCGTGCAGGGTGCGGTCAACCCGGACGAGTTCTACGTCTTCAAGCCCACCCTGCGCGACGGCAAGCCGGCGGTGCTCCGTCGCAGCCTCGGCGCCAAGCAGCAGCGCATGGTCTATTCCGACCAGCCCGGCGAGCGCGTCCGCATCGAGGAAACGCCGGCCGAGCTGCGCCACCGGTTCTGCCTGGTCGACAGCGATGTCGAGGAACTCTCCCGCCAGGCGCTGATCATCGAAAAGCACTACGGCCGCCCGATGGACATCGAATGGGCGAAGGACGGCAACACCGGCAAGCTCTATATCGTGCAGGCCCGCCCCGAGACGGTGAAGTCGCGCTCGCACGCAACCACGCTCGAGCGCTTCCAGCTCAACGAGAAGGGCAAGGTCCTCACCGAGGGTCGCGCCATCGGCCAGAAGATCGGCTCCGGCAAGGCCCGGGTCATCCGGTCGCTTTCCGACATGAACAAGGTGCAGCCCGGCGACGTGCTGGTGGCCGACATGACCGATCCCGACTGGGAGCCGGTAATGAAGCGCGCGGCCGCCATCGTCACCAATCGCGGTGGCCGTACCTGCCACGCGGCGATCATCGCCCGTGAGCTCGGCGTGCCGGCCGTGGTCGGTTGCGGCAACGCGTTGCAGTCGATTCCGGACGGCGCCGAGGTCACCGTGTCCTGTGCCGAAGGCGACACCGGCACGATCTACGAAGGCCTGCTGAAGTTCGATCGCATCACCGCCGACCTGGGCGCGATGCCGGAAGCGCCCCTGAAGATCATGATGAACGTGGCCAACCCCGAACGCGCCTTCGACTTCGGCATGCTGCCGAACGCAGGCATCGGCCTGGCCCGCCTGGAGATGATCATCGCCAGCCACATCGGCGTGCATCCCAGGGCGCTGCTGGAATACGACAAGCAGGATGCGGAGACGAAAGCACGGATCGATACGCGCATCGCCGGCTACAAGGATCCGGTCTCGTTCTATGTGGACCGCCTGGCCGAGGGCATCTCGACCATCGCCGCCTCGGTGTACCCGAAGCCGGTGATCGTGCGCCTGTCCGACTTCAAGTCGAACGAATACGCCGGCCTGCTCGGGGGCTCGCGCTATGAGCCGCACGAGGAAAACCCGATGATCGGCTACCGCGGCGCCAGCCGTTACGTCTCGCCGGATTTCGCCGAATCGTTCGCCCTGGAATGCAAGGCCGCCAAGTACGTACGCGAAACCATGGGCCTGACCAATGTATGGGTCATGATCCCGTTCGTGCGCACGCTGGACGAGGGCCGCAAGGTGATCGAGGTGCTGCGCAAGAACGGCCTCGTGCAGGGCGAGAACGACCTCAAGGTCATCATGATGTGCGAGGTGCCTTCCAACGCGCTGCTGGCGGACGAGTTCCTCGATATCTTCGACGGTTTCTCGATCGGTTCCAACGACCTGACCCAGCTGACCCTCGGCCTGGATCGCGACTCGAGCATCGTCGCCAACCTGTTCGACGAACGCGACCCGGCGGTGAAGAAGCTGCTGTCCATGGCGATCAAGACCGCGAAGGCCAAGGGCAAGTACATCGGCATCTGCGGCCAGGGCCCGTCGGACCATCCGGACCTTGCCGAATGGCTGATGGAACAGGGTATCGAATCGGTGTCGCTCAACCCGGACACCGTGGTCGACACCTGGCTGCGCCTGGCGAAGAAAAAGGCCGGCTGACCGACCTTCCGATGGGTATCGCAGAACGGCGCCCTCCAGGGCGCCGTTCTTTTTCCAGGTCAGCAGTGCACGGTGACCCCGGCGTCGCGATACGTTGCCACCACCGTCGCCTCCGTATCGGCTGCCACCACCAGATGCGAGATGCCGGTGATGGGCACCGTGTGGTGCGTGGCCGAGGCCACCAGCTTGTCCGGTGTGGCGATCGCCACCGTCTCGCCGCTGGCTTCGATGATCGCCTGCTTGAACACCGTCTCTTCTTCGTCGTAGGTCCACAACCCCCGCTCGGGATCGATGGCGCAGACCCCCGGGAAACAGATGTCCGCGCGGATATCCTGCGCCTGGCGTACGGTACGCGAGCCGATCGCACCGCCGATGGAAGGATCGACCCGGCCACCCAGCAGGATCACCTCGAAACCGGGGCGACCCAGCACGGCAAGGGCGACATCGGGGGCGTTGGTCACGACGGTGAGGTCCCGGTGTTCGGGAAGCATCCTTGCCAGCACCGTATTGGTCGACCCCGCGTCGATGAAGAGGATCTGTCCGGTACCGACCAGGCCGACCGCGATACGGGCCAGTGCGTGCTTCAGTTCCGTGCGCTCGGCGTGACGCTCGCCCAGCGGCGGGATGTTCACCGCGAGCAACGCACCGCCATAGACCCGGCGACAAAGGCCTTGCGCTGCAAGATCGCGCAGGTCGCGGCGAATGGAGTCTTCGGACACCCGGAATTCCTGGGCCAGATCCGCGGCCACCACCCTGCCGTCGCGACGTAGCCGCTGCAGGATCAAGGGTTGCCGCTCACGTGGCAGCGTGGTGTCGGGCGATGCGCTCATGCCGCAAGGAAACCCAGGGCAATCAGTTCGTCACGCAGTTGCCTTGGCGTGTGGAAATGGATGCCGTGGATACCCAATGCCTCGGCGGCGTCGACATTAGCCTTGTTGTCGTCGATGAACACGGCGCGCGCCGGGTCGATGTCGTAGCGTTCGAGGAGTGTCCGGTACAGCTTCGGGTCCGGCTTGATCGTGCCCTCTTCCCCCGAGACCACGATGCCGTCGAACAGGCGGAGGAAATCGAAGCGTTCCCGTGCGAAGGGGAAGGTTTCATGCGACCAGTTGGTCAGTCCGTACAACGGATGGCCGGCCTCCTTCAGTTCCCTGAGGATGTGCAGGCTGTCGTCGATCGCGCCCCCCAGGGTTTCTTCCCAGCGATGCTGGTAGGCGGCGATCAGTTCGGCCTTGGTCGGATGTTCCGACGTGAGCACGCGGACGGCCTCGTCCCACGAACGGCCCGCATCCTGCTGCAGGTTCCATTCCGGTGTGGTCACCTCGGCGAGGAACGTCTCCATGCCCTCGACATCGTCACCGAACAGCTTGCGGTAGAGATAGCGGGGATTCCAGTCGATCAGCACGCCACCGAAATCGAAGATCACGACATCGCGTTTGTTATGCATGGAACACTCCTTTCAGCGGCGAACGATGGATGCGCAAAGGGATACCGCGACAAGCAGGGCGGCCACGCCCGCCAGGGCGATGGACAGGCTGCTGGCGTGGGCGACGAAACCGATGACGGCCGGCCCCGCGAGCATGCCCGCGTAGCCCAGTGAGGTGACGGTAGCGATGGCGATACCGGGTGAGGTGCTCACCTGGCGTCCCGCCGCGCTGAACAGCACGGGCACGATGTTGGACGCACCGATGCCCACCAGCACGAAACCGAGCAGTGCCATCGGGCCCCACGGCAGCAGCGTGGCGAGGAAGAAACCGGCGGCGGCGACCAGGCTGCCGACCCGCACGATGGTCGTGGCGCCCAGCGATGCCGTGATGCGGTCGCCGAGCAGGCGGCCCACGGCCATCGCCACGGAAAACGCCGCATAGCCCAGGCCGGCCGTGGCGGGATCGAAACCGCGCGAGAAGCGCAGGAACACGGCACTCCAGTCGAGCATGGCGCCCTCGGCCAGGAAGACGACCATGCACAGGAAACCCAGCAGGAACACCGCCCCGCCCGGCATACGGAACCGCGCACGCGCCTCGCCCGAGCCGTCGTCGTGACGCACGAGGAAGTGTCGCCACTGGGTGCCGACGATCAGCAGCAGCAGCACCGAGACCGCGATGGCGCTACCGGTCAGCGGCGATCCGAACCGGAGCAACGCCGCCATACCGGCGGAACCCGCCAGGCCGCCAACGCTGAATAGCCCGTGGAAGCCCGACATCATCGGCCGGCCCTGCTGTTTCTCGACATCCACCGCGTGCGCGTTCATGGCTACATCGACCACACCGAGCGATGCACCGAAGAACAGGAGTGCCGCACCCAGCCCCCATGCATTCGGCGCAAGGGTGAGCAGGGGCAGCGCGAGGCAGACCAGCAAGCCGCTGACACCGATGACATCGCGGTGACCGAACCGGTGGGTGAAGAACCCCGCGAGGGGCATGGCCGCTGTGGCGCCGCAGCCCATGCAGAGCAAGACGAGACCGAGCGTGGCGTCGTCCAGGCCAAGGCGTTCCTTGGCATAGGGCACCATCGGGGCCCAACTGGCCATGCCGATGCCGGAAAGAAGAAAGATGAGCCGGGTGGCGCGGACGGGATTCATGCGTAGGCCGAAAGCAAGGAATACGCATCAATGTAATTAAACGTGCAAAAACGTGCAAGCCCGATGCGCGTTTCGGTCAGATCCAGTGAAACCCCTTGGCCATCAGGGCAGCCATGCCCAGGGCAAGACTGATCATCGCGCCAAATAGCACGCGAAAATCCATACGCGACTGGTCACGTAAATGGCTCATATCGTTACGCGACTGGTCACGCAAATGGCTCATATCGTTACGCGACTGGTCACGTAAATGGTTCATATCGTTGCGAAGGTCGCGGAAATCCGTACGGAGACCGTTGAGGTCTTCCCCGATGTGCTCGAGGGTGACTTCGACGCGCGCAAGGCGGGTGTCGAGTTGGGTCGTGGCGACTTCCAGTCGGCTGAGGCGATTTTCCATGGCGGGATACTCGGCTGTGATGTGCTCGCTTGCAAGTTGCGAAGGTTGGCAGGAGACGACAACCGTTTCGTTTCCGGCACCGGATCGATCCATGATCATGCTGTTCTCCCACGGGAATGAAGGGGCCGGGGCCTGCTGACAGGATCCGAGGTGAGCATTCACCTTGGCTGCCAGAATCGACAGTCGCGCTTGCCCACCGCTTTCTGTAAGCGTGGACGACACGGCTACGTTTCCGGATTTTCTCAACAGGCCTACCCTCTTGCACCGGCGGCCCGACATCTGTACAAATGTACACATGTCGACACCTACCCTCACCGAGCGCCAGCAAAAGACCCTCGCCTTCCTGCAGGAATACCTGCAGACGCAGGGCCTGCCGCCCACATTGCGCGAGATCGCCGATGCCCTGGGCTTCCCCAGCCATAGCTCGGCGCAGGCCTGTGTGGAATCGCTGGTCCGCAAGGGTGTCCTCGAGCGCTCCCCCCAGCACCGGGGCCTGCGCCTGTCGGCGGGTAACGCGCCCCTCATGCGGGCCGCCGCGGCCAACGATCTTCCGCTGATCGGCCGCGTGGCCGCAGGCTCGCCGATCCTGGCGGAAGAAAACATCGAAGCACAGCTCGAGGTGGACCCTGCCCTGTTCCGGCCACGCGCGGACTACCTGCTGCGCGTCGTCGGCCTGAGCATGCGCGATGCCGGCATCCTCGATGGCGACCTGCTGGCCGTGCACAAGACGGCCACCGCCACCGACGGGCAGATCGTGGTGGCCCGGCTCGACGACGAAGTCACCGTCAAGCGCCTCCGGCACGAACGCGGCCGCCTCCTTCTTCTGCCTGAAAACCCCGACTTCCAGCCCATCGAAGTCGATCCCCGTCGCCACGCGTTCGCCATCGAAGGGCGTTACGTCGGCATCATCCGCAGGACCTGACCATGAATGCCATCGCTGCCCCGACCCTCGCCCAGGTGCTCGACCATCCCGGTATCTGGCGCCGTTCCGCCGATCGTCAGCCGCGCACGCGCGCGCTTTCCACGGGCTGGACGTCCCTGGACGCAAAGTTGCCTGGCGGGGGATGGCCGCAGGGTGCGCTCAGTGAAATCCTGTTCGAACACGATGGCCTGGGCGAACTGGATCTTGTGATGCCCGCGCTGGCCGCGCTCACGCAGGAACACCGCCGCGTGATCTTCGTCGCTCCTCCTTATCTGCCTTATGCGCCAGCGCTCGCGGCCGCCGGGGTCGATCTGCGCTTCCTGCATGAAATCCATGCCGGCACGACCGAGGCGGCCTGGAGCATGGAGCAATGCCTGCGCTCCGGCTGCTGCGGCGCCGTGGTCGGCTGGCTGCCGGATATCGACTATCGCAGCCTTCGTCGCCTGCAGCTGGCCGCGGAAAGTGGCGACGCCTGCGCCATGATCTTCCGTCCCGCCGCGCATGCCGCGCAGAACAGCCCTGCGGCACTCCGTCTCAAGGTCAGCAACAGCGACGAGGCCACCTATGTGGATGTCCTCAAGTCGCGCGGACTGCTGACCACCACCGCTCCGCTGCTGCGCATGCGGGCCTGATGAACCTCGTCATGACGACGTGTTCCACCCGCCGTCGTGACGAACGCTTCGTCGCCGCCTTTCCTACGCAGCCATGCTTTGGGCCTGCCTCCGTTTTCCCGGCCTGGCGTTCTCCGCCGCCTTCGCCGCGACCTCGGAGGCAGGCCCCTCTGCCTTGCTCGACACCCGGTCACGCCAGCGCCTGATCGCCGCCGCCAATACGGAAGCGGCCACCGCCGGTGTTCGTCGGGGACAGAGCCTCGCCGCGGCGCGCGCCCTTTGCCCCGCACTGGATGTACGCCCACGCGATCGTGCCGCCGAGTCCCGCCTGCTCGCGGAACTCGCCGCCTGGTGCTACCAGTTCAGCGGACACGTCAGCCTGGTACCCCCTGCAGCCATCCTCCTCGAACTCGGCGCCAGCCTGAGGCTGTTCGACGGCTGGCCGGTGATCGCCGAACGCCTCCGTCATGGCCTGGGCGAACAGGGCCATGTCCACACCATGGCGGCAACGCCCTTCCCTGCTGCCTCGTGGGTGTTCGCGGCGCACGCTGATGGCATGGTGCTGCCCGAACCGCAAGGCGTCGTCCGCATGTTGGGCGCCTTGTCGCTGGGACAGGCCGGCCTGCCTGCCGCGACGGTGAAATCGCTCCAGGCCATGGGGTTTCGCCGGCTCGGCGACATTTTCCGGCTGCCGCGCCCGGAGCTCACCCGTCGCATCGGCCGCGATGGCGTGAACTGGCTGGATCGTCTCCGTGGTCAGGCCGCCGCACCGCTGCCCGCGTGGCAGCCACCGGCAAATTTCCGACAGAAGATCGAGTTCGACAGCGAACTGGACGGCAGCCAGCCACTGCTGTTTCCCTTGCGCCGGCTGACCCGCTCGCTCGCCAACCTGCTCGCCGCACGCGACGGTGGCGTGCAGCGTTTCACCCTGACGCTCGAGCATGCCCGCGGCGCCACCACGCGCGTGGTCGTGGCGATGGCCGCACCCCAGCGCGAGGCGGAACGCCTGTTCCAACTGGCCCGCACCCGGCTCGAACGCACTGCGCTGCCCGCACCGGCGCGCGCCATCGAACTCGATGCCGAGGAACTCCCGGTCTTCCGGCCACCGGTGCGCGACCTTTTCGAGCCCATCCGCGGCGACGGACTGGACTGGCCCACGCTCGACGAACGGCTGCGCGCCCGCCTGGGCGATGCGGCACTCCGGCAGATCGCCATGGTGGCCGACCATCGACCGGAGCGCGCCATGCGCTACGGCCCGCCAGATACCACGGTGGCCCTGCCACGCCGCCGACGCCCGTTATGGCTGTTGCCACGTCCACTACCGATGCGTCCCGAGCCCGTTGCCGTGCTGGCCGGGCCGGAGCGTATCGAAAGCGGTTGGTGGGACGGCGACGACACGCGTCGCGATTACTACATCGTGCGCACGCCATCCGGGCAGCAGGCCTGGGCCTACCTGCCGCCGGGCACCCTCGACGGCTGGATGCTGCACGGCTGGTTCGCCTAGGTCGCCGTGCTGCCCTTTACCCTGCCGCCGCCCGCAAACGAGGGCGAAGTCGACCTTCCCGCCTATGCCGAGCTGCATGCTCTGAGCGACTTCAGTTTCCAACGCGGCGCCTCCAGCGCGCGTGAGCTGTTCGAGCGCGCCAGGGACATCGGCTATACCGCCCTGGCGATCACCGACGAGTGTTCGCTTTCCGGCATCGTCCGGGCACTGGAAGCCTCGCTGGAGGTCGACCTGCCAATGATCGTCGGCAGTGAGTTCCGTCTGGCGGACGGCACCACGCTCGTGCTGCTGGTAGAAAACCAGGACGGCTATACCGAATTATGCCGATTGATCACGCTGGGCCGACGGCGCGCCCCGAAAGGACGCTACGAGCTGCACCGTGCCGACCTGGAAAACCTCGCCCATGGCCTCTGCCTGCTGTGGGCAACGGGCCCGTTGGCGGCCCACGATGCCGCCACCCATGACGACCGCGCAGCGTGGGTGGCCACGCATTTCCGCGATCGCGCCTGGCTGGCCGTGGAACTGCACCGCGGCCAGCACGATGCGGCCGAACTGGCGGCGTGGCGTCACCTGGCGGAACGGCATGGGCTGCCATGCGTCGCCGCCGGCGACGTGCACATGCACCTGCGCGGGCGTCGCGCCTTGCAGGATGTGATGACGGCGATCCGCCTCAACCGCAGCGTGGCCGAGGCCGGCCACCACCTCTTTCCCAACGGCGAACGCCACCTGCGTCGGCGTGAGGCACTCGCGCGCATCTATCCCCGCGACATGCTGGAGCAAAGCCTCGTGGTGGCCGCCCGCTGCACCGGTTTCGACCTCCGCAAGATCCAGTACGTCTACCCGCGCGAACTGGTGCCCGAAGGCACCGATCCTGCCGCTTACCTACGCCGCCTCACCTACGAGGGCGCGGCGCGGCGATGGCCCGGGGGCATGAAACCCGACCTCGTCACACGCATCGAAAAAGAACTGGACCTCATCGCCAAGTGCCGTTACGAGGCATTTTTCCTCACGGTGCAGGACATCGTCAGGTTCGCCCGCTCGCAGCAGATCCTTTGCCAGGGCCGCGGCTCCGCTGCCAATTCGGTGGTCTGTTTCTGCCTGCACATCACCGAGGTCAACCCGGACCAGATCACCACGCTGTTCGAACGGTTCATCTCGCTGGAACGTGACGAGCCACCGGACATCGACGTCGACTTCGAGCACGAGCGCCGCGAGGAAGTCCTGCAGTACGTCTTCGAGAAATACGGCCGCGAACGGGCCGCGCTGGCGGCTACGGTCATCAGTTACCGGCCCAAGAGTGCCGCCCGCGATGTCGGGCGTGCGCTGGGGTTGTCCGAAGACCAGCTCGACCAGCTCAGCCGTGCTTATTCGCACGCGCATGGCGAGGTGCCGATCATCCAGCGCCTGCAGGAGCGAGGTTTCGACATCGCCAGTCGCACCATCCGGCAGCTGATCGTGCTGGTGCACGAACTCAACGGCATGCCTCGCCACCTGTCCCAGCACGTAGGCGGTTTCGTCATCTCGGATACGCCGTTGCATCATCTGGTGCCCGTCGAGAACGCGGCGATGGATAACCGCACCATCATCCAGTGGGACAAGGACGACCTGGAAACGATGAAACTGCTCAAGGTGGATTGCCTGGCGCTGGGCATGCTGACCTGCATGCGCAAGGCGATCGACCTGCTGCGTGCCCGTGGCGGCCCGGACTACCGATGCATGGCCGACATCCCCATGAAGGACCCGGAAACCTACGCGATGATCCAGGCCGCCGATACCGTGGGTGTGTTCCAGATCGAATCGCGTGCGCAGATGTCGATGCTGCCGCGCCTGAAACCGGCCATCTACTACGACCTGGTGATTCAGGTGGCGATCGTGCGGCCCGGTCCGATCCAGGGCGGCATGGTTCACCCCTACCTGCAACGACGCCAGCTGCCGCCGGACCAGATCGTTTACGAACCGGGCGTCAAGGACGTCCTGGAACGCACCCTGGGCGTGCCGATCTTCCAGGAGCAGGTGATGAAGCTGCTGCAGGTGGTCGCGGGTTTCACCGAAAGCGAGTCGGACGACCTGCGCCGGTCGATGGCCGCATGGAAGCGCCGTGGCGGGTTGCAGAAATTCGAGCCGAAGATCCGCGCCAACATGGAGGCGAGGGGTTACACCCCCGAGTTCACCCAGCAGATCATCGACCAGATCCAGGGTTTCGGCAGCTACGGCTTTCCCGAATCGCACGCGGCCGGCTTTGCGTTGATCGCCTATGCCTCGTCGTACATGAAATGCCACCATCCGGAAATCTTCTGCTGCGCCTTGCTCAACAGCCAGCCGATGGGCTTCTACGCGCCGGCGCAGCTCGTCGCCGACCTGCGTCGGCACGGTGCCGAGGTGCGCCCACCCGATGTCACCGCCAGCCAATGGGATTGCACGCTGGAAGCGACCCGGACCCCACACCCTGCCTTGCGCCTGGGTCTACGCCTGATCGGCGGCCTATCGGCCGACCTCGGCGCACGCATCGTGCAGGCACGCGACAGCGCGCCCTTTCGCGATCTTGCCGACCTCGCCCACCGTGCACGCCTTAGCCGTTTCGAGCGCGAACGCCTGGCGGATGCCGGTGCCCTGCGCGTGCTCAGCGGCCATCGTCATCGCGCCCGCTGGGAGAGCTCCGGCATCGAACGCAGCCTGCCGCTACTGGAGGCCGTGGCGGAACAAGCTACGCCACTGCGCCCACCCAGCATGGCCGAAAACGTCTTTGCCGATTACGCCACCACCGGCCTGTCGCTGGCGGGCCATCCCCTGCTGCTGATTCGCAAGATATTGCAGTCGCGCCGTGTCCGTCGTGCACGGGACATGGAAGACACACGCAGCGGCACGTGGTTGCGTCATGCCGGCCTGGTCACGATGCGCCAGCGTCCCCAGACCGCCAGCGGGATCACCTTCGTCGCCCTGGAGGACGAAACGGGCCAGGTCAACGTCATCGTGCGACCCGCGGTGGCCGAGGCCTGTCGGCAGGCGCTGCTGGAAGCCGTGCTGTTGGCGGTCGACGGCCGCTGGCAGTCGATCGAAGGCGTGCGCCACCTCGTGGCAAGCCGTCTTCATGACTACAGCGACCTCCTGCCGGAACTCGGTGCCGTGTCACGGGATTTCCACTGATCGTGTCATGAATCGCACGACCTTGCCGTTACTTAACGCCGGCTAATTTTACCCTGAACGGTTAACCGGAATTTGCTGCTTCGCAAGAACACTGTTCAGCGGAAACGCGATAGCGTCTATCCCATCGACACACCCGGATATCCGGTAAGCGATGCTCATGCGCCGTGCATCGCGAAGTTCGACCAAGGCGCCACAAGTTCCAGGAGATTTCGTCATGCGCAACACGAAACTGATCGTCGCCATGCTGGCTGGTTGTATGGCTTTCGGCGGCGCCGCCATGGCCCAGGATGCTTCGCAGTCGGCGTCCCCCACGCCGTCTTCCAGCGCGGGCTCGCAGACCCAGACCACCAGCGACGCCATGAAGAGCACTGGCACCTCCGGTTCCAGCGCCGCCAATTCCAACGGTTCGATGAAATCCACCCACAAGAAGCATAAGAAGAGCACCTCGACCACCGGCACCGAACCGGCCAAGTCGTCCAGCTCCGGCATGTAATTCCGCATCTGCGGAACAACCGCCCAAAGAAAACCCGGCGCCGCGAGGCGCCGGGTTTTTTCATGCGGACGATGGGACGCGTCAGTCCACTTCGGGCAGGACGCTGATCTCGTCGCTACCGATGGTGACCACCTGGCCCGCGCGCACCTTGTAGGTCTTGCGCATTTCCGTCACGCCGTCCACGGCGACCAGGCCATCGGCCACCCGATGCTTGCCCTCGCCGCCACTGGCGACGATGCCGGTCAGCTTGAGCAACAGGTTGAGTTCGACGTAGTCGCCTTCGAGGCGGAATTCATGAAACGGCATGACGGTGGTTTCGCTTAGGTAACGGTACGCCATTAGAACACGAGTATTCAGTAGAGGATGACCGAGCGAATAGCCTTGCCCTCGTGCATCAGATCGAACGCCCGATTGATCTCCTCCAGCCCCATCGTATAAGTGATCATCGGGTCGATCTTGATTTCGCCTCCCATGTATCGATCCACATAGCCCGGCAACTGGCTGCGCCCCTTCACGCCGCCGAACGCCGAGCCGCGCCATACGCGCCCGGTCACCAGCTGGAACGGACGGGTGCGGATCTCCTGGCCGGCACCCGCCACGCCGATGATGATGGACTCGCCCCAGCCCTTGTGGCAGCACTCCAGGGCAGCGCGCATCACGTCCACGCTGCCGATGCACTCGAATGAATAATCCACACCGCCATCGGTCAGGTCGACGATCACCTGCTGGATCGGGGTATCCGGGTAGTCGCGGGGATTGATGCAATCCGTAGCCCCCAGCATCTTCGCCATCTCGAACTTCGACGGATTGGTGTCGATCACCACGATGCGACTGGCCTTGGCCATGACCGCGCCCTGCACCACCGACAGGCCGATGCCGCCCATGCCGAACACGGCCACCGTCGAACCGGGCTCGACCTTGGCCGTGTTCAGCACGGCACCGATACCGGTGGTGATTCCGCAACCGAGCAGGCAGACCTTCTCCAGCGGTGCGTTCTTGTTGATCTTCGCCAGGGAGATTTCCGGCAGCACCGTGTATTCGCTGAAGGTGCTCGTGCCCATGTAGTGCAACAGCGGCTTGCCCGCCAGCGAGAAGCGTGACGTCCCGTCCGGCATGACGCCCTTACCCTGGGTCAGCCGGATCTTCTGGCACAGATTGGTCTTGCCCGACAGGCAGAACCGACACTCGCCGCACTCCGGGGTGTACAGCGGAATGACGTGATCGCCCGGCTTGAGCGACGTCACACCCTCACCAACCTCCTCGACGATGCCACCGCCCTCGTGACCCAGGATGACCGGGAAGGCCCCTTCGGGGTCGTCGCCCGAGAGCGTGTAGGCATCGGTATGGCACACGCCGGTCGCCACGATGCGGACCAGCACCTCGCCCGCCTTCGGACCCTGGACATCCACTTCTTCGATGGATAACGGCTTTCCTGCTTCCCAGGCAACAGCGGCGCGAGACTTCATGGCGGGCAATTCCTCTTACACTAAAGGCGGAACCGGCATGGCAGCCGGCGGTAGCGAGGATTTTAGCCATCCCCGGGCCTGTCGATTAGCCGCCCTGCAGGTGAAGCATTTTTACCGGGGAGCAAAGATCGATGCGTGCTTGGGACGGAATGGACGCCTTTGTCGAAGTGGTACGGCTAGGCAGCTTCTCCGCCGCCGCCCGCAGCCTGGGGCTGTCCACGGCCTTCGTCAGCCGCGCCGTAAGCGCGCTCGAGCAACGACTCGGCACCCAGTTGATGCACCGGACCACCCGCAAGCTCCGCCTCACCGACGCCGGGCGCCTTTACTACGAACACGCGCGACACCTGCTGGAGGGCTTCGATGCCGCCGACCAGGCTATCGTGGACTTCCAGGACGGATTGCGAGGCAACCTGCGCATCAGCCTGGCAACCACCTATGGCGAGCGCTACGTGGCGCCACTGGTCAATGCCTTTCTTGCCCTCCATCCCCAACTGGGCGTGGACATGGATTTCTCCAACCGTACCGTCGACCTCATCGAGGAGGGCTACGACCTGACGATACGCACTGGCCTCCTGCCGGACTCCAACCTGGTGGCCCGACGTCTGGGCGAGCGGCGGCTGTTCGTCGTCGCCTCGCCCGCCTATCTATCGAGGAATGCAGCGCCAGCGACACCCGACGACCTCGCCGGGCATACGCTCCTGCTGGGATCGGCCAGTCACTGGATCTTCGCCGAGCACGGCCAACCGCGGCAGCGACCTGTCCAGGGCCGCTATCGGGCCAGTTCAGGCCAGGCCTTGCTCGACGCAGCGCACCGCGGGCTCGGCATCGCTCAGTTGCCCGACTTCTACGTGGAGCAGGCATTGGTCGAAGGAAGCCTGGTCTCCCTGCTCGATCCATGGCGTTACGAGCACGGTGCGGTGTGGCTGGTGTACCCGCAGAGCCGCCACCTTTCCCCCAAGGTTCGCCAGCTTGCCGACTTCCTGGTGGAGCGGCTCCAGACACCCCCGTGGCGCCGAACGATCGTTTGAGTTAAACTAGGGTTAACGGATACAGCTGAAACGGTGAACGAAAGCCCGCGGTAAGGGTCTCTGGAAAGCGCTCCGACACACCGTCCGACGATTTTCTTGAACCTTTTCCTCACAAGCCTGTCCAACCTTTCAATGCCCGGGACCCCTTGTAATGTCCCGAGCCGCCCATACAAAAGGCGTGTAGTAAACTCGTTAGTTCAGGAATTAAGCCCTATCGGGTGATGACGAAAGCCTAACGAACCGATTGTTCACCAAACGAAACGGACTAACCGCCCAGCGCGCCTTCTTCAAGGCCATGCACCGGCGTAAGGTCCCCACCACGTCAAAGACCGGCGACGTTGGTGCCAGAGCATTTCGCATCCGGTCACAGACGACTGGGAGACACGACCATGAACGAACTTCGCAACGAATACGGCATCACCACCTTCGAATACTCGACCGGCTTCCGTGCAGGCGACAGCAGCACCGGCCTCGATCTGTTCGGCGGTGAAATGGACGGTTACGACTGGCTGGGCGAGGTTGCCAGCCGACTCAGCGGTGACGCGGTCTAGGATCGCGTCATAGCCCGAAGCGCTTGCGCTCGGGTCATGGTTCCTGAAAAACGCATCGAGGCCCGTCATACGACGGGCCTCGATGCAGTAAAGACGACGCGAGGCCTGGTGGCCCGGTCGTGGCGGATAAACCGACGTCCGCCCCCTCAACCTTCCCCTTAGCCTCCGGCCCACCGGCGGCTTTCGCTTGCCTGGAAGCCTTCGGCCTGCCCGGGCACGCGGTAGAACGCCTCAGGGTTCAAGGAATCCGGATAGCCAACGCCTCGGGTGCCACAGGCGACGGGCCGCTGTCGTCTTCCGGTTGATCCGGGTGAGCAGGCCGTTCCTGCGGTTCCGTGCCCGGGCTACCGCCCGGTGTCTCGGGCCGCGGATCGGTCGGCGACTCTTCGGGAAGGACCGGTGAGCGACCGGGGGTTTCGGGCACGTAAGGACTTTGCATAGCGTCGGCAACCGTCAGCGTCATGGTGCATGCACGTTGCGCGACCCCGCGTGATATCGCTGTCACTTCGATGTCATCGGTGCAGGCCGTTACCGACGACATGCACATCCGAACGACATGTGCTGCACACCCCTTGTCCGAGGTTGGCGCTCCCCCTCGAACGAACGGAGCGTTGTATGGCACTCAAGGCCCTCGGACTGAACTGCACGCTTACGCGATCGCCCAAGCCGTCATCCAGCCAGAAATTGCTCGACCAGTTACTGGAAGGCCTGGAACGGCATGGCGTGGATGTCGACAGTGCGCGCGTGGTCGACCTGGACATCAAGCCCGGCGTCAGCCACGACGAAGGCGACGGTGACGCCTGGCCAGCGCTGCGCGAGCGCATCATGGCAGCGGACATCCTGGTCATGGTCACACCCATATGGATGGGCCAGCCCTCGAGCGTCAGCAAGCGTGTCGTGGAGCGCATGGACGCCATCCTGGGAGATATCGGAGACGATGGACGCTACCCGACGTTCGGCAAGGTCGGAATCGTCGGTGTGGTGGGCAACGAGGACGGCGCCCATCATGTCACCGCCGAGCTCTACCAGGCGCTGGCCGATGTCGGCTTCACGATCCCTGCGGGAAGTTCCGCTTACTGGGTGGGTGAAGCCATGTCGGATACCAACTACATCGACTTGAAGAAGACACCGGCGAAAGTTTTGCAGACCATTGCAACGCTGACGACCAACGCTGCACATCTGGCCAAGCTGCTCAAGGCGTCCGGCTATCCGGCACCCTGAATACCATCAACCGGTGCCCACGCTTGCTTCACGCGGCGCTCATGGCGTCGAGGCGTAAACAGGGGACGCTGCGAATGACGCAGAGCCTGCAGAGGAACACCACCATGGACAAGAATCGCACCGAAGGCACCAAGCACGAAGTCAAGGGCGCCGTGAAGGAAGTGGTCGGCAAGGTCACCGGCAATCACGCGAAGGAAGCCGCCGGCAACATCGAGAAGAACGCCGGCAAGGCGCAGAAGGAAGTAGGCAAGGCCGCCGACAAGGTGCGCGACGCCGGCAAGCACTGAGTGCTTTGCACGAGGGACCCCAAGGGGTCCCTCGCTTTACGGGTACGCCCAACTACCCTCAGGTACAACCCCTGACCAGGAAGATCAGCAGCAGAACGGGAATGGGCACGCCCAGCACCCACAACAGGATGTACCCGATGCCGCCTTTCTGTTTGTCAGCCACCGCAATCTTTCCCTCGTCCATCGGACGTCCCTCCTCGTTGTTAACCGGAAGGCAGCGTCCATGGACAAGCGTGCATCCTGTGTGACGCGCACGACATGAGCCGTTTCGCAATAACGAAAGGCATGCACGCCATCGACGTGCCGGCGGTAACGCTGGACACTTGATCGGCACGACGCCGTGATCGGGAAATCGTACGCATGAACCGCACACGCTATTACGCACTCATCGCGCTGATTGTCGCGATGGTGGCCATCGTGGTCGTGGGAGCCATCCACAAGGGTGGTCCGGCCGGCGACACCCCGGACGACGGTGCGCGTGCGCCGGCAAGTCACGCCGCCGAGCGCTAGGCCGTCTGTTCTTCCACTGACTGGGCCGCGTCGTGGACGGCGGCGGCGCGCTGCATGGCCACCAGGAATTCGGTGCCGTAACGCATGACGAACGGCGCCACGGTGCCGGGCACGAAGCCCTCGGGCAAGCTGACGGTCTCTGATTCGGGCAAAAGCGTGGATCGACGTGCCATGGCCTGTAAGGCCCCCCTTGTGGTTCCCCCAAGCGCTCTTTACTAAGGCAAATGCCAAACGGCGTCAAGCCTCCGCGATGCCATGGCCCCGTGCCATGACATGACCTCCCTTGCGGCAAATCGGCGCAAGCACCTGATCGGCTCCATGACTGTGCACCCGGCGGCGTAAAATGAAGATGCACGCCCTTCCGGCGTGCATGGAGGTCTACCGTGCCGCACCGTCTCGCCGCCGACAAGCGCCCCGCTCCCGCGCGTCGCACGTCGGCGTGCTGCAATGCCGCCTGTCGCCATGCCGAAGCGTGCGAAGCCACACGAGGTGGCGACCCTGCCCTCCTCGACATGCGCGATGTCGTCGAACGGGTGGGCCCCTTCTCGGATGGCGATCGCCTCGTGCAACCGGATGCCCCTCACCGAGCGGCCTTCGCCGTTCTCAACGGCATGGCCAAGACCGTCGGCGACGGCCGCGTGCTGGCGTTTCACCTGCCCGGCGAACTGTTCGCCCTGGAGGTCGCACGGAACGGAACGCACGGGCGTTCCGTCATGGCCGTGGGCAAGACATGGTTTTGCCGGTTTCCCCGCGAGGCCGTCGATGCGCTATGCGTGGAAAACGACGCGCTGACACGCCACCTCCGCATGCTGCGTCGGCGGGAACACACCGTCACCCGACATGCCGCGGAGGGCGTTGCCGCATCGAGGGTCCGCGACTTCCTCATCGACCTGCTGGACCGACGCCGCCGTTTCGACGAACACGCCCGCACGATCCCGTTGCCGATGTCGCGCGACGACATCGGCTCCTACCTGCGAATGAGTTCAGCCACGGTGACGCGCATGCTGGCGAAGCTGCGCGGCGACGGCATCATTGCCGTACATGCGGACGGTGTGGACATCATGGACGACATCGCGCTGCGGCATTCACCCGCTTAGGTCGGTCCACGCGTGTCCCGTCGCCGTGAGGGCTGCCTGAGCGGATCGAGCAGGCTACGCAAGCCGTTGTGGTCGAGTTCCAGCATGATGGACAGCAAACGCCCCAGTTCACCAGGAGGGAAGCCCTCACGCGCGAACCAAGCCAGATAGTGACCAGGCAGTTCCGCGACCGGCTTTCCCTTGAATTTACCGAACGGCATGATGGCCGTCGCGAGACGTTCCAGATCGGCGCGAAACGTATCGGACGGTTCCGTCGGCGGCTGCGCGGGATCAGTCATCGCCCGGATCGAAGCCCTCGCGCTCCTTCATGAGCTTGCGAGCGGCTGCAATGCCCAGGTTAAGGCCTTCCGCGCAGGCGTCTTCCTCGTTCTCGTGCAGTGTGGTACAGAGCTTTTCGGCAACCTCGTCGCCGTCTTCGCTGATGACGTATTTGCCGCGCCAGCGCCCCGGCTTAGCCACGTAACATGAGCCTTCCACGTCGAAGTAACCGATCTTGCGATGCGTCATAGGTGGGATGATCCTCGTTCCAGCGCACCATCCTAAGCATCGGGCATCAAAACGACGTGCACTGGTGGCTACAGCAGTCCGCTGACCGGGCGTTTGGCAGTGGATTCGAACTCGCGCCAGATGCCATCGGCACCTTCGACCGAAACGAGCGCCTGCAGACCGTTCTGTGCACCGAGCAGCTTGGACTGCTGTACGGCATAGGCGATGGCGGCGACCCGCGTGTCGAAATTTTCCGTGGGCACGCCATTCATCTGCACATGCCATAAGCCAGCAAGGTCCGGACTGAACGGGATGTCGTAAATGACCAGGGCCATGGAAAAATGCGTAACCTCGAAATTCCGTCGATGCGCTCGCGACGAGCGAGACAGTCCTGCCACGGAAGGGATGCGAAAGACTATCCGTTCGCACGTGTCGCCACAATGGAAGAAATGCCCAAAAAAACCTTCACATGAAAGTCACGGCACGTCAGCGCGGCGAGCCTTCATCACCGGGGCTGCGTGGGGTGGCGCGCCATTCGGGGAGGCGATCGTGGCCGGCATCGAGCAACCCCTGGCGCACACCTTCGATGTCACGGTTGGACCCGTAGACGGGCGTGCCGGGCTGCTGCTTCCAGGAGTCCGCCAGCGTGCCGGCATCCACGCCATCGAAGCCGATGTCGTCGACCAGCTTCAGCACCTTGGCCTTGGCGTTGGGGTCGTCGCCCGCCACAGGCAGGGCGATTCGGCGCTCGGCTGTCGATGGGACGCCCAGGTTGCCCAGGTGCTCGGCGTGGATATTGTTGAAGGCCTTGATCACCGGGCGCTTGAGTTGTTCGGCCACCCACTGGCTCTCGGTCAGGCCTTCCTCGATGCCGGCGATATGGCCATCGCGCTGCTGCGGATAGTAATTGCCGGTGTCGACCACCACCGTTTCCAATGGCACGTCGGCGAACAGGTCGCCCGGCAGGTCGGGAATGCGGGACTCCGGAATGGTAACGACGACCACCTCGCCCCCCCGTGCAGCCGCTTCCACCGTCACCGGCACCGCGCCGGTCTCCGCGGCAACGGCGGACAAGGTCTCCGGTCCGCGCGAGTTGGCGATGAGGACGTCGTGACCCGCCTCGCGAAAACGCCTGGCAAGCGCCCTGCCGATGTGGCCTGCGCCGATAATGCCGATCTTCATGTGCGGAACTCCGGTCCGGGAAAGTGATCCATGTTCACGATCCCATGTGAATGCCGGGCGAGCACCCGGTTAAGCGGTCACCCGGGCCAAGCGGCACTCCTCCCTTCAGCGTTCCTCCTTTAGCCTAACGCCATGACCCCGAACCGCATGCTCAGAGCCCTTGCCGCCCTCGGCCTCGTCCTGGCGGCAGCCCTCCCCGCTGCCGCGCAGACGCCACCGCCCGCCGTGCCACCGCCGGCCACGTCGGTGCCCCTGCTGGAGGCGGTCACGGTCAGCGGCGAGCAGCCGGGCCCGGGCTTGTGGCGGGCAAGCCGCGGCGGCCACACGCTGCTGATCCTCGGCACGCTCACCCCGCTGCCCAAGAACATGACCTGGCAGACGCGGGAGATCGACGAGGCACTGGCCCATACAGGGGCGCTCATCCTTCCGCCCAAGGTGGAGATCAAGCCCAATGCCGGGTTCTTCGGTCGCCTTGCGCTACTGCCCTCGCTGATCGGGGTGCGCAACTCGCCCGATGGCAAGACGCTGCAGGAGACCGTGCCAGCCGACGTCTACGCCCGCTGGCTCACGGTGAAGGCGAAGTACATCGGCGACGATCGCAAGGTGGAGCGCTACCGGCCCCTTTTCGCCGTGCTGGAGCTGTACAAGGCGGCCATACGCAGCAGTGGCCTGGCCCGCTCGGGCGGCGTCACGCGCACCGTCATGGACCTGGCGACACGCCACGGCGTAAAGCAGGTACCCGTCGAGTACACCCTGCTGGTCGACGATCCGCGCGCCGTCGTGAAGTCGTTCAAGCGTTCGAACCTCGACGACGTGGCGTGCTTCGCGCAGAGCATCGACAACATCGACGCGCAGCTGGCCGACATGGCCCGACGTGCCAATGCATGGGCGACGGGCGATATCGCCGCGCTGAAGGACGAGCGCACGGCACGGCAACGCATCACCTGCATGAACGCGGCGACCGACAGCGGCATAGCCCAGCAGATCGGCCTGACCGACATACCCAAGGCCGTGCGGGAGCGCTGGCTCGCCGCCGTGGATACCGCGGTGGCCGCCAACGACCAGACCCTCGCCATCGTGCCGCTGGACGACCTGCTGGGCGCCGACCGCTACCTGAGCGCGCTAAGCGCCAGGGGCTATAAGGTGTCGGCACCCGACGATGACGACTGAGCCGAAGGCACGCCGACGCGTATGGCCGACGAAAAGTCGTCTTTCGCGGTGGTGGCCCGGGCACGGTCTGTAATGCGCCCGAGGCGCCGCCAGGTCTCCACGCCCAGGCGTGGGTCGAGCGCACCGACGTCCATGAAGTACTCCGGCAGGTAACCCGTGAGCAGCAGGCGCGGGTCCAGCGGCAGGCCGCTGTCGATGCGCCGTGCCATGCGATAGACGATGGTGGTGCAGTTGGAAGTCACCGTGTTGTAGAAACGCGGCTCGTGCGTCATCCGGTTGGCGGCTTCCACGTAGGACACGAACAGCGAGCGCATGGCCTCGCGTGGCATGCGCAACGGGAACAGGTAGTCGTCCTCCCCGCGCACGTTGGTCCTGACGCGAACGATATCGCGCTCGTCGGCGGCAAGCAGGATCAATTCGAACTGCTTGAAGAACCCACCCACCTCGGAAAAGGCCTCGCCCCGCTCCCGCCGGATCTCGACCGAGAAGACCAGGTGGCGTCCGTCGTCGAAACCGAACGAAAGCATGGCGTGCGCGATGGCCTCGCCCGACCAGTAAGAGAGGATCGCGTCCACCCCGGCGAGGTGATCGAGATCGTACTGGCGGGTTTCCCAACGTGCGTCGTAGTCGTCATCCCCGCGCCAGTCGAAATGGCGAACGTTGTGCAGGGTGACGCGCGAGCCGTCGATGGTTCCCGACACCAGCCGACTCACGTCGTCCGCCCAGACGCGATCGTTCGACGGCCGCACGGTGGTCCACCACAGGCCCAATGCCGACAACGCGATCAGCATCGCCACCGGCGCCCACCAGGGGCGCCAGACGACCAGGGCGGCGCACAGGCCCAGCCACGCCACCGACCATGCGCCCGCGCCGACGATCCGCACGTAGGACGGCCCGGGCAGCTGGTAGCTCAATGCAAGCGTGCCCCATGTTCCCGAAACAAACAGCACAAGCCCCACCGCCGCGCCGACAAGGACACGGGCAAGCATGCGATATGTCCCGCCACGCGCGACACGGCTTCTCATCCGGGGCGCGGCTCGCCGATGGCGTCGTGGACCAGCACCGCCCCCACCTGGTCACCGTCCCGATCGCAGACCGGATACGACGTACCCTGCATGACCTGACGGCTGCCGTCGGGGCGTCGCACAACCCATCGGGCATGCCGAACCGTCTCGCCGTGTTGGACGGAACGGGTCAAGGGCAGGTCATCGGAGGGATAGGGACGCCCTTCCTCCGTGAACAGGCCATACATCCGGCTGTAGTCTTCGGGGATCACCGCCAGCCGCACCCATCCGTGCAACTGGGCGGCGCGATCGTTGACATGCACGATGGCGCCGGCGGCATCCACGACGATAACTCCGAAATCGGTGTCCTTCAGGCTGTGCCACGGCTGTCCACCGTACGTCCACGGCTCGTCGAAATCGATACGCGACATGTCACCCCCTGGTCGATGTCGCCTGGTCCAGTGCATTTTCCAGCTGGTGAAGACTATACGGTTTGCAGACGACGGGCGCGCGGTACGTTTCGGGAATATCCATGCTGAGCGTACCGGTGGCCAGCACGTAGGGAATGCCCCGCCGCTGCAGCTCGTCCAGTACCGGATAAGCCATGACCCCCTGCAGGTCGAGGTCGACCACCGCCACGTCGAAGTACTCCATCCGGGCGAGCCGGAGCGCATCCGTCAGGCAGGACGCGGACGCGACGATGTCGAATCCCAGCCGCTCCCTGAGCAGGTCCTTCAGCGCGGCAGCCAGGTCCTCATGATCTTCGAAAACGATCACGCGCCGCGCGACATGGATGCTGCTCATGGAACCCCCGGACCTGCGATGCTGTCTCCCCTTGCAGGCACGCTACACCGGTTGCCCACTGCCAGCCATACACCGAGTGGCAAGGGCGCGCCGTCCCTGCCGAACGAGCCGAACCTCATGGCGCGGACGCATCGTTCGCTGCTTCGACGATGAACGGTGGCGCGCCGCCATCGGCCTTGCCGTGGGAGCCGAGGTCGTCGCCGACCTTGGCCAGCCGCTGGGCGATACGTAGGCCGTCACCGCGCAACGGATCGCCGGGCTTGCCCGCTTGTGCGCTGTCGAGCATCGCCGCCTGTGCCTGCTTCAGGCGGACCACGCCCAGGTTGTAGAGGGCCCGTGCATCGCCTGGACTGATCTGGATCGCGCGGTCGTACGCCAGCACGGCGTCGTCCTGTCGCTGCAGCCGGAAACGTGCATTACCCAGGTGGAACCAGGCATCGGCGTCGTCCGGAGTATCACGCACGAGCGCTTCGTAGAGGTCGGCGGCACGCTGCATGTCGCCATGGGCATACGCCAGGTGGGCCTCGCGCTCGCGCTGCGCCACGTCCGCGCCCTGAGGCGATTCAGGCAAGGTCCCATGTGCGGCGCAACCCGCCAGCGCCATAAGGCCGGCAAGGAGCGAAACCCGCAGTGTCACGTTCGTCATGGGCATCCCATCTCCATCGGCTTTGCCGTGCAGCTTGTCCCCTGGCCTGCAGCGCGTCAATGCGGCACACCCGCGCACGCGTATCTTCACCCTCGCCTCGCGCGGGCGGCGCGATGCTCACTGGCATGAAAGCCATCATCTTCGACGACTTCGGCGCGGCCGACGTACTGCACCTGGGCGAGGTGGACGATCCCACCCCGCGCGACGACGACCTGCTGGTGCGCGTGTATGCGGCGGGCGTAAACCGGGCGGACATCATCCAGCGCACCGGCGGCTACAAGCGCGACAACTTCGGCGACTCCCCGGTCATGGGCCTGGAGATCGCTGGTGAGGTGATCGCCGTCGGGCGCAACGTGCACGGTCATGCCTTGGGCGATCGCGTCATGGGCATCGTCGGCGGCGGCGCCTACGCCCCGCTGGCGCGCATCGACCATCGCATGGCCATGGCGATTCCGGACGGCATGGACTATGCCGACGCCGCGGCGATTCCCGAGGCCTTCGTCACCGCCCACGAGGCGGCCTTCCACCTGGGTCGCCTGGAATCGATGGACGCCATCCTGGTGCATGCCGGCGCCAGTGGCGTCGGTTCGGCCGCCATCCAGTTGGCCCACGCCGCCGGGGCACGCGTGTTCGCGACCGCCAGCGAGGGCAAGCTGGACCGCGTCCGCGGGTTCGGTGCGGATGTCGCCATCGACTACCGTGGCAGCGACTTCGCCGAGGCGATCGCACGCGAAACGGACAAGCGCGGCGTGGACGTGATCGTCGACTTCATCGGTGCCTCCTACTTCGACCGCAACCTGGCCTCGCTCAACCATGGCGGACGCCTGGTCGAGGTGGGCCTGCTGGGCGGCAGTGCGAAGGCCGGCCTGCCCCTGGACCAGTTGCTGTACCGGCACCTGCAGATCATCGGCACGGTGATGAAATCCCGTCCCGCGGCGGTCAAGCAGGCTATGACACGGCGGTTTCGCGAGCGCTGGCTGCATCGTTTCAACGACGGCACGCTGCGCCCGGTGGTCGATAGCCGCTTTCCGCTCGCGGAGGCCGCGGCGGCCCACGCCCACATGGAATCGGGCAAGAGCGTGGGCAAGATCGTCCTCACGATGTGAGGACGATCGCTGTCAGGCCTTGAAGAAGGCGTCAGGTGTTTCCACCGCCAGCGGCTCGTGCAACTCGAGCGTGCGACCCGCGTCGGCATAGGGCGCATACGGGACGTAGATCAAGCGCGCGATGCCCGGCGCTTCGATATGCACGCGTATACCGCTCCTGACAGGTGCGTTCAGTTCGGCCGGAATGGTCACGGGCGCAAGGAGGGCAGCCGCGGCGACGCCGCCGTCGGCACAGGCACGTGTAAGCGCCTCCGCCGTCGACCAGTACACATCCAGGACGGGCGACTGCTCCACGTCAGGCGCAACCTCCCCTTGCACGGCCGAAAATTCGCCGTGCACGGCCGAAAACTTGCCATCCGTCGAAATGACCATGCCGAACGGGTAGAAGTCGCCGTCTTCTTCCAGCCTGCCCTTGGCGAACGAGACAGTGAACTCGAAGAGTCGGTCGATCGGATCGGCAGTCTGGTTCATGGCGGTTCCGGTGGGTGCGTCAGCGCGCATCGTAATGCACCGGCATCGACAACGCGACCTGCGCGGGAGGCACCGGCCTGCCCAGCAGGTATCCCTGCAGTACATTGCAGCCCAACCGCGTAAGCAAGGCCTGCTGCTCGGCGGTTTCCACGCCTTCGGCGACGATCTTCAGACCTAGGGTCTTGCCCAGGGCGATGATGGCCGAGACGATCGCCTCGTCGTCGTTGCCTTGCGTCAACTCGGCGATGAAGCCCCGGTCGATCTTCAGTTCGTTCGCCGGCAGCTGCTTGAGGTAGAGCAGGCTGGAATAGCCGGTGCCGAAGTCGTCGATGGAAATACCGATGCCCAGCGCCGCCACCTGGTTGAGGATGGCCAAGCTGGTGGCCGCGTCACGCATGGCGGTTGATTCGGTCACTTCCAGCACGAGGTGCCGCGGCTCGAGCTGGTGGCGATGCAGCGTGTCGCGCAGCACGTCGAGCAGGCCGGCATGAGTCAGCTGCACCGTGGACAGGTTGACCGCCACGGTCCAGTCCGTGTGCCCCTGCGCCTGCCATACGCGCATCTGCCGGCAGGCTTCGTCGATCACCCAGTTGCCGATGGGCACGATCAGCCCCGTGCGTTCGGCAAGCGGCAGGAATTCGTCGGGCGCGATGATCCCCCGCCCGGGCGGTTGCCAGCGCAGCAGGGCCTCCACGCCGATCATGGGCCCCGCGGGAGACACTACCTTGGGCTGGTAGTGCAACAGGAATTCGCCGTTATCGACGGCCCGCCGCAGGTCATGCTGCAGCTGCAGCTGCTGGTGCACGTTGGCATTCATCGCTTTTTCGAAGAAGCAGTAGCCATTACGCCCCTGCTCCTTCGCGTGGTACATCGCCGCATCGGCATTGACCATCAGCTCATGCGTGGTTCGCCCGTTCTCGGGATAGATGGCGATGCCGATGCTGGCGGCGACATGGATGGCGTGGTCGGCGATCACGTACACCGCCGCCAGCTGGTCGACCAGGCGCTGCGACAGTTCCGCGGCGTCTTCCGGGCCACGGATGTCGAGCACCAGCACGAACTCGTCGCCACCCAGCCGTGCCACCGTGTCCTGTCCGCGCCCCAGCTTCAGGATACGAGCCGCTACTTCCTTGAGCAGCAGGTCGCCGACGTGATGTCCGTAGACGTCGTTCACGGCCTTGAAACCATCCAGATCAACGAAAAGAACGGCCAGCTGGCGCCGGTCGCGTTCCGCCATGTCGATGGCGTGTTCCATGCGATCGCCCAGCAACACGCGATTGGGCAAGCGCGTCAGGTTGTCGTGCAGCGCGAGCTGCACGAGTTCGCTGTTCGCCCGGTCCAGCGACATGGCCAGCGCGTCCGCGCGAACGTCCAGCATGGACACGATGAGCGTGATGGCGAACACGGCAAGGCTGACGACGATGACGACGAACGCAAGCCATTTCGCATCGATACCGGTATAGGCGGCACCGCACCAGCTGTCCGAGGGGAACGCGGAAGCGGCCATCCCGGTGTAATGCATGCCGACGATGGCGCAGCCCATGACCAGCGACGCGCCCAGACGCGCCAACACCACCCGCTCGCTATCGTGACGCAGGCGAAATGCGATCCACAAGGCGGCACCCGACGCCAGCACGGCGATCGCCACCGATGCCGCGAACAACCAGGGATCGTAGATCACCGCCGGCTGCATCTTCATCGCGGCCATGCCCGTGTAATGCATCGTGGCGATGCCCGCCCCCATCAGCAACGCGCCGCCACAGAGGCGCCGACGAGGCAACTGCTCCAGGCAGACCAGCCACAGAGCGAAGGCGGATGAGCCGACGGCGATCACCAGCGACAGCGCGGTGAGGCCCAGGTCGTAGCCCACGGCGATGGGCAACCGGAACGCCAGCATGCCGATGAAATGCATCGACCAGATGCCGAAGCCCATGGCCACGGCACCGCCGATCAGCCAAAGCAACGAGGCACGGCCTCGCGCACCCGCCACACGGCTGGCCATGATCAGCGCCGTGTAGGACGCAAGCACGGCGACAACGAGCGAGAACACGACGAGGATGCCGCTATAACTGCTTGCGAGCATGGAAAGGGGGTTGCCTGATGACGTCACCGCAGCATGCGGCTATGGGCAAGTATCGGCAAATTTACCGAATTATTGAGCTTTCGCGATCATCGAGTGTCGGTACGTTCAGGCAGCGATACCGAGTGTCCGGGCACAAAAAAACCCGCTTTCGCGGGTTCGATTGCGATCCGGTTGAGGTACTCCGAATCTTGCGTTGGTGCCCAAGGGGGGACTCGAACCCCCACAGCCTAAGCCGCTACCACCTCAAGGTAGTGCGTCTACCAATTCCGCCACCTGGGCATAACTTTTACAGCGTGTTGCAGGTATCGCTGATTACTTCTTGGCCGGTTCGGCGGGTGCCTGCGAGGCATCCTGCTTGGCGGCCGGGGTGTCACCATTGGCGGCGGCGGGTGCCTGCGGCACATCCGACGCGACCGGCTTCACCGGAGCGTTGCTGGCGGGAGCGGCCGGCACCGAGGCACCTGACATCACGCCGAGATCCGCGGCCGGCTGCGGAGCACCCGAGCGACCGAGATAAATACCCATACCCAGGCTGAGCACGAAGAACAGTGCGGCGAGGATGGCGGTGGCCCGCGTCATGAAGCTGGACGAGCCGCGCGCACCGAACACGGTGGCCGACGCGCCGCCACCGAAACCGGAACCTGCGTCCGCACCGGCGCCGCGCTGCATGAGGATCAGCACGATCATCGCCGCGGCGATCAGGATATAGAAAACGCTGAAGAGGATGAACATGTCTTCTTGTTTGCCGTGTCGCGATTATCGCGCCGCGGCGCATATATCCAGGAAATCGGACGCTACGAGAGCCGCACCGCCGATGAGTCCCCCGTCTACGTCTGGCTGGGCGAAAAGTTCGGCCGCATTGGCCGGCTTGACGCTTCCACCGTAAAGCACCCGGGTCAGGAGCGAGATATTAACATCCTTTTTTGCCAGTTGGCTACGGATGAACGCATGAATTTTTTGCACCTTGTCCGGGGTGGCGGTTAGCCCCGTGCCGATGGCCCAGACCGGCTCATAGGCAATCACGATGTCACGGAAAGCGTCCACGCCCATCTGGTCCAGCACGGCGTCCAGCTGGCGACCGATGACGGACTCGGCCTGGCCCGCCTCGTGTTCGTCCTGCGTTTCGCCCACGCAGAGGATGGGTGTGAGGCCCGCCTGCCGCGCGGCATCTACCTTCCTGGCCACCAGCGCGTCGGATTCGCCGTGGTACTGGCGACGTTCCGAGTGGCCCGCCAGTACCCAGGCGGCGCCCACGTCGCGCAGCATGCTGCCTGCGACTTCACCCGTGTAAGCACCGGGCTGCGTGTGCTCCGACAGGTCCTGCGCCCCGAAACCCAGACCGCGACCGTCGTAGCGCTGTGCCAGGTCGTGCAGGAACACGGCCGGCGGAAACGCCACGACGTCCACGTTGCCGGGCACGTTACCCACCACCGCACGGATCAGGTCGTCCGCCATGCCCAGCGAGCCATGCATCTTCCAGTTACCGGCGACGAGCTTCGTGCGCATGGGTCGGGTTTCCGTACGTGGACTAAGGGCGGCAGGATAACGGCGGGTCGCGGCATGGCAAAGCTGCATTGCCGCATCGTCGGCCCGCGCGTGCCCTTGCCGTCAGCGTACCGCAGGCACGAGGCGTCCGACGCGGCCCGGCCTGCCTTATGATCCCCGCATGCGCACATTGAGAATTCTCTTCATCGCCCTGCTCGTCGTCACGAGCGGCCCCGTCTTCGCCCAGAGCGACGACGATTCCACGGCCTCGCCGGCACCTGCCGCGGTTGCCACGCCAGCCCAGCAGCTGGACGACCTTCGCGGCCAACTCGACCAGGTCGAGAAGGCCATGAAGGACGACCAGATCACGGACGGCAAGATCGACGACCTCCGCAGCAAGGCCACGGATATCGTCTCCAGCGCGCAGGCCGTCTCCGGCACGCTGCGCTCCGGCCGCGACGCCGCCAAGGCGCGCCTCGACCAGCTCGGCCCCGCGCCGGCGGCCGGCACAAAAGAAGCGCCCGAGCTGGCAGCCTCACGCAAAGACGCGACCAAGGCGTTCAACGCGGTGGACGCCCAGGTCAAGCAAGCCGACGGCATCGCCCTGGAAGCCCAGCAGACCTCCGGTCAGCTGGCCGACCTGCGCCGCATCCGCTTCCAGCAAACCATCTCGCAGCGGACCAACTCGCCGCTGTCCCGCGCGTTCTGGTCCGATCCGGCGCAAGCCTTCCCGCGCGACTCGTCCAACCTGCGGGATTTCGGTAACCAGGTGAAGACCGATCTGGTCGCCAGCTGGACGCAGGGCAACCGCACTGCGCTGGTCACGTGCGTGCTGTTCGGCCTGCTACTGATGACGGCCGTGCGCTTCTACATCGAACACCGGGTGCGCCACCTCACCGCCAACCGCATGCCGCCGGGCCGCCTGCGGCGTTCGGCACTGATCCTCGGCATCGCGCTGACCTCCACCCTGACCACCGGCCTGGGCACACAGTTGCTCTACCTGGGCATCAACTGGAACGACACGCTCAGCCACGACACCGACGAAATGGCCCGGCACGTCGTCGGCCTGGTGTTCTTCAGCGCCTTCGTCGCCGGTCTCGGCCGCGCGCTGATCTCCGCCAAGCGGCCCTCCTGGCGGTTGCCCTCACTGGCCGACGAGACGGCCATGCAGCTGCGGCGTTTCCCCATGGCGTTCTCCCTCGCCATCGTGCTGTTCCGCTTCCTCGAAGACCTCAACCGCACGATCGGCACCAGTCTTGCCGCGACGGTGATGACCAGCAGCGTGCAGGCCGTTGTGCTGACCGTGCTTGCAGCGCTCGTGCTGATCCGGCTCGGACGCAGCCACCGCACCGAAGGCGAGGACGAGGCGCCTCCGTCGCGCCCGGTCTGGACCAGCGTGCTGATCGCCGCCGCGTGGATCGCCATCGTCGCCGCATGGGTCGGCCTGCTGCTGGGTTATGTGTCGTTCGCGGCCTTCATGGCCGGGCGCGTGGTCTGGATCACCATCGTGATCGCGGCCACCTACCTCGCGATGCGCCTGGTCGACGACCTCTTCGAAACGCTGCTTTCGGAAAAGGGCCCGATGAGCGCCCGCGCCCAGGCCGTGTTCGGCACGCATCCGCGACTGCTGGACCAGGCCGGCGTGCTGCTGTCCGGTGTCGTGCGCCTGGGCCTGTTCCTGCTCGGCTTGTCCGCTGCGGCGGCCGGTGCCGGCGGGAGCGTGCCCGACCTGCTCGAACTGGGCGGCAAGCTGCAGTCGCTGAAGATCTACAACGTCGAGCTGAAGCCCGACCAGATCCTCACGGCGATCGGCCTGTTCTTCGTCGGCCTGCTGGCAGTACGCACGGCGAAGAACTGGCTCGCCGACCAGTACCTGCCGCGGACCAACCTCGATCCGGGCATGCGCAGTTCGCTGACCACCCTGCTGGGGTATGTCGGCGTCGTCGTCGTGGTGGCGATCGCCCTGCTGGCGATGGGCCTGTCGGTACAGAACGTGGCCTGGGTCGCCTCGGCACTTTCCGTCGGCATCGGCTTCGGCCTCCAGGCCATCGTGCAGAACTTCATCTGCGGCCTGATCCTGCTGGCGGAGCGACCGGTCAAGGTGGGCGACTGGGTGGTGCTCGACGACGCGGAAGGCGACATCCGGCGCATCAATGTCCGCGCCACCGAGATACAGGTAGGCGACCGGTCGACCATCATCGTGCCCAACTCGTCGTTCATCACCAAGCCGGTGCGGAACATGACGATGGCCAACCCGCAGGGACGCGTGCAGATCAAGATGCCGATGCCGCTGGACAGCGATCCGGTGGACGTGCGCAGCCACATGCTGGAAGCCATGGGCGCGCACAACGCCGTGCAGGAGAGCCCTGCCCCGTCGGTCACCCTGGACGGCATCGATCGCACGGCGATGATGTTCGTCGCCACCTGCTACGTGGGCAGCCCGCGCGACGTGGGCAACGTCAAAAGCGACCTGCTGTTCGACATCATCGCGCGCCTGCGAGGCGCGGATATCCCGCTGCTGCGTCCGCAGGACCTGGTGCTGCGCTCCGGCGGTGCCATGCCTGAGATACCCGGGCCGCCAGGCCCGACCGCCGCCGGTGCGCCGAAGGCATCGACAGACGATCCGGCAGGCTGAAGGGTTACTTCACGGGCGTGAGCCGCAGGTCCTGGAAGTCGAAGCTGAAATCCGTCAGCGGCGATACCGGTTCCATGCGGATCTCGCGGACCTTGCCGTCCGGGTCCAGCGCGAAGTTGACGAACGCGTCGCCGTTGAGCGAGCGATCGTCCCAGTGGGCGATGAACGTGTCGTGCTGCCACGGCTCCAGCGTGCCGGTGAGCTGGGCGGTCTTGGTGAACGTCATGACCAGCTTGCCGCCCTGGCGGGTTACCTTGACGTCGCCGTACCAGGGATCGCGATACGTGCCGACGTAGCCGTCCAGTGAGAGCGACGGTTTCGTGCCTTTCATGCGCGCCGCTTCGTGTGTCTTCATGCTGTCGTCAGCGTTGCCCTCGGATTTCTTCACGCCGGCCGCGTAGGCGGCGATCCAATCCGTCTTCGGTGCATCGGTGAAGGCATCGAGAGCGCGCATGGTGACCGCCTGGAAGGCGGCGCCGCTCTCCTGGTTGGTCAGCACCACGATGCCCAGCTTGAGATCGGGCACCATGGTCACGCGCGAGACCATGCCGGGCCAGCCGCCGGTGTGCCAGACCAGCTTGTGGCCGCGGTAGTCGGAGACGAACCAGCCCTCGCCGTAGCCCGAGAAGTTCGGCCTGGCCGCCTTCAGTTCGGGCACGGTGGGTTCAGGAATGCGGATGGGCGTGATCAGCGACCACATCTCGGCCTGGCGCTTCTCGCTGAACAGGCGTTGCGACTTGCCGGCGGCGTCGGTGTAGGTACCGCCGGCCAGCTGCATGGTCAGCCACTTCGACAGGTCGTGCACGCTCGAATAGATGCCGCCGGCGGACGGATTGTTGCTCCACGACATCGGCCCGACCGGCTTGAGGTCCTTGAAGTCGAACTTGGCATGGCCCGTGGCGATATCGTCGTTCGGCCCGATCGTGGTCGGTGCGTGCGTCTGCGATTCGGTCATACCCAGCGGCACGAAGATGCGGTCGCGAACGAAGTCGGCCCACGGCTTGCCGGTGACTTCCTCCACCACCAGGCCGGCCACGGCGAAGAGGATGTTGTCGTACGCGTACTCGGCGCGGAAGCTGTTGGTCAGCGGCACGTAGCGGAGGCGCTGCACCACTTCGCGGGTGGTGTACGAGGTGGTCGGCCAGTACAGCAGGTCGCCCGCGCCCAGGCTCAGACCGCTGCGGTGCGCGAGCAGGTCGCGGATGCGCATCTCGCGGGTGACGAACGGATCGGACATCTGGAACCACGGCAGCCGGTCGACCACGCGATCGTTCATGTCCAGCTTGTTCTCGTCGGCGAGGATGGCCAGCGACGCGGCGGTGAACGCCTTGGTGTTGGATGCGATGGCGAATTGCGTGTGTGCGTCCACCTTCTTCGGGTCACCCAGCTTACGCACACCCGAGCCCATCTCCAGCACGATCCGGCCGTCCTTCACGATGGCCACCGCGATGCCGGGCACGTCGAACTGCTTGCGCGTGGCATCGACGTAGGCGTCGAAGTCGGCCAGGGCGGCTGGACGGGCCGGTGCCGCGGTCGTGGCCGCGGCTGGCGCCGAAGCCGCATCCTGCGCCGGCGCGGCCAGTGCGCAGGCGAGGCCCGCGCCACCGACGGCGAGGATATGACGAACACGAAGACGCGACATGCAACACCCCTGCGACAAAACGATGGCGGGACTATTCCACGCATCGTCGTCCGGGGAAAGGGGCTCAGGACACCTTGCGCTGCTGGCTGAGCAACACGCTGCCCAGGATGATCGCGCCGGCCAGCGCCATCGTCGGAGTCAGCGCCTCGCCCAGGAACATCCATGCCCAGGCGACGCCGAACAACGGCACCAGGTAGGTCGCGGTGGCGGCGCGCGGTGCGCCGATGCGCTGGATCAGGCGAAAATAGAACGCATAGGCCAGCCCCGTGCAGAGCACGCCCAGGGCGATGACGGCCAGCCACGACTTCACGGGTATGGGCGCGTCCGGCCAGGTCAGCGCGGCCAGTGGCGCGGTCAGCACGGTGGCGCCGAGCAGGCACCCGGCGGCGACGGCGGTGGGGGCGATATCGGCGAGGTAGCGCTTGATGAGATTACCCGCCAGCCCGTAGCAGAAGGCAGCCGCAGCACCGGCCAGCGCGGCGGGCGCCACGTTGTCGCCGGCGGTCCGCCCGCTGGCCAGGATCAGCACGCCGGCGAAACCGGCCACCAGGGCGATCGCCTTGCGCGTGCCGATGCGCTCGCCGAAGCCGATGAACGCGACCAGCGCGGCGAACAGCACCGTCATGCTGTTGGCGATGGCACCGATGCCCGCGGGAGCGCGCTCGGCGCCCCAGGCGAACAGCGTGAACGGCACGGCGGCGCTGAGCGCACCGAGTGCCAGCATTTTCCACAGGTGCGAGAACCGCAAGGTCTTGCGCGCCCTCAGCAGCAGCGGCAGCAACACCAGCGAGCCGAACAGCAGCCGGGTTGCCACCATCGGAAACGGCCCGAAGTCTTTCGCCGCCACCCGCATGAACAGGAACGAGCCGCCCCAGATGGCGCCCAACGCGACCAGTTCCACGGGTGTGCGCCAGTCGCGGTCCACGGCGGCGAGGCGGTTGTCGATCGGAGCATCGCTGGCGGCGGACATAGGTGACTCTCCCTTGGGTAACGCCCATTGTCGCCGGAACCGCACGGGCGACAAAGCGCATTGCGTGCAAGTCAGCCTCGCATTCGTTTCATGTCGGCGGTGTTTATTCCGCGCCGACGAAACCGCCGGTCTGGTGCGCCCACAAACGCGCGTACAGCCCCCCATGCGCGATCAGCTCCACATGGGTGCCGGTTTCCACGATGGCGCCGTGATCCATGACCACCAGGCGATCCATCTTCGCGATGGTGGACAGGCGGTGCGCGATGGCGATGACGGTCTTGCCGCGCATCAACGTTTCCAGGCTTTCCTGGATGGCGGCCTCGGCTTCGGAATCCAGCGCCGAGGTGGCTTCGTCCAGTACCAGGATGGGCGCGTCCTTGAGCAGCACCCGCGCGATGGCGATGCGCTGTCGCTGCCCGCCGGACAGTTTGACGCCGCGCTCGCCCGCGTGGGCGTCGTAGCCGGTGCGGCCCTCGCCGTCGGACAGCAGCGGAATGAACTCGTCCGCGCGTGCCTGGCGCACCGCCTCGGCCATCTCGGCCTCGGTGGCATCGGGGCGCCCGTAGAGCAGGTTGTCGCGAATGGACCGGTGCAGCAGCGAGGTGTCCTGGGTGACCACGCCGATCTTCGAACGCAGGGATTCCTGGGTCACCCCGGCCACGTCCTGGCCATCGATGAGGATCTGGCCGTCCTCAAGGTCGTAAAGGCGCAGCAGCACGTTGACCATGGTGGACTTGCCCGCGCCGGACGGGCCGACCAAGCCGATCTTTTCACCGGCGCGCACCGTGAGATCGAGGCCGCCGATGATGCCGCCGGCCTTGCCATAGTGGAAGTGGATGTCCTTGAAGTGCACCTCGCCGCGGGTGACCTCCAGCGGCGCCGCGTCGGCACGGTCCACCACCGTGCGCTCCTGCGCCAGCGTGGTGATGCCGTCCTGCACGGTGCCGACATCCTCGAAGATGCCGTTGACCACCCACATGATCCAGCCGGACATGTTGTTGATACGAATGACCAGGCCCACCGCGAGCGCCACCTGACCGGTGGACACGGTGCCGCGCGACCACAGCCACAGGGCCAGGATGCTGGTGCCGGCGATCAGCAGACCGTTGAGGGCGGTGATCGACGCGTCCATGGTGGTGACCATGCGGCTGGACGAGCGCACCTTGTCGGTCTGCTCGACGATGGCTTCCTTCGCGTAGGCTTCTTCGCGGTTGGTATGCGCGAACAGCTTGAGCGTCATCACGTTGCTGTAGCCGTCGACGATACGGCCCATGAGCTTGGAACGAGCCTCGGAGGCCTTCCAGGAGCGCTCCTTCACGCGTGGCACGAAGAACACCAGCATGCCGACGTAGCAGGCGATCCAGCCCACCAGCGGCATCGCCAGCCAGATGTCCGCCCGCGCGAACAGGTAGATGGAGGTGCCCGCGTACACCGTGACGTACCACAGCGCATCGACCACCTGCACGGCGGACTGCCGCAGCGACGGTGCCGTCTGCATGATGCGGTTGGCGATGCGCCCGGCGAAATCGTTCTGGAAGAACGAGAGGCTCTGCTTCAGCACGTAACGATGGTGCTGCCAGCGCATCATGCTGGTCATGCCGGGATTCAGCGCCTGGTTGACCAGCAGGTCGTGCAGGCCGATGGAGACGGGACGCAACACCACTACCACGAAGCCCATCCACCACAGGGTGCGGGCATGGGTGGCGAAGAACGTGGCGGCGGGCGTCTTCTGCGCCATGTCCACCAGCCGGCCGAGGAAGTCGAACAGCGCGACTTCGATCAGGGCCACGGCCAAGCCCACGACCAGCGCGGCACCGAAGATCTTCCATACCTGGCGGAGGTAGAACGCGTAGAAACGCACGACGCCCTTCGGCGGGGTCTGGTCGGGGACCTCGCGGAAGATGTCGATCAGGGATTCGAACCAGCGAAATATCATGCGTTCATTGTAGACCGGGAAGGTTACGGGCGTGCCCGAAGACCACGTGCGAGTGCACGGTCCATCGCGACCAGGCCCATGCCCAGCCCGAGAAACAGCGCACCCACAAGCGCACTGTTGAGCAGTACGGCGGCATAGCCCAGGTGCCTCACGTCCATGAACGGGTACGGGTATTCATGCACCACGGCGCCCCGCGCAAGCGTCCAGGCGAGGAACACCACGGGAAACCCCAGCCAGCGCAACGCATCGCCCCAGTCCAGCGACCCGTGGGGCAACAGGGCGATCCACCAGACCAGGAACAGGAACGGCACCACGTAATGGAGGGCCCGATCGGCGACGAGTTCCGGCCCCATCGGATGCCACAGCGACTGCAGCACGGCCGCATAGACCAGGCAGGTGACCGAGATCGACAGCGCCGCCAGTCCGCGTACCCGCGGACCGCGCCAGAACCGCACGGGCGCCCAGCTGCCACCAGTGACCCACGCGGTGGCCACGAGGGCCACCAGCAGGTTGGACAGGATGGTGAAAAAGCTGAAAAAGCGCAGGGTCGCCTCGGGCCATGGCGCGGACCACAGCGACAGCCAGTACTGCAGCATCAGCGCCGGCCACGCCACCGCCGCGACGACCAGGGCGAACAGATGGGAGACGGCACCCACGCGTGGCGACATGATCAGCGCGGCCAGGCGTTGTTGATGCGGTCGCGGTCGGGCAGCGCGTGGTCCGGATCGATCACCGCGCGGACGATCGCTTTCGTCCCGGGCAGGGTCACGTCGAACGTGGTGTGCTGCTGCCAGGTTTCCACGGGGATGCGGATGTCACGCGTGCTCTTGTCGTCGAAGGTCACCCGCAGCGTGGCCGGCATGACCAGGCGGTCGAGATTGGCCAGGGTGACCTTCGTGCCGGCGACCCTGGTCACCGCGAGGTCCAGCTCCCAGTTGTTGGCGTACCAGCCTCGCCAGAACCAGCCGAGGTCCTCGCCCGTCTCGCTCTCCATCAGGCGGAAGAAATCGGAGGGCGTGGGATGCCGGAAGGCCCACGTGGCGATGTACTTGCGGAACGCGGGGTCGAACCGCTCCGGGCCCACGATCTGCTCGCGCAGCAGCACCAGGCCGAGCGCCGCCTTGAAGTACGTGGCCGGGTGGCGGTACTTCTCCTTGACCATGTCCGCGCCGATCAGCAGGTTGGGCGCATCGCGGTCGGCCAGCAGCGGCAGGATCTCGTCCACCGGGTTGCCGCCCTTGGGGGCGTATTCGCCGTCCCGCTTGGGCGCGAACTCGCCGCCGTGGAACGCGTCGGCCTCGTACACGTCGATGAAGGTGTTGAAACCTTCGTCCATCCAGGCGTTGCGGCGTTCATCGGTGCCCACGATCATCGGGAACCACGTATGGCCGATCTCGTGCGCCGTCACCATGTGCAGGTCCTTGGGCGAGGCCTTCATCGGATCGAACACGATGCCCGGATATTCCATGCCGCTGGCAGCGGAGCCGGCTTCGTTCACCGCCACCGGGTACGGATACGGGTACCAGCGCGCCGAGAAGTGTTCCACCGCGGCTTTCAGGTATTCCGTCGAGCGGCCCCAGGCGGTGTCGCCCACACTCTCCACCGGATAGACCGACATCGCCAGCGCCTTGTGGCCTTCCGGCAGGTTGATGCGTGCGGCATCCCAGACATAGCTGGTCGAGGCACCGAAGGCGGCGTCGCGCGTGTTCCGCATGCGGAACTTCCAGGTCAACGTGCCGCCTTTCGCGGGCCGGCTGCCCGGGTCGGTCACTTCGGCCGGCGTACGGATCATCACCGTGGCGTCGCTGTCGCGCGCGCGGGCCAGGCGATCGCGCTGCGTAGCCGTGAGCACGTCTTCCGGATTGACCAGCTCGCCGGAGCCCGCGACGATCATGTTGGCGGGCACGGTAACGGCGTAGTTGAAATCACCGTATTCGAGGTAGAACTCGCTGTTGAGGTAGGGCGCGGTGTCCCAGCCACGCAGATCGTCATACACGCACATGCGCGGGTACCACTGCGCCATCTCGTAGATATTGCCGTTTTTCGACGGCGCGAAACCCGTACGACCGCCAAAATCGCCCGGCAGGTCGTAGGAATATTCGATCGTGAGCGTGATCTTGCCGCCGCGGGCCGGCAACGGCTGCGGCAGACGCACCTGCATGCGCGTGTCGCTCACCACGTAGCTCGCCTTCACGGCCCGACCGCCCTGCTCCACCGTCACCGTGGCGATGCGGTACCCATCGGTATGCGACGTGGGCATCGCGCCGGCCGTGAAGTTGCCGCGGGCGTCCTGGGTGAACCGGTTTTCGTCCAGCTGCAGCCAGAGCACCTCGAGCGCGTCCGGACTGTTATTGGTGTAATGCACGGTGGCCTTACCCATCAGCGTGTTGCGGACCGGGTCGAGCGTGGCGGCCAGGTCGTAGTCCGCACGGTTCTGCCAGAACAGCGGGCCCGGCATGCCGCTGCCGGAACGGTAGGCCGTGACCGGCTGCGGATAGGTGAACGGCGCGAACGCCTCCCGGGGATCGAACGTACCGGCGGCAGCGCCGAGCGATGCCGCCAGGGCGAAGCCGGCAAGCGAGAGACGGACTGGGTTTTTCATCGGGGACACCCTGGGGACGACCGCTCAGCGTAACCGGCAAACCAAGCCGACCTCTACCGTGCCAGAAGTCAGGTCGACGCGCGTCGATCCTGCCCTCACGTGACGTAATCTTCGCTCGGCGTGCGCTATCAAAGCGGTTTATCCACGAGGGAGGGCTCCCCATGGGGCTGCTCGTCGAAGGCAGATGGACCACCGCGGGCTACGACACCGGCAAGAGCGGTGGACGCTTCGAGCGCGAGCCGACCCGTTTCCGCCACTGGATCACCCCCGATGGCGCGCCCGGCCCGACCGGCGAGGGCGGCTTCACGGCCGAGCCCGGCCGCTATCACCTTTACATCGCCCGGGCCTGCCCCTGGGCGCATCGCACGGCGATCTTCCGCGAGCTTAAGGGACTGGACACCCTGATCGGGCTGTCGGTCACCCACTGGCTGATGGGCGATGAGGGTTGGACGTTCGAGCCCGCCGACGGCGTGATCGCGGACACGGTCAACCACACCCGCTGCGTCCACGAGCTCTATCGGTTGTCCGACGCGACCGTGTCGGGGCGCGCCACCGTACCGGTCCTTTGGGACAAACAGCGACGCTGCATCGTCAGCAACGAGTCGGCGGACATCATCCGCATGCTCAACACGGCATTCGACGGTATCGGCGCCACCCCGGGGGATTTTTATCCGGAGTCGCTGCGCGGGCAGATCGACGGCTACAATGCGCGTATCTACGATACGGTGAACAATGGCGTGTACAAGGCGGGCTTCGCCGGTACCCAGGCGGCCTACGACGAGGCCGTCCACCCGCTTTTCAATACGCTGGACTGGCTGGAAAGCCACCTGCGCGACCATCGCTACCTGTGCGGCGACACCGTGACCGAGGCCGACTGGCGGCTGTTCACCACCCTGATCCGCTTCGACGCGGCGTACCACGGCCACTTCAAATGCAATCTTCGCCGCCTGGTCGACTATCCCGCGCTCCAGGCGTATACGCGCGCGTTGTATCAAGTGCCCGGCATCCGCGGAACGGTCGACTTCGCGCACATCAAAAAGCACTATTACCTGAGCCACCCCTGGCTGGACCCGACGGGCATCGTTCCCGTCGGCCCGGATGCCGACTTCGACGCGCCCCAACCGGCGCCTTGATCCGGCCATGCCTTGCATCCTGACCAGACAGCCACATATTCCCCCCCGATAAACACACGAGGATCCCACGCATGAAAATCGGCTTGATCGGACTGGGCAAGATGGGCGGCAATATCGCCCGCCGCCTGATGAGGGACGGTCACCAGACCGTGGTGTACGACAACAACGCCGACGCGCGCACCACGCTGGCGAAGGATGGCGCCGAAGCCGTCGAGTCCCTCGAGGCGCTGGTGCAGGCCCTGCCCTCGCCCAAGGTGGTGTGGGTCATGCTGCCCTCCGGCGAGATCACCGAGACCACGATCGCCAAGATCAGCGGCATGCTGGGCAAGGACGACATCATCATCGACGGCGGCAATACGTTCTACAAGGACGATGCCCGCCGTGCCGAGGAACTGGCCGCCAAGGGCCAGCATTACGTGGACGTCGGCACTTCCGGCGGCGTGTGGGGCCTCGATCGCGGCTACTGCATGATGATCGGCGGCGACAAGGCCACCGTCGATTTCCTCGACCCGATCTTCAAGACCCTCGCCCCGGGCGCTGGCGACATCCCGCGCACGGAAGCCCGCGATGGCCGTGATCCGCGCGTCGAGAACGGCTATATGCACGCCGGTCCGGCCGGTGCCGGTCATTTCGTCAAGATGATCCATAACGGCATCGAGTACGGCATGATGCAGGCCTTCGCGGAAGGCTTCGACATCCTGAAGAACCGTAACGGCACCCAGCTGCCGGAACGCGAGCGCTACCAGCTCGACATGGCCGACATCGCGGAAGTGTGGCGTCGCGGCAGCGTGGTGTCCTCGTGGCTGCTCGACCTCACGGCCAGCGCGCTGGCCAAGGGCCCCGAGCTGGAGAACTACTCCGGTTACGTCGATGATTCGGGCGAAGGCCGTTGGACGATCAACGCCGCGATCGAGGAAGCCGTGCCCGCCGAGGTGCTCACCTCCGCGCTGTTCGCCCGTTTCCGCTCGCGCCAGGACCACACCTACGGCGAACGCCTGCTGTCGGCCATGCGCATGGGCTTCGGTGGCCACATCGAAGGCCGTGGCACCCCGCCCAAGGAAGGCGAGCATTCCTGAAAGGAACGCTTGCGACGGTGAAACAAAAGGCCCCGCAAGGGGCCTTTTGTTTGGAACGACACCTGCGGAACGGCATGTAGGAGCCCACGATGTGGGCGAACCCTCGACCTGTCTATTGCGAATCAAGACGATTCTGCCTACGAGGGCCTCTGCGGGGGTGCGCTGGCTTCTTTCCGCGCCCGGTAACGCCTTTGCTTATCGCTGCACGGCATCCCTCGCGTGATCTGCGTTTTGGGTTCGCCGACATCGTCCGCTCCTACGGGGTCGGGCCATGCCCCGCGGAAGGGGCGCCGTCGAGTTCGGCCAGGCGCTCGCGCCAGCGTTCGGGCGTCTGCGGCTTGATGAAGAGCGCCACGATAGGCAACTCGGCGGCCTCGGTGCGCCGTTCGATCTCGCGAATGCATTCCTCGATCTGCACGGTGGTCAGCGCATCGTCGAAGGCCGCAGACAAAGCCACCATCACATGATCCGGTCCGATCTGCACCGTCAGCACGCCGTTGACAGCCTCGATGCCCGGCACCTCGCCGGCGATCCGGCACACCTTTGTCAACAGCCCCGGCTGCGCCGGCTCGCCGATCAACAGCTGCTTGCTCTCGCGAGCCAGTGCGAGGGCGGCCAGCGCCAGCACCAAGGCGATCCCGACCGATGCCCAGCCGTCGATGCGCGCGTCGTTGAACCGGTGCGAGCAGTAGACGCCGATCGCCGCGATGCCCAGGCCCAGCAGCGCCGCCGTGTCTTCGAACAGCACAGTGAAGGTGGTCGGATCCTTGCTACGTCGAAACGCCTCGAAATAACCCAGGCTCCCCTTCTTCCGCCGCACGCTCTTCAGCGACAGCCACCAGGACGCGCCCTCGAACAGCGCACTCGCCGCCAGCACGATATAGGCGACCTTCGGGTCTTCCAGCGGGGCCGGCGCCAGGATGTGGTTGACCCCTTCGTACAACGAAAAGCCCGCGCCCAGCGAGAGCACCAGCAGCGCGACGATGAAACTCCAGAAGTACAGTTCACGGCCGAAGCCCAGAGGATGCAGGCGATCGGGCGGGCGCTGCGAGCGTTTCAGCCCGTAGAGCAGCAACACCTCGTTGATGCTGTCGACCAGGGAGTGCACGCCCTCCGACAGCATCGCGGCACTGCCGGTGAGCGCGGCCGCGACGAACTTGGCCGCGGCAATAGCGACATTGGCGGCAAGCGCCACATAAACGACGAGTCGGGAACCTTCAGCCATCCGCCATCGTCGCGGCTGCGGTGTGTTCCGGAGGTAAAACGAAAAAGGCCGCACCTCGCGGCGCGGCCCTCGATCGGTATCCTGTGCCGCTTACTTCGCGAACAGGTGCTCGACGCCGGCGCGCTCTTCGCGCAGTTCCTTTTCGGTCGCGTCGATGCGCGCCTGCGAGAACGCGTTGATCTGAAGACCCTGCACGATGGCGTACTTGCCATCCTTGACCGTGACCGGGTAACCGAAGATCACGCCCGGCTCGACGCCGTAGGAACCGTCGGACGGGATGGCCATCGAGACCCAGTCGCCTTCCGCGGTGCCGAGCGTCCAGTCACGCATGTGGTCGATGGCAGCCGACGCGGCCGACGCGGCCGACGAGGCGCCGCGCGCCTTGATGATCGCCGCGCCGCGCTGCTGCACGGTCGGGATGAAGTCGCCCTCGTACCAGGCCTGGTCGACCTGTTCCAGCGCTGCCTTGCCTTTCACCGTGGTGGTGTGCAGGTCCGGGTACTGGGTGGAGCTGTGGTTGCCCCAGATCGTGAGCTTGCGGATATCCGTCGAATGCGCGCCGGTCTTCTCGGCCAGCTGCGACAGCGCGCGGTTGTGGTCGAGGCGGACCATCGCGGTGAAGCACTTCGGATCCAGATCCGGGGCGTTCTGCTGGGCGATCAGCGCATTGGTGTTGGCCGGGTTACCGACCACCAGCACGCGCACGTCGCGCTTGGCATGGTCGTTCAGTGCCTTGCCCTGCGGGCCGAAGATGGCACCGTTGGCCTCGAGCAGGTCCTTGCGCTCCATGCCGGGGCCACGCGGACGCGCGCCGACCAGCAGCGCGTAGTCGACATCCTTGAAGGCGACGTTGAGGTCGTCCGTGGCGACGACGCCCGCGAGGGTCGGGAACGCGCAATCGTTGAGTTCCATGACCACACCCTGCAGCGTGGGCAGCGCCGGGGTGATCTCGAGCAGGTGCAGGATGACCGGCTGGTCGGGGCCCAGCATGTCGCCGGCGGCGATACGGAACAGGAGGGCATAGCCGATCTGGCCGGCTGCGCCGGTAACGGCAACGCGAACGGGTGCTTTCATCTTTCGACTCCTCAGGGATATCGCGTGGGACTTTCGATCAGTTGAGTTCGGCGAAGAACTCGACGATGCGGGCCATGCCCTTGTCGAGCGCCTCGTCCGGGCACGAATAGGAAATACGCAGGGCGCGCGGCTCGCCGAAGGCGGAGCCTGGCACGCAGGCCACGCCCTTGGCCTCCAGCAGCGCGGCGCAGAAGTCGACGTCGGACGTGATCGCGACACCGTTGTGCGTCTTGCCGAACGCCACCGAGATGTCGGGGAACGCGTAGAACGCGCCCTGCGGGCGTGGGCAGACCACGCCGGGAATGGAGACCAGCGCGTCGTAGACACGATCGCGCTTGGCGGCGAACTCGACGCACTTGGCGAGTGGCACGTCCTGCGGACCCGACAACGCGGCCACCGCGGCGGCGGTCACCACTTCGGGAAGGCTGGTGATGTGGTTGGAATTGAGGACGGTGACCGCACGCGCCACGGCCACCGGCGCGGCGATAAAGCCCACGCGCCAGCCGGGCATACCGTAGGTCTTCGACAACGAGTCGACGAAGATGGTGCGGTCTTTCAATTCGGGACGCGCGTGCACGAAGTTGTGATAGCCCACGCCGTCGAACACCATCGTGTTGTAGATGTCGTCGGTGATGATCCAGGTGTCCGGATACTTCGCGATCACCTCGGCCAGCGCGGCGATTTCATCGCGCGTATAGACCATGCCCGTGGGATTGGACGGATTGTTGAACAGGAACACGCGCGGCTTGCGCGCCAGTGCCTCTTCCAGCTGCGCAGGACTCAGCTTGTAGTGCTGCTCGGGCGGGCACGGCAGGATGTTGATCTTCGCGCCGACGATCTCGGCGATGTCGAGGTAGCTGGTCCAGTACGGCGCCGGGAAGGCTATTTCGTCGCCCTCGTCCAGCAGCGCCTCGGCGAGGTTGTAGAGGATCTGCTTGGCGCCGACGCCGGTGGAGACGTTCTCGCGCGTGTACCCGGTGAGCCCGAGTGCCTCTATATGGCCCAGGAAGGCATCGACCAGCGCATCGGCGCCACGGTTGCTGCCGTACTGGCCGGAATCCTTCGCCAAGGCTTCTCGCGCGGCGGCATACACATGCTCACCGGGGAGGAAATTGGGCACACCGATCGAGAAACTGACGATGTCGCGGCCTTCGGCCTTGAGGCGCTTGGCCTTTTCGGCGATGACCATGATCGCACTGGGTTTGGCGCGACCCATTCGCGTGGCAAGCTGCGGCATCGTTTCCTCGGCGGGGCTGGGGCAAAGGCCGTCATTTTAACACGGCGCCCAAGGAAAACGCCGCCCGAAGGCGGCGTCTGAAGCGAAGGCGCGGGGCGCTCAGCGCGCGTCGAGCACTTCGTTCCACTTGGCCACCTGGGCGGACTGCTTCTCCAGCAGCGCGTCGACATCGCCCTCGACGATCACCTTCTCGATGGTGTCGTCACCGGCGATGGTGTTGACCACGGCCTGATCTTCCGGACCCATCACTTCACCGAACACGCTGTGCTTGCCGTCCAGCCAGGGCGTGGCGCCATGGGTGATGAAGAACTGCGAACCGTTGGTGCCCGGGCCGGCGTTGGCCATGGACAGGACGCCCGGCTTGTCGTGCTTCAGGCTGGCATCGAACTCGTCGCCGAACTTGTAGCCGGGGCCGCCACGACCGGAACCCTCGGGGCAGCCGCCCTGGATCATGAAATCGGGGATCACGCGGTGGAAGGTCTTGCCGTCGTAGTAGCCGCGCTTGGCCAGGTTGACGAAGTTGGCCACCGTCATCGGGGTCTTGTCGTCGTGCAGGCGCAGGTGGATGTCGCCCTTGTTGGTCTTCATGGTGACGTTGATGGTCATCGCGATTCCTGTAACTCGTTGAAAAATAGGTCCATCCGCATCGCGCGTCCGGTCCTGGGGGCAGCAAAGGCTACCGAAGATGGTGGCCTGGACCCAAGAGTTCAAGCGTGACGATGTGACGGCATGGTCATGGCGGTGGCAAAGCAAGAGCCTCGGCGGTCAGGGAGCCACCGCCACGGGGTCGCGCATCCCGTACCAGGGCATCCTCCGGGAGCGCCCTGCCCTCGGTCAGGTGTGCCCATGCGCGGTCCAGCGCGGCGAAGCCATACGGCAGCAGCGGCACATGGCGGTCGCCGAAGTCGGGAAAGGAGAGGAAGGCATCGAAATGCTGGGCATACGGCACCTTCCAGAACACGGGCGACCGGCCGGACGCGCGCAGCCATGCCACGTACGGCTCGGAACTGAAGGCGACAGGGATCAGGCCGTCCTGCGCGCCGTGCACCACCAGCACGGGAAGATCGGCGCGCGGCAGCTTCGCGGCGGTGGATGCCACGCCGGCACGCAGGTCGGTGGCGTCCTGCCCCTGCCCTTCCCACAAGCTCCGCAGACACCGCACGCCCGGCAACGTGGGGTCCAGCGACACGTCCGTGCCGCCGGCCAGGCTCACGCCTGCGCCGGGCGGCACGCCGGACCCGTCGGCCCACCAGGACGCCCTGACCGCCGCATCGAAGGGAGCGCCGACGTCGGCGTGGTAGGCGAACCCGCAGGGCATGTGACCCGCCGCACGCCGTGTATAGGCCGATGCATAGGCGACGGCGACGGAGCGCCACAGGTCCAGCGACGTGGATGCCGCGCCTACCTTCATGGCGTCGTCCTGCCAGCCCGCCGCGCGTAGCCGGTCCAGGACCTCGTCGGCCTGGGCGCCGGGCATCGCCGCATGCAGAAGGCCATGCGCTCGCAACATGGCGGCGCGCAGGGCCCAGCCGGGTGGCGAGGCGAGCCCTATCCTGGCGAACGGCACTCCGTCGAAGAAGCGCGAACCCAGCGCCGCAGGAAGCCACAGTGCGGCTTCCGTGGCGTAGTCATAGAACGCGCGACCGCGGCCCTCGACATGGATGTTCGGTTCCAGCGCCACCACCGCCGCGAGGATGCCCTCGTCGTCGTCCCCCGCGGCGCGCAGCACGGCACCTCCGCCGTTGGAAATACCGGTGGCGAGGATGCGCGTGTTGCGTGCGGTGAACGGCGCTTCGTCGGGAAATGCCCGATCGAGCATGGCCAGGCCGAATCGAGCAGCCTGCAACACATGCCGGCCCCAGTCCGCCTCGGGATTGTCGCCCGAGTGCGCATGCTTCACCGCGATCCCTGCATCGGTAGGTGCATCAGCCGGCTCGAATTCCAGCGGTATGTCACCCGCCTTCGCGCGGGTACCGTCGAGTGCCACGCCAGTGCGATCCGCCGTGTCGAAGTAGCCCGTTCCGGCGCCCTTGTCGGTGTAGGCCACGGCGCAGCCGCGAGGCAGACCCCAGCCGCCCGCCAGAGCGATGGAACCGTAGATACCCCGCGAGCCCGGCGATGCCGTGACCACGAGGCAACGCTGTCCGTGGTCGAACGCATCGGGCACCTGCACCAGTACCCGATGCGGCGCGCGGGCACCCGGCAGCGTGGCGAACGCGGTGTACTCGCGGCCCGGCACCGGTGGCATGCGGCCGTAGAGCGTGCCAAAACCACCGAGCGGACCGAGATCGGCGATGCCCTTCCAGCTGCTGTGGATCGCGCGGCGACGCAGTTCCGTCTGCGTGGGCGCCGTTGGCCGGGCGAAGGCCGACGGAGTGCCGGCCAGACCGCGAAAGCCCAGCCCGGCGCTGAGCAGGTCGTCACCGTCGCGATGCGTGGTGACGCGGACATCGCCGACAGTGTCGGTGAGGGACATCGACGTTTCCTTTCCTTTCGGCCGAGTCAGGAACGGAGGACGATGCGCCACCTCGCCGCTGGATAGCAACACCGTGACCCTGCCGATCCAAGCAGCGAATGATCCGCCCACGGGCTAACGCCACTCTTCTAACGGGGTCCTAACAAAACAACTGCTCCCCGCCACTAGCATCGGCCATGCATCGATCCCCAAGGAGCGACGGATGGAACGCGAACTGAAGCTCGGCGACAAGCGGATTGTCATCCAGGACCCTAACGGTGCCCTGGCGCATACCATCGATGCGCGCAGCGGTCGGCCGCCGCCCGATACGTCTCGAACCCAGGCGAGCGAGGCGGCTACGCTGCCACCCCAGGGGTTTCCCGATACCTCCGATCCGCTCGGCGTGGCGCATGCCGAAGGGCAGCTCTACGGCGCCATCTACCAGGGCAAGGTGGGTCCAGCTACGTTCGTCGTGAGTGGGTTGTTGTCGTTGCTAGGCGTCCTGTGCGCCGTCGCAGTGATCAGCGAGCAGGCATGGAGCGCCCCGCTTCGTGCCGTGGCGGGGACGCTCGTGGTTCTGACGGATGCATGGATCTTCTGGGTCGTCTTTCGCCGTATGCGCGAGCGCAGACTCAAAAACGCACGATCGAGCTGACCACTCGCAGCACCTCGGCCCGCGTGTCCAGGCGGCGGTGCGCATCCGCCAGCGCCATGGCCCCGGCCTTCAAGGATGGATCGGTGAGCAGTCGCTCGACCGCGATGCGCACGTCTTCGACACGGGCAGCGTTTGTCTGCAGATCGATGCCCGCTCCGGCCCACGCCACGCGTGCGCTGACGTCCGCCTTGTCCTCGGTGAGGCCCGCGGCCACGATGGGAATACCGTGGACGAGCGCCTGGTTGACCGTGTTGTAACCGCCGTTGGTCACCAGCACGTCCACCTTCGGCAGCAGCCATTCGAAGGGAAGATAACGGGCGACCCGCGCATTGGAGGGAAGGGCGCCGGTGAGCGATTCCACCGGTCGGCCGCCGGTGGTCACGACCACGAGCGCATCCGGCCTGTCCGCCAGGGCAGCCAGCGTGGGTTCGACGAGCTGGCTGAAGTCGTGGTTGGACAGTGTGCCCTGCGTGACCATGACGACCTTGCGCGCGCCGTCGAGGTCATCGGACCACGCGGGTAGCGGTGCCTGGTTGGGCGTGATGGGCAGCGCGCCCACGAAGCGAACGGCGTCCGGCATGTCGGGACGCGGGTATTCGAAGTCGGGCACGGTGAGCTGGATATGGGCGTCGGGCAGACAGGTCACCGCGTCGAGGATGTCCATCGGCAACGGCGGTGCGCCGGCCGACGCCAGGCAACGGTCGATATGGGCGGCAAACGGATGGGCGAAGCAGCTTTCCACCTCGTCGGCGACGGCGGCATAGGCAGCTTCCTCGGCGGCGTCGCGAGCGGGTGGCAGCCCCATGTTGCACGGACCGCGATCCGGCCGGTGCCACAGCAGAAAGGTGGTGCCGCACAGCAGGATGGCCGGCCGTGCCGAACGCTCGCCGAGCAGGAAGGGAAGGACGCCGAAGAAGAGGTTGTCGGCGACGATGAGATCGGCGGCGACATTCGCCATGACCTCGCGCAAGCCGCGGTACTGGGCGCCGAGGGGATCGGCGAAGACCCGCTTGAAATAGAAGAGCGTCATGGCGGGGCCGGGTTGGAGCTCAGCGAACTCCGGATAGGCCGCGAGCATGTCGCTGGCGTCCACGTCGGCCTCGCCAGGAAAGGGATGGAACCTGGCACCGATCGCTTCGATGCGGTCGCGGAAATGGGTGGCCGACAGGCCGACGACCTCGTGGCCGGCGTCGACGAGCATGCGGCCGACGGCGAGGACGGCGTTGAGGTGGCCCAGCAGAGGGACCGAGGTGATGATGATCTTCATCCGGGCATTGGACGACGCGCGGGTCGCGGAATCTGTCGGCGTAGAACCCGTCAGCACGTCGGCCGATAAGCCTGCCGAAGCCAGCCCGACGACTGCTATCCTCCGGGTCCCGGCAGGAGCCGGACGAACCCAAGGGGATACAGAGCAATGATTGCCCGCCGTACCGTCGTGCTGTCCGCCGCCATCGTCGCGGCTCTCGGGCTGGCCGCCTGCCACCGGAAAGACGAAGCACCCGCCGCCGATCCGAAGGCCATCGCGGCCGCCCAGACCGCCATCGCCTCACCGGCGTGGCTTCGCCAGCACCTGCCCGCGCAGACCGTCGCCTACATGCGGTTCCCCTCGCCATGGGCTCTTGTCGGCGGCGTCCCCACGGGACGACCGCTGGACGCCGCCCTGTCGACCAAGGCGAACATCGACGCCATTGCGAAGGTGCGCGAGGCCATCGCCAAGGACGCCACGCTGGCCGATGCACGGATCGGACCGGCCTTGAGCCTGCTGGTGGGCGAACTGCGCTCGCCGGTCGAGGTGGCATTGATCGACCCGCTCGGCATCCCTGCCCCCACTTCGCGCGTGGTCGCCACGGCGGCGCTCTCGTTCGATTCGGTGGATGCCTTCAACAAGCAGGTCGCGACCCTGTTCACCACGCCGGTACTCGCCGCACCGCTGGATGCCCGGGGCAACGGCAAACTGGTCTCCGGCGGCGCCATCCGCTATGTCGCCGCCGAGCACCGCGTTTGGATAACGCAGTCGATGCAGCAGCCCAGCGACGGTGCCACCCTCGACGAACTGGTCGCCACGTTCGGCAAGTCCACGGCGGCAACCGCCCCGGCCACCCTTTCCGCACTGGAAGCCCGCATCGATACCTCGGGCCAGGGCCTGTTCGGCTGGGCGTCCGTGCGTGGCGTGGGCGGTGTCGCCGCCGCGCAGGCTGGTGACAATCCCCTGGGCAAGCTGCCGGCCGATTTCGCCAGCAAGGCCGACGCGGTGGCGTTCGGCGGAGGCACGGTGGACGGACGCGGCCAGTTCCGCATGATCGTGCACGCACCGCAGGCGCGCCTGCTGCAGTACATCGCCCCGCGCTCGTTCGCCCCGGATTTCAAGACGGTCGGCAAGCCGCGCTGGGCCATGAGTGTCGCCTTGCCCAGCGCCGAGGGCTACAAGGCGTTCGAGGACAACCTCAACCTGGACTTCGGCTCCGAGAACGCCGGAAAGGTGCGTGGCGCCCTGGCAAAGATGCGCCAGACCTACGGCTTCGACGTGGCCGACTATACGAAGTGGCTGGGCCCGGAGTCGGTCGCCTTCGCGGACGATGCAGGCGAGTTCTTCGCCATCCGTACGCGCGACCGCAAGGCCTGGTACGCCCGCATCGACGAGATGACCAAGGCGGGCCGCTGGCGCAGCGGCGAGACCACCATCGACGATGCCCATGTCCACTGGCTGTTCATGCCCGGCGCGCCGTACCTGGCCGACGATGCCAATCCCTCCAGCGAGCAGTTCAAACCCTTCCTGGCGCTGGCCCAGCGGGTGGGAACACGCCTGTACTGGGTGGAGGAAGGCGACTGGATCGTGCTGGCCAAGGTGCCCCAGGCGCTCGCCGATCGCGCCGCCGGCAAGCCCGATACGTCCATCGCGGACTGGTTCAAGGATCGCAGCTATCCGGGCGTACGCACCTTGCTCGGCTTCACCGTCACCAGCCACGGCGCCCAGCGCGACGCGTACTACGCCTATATCCAGTTCCTTCAGTTCATGGGTGGCATCGCGGGCAGCGATATCGACGTTTCCGCCCTGCCCGCCGCCCATACGCTGGGACTGCCCTCCGACGGCGTGCTCGGCGCCGCGCTGGAGACCGACCAGGACACGCTGGGGCTGTCGCTCACATACGAACAGGCCCCGACGGAATTCATCGGCCACAGTGGCGCCGGTGGCGCGGTGGCCGGCATGGCCATCATCGCCGCCATCGCCGTACCGCAGTACCAGCAGTACATGCTGCGCAGCCAGGTGACGGCCGCGCTGACGGCGGCGGAGCCTGCGAAGAAGGCGGTCGCCGAACGACGGCTCGCCAGCGGCAAGTTCCCGTCGAGCAACAAGGCGGCCGGACTGGGCCCTGCCGACTCGCTGGGCAACGACTACGCCGGTTCGGTCGAGGTCGGCCAGGGCGGCGAGATCGCCATCACCCTGGACGGCGAGGCGCCGCACAAGGCCGACGCCAAGCTGATCGGCGGTCGCCTGGTGCTCATGCCCGAGATCGAGGCGGGCCGGGTGAACTGGACGTGCGCCGGCGACGGCATAGACGCGAAATATCTGCCGGCGACCTGCCAGGGACAGCTTCCGGGGCTCTGAACCGAGGTCGGGGGGCGGGGTTGCCTGAACGGCGCCCCGCCAGTCATGCGAAAGTCGTCAAATTCCTTTATAATCGGCGGCTTCCCAACCTAAAGAGGCGATCCGGCTGTACGCCGGCGCATAACGCATGTCGATCGAATTCCTGCGCAACATCGCTATCGTCGCTCACGTCGACCATGGCAAGACCACCCTCGTCGACCAGCTTCTGAAGCAGTCGGGCACGCTCAACGAGCGTACCGTGCTCGCCGAGCGCGTCATGGATTCGAACGACCAGGAAAAGGAGCGTGGCATCACGATCCTGGCCAAGAACACGGCCATCACCTGGGAAGACAAGAAAACGGGCGTCAAGAACCGCATCAACATCGTCGACACGCCGGGACATGCCGACTTCGGCGGCGAAGTCGAGCGCGTGCTGTCGATGGTGGACACCGTGCTGATCCTGGTCGACGCGATGGACGGCCCGATGCCGCAGACGCGCTTCGTCACCCAGAAAGCGTTTGCGATGGGCTTCAAGCCGATCGTCGTCGTCAACAAGGTCGACCGTCCCGCCGCACGTACGGAATGGGTGGTCGAGCAGGTGTGGGATCTGTTCGCCAAGCTCGGCGCCACCGACGAGCAGATGGATTTCCCGATCGTCTACGCGTCGGCGCTGAACGGCTACGCCTCGCTCGACGAGAATGCCCGTGAAGGCGACATGACCCCGCTGTACGAAGCGATCATGCAGCACGCACCGAAGCCGGACGTCGATCCGGAAGGCCCGTTCCAGATGCGCATCAGCCAGCTGGACTACAACAACTTCGTCGGCGTGATCGGCATCGGCCGTGTGCAGCGCGGTACCCTGAAGAAGGGTATGCAGGTCGCCGTGATCGACCGCGAAGGCAAGAAGCGCCAGGGCAAGATCGTCCAGGTGCTCGGCTTCCTGGGCCTCGAGCGCATCGAGCAGGACAGCGCCGAAGCCGGCGATATCGTCGCTATCTCGGGCATCCCCGACCTGACCATTTCCGACACGCTGACCGCACCGGATACGCCGGAAGCGCTGCCGGCGCTGAGCGTCGACGAGCCGATGATCAGCATGACCTTCCAGGTCAACAACTCGCCGTTCGTCGGCAACAAGGATCTCTCGGGTGGCAAGTTCCTGACCAGCCGCCAGCTGCGTGAGCGCCTGGACCGCGAGAAGGTGCACAACGTCGCCCTCCGCGTCGAGGACGGCTCCGACGCCGACAAGTTCCTGGTCTCCGGCCGTGGCGAACTGCACCTGTCAGTGCTGATCGAGAACATGCGTCGCGAGGGCTACGAGCTGGCCGTGTCGCGTCCGGAAGTCATTCTCAAGGAAATCGACGGCCAGAAGATGGAGCCGATCGAGGAACTGGTGATCGACATCGAAGAGATCCACCAGGGCGGCGTGATGGAGCGCCTCGGCATCCGCAAGGGTGAGCTGAAGAACATGGTCTCGGACGGCAACGGTCGCGTGCGTCTCGAATACGAGATCCCGGCCCGTGGCCTGATCGGCTTCCAGAACCAGTTCAAGACCCTCACCCAGGGTTCCGGCCTGCTGTTCCACGTATTCAAGGAATACGGCCCGTACACCCCGGCTCCGATCGCCAAGCGCCAGAACGGTGTGATGATCGCCAACGCTGGCGGCAACACCCCGGCCTACTCGCTCGGGCCCCTGCAGGAGCGCGGCAAGCTGTTCGCCGCCGAGGGTGACTCGGTGTACGAAGGCCAGCTGATCGGCATCCACGCGAAGGACAACGACCTCACCGTCAACGCGATCAAGCCGAAGCCGCTGACCAACATGCGCGCCTCCGGCAAGGACGATGCGATCCAGCTGACCCCGGCCACCAAGTTCACGCTGGAACAGGCCCTGGACTTCATCGACGACGACGAGCTGGTCGAAGTCACGCCGAAGGAAATCCGCATGCGCAAGAAGCACCTGACGGAACAGGATCGCAAGAAGGCGTCGCGCGGCTAAGGCCAGGCGATACCTGCGATCCAAAAAGAGCCCGGCACATGCCGGGCTCTTTTTTTGTCACGTTGAACGGCTGGCAGGTAGGAGCCCACGGTGTGGGCGAACCCTCGACCCACCTATTCCTGGTAAGGCGTCGTATCTGTAATAAAGAATTCGAAGTTATCAGCATTTCTTACCGCCACGGACCGCCGCTCCCTCGCAAGCTTTTCAACGGCTGGATGTCCATACAGGTAATCCCCCGTGCCCGGATAAAAAGCGTTGTAGTGTGTGTATTCGTGTGCAATAGCGCCAGTTTGCGAAGCATAGGCGTCAAACAAAGGCAACTCGAAAAACTTCTTACAGAAATACATGGTGTAAGTTGATTCCGCCTCGGCATGCGCAGCAACGTTCGGTTCAAAACCCGGACATCCGCAATGTATTGTCGGAGCGCCGGCTCCTACTCTTTTGCCGGTGGCTATGACCGTTTCATAAACACGCGCATTGTCATTGACACCCCACTCGCTGGAGCCAAACTCAGGCTCCGCATCGTCATGCACGCCGAACCATCGCACGTAACGAGGATGGGGATTGAAGCGATACCTCAGATGACCGGCCTCTATGTAAGGGACGTAGCGATCACGCATGAATTGTTCCGCTGCGAATATTCGTCGCGTGGCCTCCAATCGCGCTGAGGCTATAGCCGCTTGCTGCGGCATGGAACACTTCAACTCATCCTCAGACAAGGATACTTTGGTTCCTGCTACCGACTCTGCAAAGAACACGGTGACCGCGTTGGACACGGCGCGACTCTGGGATGGCTTTACAAAACCTGCTCGTTCAGCCGACGAGACGACGGCTACGTCCGGTTCGCGCGTCAGGTCGATCTCATACCGTACTTCGTAAGCTTTGTTAGCTTCGAATCGATATTCGGGTGCCAGATTTACTTCCTTTGTAATCACCTCACCGGGCAGAACATGGCGAAAGGAATCCATACCAAGGCGTCCGACGTATACCCACGACCCGCGGTAAGCCACCTCCTTGCCCGCCATGTCGGTGACTTTGAATATCGCCCCCGGCAACCTTCCACCCGAGGCAGGAAAGGGCGTATCCCACGACATGATGGACACAGGCGCATCACCTGTATTGGTCAGCTTCAAGATGACCAATGCGCCCGGATCGTGGGGGTTGGAAAGCGTCAGCGACACATCGATATGTCCGTCCGCGCTCGCTATACCAGGCAGTGAGAGTAGAGCAGCGAATACAGTTCGGCGAAGTAGATCCTTCATGGTCTAGCTATCCTCATTTTTCATTGGACCCACGCCGGCTCCGGCAGGGTTGCTGAAGAATTTAAGGATCGCGACCTACTGTAGACATACGACTATTCTGAAAAAATGCATGAATCTTTCTGTCGACCCTGGACACAGCGACAAGCTTCTTTGCGCATTCGATGGACGCGCAAGGTCGATCGAGGCGGCAGGTAGGAGCCCACGATGTGGGCGAACCCTCGAGGTAACTATGGCGACTGAGGCCATGCACCTCATCCATGCGGGCGTTTCCGGGTGTTGAACGGAGATGCTTTTAAGGCGCTTTAAAAGCCGTCTTAGGAGGGTCTAAAGACGCTCGCCTGTGCGAAAGGAGCTGCCTCATCCGCGATAGCTACCTTGAGGGTTCGCCCACATCGTGGGCTCCTACGCGGTAACGGGGCATGTAGGCGGGGAAATCGCGGCGGACGAAGGCGATCAGGCCTTCGCGCACCTTGCAGCGCAGGTCGAACGACTTGCCGGAGTCCATCGAGCTGACCAGGGCGCGGATCTGCATCGCCTTGTCGTTCGCCTCGACCACCTGCAAGACGATGACGCGGCCGTCCCACTCGGCGGCGTCCTTGCAGATGCGCTGCAACTCCGTGCGCAACGGGTCCAGCGGCAGGCCGTAGTCGAACCACAGCAGCACCGAACCGAGTATCTGCGAGTTGTTGCGTGTCCAGTTCTGGAACGGCGTCTCGATGAAGTATTGCAGCGGCACGATCATGCGGCGCTGGTCCCAGATCGCCACCACCACGTAGGTGCTGGTGATTTCCTCGATCCGGCCCCACTCCCCTTCGACGATCACCACGTCGTCGATACGGATCGGCTGCGTCAGCGCGATCTGGATGCCGGCGATGAGGTTGCCCAGTACCGGCTTGGCGGCGAGGCCTACCGCGAGGCCGGCCAGGCCGGCGGACGCTAGCAGGCTGGCGCCGAACTGGCGCACGGTGGGGAACGTCATCAACGCCACGCCCAGGCCGAGCACGATGACTACGACCATGCCGGTGCGTGCCAGCACACGGACCTGCGTCTGCACGCGTCGTGCGCGGAGATTGTCTTCCAGGTCGATGGGATTGAAACGGGATACCGTGGCTTCCAGCGCGCCGATGCAACGGACCAGGAACCAGGTACAGGCCCCGATCAGCAGCACCGCGATCAGGTGTTCCAGCCCATCGATCAGGCGCTCGGGTTGCTCCGGCGCGGCACGGAAAGTCAGCAGCAGCATCGCCAGCGGCACGATCACTTCCATCGGCGCCTTGGCGCGCGCGATGATGCTGGCACCGCGTGGGTGTCGCAGGGTGAAGCGACGCAACAACAGGTCGACGAAGCGGCGGAGAATACCCGCGACGGCCAGCGCGATCACTACGATCAACGCGAAACGCGTCCACGGATGCGAAAAATCGGGCATCCAGTCGGAAGGGTTCATGGGCGACGAGCCTAACGCCCCGGATGTCCACATTTTGTTGTGATGCAGCAATCGGGAGGTAAAACGTCCGTATGAGCCACGACGATCCACACGGTTTCATCCTCCCCGACGTGCTCGAAACGGGCCTGGCGCTGGTGTTCTGCGGCACGGCGGCAGGTACGCGATCGGCCCGCGACAGCGCCTATTACGCCCACCCGGGCAACATGTTCTGGCGCACGGTCCATGCGGTGGGCCTGACACCGCGGCTGCTGGCACCCGCCGAATACCCCTTGATGCCGGATTTCGGCATCGGCCTGACCGACCTGTCGAAATTCCATTACGGCAACGACGCCGAGCTGCCCCGCGACGCGTTCGATGTCGCCGCGCTGCGCGAAAAGCTGGCGCGATTCGCCCCACGCACCCTCGCTTTCACCAGCAAGCAGGCGGGGCGCTCCGCGCTCGGCAGGCCGGTCGACGTGGGGCGACAACCCGTAGACATCGGGTGCACCGCCGTCTTCGTGCTGCCCTCCCCGTCCGGCCAAGCGCGGCGATCGTGGGACGTCGAGCCCTGGCGACAGCTTGCCGCCTTCGTGCGCGATCAGCCGCCCGGCGTCGATCGATAGGCGCGCACGTCGCCAGGTGACACCGCCGAGGCCTTGTTCGACCAGGCCTGCCGGATGTAGGTCACGACCGCCGCCGCATCGTCGTCGCCGAGTTTCTGCGAGAACGGCGGCATGGAATAGGGTCGCGGGTTATCGCGCGTGGCGGGCGCGAAGCCGCCGCTCAGCACGATGCGGATCGCGTTGATGCCCGTGGGTTCGGTGACCGAGGCGTTGCCGTCCAGCGCCGGGTAGGCGTCGCGCTTGCCGCGCCCGTCGTCGCCATGGCATTGCGCGCAGTGTGCCGTATAGGCTGTCTTGCCGTTACGCGCGAGGTCGTCCGCACCGGCCGCGGATTCGCGTTGCTCCGCGGGTTCGCGTTCCGGCAGCGCGGCCAGGTAGCTCGCCATGGCGGCAAGGTCGGCATCGGTGAGGTGCTGCGTGCTTTGCAGCACCACCTCGGCCATCGGCCCCAACGCCGTGCCTTTCGCGGAACGACCGGTCTTCAACAGTGCCACCACGTCCGCCTCCGTCCAGCCGGACAGTCCCCCATGGCGGCCCATGGACAGGTCCGGCGCGTACCAGTTTTGCGTGGGGATGATGCCGCCGGCGAGATAGGGCTCGGTGACCATGGCACCGAAACGGTTGCGGCTGGCGTGGCACTCGTTGCAGTGGCCCAGGCCCTGCACGAGGTAGGCACCGCGGTTCCACGGCGCCGATCGTTTCGGATCGGGCCGGAACTCGCCCTCGTCGAAATACAGCGCACGCCACGAGGCCATCAGCGAACGCATGCTGTAGGGCCAGCGCAGCGTCGGCTCGGGTACCGCACGCTTCACCGGCGCCAGGCTCTTCAGGTAAGCGAAGATGGCATCGGTGTCCGCGCGCGTCACCTTCGTGTACGAGGTGAACGGGAATACGGGATACAGCGAGGTATCGTCATGCCCCTTGCCTTCATGCATCGCCCGGTAAAAATCGTCGGCATGCCATGCGCCCAGGCCGGTCTCCCGGTCGGGCGTGAGATTGGGCGCAACGATGGCGCCGAACGGCGTACCGATAGCGCGGCCACCGGAAAACGGCACGCCGCCACGCGCGGTATGGCACGACGCGCAATCGCCCGCAAGGGTGAGGTAACGGCCGCGCTCCTCGACGGTCTCGGCATGCACGGGAAAACCCGCGAAAACCAGAAAAACGAGGTACAGGCAACGTACGGGATGACGGATCGGCAGGTTCATCGACTCATCCTCCCAACACGCCGCAGCGCATCGGTGGCGTGACACTGCCGGCCGGTTCGGCATGGGTATCCTCGGGCACGGGGCGCGTGGCCAGCCACGCCGATACCGCGCTGATGTCCGCATCGCTCAGTCGGCTGACGATCGTCGCCATGCAGTCGGGTGCCGTCGTACTGCGCGTGTCGGTGCGCCAGGCACCCAACTGCGCGCTGATGTAGTCATACGGCAGGTTGACCAGTCCCGGGATATCCGGCTGGACCCCGGCCAGGCGCGCACCGTGGCAGGCGACGCACGCGGGCACGCCCTTCTGCGCATCGCCGCGCAGCACCAGCTGCTCGCCACGTGCCGTGTCGCGTGGCGACATCGCCGGTGCCGGCTGCTTCGTATAAGGCACCTGCTGGGCGGAGAAGTAATCGGCGATCTCGCGAAGGTACGCGTCGCTCAGCGGGGCGACGGTGTATTCCATGATCGGGTAATGCCGCAGGCCTTTCTGGAAGTCCTGCATCTGCCTATGGAGGTAGCCCGCCGGCTTGCCGGCCAGGCGCGGGTTGAAGCCATTGTCCCCACCCTCCCCGTGCACGCCATGGCAGCTGGTGCAGGCGGCGATACGTTGCACGAGGGTATCGGGCACCGTGGTCGTATCCTGCGCGCGCACCGCGAGGGCGCACAGCGCGATGACGGCGACGGTGAGTCGGCTCGGAAGACGCATGGACACTCCCTGGCGTAACGTGGGCAAGGCCCACCGCAGGCGCGGTCGGGCATGGCAAGGTTCGAGTATAGCCATGCGCGACAGCCGTCAGATCGGGCATCATCGGCAGACGTCGCCAGGGGGAACGCCATGCAGCACCTTTCCAGAAAACCGGTCGCGCTCGTTGTTGCACTGACACTCGCGCTGACCGGGGTCGCCGCAAGCGCCCGTGAACCGGTCGACGACGATGCCTTTGCGTCCATCGCGGTCGTGCGGCAGGCCTATGCCACCGGTGCGCTGACGCCCGAAAGCCTCACCGCGTTGTTCCTCCGGCGTATCCAGGCCCTCGACCGTGCAGGCCCCTCGCTGCACGCGGTGCTCGAGACCAACCCCGACGCGCTGTCCATCGCGGGCAAGGCAGGCCGCAAGGGCTCGCTGGCGGGCATCGCGATCCTGCTCAAGGACAACATCGACACCGGCGACCGCATGCTCACCACGGCCGGTTCGCTGGCCCTGGCGACTAAGCCGGCGCCGCACGACGCCACCGTGGCGGCGAAACTGCGCCAGGCCGGCGCCGTGATCCTCGGCAAGACCAACCTCAGCGAGTGGGCGAACATGCGCTCCACGCACGCCACCAGCGGCTGGACGGGGCGCGGCGGCCTGACCCTCAACCCGTACGTGCTGGATCGCAACGCCTGCGGCTCGAGTGCGGGCTCCGGCGCGGCGGTCGCCGCCGGCCTTGCCACGGTGGCGATCGGCAGCGAGACCGACGGTTCCATCATATGCCCTGCCTCGATGACCGGACTGGTCGGGATCAAACCCACGGTCGGGCTGGTCAGCCGTGCCGGCATCATTCCCATCTCCAGTAGCCAGGACACCGCCGGCCCCATGGCACGCAGCGTGGCCGATGCCGCGACGGTGCTGGGCGCGATCGCAGGCAGCGACCCGCGCGATCCGGCCACGAAGGACGCGGACAAGCACGCCACCGACTACACGCGGTTCCTCGACCCGAACGCCCTCCGTGGCAAGCGCATCGGCGTGGTGCGGCAGCTGGCGGGCATCGAGCCCAACGCCGATCGCGCCCTGGAGCACACCATCGCCTTGCTCCGGGCACAGGGCGCCACCGTGGTCGACAACGTCACCCTTCCGCACCTGAAGGAACTGAGCGAGCACGAGCTGGACGTGATGCTCTACGAGTTCAAACACGGCATCGACGCCTATCTTGCCGGCCGTCCCGACCAGCCGATGAAGAACCTTGCCGACCTCATCGCGTTCAACGACCGCGAGGCCGCGCGCGAGATGCCGTGGTTCGGCCAGGAACTGTTCCTGCAGGCACAGCAGAAGGGTGACATCACCGATCCGGCGTATATCGCGATGCGTGACGACAACCAGCGCCTCGCGGGGCCCGAAGGCATCGACGCCGCGCTGGCGAAAGACCACCTCGACGCCCTGCTGGCGCCCAGCTGGGGACCCGCCTTCGTCAACGATCTGGTCCTGGGCGATCATGTGGTGAGCGGCGACCCGACCGTCGGTGGTGTGTCCGCACCCGCGGCAATCGCCGGCTACCCGTCGATCACCCTGCCCGTCGAGTTCGCGCACGAGCTACCCGTGGGCGTGGTGTTCTTCGGCACGAAGTGGAGCGAGCCGACCCTCATCGCCATCGCCTACGGCGTGGAGCAGAAAACCCGGGCCTTCCGGCGTCCGGGGTTCCTGCCGACGCTGCCGACATACTGATCGGCAGCGTCGTGGTGCTACATCAAAGGCGCATGCCTTCGAACGGGTTCCAGCTGTCCTGGCCCTTGACGCGCTTGAGGTAGAACGAGTAATTGACCACCAGCATGTAGAACACACTGAAGCCCGTGCCGAGGCCGCGATACACGACGTCCGGCGCGTTGAACACGGTCATCAGCACCATGACCGCCACCTCGAGTCCAAGGATGGCGAGCGCCTTCTTCCACAGGCCCAGGATGCAGAAATAGATCGGGCCGAAGAAGAACGCGAAGAAGTTGGCGTTGACGATGAGCTTCTGCTTGAACGGAAGCTTCTTCAACTCTTCCTTATAGCGCGGGGAACTGGGACCGCCGAAACGCTCGAAGAAGGCGAAGCGGGTGTTCCACTTCGCATTGAGCGTGGGATCGGTAACGAACTCGGCTTCTGCCATGGCATAACTCCTGTGGGGATACCGCGCGGGACACGCGAGCGCAGGATGTTACGCACGTAACGCCGTTACGTAACCACAAAAAACCCGCACCTTTCGGCGCGGGTTTCTGTAGGGCCGAGCCCGGAACTCAGGCCTTGTTGGCGAACTCGCGGACGATCGGCGCGAGCTTGGGATCTTCCAGGGCCATCGCCATCGTGGCGCGGACCAGACCGGCCTTGTTGCCGCAGTCGAAGCGCGTGCCGGCGAAGCGGTAGGCCAGCACCTTGCCCTTGGCCTTGAGCAGGTCCTCGATCGCATCGGTGAGCTGGATCTCCCCGCCGGCGCCCTTCTCCGTCTTCTTCAGGTACTCGAATATCTCGCACGGCAGGACATAGCGACCCACCACGGCGAGGTTCGACGGGGCATCGGCCGGCTTGGGCTTCTCCACCATGTGGCGAATGATGGTGGCGCGATCCGTGACCGCCTCCGTTGCATCGACGATGCCGTACTTGTCGGTGTCCTGCTCGGGCACTTCTTCCACGGCGATGACACCGGCGTCGTTGGCGTCGGCCACCTCGGCCATCTGGCGCAGTGCGCCCGGGCCGGTCTTGTTCCAGATCAGGTCGTCGGGAAGCATGACGCCGAAGCGCTCGTTGCCCACCACCGGCGCGGCGCGCAGCACGGCGTCGCCGAGACCGAGGGCTTCCGGCTGCGTGACGAACACGCAGCGCACGTGCCGCGGCAGGATGCCCCGCAGGATGGAAAGCAGTTCATCCTTGTGCTTCTCGGCCAGCTTCTCTTCGAGTTCGTAGGCCTTGTCGAAGTAATCGGCAATGGCGTGCTTGTAGCGATTGGTGACGAACACCAGCGTGTCGGCACCGGCGTCGACGGCCTCGTCCACGGCGTACTGGATCAGCGGACGATCGAGCACCGGCAGCATTTCCTTGGCTACCACCTTGGTCGCGGGGAGGAAGCGCGTACCGAGGCCAGCCACGGGAAATACGACCTTGCGCAGGGGTTGGGTCATGCGATGTCTCCACTTTCGTTACGACGTAACGGCAGCACGTTGTCGCTTTGCGGCTCGCTCCAGCGGAACGACGGCAGCAGCTGCGACACGCACCGACGCAGGGTTTCTTCATCGAACGCCGCCACGGCCTCCTCGGCCCTGGCCAGCTGCACCTGAAGCATGTCCCACGAGACCTGGCGATGCTGCGCCTGGAAGATCTTCGCGTGGGTCGTGCTCGTATAATTCTCCAACGGGTGGAACAATTCTTCGAACAGCTTCTCACCCGAGCGAAGACCGGTATAAACGATCTGGATGTCCGAGCCGGGACGCTTGCCGGCCAGGCGGATCATCTGCTCGGCGAGGTCGCGGATCTTCACCGGGTCGCCCATGTCCAGCGCGAAGATCTCGCCACCCTTGCCCAGACTGGCCGCCTGCAGGATCAGCTGACAGGCCTCGGGAATGGTCATGAAGTAACGCGAGATCTCCGGGTGGGTGATCGTCACCGGACCGCCCTGGCGGATCTGCCGGCGGAACAACGGGACCACCGACCCGGCGGAATCCAGGACGTTACCGAAGCGAACCGTAATGAAACGTGTAGACGTATGCGCGGCAAGATTCTGACACCAGATCTCCGCCATGCGCTTGCACGCACCCATGACCGAGGTGGGATTGACCGCCTTGTCGGTGGAGATCAGTACGAACGATGCCGCGCCGCAGCGCACTGCGGCATCGGCGACGACGCGCGTGCCGAGCACGTTGTTGCGGAAGGCCTCGCGCAACTGGCCCTGCAACATGGGCACATGCTTGTACGCGGACGCATGGAAGACGATCTGCGGCTGCGTCTCCTGGAACAGGCGGTTGATCGCCGTGGCGTCGCGCGCGTCGGCCAGCACACCGTTGAAGATCAGCTCCGGATAAGCCGAGGTCAGTTCCTGCCCGATGCGGTAGAGGTTGTATTCGGACATCTCCACCACGGTCAGCGACGCCGCCCCCAGGCGGGCCACCTGCCGGCAAAGCTCGGAGCCGATCGAGCCGCCGCCACCGGTCACCAGCACCCGGCCGCCGCTGATGTTTTCGCGGATCGCCGTCCAGTCCAGTTCCACCGCGTCGCGACCGAGCAGGTCCTCGATCGCGACTTCCTTGATTTCATTGAACTGGGCACGCCCCGCGACGACATCTTCCAGACGCGGCACCGTGCGGAACGGCAGGCCGGTGCTTTCGCAGAAAGCGACGATGCGGCGCATCTGCGCCGTGGTGGCACCCGGGACGGCGATGAGCAGCATCTGCACAGCGACGGCCTTGGACAACTCGGCCAGCTGGTCCACGGTACCCAGCACCGGGATGCCGCCGATCTGGGCCCCACGCAGTGCCGCGTTGTCGTCGACGAAACCGATGACGCTGTAACGGCTGTCCCGACGCAGGTCGCGCGACAACGCCTCACCCGCGCGATCGGCGCCCACGATCAGCACGCGCTTGGTCGGCGTGGACTGGAATAGGTCGATGCGGCTGTCTTTCCAGAAACGGTAGCTCAGGCGCGGCACGCCGAGCAGCACCACCAGCACCACGGGATAGATCATGAAGACCGACCGTGGGACCCCATCCAGGCGCGAATACATGACCATGGCCAGGCCGATGATCAGGGTGCCGAAGCACGTGGCGCGGATGATGTTCCACAGGTCGGGCAGGCTGGCGAATCGCCATACACCCTTGTAGAGGCCGGTCCAGTTGAACACGGCACCCTGCACCAGCAGCACGATGGGAAATTCCATCGGCAGGTAGGATATCGGTGCCAGGTCCGGCATCAGGGCGTAACGGAGGGTCTTCGCAATCCACCAGGCGAACGCGGCCATGGCCAGGTCGTGGGCGACGACCGCCGTGCGGGGATGGATGATGCCGATGAACTTACGCAGAAACATGTCGCTCCCTTCGACGCAAGCCGTATCGCTTGCCAGTACGCCAGACCGCGGCTCCCGCCAGGTAGGTCGCCGCGAAACACACGGGCGCCGCCGCCGGGAAGCGGAACGCGATCCATGCGACGGGAACACAGACGAGAACATTCCATGCGAGGTAGGCCAGGCCTACCCTGCGATGCGATGCGCCACGCCTCACCAGCCATTGGTAAAGGTGTTCGCGGTGCGGAGTGTACCAGCGCGCACCGCGCAGCATTCGCACGAGCAACGTCAAGGTCGCGTCGATGACGAAGGCGGAAGAAAAGACCAGCGCCGGCCAGAGGAGTTCCGTGCGCCATGCCCAGAGCATGGCGGACAGCGCGAACACCATGAGGCCGAGGGTGGCGCTGCCCACGTCACCCATGAAGATACGGGCCGGAGACCGGTTGAACCACCAGAAGCCCAGCGACGCGGTGGCCATCGCCAGGCCCGCGCCCGCGAGGGCCGGGCTGCCTGCCGACCAGGCCAGCGCTGCGCAGGCGGCACTGAAGAACATGGCCTGCTGGGCCGCCAAGCCGTCGATGCCGTCCATGAAGTTGTGCAGATTGATGCACCATACGCCGGCCAGCAGCAGGGGCACGGCCCACCAGAGGCTGGCAGTGACGGACGCCACGGCCAGGCACAGCAGGAGCGTCGCGGCCAGCTGGATCGCCAGGCGCGGCCGGATCGGCAGCGAACCGTGGTCGTCGAGCCAGCCGATGCCCGCCACCGCAATCACGGCAACGGAAAACGCTGCGGTGATCGCAGCACCCGGTGAGACCGGGAGGAGCAGCAGCGCCGCCGGCATCCCGGCCAGTGCGCCCAGCACGATGCCGATGCCTCCGCCGCGCGGCGTGGGCACGCTATGCGAGCGGCGACGCCCCGGGGCATCCAGCATGCCGCGCCGGCGGGCGTAGGCGATGGTGGCCCGGACGGCGGCGAACGAGACGAGGAAGGCAGCGAGGCCACAGGCGACCAGCGTCGGCAGGAGGCTGACGACGACGGGCATCATTCGTTGGCGACGCCATGGATGGGACGAACGGTACCCCAGCTCTTGCAGCTGGGGCATTGCCAATGATGGGCCTTGGCGCCGAAACCACAGCGACTGCAGCGATACATGGCCTGGCCCTCGAGCAGCTTGCGCGTGAGGTCGCGCAGGATCAGGTAGTTCTCCCGCGCCTCACCGGACACCTTGTCCATCGTGGCGTCGATGAGCGCCATCAGGCCTCGCACGGACGGCCGCTTGCGCAGCTGCCCGGTCAGGAAATCGATGGCGGTGCGTTCACCGTCCCTGCCCTCGTACAGACGTGTCAGCGCCAGCACCGGCGAGATGCCGTGGTAGCGCTCCATGATCTCGCGCAGGAAGGTCTCGGCACGGTCCATCTGCTGCGAGCGCGCATAGCAGTTGAGCAGCGGCGGCAGGATTTCCGGAACGAAGGCGATATCGGCGGCGATGGCGGCCTCGTACGACGTGATGGCGTGCGGCAGGTCATCGTCTTCGGACGAAAGGCGCCCGGCGATCATGTGCGCGCGCACGCAGTCGTGCTGGCAGGCGAACGCCTCGCGGACATAGTCGCGCGCTTCGGTGCGGGCGCCGTGCTGGCGCGACTGCTCGGCCAGTTCGCAGTAGAACTGCGCGATCATCGGCGACTCGTCTTCGCTGGTCATCGTTTCCAGCCGACGCGCGTGATCGATCGCCTTGTGCCATTCGCGCTCGTGCTGATAGATGGCGATGAGGTGCCGCAGCGCCGACGGGGCCAGCGCATCCATGGCCACCAGATCGGAAAACAGGGTTTCGGCACGGTCCAGCAGGCCCGCACGCATGTAATCCTCGCCCAGTTCGAGCAAGGCCACCGTCTTCATTTCGTCGGAAAGCCCGGGCCGCGAGACCAGGTGCTGGTGCAGGCGAATAGCGCGATCCACCTCACCGCGCTTGCGAAACAGGTTGCCCAGGGCCAGGTGGGTCTCCACCGTATCCCGGTTGTATTCGGCCAGGCGCAGGAAGACCTCCAGTGCCTTGTCCTGCTCCTCGTTGAGCAGGTAATTCAGGCCACGGAAGTAATCGGAGGAAAGCGCATTGACCCGCTCACCGGAACGGCGGGTGTGCGTACGGCGGGCGAACCACCAGCCGCTGACGAAGGCCAGCGGGGGGACGAGCGCCAGCAACCAGATCGGATTCATGCGGTCGTTGCGCTGCCTACCTTGCGTTCTTTGCGCTCACGCCGGCGCAGGCGCCGATGGGCGAAGGACGTGCCCAGCCAGGCGGTGAGCCCACCCAGGATCCAGCCGACCAGAATGGCGGCGAGGATGGTGCCGCCCTTGGGCAACGACGCCCGGGCAAAGCCGAAGTCGAACGCCACGAGATCGGCGTTGAGTGCCCCGAAGACCACCCCGGCGGCGACGAACAACAAAAGGAAAAGGATGACGAGAAGGCGCATCCCCGGACTGTACCCGAATCGTGAACACGATGGTGCAGCGCGGTGGGGCTTTCGTACATAAAAAAACGCCGCGTCAGAGCGCGGCGTCGGTTTCCTCGATCAGGTTTACGCGTTCGCGTAATTCCTTGCCGGGTTTGAAATGTGGCACGTGCTTGCCCGGTAGGGCCACCGCTTCGCCGGTCTTGGGGTTGCGCCCCATGCGCGGCGGACGGAAGTGCAGCGCGAAGCTGCCAAAGCCGCGAATCTCGATGCGCTCACCCGTGGACAAGGCATGGCTCATCTGTTCGAGCACGCTCTTCACGGCGAGTTCCACATCGCTGAAGGCAAGGTGGGTCTGGCGCCGCGCCAGCGCCTCGATCAGTTCCGACTTGGTCATGGGTCCCCTGGTTCTTCTTTAAAGCTGAAGCAAAACACCAGTCAAACAACAGCGAGGGGCGGTGAACCGCCCCTCGCCCGACGGTTAGTCGGCCTTGTTCATCTGCTCCTTGAGGAGCGCACCGAGCTTGGTGGTACCGCCTGCGGCCGAGGCGTAATCGGCCATGGCGTCAGCCACGTCCTCTTCGTCCTTGGCGCGGATCGACAGCTGGAGCTGACGGCCCTTGCGGTCCATGCCGGTGAACTTCGCCTCGATGGCATCGCCGACCTTGAGGTGCGTCGTGGCGTCTTCCACGCGCTCCTTCGCGATGTCGTTGGCACGGATGTAGCCTTCGACACCTTCGCCGAGGTCGATGATCGCACCCTTGGCGTCCACTTCGCGGACGGTGCCGGTCAGGATCGTGCCGCGCGGATTCGTGGCCATGAACTGACCGAACGGATCCTGCTCCATCTGCTTGATGCCGAGGGAGATGCGCTCACGCTCCGGATCGACCGCCAGAACCACGGCTTCGACTTCGTCGCCCTTCTTGAAGTTGCGGACGAGGTCTTCACCCGAGGCCTGCCAAGAGATGTCGGACAGGTGGACGAGACCGTCGATGCCGCCGTCCAGACCGATGAAGATACCGAAATCGGTGATCGACTTGATCTGGCCGGACACCTTGTCGCCCTTCTTGTGCATGGCGGCGAAGGCTTCCCACGGGTTCGAGCGGGTCTGCTTGATACCGAGGGAGATACGACGACGCTCCTCGTCGACGTCCAGAACCATGACTTCCGTCTCGTCGCCGACCTGAACCACCTTGGCCGGGTTGACGTTCTTGTTGGTCCAGTCCATCTCGGACACGTGCACCAGGCCTTCGACGCCCGGCTCGATCTCGACGAAGCAGCCGTAATCGGTGACGTTGGAGACCTTGCCGAACAGGCGGCTGCCGACCGGGTAGCGGCGCGCGATGGCGACCCACGGGTCGTCGCCGAGCTGCTTGAGGCCGAGCGACACGCGGTTGCGCTCGCGGTCGTACTTGAGGACGCGGACGTCGAGTTCGTCGCCGACGTTGACCACTTCCGACGGGTGACGCACGCGCTTCCACGCCATGTCGGTGATGTGCAGCAGGCCGTCGATGCCGCCGAGGTCGACGAATGCGCCGTAATCGGTGAGGTTCTTGACCACACCCTTCACGACCGCACCTTCCGTCAGGCGCTCGAGCAGCTTCTCGCGCTCTTCCGAGAACTCCGTCTCGACAACCGCGCGGCGGCTGACGACGACGTTGTTGCGCTTGCGGTCGAGCTTGATGATCTTGAACTCGAGGTCCTTGCCCTCGAGGTAGACCGGATCACGGACCGGACGCACGTCGACCAGGGAACCGGGCAGGAATGCGCGGACGTCCTTGATGTCGACGGTGAAGCCGCCCTTGACCTTGCCGGAGATCTTGCCGGTGATGGTCTCTTCCTTGTCGAACGCCTGCTCGAGGTCGTCCCACACCATCGAACGCTTGGCCTTCTCACGGGAGAGCTTGGTCTCGCCGAAGCCGTCTTCGAGCGCATCGAGCGCGACCTTAACTTCGTCGCCCACTTCCACTTCGAGCGCGCCGTTCTCGTCCTTGAATTGCTCGATCGGGACGATGCCTTCGCTCTTCAGGCCGGCGTTGATCACCACCACGTCGTTGCGGATTTCCACAACGATACCCGTGACGATGGAGCCGGGCTTCAGCTTCGAAATGGCCTGCTGGCTCTGTTCAAACAGTTCGGCAAAACTTTCAGTCATCTTGATTCCAGGGTTATGAAAGGTCGTACCCGGCGCCTGCGTAACATCTATGAACGCCTGCGGACAGGGGACCCACCGGTTGTGGGCGCTGGAAGACCCCTGAGAGGTCGCTCCGCGCCGTTGCCATTGCCCCGTGCACACTGCACGGGAATCGTGCCGTGACCCGTCCTTACGGACGCACCACCGCGAATACGTTTGCCACCACCGTGTGGATCGGCATGCCGGTGGTATCGATGACCACGGCGCCCTCGGCGGGCTTCAACGGGGCGACCAGCCGCGACGCGTCTCGCTCGTCGCGCGCCTCGATCTCACGTTGAAGAACGGCAAGTGTAACGCTCAGGCCCTTATCCTTCAACTGCTTATAGCGCCTTTTCGCCCGTTCGGCGGCGCTGGCGGTCAGGAAGACCTTGTGCCCGGCATCCGGGAAAATCACCGTACCCATGTCGCGACCGTCGGCCACCAGCCCCGGCGCCTTGCGGAAGCCGTGTTGCAGGTCCAGCAACGCCTGGCGAACGCTGGGGATCACCGCGATGGCCGACGCCGCAGCGCCCGCCGTCTCCGTGCGCAGCTCGTCCGTGGCGTCGTGCCCGTTGACCAGGATGTGCGTCTCATCGCCCGCGGGACTGGGCTTGAAGCGGATCTTGACGGTCTGCGCGCAGCGAGTGACCGCGTCCACGTCGGACAGGTCGATACCCGCCTCCCCCGCCGCGTAGCCCACGGCACGATAGAGGGCACCGGAGTCAAGCAGGTGCCAGCCGAGCTTCTCGGCCACCCGCCGGCTGATGGTGCCCTTGCCGGAGCCGGAGGGGCCGTCGATGGTGAGGACCGGAGCGGCAGCCGATGCGGGCATGTGGGAAACCTCGTTCGCTAAACCGGCATGATATCGCGTCGGCGCGCGGCCGTCGGTGCATGGACGCATCGGCCGCGCCATGCTACAAGGCGCCGAACGATCCACCGGGGCCTCCTCCCATGTCCGACGACCTCCAGAGCCAGTTCGAGCAGGCTTACCTGGACATCACCCGTCTGGGGACGCGGCCGGACAACCATACGCTGCTGCGCATCTACGCCCTCTACAAGCAGGCGACCCAGGGCGACGCCTCCGGACCGAAGCCCGGCTTCTTCGATTTCGTGGGGACGGCAAAGCACGAGGCCTGGTCGCGCCTGGCCGGGTTGCCGCGTGAGCAGGCCATGCGCGATTACGTCGCGCTGGTTCGGTCGCTGGAGGGGGGCTGATGTGAGTCTGGATGTGAAGGGCTCGCCTTTGGCTTCGCTTTGGGCTTGGGGCCTGGGGCCTGGGGCCTGGGGCCTGGAGCAAGAGCCGGCGGGTGCCACCCTCGGGGCCACGCCTGCGGCGACCCGTCAATGAAGGGCCGCGTGCGCGGCCGTTTATTGATTGCCCTTCGGGCCGGGTCGGGCTTCGAACGGGGGTTTCCGATTCGCCCTCCGTGGCTCAGCGGAAACGGCCGGCCGTCCTGGCCGGCCCCCTTCAGGCCTTGTCCGTTCGAACCCCTCGCCTGCGGCTACCGGCCCCGAAGGTGGCTGAGGTGGTCTAATCTTTCTGGACAGTCCGATAGGATTCACGGGCAGAAGGAGGTGAGCTATGGGACGTAAAGAGATATCGCAATCGCAGCGAGACGACGCCGTGCATCTGGTGGTGGCCGAGGGGCATACGGTACGACAGGTATGCCAGCTGATGGATGTAGGCCCGACAGCGTTGAGGCGCTGGCTGGCGATACATGAAGAGGCTAAGTCGACCGGGGTTCATGCCCCCACGGCGGCGGATGATCGGCGGCGTATCGTCGAGCTTGAGTCGCAGGTACTTCAGCTAAAGGAGGAGCGCGAACTTTTAAAAAAATCCATCGCCTTCTTCGTTCGGGAGAGCGATCGCCCACGGCGGTGATCGACGAGCTGAAGGAGGCCTACCCGGTATCGCGGCTGTGCGAGGCGATGGAATACCCCCGTAGCAGCTATTACGCCAAGCGGGCAGAAGAGGTACAGCCGGCGGTTGCCGATCCGGCGCTAGTAGCGAGGGTCAAGCAGATTCATCGCCAGAGCCGAGGCAGTTACGGCACCCGTCGCATGGCGGCTGAGTTGGGTCGCCAAGGCATGCCGACAGGGCGATATCGGGCGCGCACGTTGATGAGGCAGGCCGGTCTATGGGCCGAGCGGGTGCGTCGGCACGTGTACCGGACGGCGAGCAAGGCGGCTGTGCCGGCCCCCAACCGCCTCGAACGGCAATTCAACGTCGCCCGGCCCGATCAGGTTTGGGTCGGTGACATTACCTTTGTGCCTACCCGACAGGGTTGGCTCTATCTGGCCGTTGTCGTGGATCTTTATGCACGCCGGATCGTGGGCTGGGCCTTTTCAACCCGGCCGAATGCACAGCTGGCCGTTGCCGCCCTGGACATGGCAATCAGAGAGAGGAAACCGTCGGGGAATCTCATGTTCCACTCCGATCAAGGTGCGCAGTACAACAGTTTTGACTTTCTCGGACGCCTCAAGGCCCTGGGGATTACCCAAAGTATGAGCAGGCGCGGCAACTGTTGGGATAACGCGGTTGCCGAGCGCGTCTTCGCCACGTTGAAAACCGAATGGGTGACATCGACTTACAGCAACCGCGATGAAGCCCAAAGCGACATCACTGTTTTCTTGACGTCGTACTACAACTACCGGCGCCTACATGCGGCCAACGGGCAGGTGCCGCCAGCCATTTACGAGATGATGGCGGCCCGAAAATAACGCCCTATCGGGTGTCCAGAAATACTTGACCACGACAGGCACCCGCCGGCTCTTTCCAGCACTGAGGTTGCGTGTGGGGAGAGCGAAAGAGCGGGGTTTCGCTTCGTTGCTGGGAACGCTCGCTTGCCTGGTGTGCATGTGAGCTTGCCCGGATTTGATGGACACCCATCGTGAGCCGTAAGGTTCGTTCAGAGGTGTCCCATGTCAAAAAGAATTCGTCGTCAGTTCACACCTGATTTCAAGGCCGGCGCGGTTGCCCTGGTCCTTGAGCGAGGTCAGCCGGTGTCTCGGGTATGCCGTGACCTGGATCTGGTCGAGAGTGTCTTCAGGCGCTGGATCGAGAAGGTTCAAGCCGGTTCTGGAGCGCCTTCGCGATCGCCCCCCGCCGTTCCGCTGACGGCCGAGCAGGCCGAGATACAGCAGCTTCGACGCGAGAACGAGATCCTGCGGATGGAGCGTGACATCCTAAAAAAAGCGACGGCGTTCTTCGCCAAGGAATCGAGCTGAGATGCCGGTTTATCGAAGCGGAGAGCGCGTCGTACTCCATCGTGGTCCTCTGCCGGCTGCTCGAGGTGGGTCGCAACAGCTTCTATGCCTGGCGGCATCGCCAAAAGCATCCGAGCCCCCGCGTGCTTCGTGACCGCCAGCACCTGGCGCAGCTGAAGCAGTTGCATGAGCGCAGCCGAGGGCTTTACGGCAGTCCCCGGCTATGGCATCTGGCTCGTGAGCAGGGGCTGAGCCTGGGGCGCCATGCGACCGCCCGCTTGATGCGCCAGGGCGGTCTCGTCGGGCGCAGCTGGCGTACAAGCAAGGCATCACGACGGGCCGCCACGGTGTCCGCGGTGGCCGATAACCATGTTGATCGATGCTTCACCACGGCCGCGCCTGATCAGGTCTGGGTAACGGACATGACACAGTTCGCCACGCAACAGGGTCCAATGTATCTGGCCGTCGTGATCGATCTGTACGCCCGGCGAGTGATTGGCCACGCAACGGCTGCGACTATGCATACCGACTTGCCCTTGCAGGCTTTGCGCATGGCCGTAGGCCAGCGCGGTTCGGCGCAGGGAGTGCTCCATCACTCCGACCAGGGCAGTCAGTACACGAGCGCGGCCTATCAGGCCGAACTCGCTCGACTGGGTATGCGGGTAAGCATGAGCCGGCGCGGCGAGTGTTGGGACAACGCGGTGGCTGAGAGCTTCTTCAGTACGTTGAAGTGCGAGATCGCAGCCCCACGCCGCTACGCCTCGATCGAGGAGGCACGCCACGTGGTTTTTGAATACATCGAAGTGTTTTATAACCGGCAGCGCTTACACTCGACCAACGGCTATCGATCGCCTGCGGCGACCGAAGCTGCTATCCCATAACTTGAGTGTCCATTAAACCGGGGCAAGCTCAATGGCATCGGTCGCCTTAGGTACGTCGAGGGTTCGCGCACGTGCGTGCGCTCCTACCCCCAGCCGGCAGATCACGCGTTGGATAGTCTCTGGCCTGCCCTACCCCTGGGGTAGGAGCCCACGATGTGGGCGAAAAGCCAACAAAGCGGCGACGCCACACCCTGCACGTCTGCGGTCGCTCGCGTAACAACCTGCCTCAGTCTTGGGAAGAGCTGGCGGGTAGCCCCCTCGGGGCCGGTAGCCGCAGGCGAGGGATTCGAACGGATAAGGCCCGAAGGGGGCCGGCCAGGACGGCCGGCCATTTTCGCTGAGCCATGGATGGCGAATCGAAAATCCCCGTGCGAAGCCCGACCCGGGCCCGTAGGGCCATAGATAAACGGCCGCGCCAGCGGCCCTTCCTTAGCGGGTCGCCGTAGGCGTGGCCCCGAGGGGGCTACCCGCCGGCTCTTGCCCCCAAAACGCCAAAGCTCCAAGGCTCCAAGGCCAAACGCGATGCCGAAGGCGAGCCCGCCCCGGGCTTCCGGGAGGCCCTCTCAACCTAGCCCTCGACCTCGCGCCAAACAGCCACCGGCAAGCCTTCAAAAACTCGCTCAAGGCCAACACGACCACCCGCCAGGTCCGCACCTGAGAAAACGCTCACCCAGCGCCTCTCAGGCAAAGCCACCGACGTACCCGCCCAGCAATCGTCGGCAATGGCTGGCGTGTCCTGGCCAGCGACCCACTCCGCCGTGTGCCGTGCCACGGCCACGAACAGCCGCTGTCCCCGGTACTCGCGCGTAAAGCCGATCACGTGCTCGCTGGCCGAACCCTCGGCAGTCAGCGGGCGGTAGTCGCCGCGGGCGAACAGGTCGGGGTACTCGCGGCGCGTGTCCAGCAGACGGGCGATGACCGACTGCTTGACCGCGCCGTCGCGCCAGTGTCCGATCGCCTCGCGGGGCGATTCGGCCTGCGCCAGCGAAGCTGCGCGCGCCGGGAAATCCACGGGGCGGCGATTGTCCGGATCCACGAGGCTGAAATCCCAGTAGTCGCTGCCCTGGTAAAGATCGGGCACGCCGGGCGTGGTGATGCGCAGCACCGTCTGCGCCAGGCCGTTGGCCGCACCCGGCGTGGCGATGTAATTCGCGAACGCGGCGAACTCCGCCGCCACCTCGCTGGACAGTATGGTGCGCAGGAAATCCTCGCAGGCGTCTTCGTAAGGCTCGTTGGGCGAGGTCCAGCGCGACCAGCGCTTGGCTTCGCGCAGGGCCTTGCGCTGCCATGCCGCGATACGCGAGGCGAAGCGCTCGACGCCCTCGGTATCGTCAGGGGCGAGGTTCAGTGGCCACGCCCCCACCAGCATCTGGTAGAGCATCAGTTCGTCGCCGGCGGCCGGTGCCATGCGGCCCTCGGCGCGCTGGCGGAAATCCGCATGGCGGACACGCCAGCGCTCCGCCGTGACCACCCAGCGCTCGGCCACCTCGGACAGCACGGCCAGGCGGGCGCGCAGGTCTTCGCCGCGCTTGTGGTCGTGGGTCGCCGTGGCCAGCAGGTTGTGCGGCAGGGTCTGGATCCTTTCTACGCAGCGGGCATGGAAATCGTCCACCGACATGGCCAGGCGACCGGCATCGACCCCCACTTCGTTACGTGAGAGCAGTCGGCCGTACCGATACCCCGCCGTGTCCTCCACGGCCTTGGCAGCCACGGGCGACGTGGCCTGCTGGAACACCGCTATCGCGCGCTCGCGTGCCCGGCGCACGGGGCCCGGGGGCAGCGAACGCGGCGCCTCGCCGCCCAGCCACGACGACACCAGGGTCAGCAGGTCGCCGTCCTCCGTGCGCAGCGTGCGCGACGCACCTTCGACGGCGCGGGAGAAGAAGGCTTCGTCGATCTCGTCCCGGCCCATGCCGCCGGCATAGGTGCGGTACACGGGAAAATGGACCAGCAGTTCGACGAGGACGCGGCGCACCGCGGCCAGCGACACGTCGCGCGTGGCGACATCGGCACGCGCCGCGGCGAACAGGGCGCGCGCGGTACGGTCCAGTTCGGATTCGAAACTGTCGACCAGTATCTGCCGGCGTGCCCGCACCGACTGCGTCCCGAAATCCGCCGACTCACCGGTCAGCTTGCGCCACAACTCGGTCAACGGAGCCTCGCCACGCTGGCAGTGCAGCACCGCCGAGACCTGGTCCATGAACTCGTAGCCGGTGGTGCCGTCGGTGCGCCAGTCGAGGCGCAGGCCTTCGTCCTCGGCCAGGATCTTCTCGACCACGATGTACGCGCCGCCTTGCGGTGCCGACGCCGGGCGCTGCGGACGCAGCTTGTCCAGGCGGTGACGCAACTGACGGCAATAGCGACGCGGATCAGCCAGACCGTCGACGTGGTCGCAGCGCACGCCGTCGATCAGGCCTTCGGCGTATAGGCGGAAGATGGTCTTGTGCGTGTCCTCGAACACTGCCGTGCGCTCGATGCGCAAGCCGACCAGTTCGTTGACGTCGAAGAACCGTCGGTAGTTGACCATATCGCTGGCCAGCTTCCAGAAGGCCAGGCGATAGTGCTGTTTTTCGATCAGCGCGTGCAGCCGCTGCCGGCCCTCGTCCGTCGAGGGATCGTGCGCGGCGGCCGCGTCGTCGCCCAGGCCGGCGACCGATGCCGGCGACAGCGGCAGGCGATCATCGTACACGCCGAGCATCCAGGTCTCGCCGCGGCGGACCAGGCGAAGGTGGCCCGCGCGCAGCGTTTCGTCATATCCGGCGCCCAGCATCGGCAATAGCAGGCGTCCGCGTAGCAACGGATCGGGCGTGGTCCACTCGATATCGAAGTAACCCGCGTAACGGCTTTCCCGGCCGTGCCGCAGCACGTCCATCCACCAGACGTTCTCACTGCCGACACCCATGTGATTAGGCACGATGTCGACAACCAGACCCATGCCGTGTTCACGCAATGCAGCGATGAGACGGCGCAATGCATCTTCGCCACCGATTTCTGGATTGACCTCGTGGCAGTCGACCACGTCATAGCCGTGTGTCGAGCCGGCACGGGCGCGCAGGATGGGCGAGGCATAGAGATGGCTCGCACCGAGGCTGGCGTAATAAGGGACGACCGGCACGGCGTCGTCGAGCGTGAAGCCGGCATGGAACTGCAGGCGAGCCAGGGCGCGTGGTGGGGTCATGTACGGTTCCGGGTCTGGTCGATCGCCGCGCAGACGGCATGGGCAATGGGGCCGTCGAAAAGTCGTGCCGACGAATCAGGCATGCGCCGCCGCCAGTTCGGATGAATGGCGTCGGTGGGGCCCGGGAGGTTGGGTTGTTCGTGCAGGCCGAGCACATCCTCCACGGGGAAGATCGCCAGCGGCGCGGGCGCCTGCGAGACGTGGCGCGCGGCAGCCACGACCACCGGCGAGATGTCGTCGACTCCGGGCGGAGCGTCCTCGTTCCAGGCCGAACCGGAAGCGCACATCGCACGCCAGAGCGCAGTGCGCTCTCCCGCGCGCTGGGCCTCCTCGTCCACGGCGGGATCGTCCAGGCCGGTGAGCTTGCGCCACGCCACGTCGCGCCCGCTCCACCATCCCGCGACGGTCGGGATGTCGTGCGTACTGGTGGTGGCCATGGCGTTATCGGACCATTCGCGCGGCGAGACGAAACCGCCGTCCTCGGCGCGTTCGAACCACAGCACGCGGATGCCCAGCACGCCCTTGTCGGCAATCGCATGACGAAAGTCGGCCGGCACGGTGCCGAGATCCTCACCGATCACGATGGCGCGATGCAGGTGCGACTCGAGCGCGATCAGCCGCAGCATGTCGGCCAGCGGGTAACGCAGGTAGGCGCCTTCGGTGGCACCGGCCCCGTGCGGCACCAGCCACAAGCGCTTCAACCCGAGCACGTGGTCGATACGCACGCCGCCGGCATGCGCCAGCGCGGCGCGCAGCATGCCGATGAAGCCGCGGAACCCTGTCTCACGCAGGCCGCGGGGCGAGAAGGTGGTGAGGCCCCAATCCTGGCCCAGGCGGTTCAGGGCGTCCGGCGGTGCACCGACGGACAGGCCGGAAAGCATTTCGGTCTGATGGGCCCAGGCATGGCTGCCACCGGAGTCCGCACCCACCGCCAGGTCGGCGACGAGGCCGATGGCCATGCCCGCATCCCGGGCGGCTTTCTGTGCCCCTTCCAGCCCCTGCGCGGCCAGCCACTGCAACCACGCGTGGAAGGCCACCTCACGGGCGTGCTCGTTGACGAACGAGGTAACCTCGCGCGATGCGGGGTCGTGGTACTCCGTCGGCCAGCCCTGCCAACCGCCCGGGCGGCCGTGCGCGGTGAAATGGCCATGCAGCGCCTCGAAGCGCGCATGGCGTTCCAGCGGCTCGCCCTGCTCGCGCCGGAACGCCATGAAGCGTTCGGAGTGCGCCAGGTCGACGGACGCCCATTCGAACAACGAACGCAAGACGGTCATCCGCGCGCGGGCGGCGCGTGGCCAGTCGATCAACTCGAGCCATTCCAGCTCGGCCAGTTCCTGGCGCAGGTTGTGCGTATCGATTACGGCACGTACCGTCTGCTCGCCGCTGGTGCGCACGGGATCGACATACAGCCCGTTGAGAAACAGACGGCTGGACGGCGCGTAAGGACTGTAACGTTCCGGCGCCGCGGCAAACAGCGCGTGCAGAGGGCTGATCGCCAGGGCGTCGGCGCCCTTCTCCGCGGCGGCTTTCGCACAGAGCTCGAGTGCGCTGAAGTCGCCGATGCCACCGTCGCCGGGACGACGCAGGGCGGCCATCTGCACGGCCATGCCCCACGGCCGGCGGGCACCGGCGATATCGCCGACGCCGAAGCCTCGTGGCGGTGCGACGGCAAGGGTGATCTCGTCCTCGTCCAGCATCAGGGTGTAGTACCCCGGGATGGACGGCGCGGCGATGTCGCCGACGCCCGAGGCCAATTCGCCTTCAGCCACGCGGCCACCTTCGCTGTCCAGCACCTTCCACACGCGTCCGCGTGGCAGCGGGGGAATAGCGACCCGCTCGCCCGCGTCAGCGGTAATCATGCGCGGCGGTCGGCGCCCCGTGCGCTCCAGCTCGAGCAGGCGCAGGCTGGCTTCGACATCGTCGCCGTTGTCGGCAGGCAAACCCACGGCGCGGAGCACCGCGCGAAGGGTGGCATCGGGCGTCGTCTGCGGCCGGCCCAGCGCATCGCGCCAGTCGACATCGATACCGGCCTGTCCGGCGAGCAGCGCAAGACGATCGTCGAGGGGGACGTTCACGGATCAGGACTCCAGGCAGGCTACAGTGCGACGGGCCGGAACGGACCCGCGCGAAACGGAAGCGACGTCCGCGGCATCGCCGTGCAGCCAGGCCGCGGACGGCGATGGTGGCTGCTGGATCGTGATGTCGGTGTCGCCGAGGTTGACGTACAGGGTCAGCGTAGCAGTACCCAGTTTCCATGCGGCACGGAAGGCTCGATCGCCCAGGGCCTCCGCACCGCTGGCGGTGGCTTCGCCGATATGCGGCGCCACGTGCTTGTTCCGCTGCGCGATCAGTTCCTTCAGCAGGTGGCGCCGCGCTTCGCCAGCGCCTTCCTCGCGAACGGGAATGGACGCGGTAAACGTGTCGTAGGCGTTGGGATCGGGAATTTCCTCACCGCCAAAACCGGTAAATGCCTCGAATTCCCGGCGCCGGCCTTCGCGCACGGCCTTGCGGAGGTCTTCATCCTGAAAATCGGTGAAGAACAGGAATGGCGTACGGCTGGCCCATTCCTCGCCCATGAACAGCATCGGTACGAAGGGCGCCAACAGCAACAGCGCCAGCGCCGCGTCCATCGTTTCCGCGTGCACCAGCGTGGTCAGGCGATCGCCGAAAGCACGATTGCCCACCTGGTCGTGGTTCTGCAGGAAGTTGACGAAACGGCTGGCAGGCAGGTGCGCGCTTGACTCACCCCGGCGCTTGCCACCCATGTCCTCGCCCTGGAAGACGAAGCCCTCCTGCAGGCTGCGCAACAGCTTCGGCAACGCCGGATGGTAATGCTGGTAGTAGCCCTCGTCCTCGCCGGTGAGCAGCGCGTGCAGGGCGTTGTGGAAATCGTCGTTCCACTGCGCATCGAAACGATCCCGCCCGAGCAGACTGGCCTGGTTGGCTTCGTTCTCCAGCACCAGGTGCACGTGCCGCTCCGGCCCGACGGCCGCATGCACACGCGCGGCCAGCGAGGCGAGCCAGCCCGGGTTACCGATGGCGTGCACGGCATCGAAGCGCAGGCCGTCGAAGCGGAATTCCTCGATCCAGTACAGGGCGTTGTGTACGAAGAAGTCACCCACCTGAGGCGTGGCGACCCCGATGGCGGCACCCCATGGCGTATGCACCGACGCGTCGAAGAACGGCGATGCATAGGCGCCGAGGTAATTGCCGTCCGGACCGAAGTGGTTGTAGACCACGTCGAGGAAGACCATGAGGCCCAGCCCGTGGGCCGTGTCGATCAAAGACTTAAGGTCATCGGGCGAGCCGTAGGCATCGGCGGGCGCATACGGCAGCACGCCGTCATAGCCCCAGTTGCGCTCGCCGGGGAACTCGCCGATCGGCATGAGTTCGATCGCGGTGATGCCCAGCGAGACCAGGTGCGGCAGCATCATCTCCACGCCATGAAACCCGCCCAGGGCGCCGACATGCAGTTCGTAGAGGATGGTTTCGTGCCACGGCCGGCCCTGCCAGACGGTATGCCGCCATGAGAACGCGCGCGGGTCGACCACCACGCTGTAGCCGTGCACATCACCGCCTCGCTGGCGGCGAGATGCCGGGTCCGGGACGACCGTGCCGTCGGCCAGGCGGAACCGGTATCCGGTGCCCGCTTCCGCGGGACAGATGCACTCGAACCAGCCGTCGTCCAGGGCGCGCATCGTCGAGGCCTGTCCCGTATCGCATTCGATCGAAACCTCCTCGGCGTCGGGTGCCCAGAGCCGGAAGCGTGCGGTGCCCTCCCCGGTGAGTTGCGCACCGTACGGCATGGTGTGCACGTAGTCGCGGGTCATGCCGGCTCCGTCCGTACCGTTGCCGCCAGCAGCACCACGCTCCTGCCCTCCACATCGATCGTCGGTTCGGTCCACGGTAGCTCCGGCGCCAGTGGCGCGGCAGTGTTGCAACGCAGCCGCCAGTTCGCGGCGGGCTGCGGCAAATGAAAGAGGTGCGTCTCCGGCGTGGCGTTGACCAGGATCAGGGTCACGTCGGCACGTTTTTCGGCATGCACCTGGGCACGTCGCAAGGCAAGCAGGCGGCCCTCGGTGTAGCCCCAGGTATCCAGGGTCATCTCCGCGCCGCTCTCGTCGAACCACGCGACTTCGCGCATGCCGGGGGCCACCTCGGTGTCGCCGCGGAGGAAGTGCGCGGCGCGCAGCGTGGGGTGCTGCTCGCGCAGGCGGACCAGCCGCGCGACGAACTCGGTCAGCTCACGCCCCCCATCGGACGTGGCCAGTTTCCAGTCGTACCACGATAGCTCGGTATCCTGGCAATACGCGTTGTTATTGCCGTGCTGGGTGCGGCCGAACTCGTCGCCACCCAGCAACATGGGCGTGCCGTGCGAGAAGAACAGTGTGGCCAGCATGGCCCGCTTCTGCCGGTCGCGCTGCAGACGGATGGCCGGATCGTCCGTTGGGCCCTCGACGCCGTGGTTGAAGCTTTCGTTGTCGTTGCCGCCGTCCCGGTTGTCTTCACCGTTGGCGTCGTTATGTTTGTCGTTGTAGCTGACCAGGTCCTGCAGCGTGAACCCGTCGTGCGCGGTGATGAAGTTGACCGACGCCCACGGCTTGCGTTTCTGGTGGTCGAACAGTTCGCCAGAGGCCTGAAGACGACCGGCCAGCGCGCCGCGCATGTTGGAATCGCCCTTCCAGAACCGGCGGATATCGTCGCGGAACTGCCCGTTCCACTCCGCGAAGCCGGGCGGATGGTTGCCCAGTTGGTAGCCGCCGGGACCGATGTCCCAGGGCTCGGAGATCAGCTTGACGTTGGCCAGCACCGGGTCCTGACGCATCGCGTCGAACAGGCCGCAGCACGGATCGAAACCGTGCTCCTCGCGGCCCAGGCTCACGCCGAGATCGAAGCGGAAACCGTCCACGTGGAAGGTCTGTACCCAGTAACGCAGGGAGTCCATCACCAGCTGGAGCACGCGCGGGTGGGCCGTGTTCACCGTGTTGCCGGTGCCCGTGTCGTTGATGCAGTAACGGGGGTTGTCCGGCATCAGGCGGTAGTAGCTCTTGTTGTCCAGCCCGCGGAACGACATGGTGGTGCCCAGCTCGCTGCCCTCGCACGTGTGGTTGTAGACCACGTCCAGGATGACTTCGATGCCCGCGGCATGCAGCGCCTGCACGGCGGCGCGAATTTCGTTCAGGGCACCCTCGGCGAGATAGGCGGGCTCCGGTGCGAAGAACGCCAGAGTGTTGTAGCCCCAGTAGTTGCGCAGCTTCATCTCGGCCAGACGACGATCCTGCAGGAACGCATGCACGGGCAGCAGTTCCACCGCGGTGATGCCCAGCTTGACCAGGTAGTCGATGACGTAGGGATCGGCCAGCGCGATGAAGGTACCCCGCTCGTGCGGGCGGATGCGATGCAGCATCCGCGTGATGCCCTTCAGGTGGGTCTCGTAGATGATCGTCTCGTTCCACGGGGTGTGCGGACGATTGTTGTGGGTCCAGTGCATCGGCTCATCGACGACCACGGCCTTGGGCATGGCCGCGGCGCTGTCACGCCGGTCGAATGAAAGGTCCGCACGCGGCGACGCCACCCGGTAGCCGTGCAGCGCATCGGACCAGCGCACCTGCCCGTGCAGCAGGCGCGCATAGGGGTCCAGCAGCAGCTTGTTGGGATTGAAGCGGTGCCCCTCTTCCGGCGCGTACGGGCCGTGCGCGCGAAAGCCGTAAAGGGTGCCGCCACGCACGCGTGGCAGGTACCCGTGGAAGACCTCGTCCGTGCACTCGGGCAGATCGTAGCGGGCGATCTCGCGCTTGCCGGAGGGATCGAAAAGGCAGAGTTCGATGCGTTCCGCATGGGCGGAAAACACCGCGAAGTTCGTGCCCATGCCGTCGCACGTGGCACCCAGGGGGTGCGGCGTGCCGGACTGCATGCGCTCGGGAAGTGCAGGCATCGGATTCCTCGTCAGTCGGCCACGAAGATGACCGTGGACAGTGGTGGCAGGCTCGCCACCAGCGAATGGTCGAAACCGTGGGCGGGTACGGCCTCGGCATGCCGCGCCCCCTCGTTACCCACGCCCGAACCGCCATAGTCGACGGCATCGGAATTGAAGGCCTCGCGCCAGCGCCCGCCCTCGGGCACGCCGAGGCGAAAACCGTGCCGCGGCGTCGGCGTCATGTTACTCACCACCAGGGCAGGACGGCCACCCTCGGCAAAGCGCAGCCATGCGAACACGCTCTGCCCGGCATCGTCGCCGACCACCCAGCGGAAGCCACGCGGATCGGCATCCCATGCGTGCAGGGCCGGCGTGGCGGCATAGAGATGGTTGAGGTCACGCACGGCCTTCTGCACGCCCAGGTGCAAGGGTGAATCCAGCAGTTCCCAGGCGATCTGGGCGTCGTGGTTCCACTCGTGCGGCTGGGCGATTTCCGCGCCCGTGAACAGCAGCTTCTTACCCGGATGCGCCCACATGAAGCCATAGTACGCGCGCAGGTTGGCGAAACGCTGCCATTCGTCGCCGGGCATCCGGCCCAGCAGCGAACGTTTGCCGTGCACCACTTCGTCGTGCGACAGCGGCAGCACGAACTTCTCGGAATACGCATAGACCATGCTGAAGGTCATCTCGCCATGGTGGTACTGGCGGTATAGCGGGTCGCGCGACATGTATTCCAGCGAGTCGTGCATCCAGCCCATGTTCCACTTGAAGTCGAAGCCAAGGCCGCCCTGCTCCACCGGCTGCGTCACGCCCGGCCAGGCCGTGGATTCCTCGGCGATGGTCATGCAGTCGGGGTGGCGCTCGGCCACGAGCTGGTTGACCCGGCGCAGGAAGGCGATGGATTCCAGGTTCTCGCGACCACCGTACTGGTTGGGCACCCACTCGCCGTGCTTGCGCGAGTAATCGCGGTACAGCATGGAAGCCACCGCATCCACGCGCAGGCCGTCGATATGGAAGCGCTCCAGCCAGGCCAGTGCGCTGGCGACCAGGTACGCCGACACCTCGTTGCGCCCCAGGTTGTAGATCAGCGTGTTCCAGTCCTGGTGGAAGCCCTCGCGCGGGTCGGCATGTTCATACAGCGGCGTGCCGTCGAAATGGGCAAGCCCATGGATATCGGTGGGGAAATGGGCAGGCACCCAGTCCACGATGACGCCCACCCCGGCTTCGTGACAGCGATCCACGAAACGGGCGAAGGCTTCCGGCGTACCGAAACGCGACGCCGGCGCGAATTGGCCCAGCGGCTGGTAGCCCCACGATCCGCCGAACGGGTGCTCCGATACCGGCAGCAGTTCGATATGACTGAAACCCATGCCAGCCACGTAGGGAATCAGGCGTTCGCCCAACTCGTCCCACTGCAGTTCGTGTCCGTCCTCGCCGCGCAGCCACGAGCCGGCGTGCACTTCGTAGATCGACAGCGGCGACCCGGCGTGATGCATGGCACCGCGTCGACGCAACCACTCGTCGTCGGTCCAGCGGAAGGCGGTGGGGTCGGCGACGATCGACGCCGTGGACGGCGGCAGTTCGGCGGACAAGGCCACCGGGTCCGCACGCTGCAACACCGAGCCGTCGGCGCCCCAGATCTCGTACTTGTAGCGCGCGCCGGGCAACAGGCCCGGCACGAACAGCTCCCACACGCCGGCCGGCACGCGTTTGCGCATCGGCAACCGCCGACCGTCCCAGCTGTTGAAATCACCCACGACGCTGACGCGCTGCGCGTTCGGCGCCCATACCGCGAAGCGCACGCCGGTCACGCCGTCGATGGTCATGGGATGCGCACCGAGGCAGAGGAACAGTTCGGTATGCGTGCCCGCTGAAAGCCGCGCCAGATCGTCGTCACCCAGCAGGTTGCCGAAGCGATAGGCGTCGTCGATCTCCTGCGTGGCGGACGGCCAGTGGATGCGCAGCCGATACGCCGCCTCGCTGTCGGGGAAACCGGCAAACAGGCCACCGTCATGCACGCGTTGCAGCTGGCCCAGCGTGCGGCCGTCGACGTCGATCAACTCGACGGCCTGCGCACCCGGTTGCAGCGTGCGCACCACGCGGCGCCCGTCCACGGTGTGCGCGCCGAGCAGCGCGAAGGGGTCGCCATGCCGCCCGTCGACGAGCGCGTCCACGGCGGCGGTATCGTTCAGGCCATAGGTACGGGGATCGGTCACGTCGCATCCTTCAATTCGTTGGACATGTCGCCGCGGGCGGCATGGAGCAGTCCACGCACCGGCACGTCGACCCAACCGGGTCGGTTCGCGGCTTCATAATTCACTTCGTAGGCAGCCTTCTCGATGACGTAGAGCTCCACGATCGGCGCGAGGGCATCGGGCTCCACCCAGCGCACGGGGGCCGCGTCGAGCACGCGACGGTACGCCTCGAGGAACGTGCGCGACGAACGCTCACGGAACCGGGCGAGGTAATCGACGAAGCCTTCGTCCTCGACCGGGGCCAGCCCATCCTCGCCACGGCGTGCCATGGCGGCGGCATAGTCCAGCGAGCGCAGGAAGCCGGCCACATCGCGCAGCGGCGAGCCCTTGGCCCGACGCTCATCCAGCGTGCGAGCCGGCTCGCCCTCGAAGTCGATGATGTAGGCATCGTCCTGCACCACCAGGATCTGACCGAGGTGGAAGTCGCCATGCACACGCGTCTTCAACGAGGAGACGCCAGCACTTGCCAGCTTGCCGACCCGCGCGTCGAGAACGCCTGCCACGCCGCGGAGGGATGCGATGTCCGAAGACGCCGGCTCGGCCACATCCTTGAGTTGATCGATCGAGGCCATCGCCCGGGCAATTTGCGCGCGGATGCTTTCCTGCACCGCCTTGACGTCCGCGTCGCCGGCTCGCTCCGGCGAAAACGCCGACAGGTCGGACGGCTGCGCCAACAGCGCGTGCAATTCACCCAGGCGCGTGCCCACCGCCGTGGCGAAGGCATCGTATCCGCCATCGATTTCCGTCTGGCGCGCCACGTCCTCCGAATGGCTGTATTCGTCGTAGCTGCGGCGCAGATAATCGAGCGTCCAGCGCCACGCATCGCCCTGGTTACGCAGGAAACCCTGTAGCACGGCGAGCGTGGTTCGTTCGCCGCCTTCCTGGATGCGCACCACCTCGCCCAGCAGCGGCGACGTGTTGGCGTAGCCCCGCTCGGTCAGGTAACGGCCCATCTCCACTTCCGGATTGATACCCACGGCAGTGCGGCGGAACAGCTTCACCACGCCGGCGTCGTGCATGATCATGGAACTGTTTGACTGCTCGGCGGACAACCAGCGGATGGGGATCTCGGCATCGAAATGCACGCCGGCGAACGCATCCGTGGTCTCGAAACGCACCACGCCGCCGTTGACCGGCAGCTCGGTGCCCTGGCGCAGGCCGATCAGCAGGCCGGAGGCGAAGGCATCCAGGGTGAAGCCATCGGTAAGCAGGCCGATGCGGCGGCCGCGACGCACGCGTGCCAATGCCAGCTGCTGCGCGCGTGCCGTGGGATTCTCGTCCTCCCAGACGATACCGGCCGGCAGGCTGTAGTGCTCGACGCCGCCATCGGCCAGACTGACCTCCACCTCGGTAAAGATCAGGTCGTCGCCATGGTCGGGCCAGGGCACCGCGTAGAGAATCCGGGCGCTGGCGATGCCACGGTCCTTCGAGGCGAACCAGCGACGCACGCCGAGGTAGCCCGGCAACACCTGGGTTTCGATTACGCCACGGTGGTGGGCCATGACCGGGCCTTCGATGAGCGCACCACGCACCACCAGCGTCTCGTAGTCCGGCAGCGGCTCGGCCGGCACCTCGTGCCAGTCGGGCATCTGCGCGTTTGCGCAGATCTGGAACGCGTAGAAACCGTATGGCGGCAGGGTCAGCAGGTAAGGCAGCTGCCCGATCGGCGGGAACGACGAACCGCCCATGATCTCGATCGGCACCTGGCCGTCGAAGGCGGCCACGTCCAGCTCCACCGCCTGTAGCGAGCGCGACATGTTGGCCACGCACAGCAAGTGCTCGCCCTCGAATTCACGCAGGTAGGCCAGCACCTTGCGGTTGCCCGGGTAGAGGAACTTGAGCGTGCCGCGACCGAACGCCTTGTAGCGCTTGCGCACGGCCAGCATGCGCCGCATCCAGTTCAGCAGGGAATGCGGATCGCGCCCTTGCGCCTCGACGTTGATCGCCTGGTATCCGTACAGCGGATCCATGATCGGCGGCAGCACCAGGCTGGCCGGATCGGCACGCGAGAAGCCGCCGTTACGGTCGACCGACCACTGCATCGGCGTACGCACGCCATCGCGGTCGCCCAGGTGGATGTTGTCGCCCATGCCGATCTCGTCGCCGTAATACAGCACTGGCGTGCCGGGCATCGATAGCAGCAATGCATTCATCAGCTCGATGCGTCGGCGATCGCGCTCGAGCAGCGGCGCGAGGCGACGACGGATGCCCAGGTTGATGCGTGCCCGGCGATCGGCGGCGTAGGTCTGCCACAGGTAATCGCGCTCGTTGTCGGTCACCATCTCGAGCGTCAGCTCGTCGTGGTTGCGCAGGAAGATCGCCCACTGGCAGTTCTCCGGGATGGCCGGGGTCTGCCGCATGATGTCGGTGATCGGGAAACGATCCTCTCGGGCGATCGCCATGTACATGCGCGGCATCAGCGGGAAGTGGAACGCCATGTGGCATTCGTCGCCGTTGCCGAAGTAATCCTGTGTATCTTCCGGCCACTGGTTGGCCTCGGCCAGCAGCATGCGGTCCGGGTAATGCTGGTCGATCTCCGCACGCATCAGCTTGAGGATGTCGTGGGTCTCGGGCAGGTTCTCGTTATTGGTGCCCTCGCGCTCGATGAGGTAAGGCACCGCATCCAGGCGCAGGCCGTCCACGCCCAGGTCGAGCCAGAACCGCATCACATCGAGCACGGCCTTGATCACGGCCGGGTTGTCGAAGTTCAGGTCGGGCTGGTGGGAGAAGAAGCGATGCCAGAAGTACTGGCCGGCCACCGGGTCCCACGTCCAGTTCGACTTTTCCGTATCGAGGAAGATGATGCGCGTGCCGTCATAGGCCTGGTCGGTATCGGACCAGACGTAGAAGTTGCGCGCGGCCGACCCCTTCTTGGCCAGGCGCGCGCGCTGGAACCACGGATGCTGGTCGGAGGTGTGGTTGATGACCAACTCGGTGATGACGCGCAGGCCGCGTCGGTGCGCCTCGGCGATGAACCGCTTGGCGTCGGCCAGCTTGCCGTAGTCCGGGTGCACGGATTTGTATTCGGCGATGTCGTAGCCGTCGTCACGCCGCGGACTGGGATAGAACGGCAGTAGCCACAGCGTATTGACGCCCAGTTCGGCGATGTAGTCCAGCTTCTGGATCAGGCCCTCGAAATCGCCCACGCCATCGTCGTTCGCATCGAAATACGACTTCAGGTGCACCTGGTAGATGATCGCGTCCTTGTACCAGAGCGGATCGTTCGAAAAATCGGGTGCGCTCGCCTGCTTCTTGCCTTTGGCACGTGTAGCCATGGATCAGACTCCCGGGAGACGGACATGCCATATGGCGTAAGGCTGGCCGAGGCCGAGCCATACGTTCTGCTGGGCACCGCGCCACGCGATGGGCTGGTTATGAAGAAGGTCGTGCACGTCCAGCGCGGCATCCGGGGCAAGGCCCCAGTCGTCCAGCGGCAGCGTGAGGTCGGAGGACTGGGCGTTGTGCGGGTCCAGGCTGATGGCGACCAGCACGAGGTCGTTCTGCGAGCGTTTTTCGAAGAACAGCACCTGGTCGCTCCCGGACGGCAGGAAGCGGACGCCGAGATGCGATTGCAGCGCGGGGTGGGCGCGGCGGATATGGTTGAGCTGGGTGATCTCCGCCACGATGTTGCCGGGCGCGTCGAAGTCGCGCACGCGCACCTCGAACTTCTCGGAGTCCAGGTACTCTTCCTTGCCCGGCAAGGGTGCTGCCTCGCAGATCTCGAAGCCGGAATACATGCCCCACAGGCCGGACAGCGTCGTCGCCAGTGCCGCCCGGATCAGGAAGCCCGGCCGCCCCGAGGTCTGCAGGAAGTACGGGTTGATATCCGGCGTATTGACGAAGAAATTCGGGCGGAAGAAATCCTTCGGCGCGGTGGTGGTCAGCTCGGTCAGGTAGTCGATGAACTCCTGCTTGGAGTGACGCCAGGTGAAATAGGTATACGACTGGCTGAAGCCGACCTTGGCCAGGCGATACATCGGCTTGGGCCGGGTGAAGGCCTCCGACAGGAACAGGGCGTCCGGATACTTCGCACGCACCCGCCCGATCATCCATTCCCAGAACGGGAACGGTTTGGTATGCGGGTTGTCCACGCGGAACGTGCGCACGCCTTCGGCGGCCCAGAACAGCACGGCATCGCACAGCGCCTGCCACAGCGACGGGATGGCACCGTCCGCATAGAAATCGACGTTGACGATGTCCTGGTATTTCTTGGGCGGGTTTTCCGCGTACTTGATGCTGCCGTCCGGGCGCCAGTCGAACCACTCCGGATGCTCCTTCAGCCACGGATGGTCCTGCGAACACTGGATGGCGAAGTCCAGCGCCAACTCCAGGCCGTGCTCATGGGCGGCGTCGCGTAGTGCGCGGAAATCGTCCATCGTGCCCAGTTGCGGATGCACCGCCGTGTGGCCGCCGTCCGGCGAACCGATGGCGTACGGGCTACCAGGATCGTCCGGGCCCGGCGTCAGCGTGTTGTTCGGCCCCTTGCGGAAGGCCTTGCCGATCGGATGGATCGGCGGGAAATACAGCACGTCGAAGCCCATGTCGCGGATGGCCGGTAGCCGCGCGATCGTGTTGCGGAACGTGCCGTGTTTCGCCTTGTCGTCGGTCATCGAACGCGGGAACAATTCGTACCAGCTGGCAAAACCGGCCTCGCGACGATCCACTTCGAGCGTGAACGTTTCGGTGGCGGACGAGCGAGTGCGCGGATCGGTGGCCATCATCAGGGCGACGGTGGCCTCGTCCAGCAACGACGCAAGACGTTGTTCGTCGTCGGCCTTCGCCAGCAATGCCGCCAGGTTGCGCAGCGCCTTGGCCTTCGGGCCGGCGGCGTCCTTCGCCCGGGCCTCGACCATCAGGCGGCCCTCTTCCAGCTCCAGGCCCAGCGGTACGCCCGCGGCATGCTTGACCTCGATTTCATGGTGGTAGCTGGCGAAGCGATCGTGCCATGCCTCCACCTGGAACTCGTAGCGCCCGACCCGCGTCGGCACGAAGCTGGCCGTGTGGATATCGTTATTGACCGGCTGCATGACGACCTCGCGCCAGGCACGTTCGTCCTGGGCGCGATAGCGAAGCCGTGCGGCCAGCACCTCATGCCCGTCCATGAAAATGTCGGCGGTGACGTCCACGGACTGGCCGACCACGCGCTTGGCCGGGAAGCGCCCTGCATCCACGACCGGCTGCACGTTCTCGATCATGACGCGATCCGCTCGCGATGCTGCCTGTAGCCATTCTTTCTGCACGCTGCTTCCCAGTTTGCGTTTCGCCGGAACAGCCGGCTGTCCTGCCAGCGTCAGGACGCCGCCCGGTGCCAGCACCAGGCTGTCGCCCTGGTCGAACACCTTGCGCCCTTCCGCCGAGGTCCACGGGGCGAAGTGCGTCGCCGCACCTACCAGTCCCTGCGACGCGGTGACTACGGCATCCCGATCCAGCGAGGCGTTGACCAGCGTAAGGGTCGCGCCGGGCGCGGTCCTCGGATCGGGACCGTGCACTGTGAGGAACGACGCGACGCCATGACCGACGGCGACGAAAGGTGCCGATGGCACCTCCTCGCGCACGGCCGCATTCGCGGCACGCACGGTATCGCTCACGTCGAGGATCGCACCCTGCGCAAGCGATGCCGGTGTGACCGGCTGACCACGACGCGGGTCGAGGCGGTCGTGCTGGGCGAACTCGAAGCCCATCGGCATCATCCAGCCGCCCGGGGACGTGGCGGCGAAGGCGATCGCACGCTGGTGCGCGTGTTCCAGCTGGTTGTGCTCACCCATCTGCTCGCCGAAACGCGGACCGAACGGTTCTTCCACGCATGCCAGGGCCGGTGCCACCGCGGCGAGGCGCGCGGCCTCGTCCGCGAACCACGGCGCCCTGAAATCCCACCAGTTGGCGGAGGACACCACCGCGTCGAATCCCGCACCGGCCAGCGCGGCGAGATCCTCGGGCGCCAGGCCCGGCGTCCAGGCGAGAAACGCTGCGTCCGCGGCATCGGCATGCGTACCACGCACGGCTTCGATCAGCGGCTTCCAGCGTTCGGCACGCAGGCGTTGCGGGTGCACCACGCGAAAACCCTCGACGCCGGCGGCAGTCCAGCGATGCATGCGGTCGACCCACCACTGCGTGGCCGCCTCGGCCACGTCGGGATCGTTGAAACGCCAGCGCACGCTGTCGCTTTCGGCCGGCGTCCAGCGCGGGTCCGGCGTGCCGTGCTGGGCGGCCACGGCGCGAAACCAATCGGGATGCGCCTGGCGTACCGGCGCATCCGAGGACACCTCATCCAGTGACAGGTCCAGCCACAACTCCATGCGATGATTGCGACACGCCTTGGCGATCTGGGCCAGCCGGTCGGTGGCCTCGCCCTCGTCGGAAACGGACGTGTTAAGACGATCGAAATCCCGTGTAACGAAAACGTCACCGGTATCGGAGGCATCGAAGGGCGGCGCTATCAGCAACTGGCGGAAGCCGAGCGAGGCGGCATGCTCTATCCAGGCGTTCCAGGCGGTAAGCGGACCTGCCAGCAATGGATGCAGGTAGTAGATTCGGAAGGGGGCACGCGTACTTGCAGGCATGTGACTCGTGTTCCTCGAAGGGTAATCACAAGCATGCCGGGCATCATGTATGCATCGTGCCAATCCCGGACATGCCAAGACCTTCACAGTGACGCACAGGGGTGTTGCGGAAGCGTGAACAGGGGTCGTGGATTTGTACGCGTGGTTCAGGCCCCGACATCGCGCATGAGCGCTGCGACGGCCTGCTCGTCGTCACCCTGTCTCTGCGCCAGCAAGGCGGCGGCACCAAGGCGATCGGCCCCCGTGCGGTTCTGGCCGAGCTTCCATTTTCCTTCCATCCGGGCGATGGGGATGCGGACGCCCACGATGCCGCGATACATGGCGGCGAGATAGTCGTCGGGGGCATCCCCGACCCGCCAGGGTGTGGGCTGGGCGGCATCGTGCTCGGCCTGGGCCGTCAGCCGCTCGAGCAGGTCGCGCAGCGACTCAGGGTCGGTGAACGTATGCGCCGGGCCGTAGGCATGGACGGCGATGTAGTTCCAGGTGGGCACCTCGCGATGGTGCTTGGCCTTGCCCGGATAACCGTTGGGCGAGATATAGGCGTGCGGCCCGGCGAAGATCGACAGGACCTCGCCCTCGCTGCGGTTTACGTGGTCGTTGCCTCTGGCCACATGGCAATACAGCGTGCCCAGAGGACCTTCGTCGGGGGCCAGTACGAAGGGAACATGACTGGCCTCGATGCCACCCTCCCCCGCGGTGACCAGCGTGCCGAAGGCGATACGTCGGATCGCCCCGTGCAGGATGTGCGGCCGGTCTTCGACGAACGCCTTCGGGGTATACATGTCAGTGCCCGAACTTGATCTCTTCGCCTTCGTGGCCGCGGTCCCAGCCGCGCAGTTCGTCGCGGATGTGCGCGATGCGCTGACGCCCGAGGGCATTGCGTTCCTCGTCCAGCACCAGGCCGTCGAGCAGTTCGCCCAGGCGCTGCGCCGTAGGCAGCATGGCGTCCCAGGCATCCAGGGCGGGCACCGGACCCGGCAGCGCCATGAAGAACGACAGGCCGGACGTCTGCAACGTGGCGATGCGCGCCATGTCGAAATTGCCCGGCTTGGTCAGGTTGGCCACGCTGAAGATCGGCCCCTGTTCGGGATGGCCGTCCACGAGGCGGTGGTAGATGCCCATGTCGCCGAATTCGAGGCCGGCTTTCTCGGCGGCGACGATCAGGTCGGAACCGTTGAACCGGCTGCCCTCGCGGGCCACCACGTAGAGGCTGACGATGCGCTCCACGGGTGCGTTCGGCGGGCGGCGGCCGAGGTCGGAGCGCGGCGGCGTGCGCGCGGGAGCCGGTGCGGGCGCAGGGGCTTGCGGGCGGGGCGGCGGCACCGGTGAGGGCGCAGCAGTCGAGGCGTGCGTGCCGCGCGGGTCGTCCAGGTCGAACGGCAGGTCGAGGTCCAGGCGCGGCTCGACACGCTGCGATTCATGGCGCGGCGCGGCCGGACGCGGCGGCTCGGCACGTTGCGCATCGCGGGCCGCGAGGTCGTCGGCCAGGGGTGCCACGGAGGCGGTACGCTCGCCGGCCAGCGAGGCGCCCAGGCGTTCCAGTTCCGCGCGCAGGTCCACATCCAGCTCGGTGTGCCGCGGACGCGGATTGAAAAGCGGATCGTTGGCGTCGTCGGCCACCTCGTGCGCGGCGTCACGCGCACTGAAAGAGGCGTGGTCCCGATCGTCGAACTCGTCGTCCTCGGCAACCTCCTCGCCATCGTTGAACACCGGCTCACGGCGTTCGCGGGCACGCCCGGGCTGCTCGGGCACCGGCTTGCGGCGGCCCTGCTCCTTGCGTGGCTGGCCGAAGAGCCAGAGCAGCACCATCACGACGATGCCGACGAAGAGCATCGGGATGCCCACGGCAGGGTTCCAGGCGAGGCCGATGGCGGGATTCATGGTTCGATTTCCTTGAAGAGCGGTACTTAGGCGACGCCGACGAGCTTGGACGCCTCGGCCAGGTCCACCTGGACGAGGCGAGAGACACCCGGCTCGCGCATGGTAACGCCGCACAGCTGATGCGCGGCCTCCATGGTGGCCTTGTTGTGGCTGACGAAAATGAATTGCACCTTCTCGCTCATTTCACGAACCATGGCCGAGAAGCGCCCGACGTTGGCTTCGTCCAGCGGCGCGTCCACCTCGTCCAGCAGGCAGAACGGCGCGGGATTGAGGCCGAAGATGGCGAACACCAGCGAGACCGCGGTGAGCGCTTTCTCGCCGCCGGACAGCAAGGTGATGTTGGACACGCGCTTGCCGGGCGGCCGGGCCATGATCGACACGCCGGTGTCCAGCAGGTCGTCGCCGGTGAGTTCGAGATACGCATGGCCGCCGCCGAACAGGCGTGGGAAAAGTTCCTGCACGCCGGCGTTGACCCGGTCGAAGGTTTCCTTGAAACGCTGGCGGGTTTCGCGGTCGATCTTCTTGATCGCGCCTTCCAGGGTTTCCATCGCGCTGGTCAGGTCCAGCAGCTGCGCATCGAGGTATTCCTTGCGCTGCGATTGCTCGGCGTGTTCCTGGATGGCGGCCAGGTTGACCGGCTCCAGGCGGGCGATCTTGCCGGACAGGTCCACCAGCTGCTGCTGCCATCGCGCCGGCTCCGCGTCCTCGGGCAGTTCGGTGAGCAGGGCATCGAGTTCCAGACCGGAGGCGACGATGGCCTCGGCAAGTTGTTCGGCTCGCAGCTGCAGTGCCTGCGCCGCCAGGCGCTTTTCGGACACGCTTTCGCGCACCTGGCCCAGCACCTGTTCGACGCGCTGGCGCTCCTGCTCGAGGCGACGGAACTCCGCGTCGCAGTCTTCCAGCGCACGGCGTGCCTCCACCAGCTGGCGATCGACCAACAGGCGCTGGTCGAGGTAGGTCTGCCGCTCGGCTTCCAGTTCGGCGATGGGATCGGAGCCCGCCGCCAGTTGCTGGTCGATCTCGTCCCGCCGGGCCACGACCTGGCGTAGCTGCGTGTCCAGTCGGGCCAGCGCCTGCTCCAGCGAGCCGAGCGCGGAGCGCTTGGATTCCATGCTGAGGGCCAGCTGGTGCGACTGGTCGGCGGCCTCACGCGCGTTGATACGTGCTTCCTCGCGGGCTTCCAGCAGCTCGCGGCGCTCGTTTTCAAGGCCACGGCGCTCGTCCTCGCGATCGCCCATGAGGCCCACGGCCTCGTCGAGTCGGGCACGCGCCTCGCGGGTCTGGCCCTGCAATTCGTCCAGCTGATCGACGATTGCCGAGATTTCGCCGCCGACCTTCTCGGCGCGTGCGCGCGCCGTTTCCATCTTGCCGCGATGGCTCTGCAACTGGCCGGCCAGCTCGGACAGCCGACGGTGGGCCGCATAGAGATCGCGCTGCGCGTCGTCGCGCTGGCGCTCGGTCTCGAACTTGCTGGCGCGAAGAGCTTCCAGTTGTTCGGTGCGCTCGTCGATCGTGGCTTCGAGGGTTTCGATCTGGCCGGCCAGCTGGCGGATCTCGCGCTCGCGGGCCAGCACGCCCACCTGGTTGCCCTGCGCGCGCAGGATGCGTGCCCAGCCCGGACCCATCCAGGCGCCGTCCGGCGTGATGACCGACTGGTGCGGCTGCAGCGTGGCAACGCGCGCGGCGGCAGCTTCGGCCGATTCCGCGACCATGACACGACCGAGCAAGGCCATGGCGGCCACGGGGCCACGCACGTGCTCGGCCAGCGTGCCGGCCGGCCCGGCCGCACCGTCTTCCCGGGCGAACAAGGCGACATCGGCCTGACCCAGAGCCTCGAATTCGGGCACCAGCGCTTCCGGCGCATCCACCAGCACGCCGTCGAGCAGGCCGGCCAGCACGGTTTCCACGGCCGATTCGTAGCCGGCATCCACCTGCAGCGACTCGCCCAGGCGGCGCGAGCGATCCAGCCCCAGGCGCGCCAGCCAGCCGCTGGCGGCGGTTTCCTCCTGGCCCAGCGCGGCGCTTTGCAGGGCTTCGAGCGAGGCCTGGCGGCCACGCGCGGTCTGCAACTGCTGGCGGCCATCGTTCAGCGCGGTCTGCACCTGGCGCTCTTCGTCCAGCACGCGCTCGTAGGCCACCTTGTGCTGGTCGAGCACGCCGCCCAGGTGTTCCACGCGCTCGCGCTGCGTATCGTGTTCGGTGTCGAGTTGTTCCGCCGCGGCGTCGAGGGCGGCGATATCCGTGGCACGCTGTTCGGTATCCAGGGCCTCCTTGCGGCGCGACAGGTCCACCGTCTGCCGGTCGAGGTAGGCCAGCTTGGTCCGCTCCACCTCGGCCGCCCGGCTGGATTCCGATGCACTGCGGGTGTGCGTGTCCCAGCGCTGCTGCCAGTCGGCCAGCTTGGCCTCGGTGGCACGCATCGCGTCGCTCGTTTCGTCCTGCATCTGCTGCAGCGATTCGAGCTTGGGCTCGCCCTCGGCCAGCGCCATGCGCAGGGTTTCCACCTGCTCGCGGTCGGCACCTATATGGCCCTGCAGTTCCTCGAATTCGCGCTCGGCATCCGCGCGGGCGCGGGTCAGACGCTCGCTCAGGTCGCGGTTGTGCCGCACCTGTTGCTCGACGCGGGCGATTTCCGCGCCCACCTTGTACACCTCGGCCTGGACCTGGTTGAGGTGTTCGCTGGCGCCCTGGTGACGCTCGCGCACGCTTTCCATCTGGGCTTCCACCTGGCGCTGCCCGGCCAGATGCTTCTCGATTTCCAGCTCGGCCTCGCGCAGGCCGGAGCCCTCGCCCTCGTGCCGACGGTGCAGCGTGCGGTATTCCAGCGCGCGCAGTTCGGCCTCGCGCCGGGTGTGTTCTTCCTTGAAGGCCTTCCAGCGCTCGGCCGCGCGGGCCTGCCGGTTGAGGTGGTCCAGTTGCTTGTCGACCTCGTCGCGCACGTCGCGCACGCGGTCGAGGTTCTCGCGCGTGGCCTTGATGCGGCTTTCGGTTTCCTTGCGACGCTCCTTGTACTTGGAGATGCCGGCGGCTTCCTCCAGGTGCGTGCGCAATTCTTCGGGGGCTGCCTCGATGATCTGGCTGATCATGCCCTGCTCGATGATCGAGTAGGACCGCGGGCCCAGGCCGGTACCCAGGAACAGATCGGTGATGTCGCGCCGGCGGCAGCGCGCGCCATTGAGGTGATAGGACGACTGGCCGTCGCGGCTGACGATGCGCTTGACCGATATCTCGGCGAAGCTGGCGTACTCGCCCTGGATGGTGCCGTCGCTGTTGTCGAAGATGAGTTCGACCGCGGCCTGGCCCACGGGCTTGCGCGCGCTGGAGCCGGAGAAGATGACGTCGGTGAGCGAGTCGCCGCGCAGGCGGCTGGCCGCGGACTCGCCCATGACCCAGCGGATGGCGTCGATGATGTTGGACTTGCCGCAGCCGTTCGGCCCGACGACGCCGGTCATGTTGGTGGGCAGGTGCAGCGTGGTGGGGTCGACGAACGACTTGAATCCCGCCAGCTTGATCGTGGTCAGACGCATGATGGTTTCCGTGGGGACGCGGCCGCGAGCTCCTACAACCGATAACCGGCAGTGTAGCGACTTTGGCTTATTCGCCGGGGGCCCTGGCCTCGATCGCCAGCGCGTGGATGCCGTCGGGCATCATCTCGGCAAGGGCGGCATAGACCATGCGATGGCGCTGGATGGGGTTGGTGCCGGCGAAAGCCGGGCTGACGATGCGGGCGAAGAAGTGCCCCCTGCCCTCGCCCGCGTGCCCGGCGTGCTTGTGGCCCTCGTCGATCACGTCCAGCTCCAGCGGGGCCAGTGCTGCGGTGAGCAGGGCCCGGATTCGCTCGACCTTTTCGACCGTCACGGCAGCACGGCGCGGAACGGCCGCACGCTGACATCGCGGTAGACGCCCGCCTCGACGTATGGATCGGCCTTGGCCCAGGCCTCGGCGGCCGCCAGGTCGGTGAACTCTGCCACGATCATGCTGCCGGTGTAGCCGGCCTCGCCCGGGTCGTTCGCATCGATGGCCGGGAACGGGCCGGCCAGCTTCAGGCGGCCTTCGTCTTTCAGGGCATTCAGACGTGCAAGGTGCGCCGGGCGCGCGGCAAGGCGCTTTTCCAGCGAATTCGGGTGATCGAGCGCGACAATGGCGTAGAACATGGGATGTCTCCGTAGGCGAGGCCGGTCAGGCCTCGGGGCGCATGGTCGGGAACAGCAGCACGTCGCGGATGGATGACGAGCCGGTCAGCAGCATGACGAGACGATCGATACCGACGCCGAGGCCACCGGTGGGCGGCAGACCCACTTCCAGCGCACGGATGTAGTCGGCGTCGTAATGCATGGCCTCGTCGTCGCCGGCATCCTTGGCGTCCACCTGGGCCTGGAAGCGTGCGGCCTGGTCTTCCGAGTCGTTGAGCTCCGAGAAGCCGTTGGCGATCTCCTTGCCGTTGATGAACAGCTCGAAGCGGTCGGTGATGCCCTTGTCGGTATCGCTCTCGCGCGCCAGCGGCGAGACCTCCACCGGGTGGTCGGTGATGAAGGTGGGCTGGATCAGCGTGTGCTCCACCGTCGCCTCGAAGATCTCCAGCAGCAGCTTGCCCCAGCCGTACGACGGCTTGACCTGGATATTCAGGCGTGCAGCGTGCGCGGCCATCGCGGCGCGGTCGCGCAGGTCGGCCGGCTTGATCTCAGGGTTGAGCTCGAGCACGGCGTCTTCCATGCGCCAGCGGCGGAACGCCGGGCCCACGTCGACGGCGGCCCCGTCCCACTCGATCACGGTGTTACCGATGACCTCGGCGGCCGCCGTGCGGATCATGCCCTCGGTGATGTCCATGATCTCGTGGTACGTGGCGTACGCCTGGTACAACTCGAGCATCGTGAACTCGGGATTGTGCCGCGTGGACACGCCCTCGTTGCGAAAATTGCGGTTGATCTCGTAGACGCGATCGAAACCGCCGACGACCAGGCGCTTGAGGTACAGCTCCGGCGCCACGCGCAGGAACAGCGGGATATCCAGCGCGTTGTGATGCGTGGTGAACGGGCGCGCGGTGGCGCCGCCCGGGATCACGTGCATCATCGGGGTTTCCACTTCCATGAAGCGGCGCGGTTCGGCTTCAAGCCAGCGACGCACGTGGCTGATGATCTTCGAGCGCAGCGCGAAGGTGCGGCGCGATTCCTCGGTGACGATCAGGTCCACATAACGCTGGCGGTAGCGCTGTTCCACGTCGGCCAGGCCGTGGTGCTTGTCCGGCAGGCCGCGCAGTGACTTGGTCAGCAGGCGGAGGGTCTCGACCTTGACCGAGAGTTCGCCCGTCTTCGTGCGCATCAGCACGCCTTCGGCGCCCACGATGTCGCCCAGGTCCCAGCGCTTGAAGGTGTTGTAACCCTCCTCGCCTACAGTGCCCTGGTGGACGAACAACTGGATGCGGCCGGTGCCGTCCTGCATCTGCACGAAGCTGACCTTGCCCTGCCCGCGCATCAGGATGATGCGGCCGGCCACGGCGACCCGGCGAGGCGTGGCCTCGATGGCTTCGGCCGTCCAGGTGTCCTTGTCGGCGAACTCGTCCTGCAAGTCGCCCGCGAAGCTGTCGACCCTGAAGTCGTTGGGATAGGCGATGCCCTGCGCACGCAGCGCTTTCAGTTTCTCGCGGCGCTCGGCGATCAGTCGGTTTTCGTCGCTGCCGGAGGTCTCGTCGCGGGTATCGTCAGTCATGGCTTCGCTGGTGGTGGCTGGGGGGAAGACGGGGGCACCCATGCGCCCCCGGTGGGATCAGGCGTCGACGCGCTTGGAGCCGGCCTCCAGGCCGGATTTCAGGCTGGCTTCGACGAATTCGTCGAGGTCGCCGTCGAGCACCTTCTGCGTGTCGGAACGTTCGATACCCGTGCGCAGGTCCTTGATGCGGGACTGGTCGAGCACGTAATTGCGGATCTGGCTACCCCAGCCGATGTCGGACTTGGTGGCTTCCAGGGCGTCCTTTTCCGCATTGCGCTTCTGCACTTCCAGCTCGTAAAGCTTGGCTTTCAGCATCTTCATCGCGCGGTCGCGGTTGGCATGCTGGCTGCGCTCGGTCTGGCAGGCCACGACCGTGTTGGTCGGCACATGGGTGATACGCACCGCCGACTCGGTCTTGTTGACGTGCTGGCCGCCGGCGCCCGACGACCGGTAGACGTCCGTACGCAGGTCGGCCGGATTGATGTCGATCTCGATGTTGTCGTCGACTTCCGGCGAAACGAACACCGAGGTGAAGCTGGTGTGCCGGCGGTTGTCGGAATCGAACGGGCTCTTGCGGACCAGGCGATGCACGCCGATCTCGGTCTTGAGCCAGCCATAGGCGTAATCGCCCTCTACGCGGAAGGTGGCGGACTTGATGCCGGCCACTTCACCCGCGCTGACTTCCATCATCTCGGTCTTCCAGCCACGCGACTCCGCCCAGCGCAGGTACATGCGCAGGAGGATTTCCGCCCAGTCCTGGGCCTCGGTACCGCCGGCGCCGGCCTGGACATCGACGAAGGCCGCCGCCGAGTCGAGCTCGCCGGAGAACATGCGCTGGAATTCGAGCTTGCCCACGCGGGCGTCGACTTTCTTCAGGTCGTCGACGATGGACTGCACCGTGGCCTCGTCGCCATCGGCGGCGGCCATCTCGAGCAGTTCGTTGGAGTCGTCGAGCGAGCCGGACATCTCTTCGATGCCGGTGACGATGCCGTCGAGCTGGGCGCGTTCGCGGCCGAGCTCCTGCGCGCGCTTGGGGTCATCCCATATCTTGGGATTTTCCAGCTCGCGGTTGACTTCTTCTAGGCGTTCTTTCTTGACAGCGTAGTCAAAGATACCCCCTAAGCGACTCGACGCGGCCCTTGAGGTCCGCGATCTGCGCAAGGATCGGATTGGTCTCGATCATGGTGTGGCTGGCCTGGTAACGCGCCGCTGGGGCGCCGACTAAAGCGCCCAATCCTAGCAAATAAGGAGGTGTAGGAGCGCACGCACGTGCGCGAAAGGGGTATGAGGCGGCCCACAAGCCAGCGCATGACATCCGGGCGTTCGGCGAAAACATGTCGCGCACGTGCGTGCGCTCCTACACCCCCGCCTCGGGTTGGCGGCCCGGGGGCGGGGGCGGCTCAGGCTGGCAGCGACTCCCGGTGCACGCCGCGGACGGCCCGGCCGGACGGATCGGCGGCGGCGGCGAAGGCCGGGTCCCAGGCCAGGGCGGCCGGGGACGAGCAGGCGATGGACTTGCCGCCGGGCACCGTGGCGGCGCAGGCCTCGCCCGGGAAATGCGTCTCGAAGATGCTCCGGTAGAAGAACGCCTCCTTGGTGGCCGGGGTGTTGGTGGGGAAACGGGACGCGGCGGCGGCGAACTCGCGATCGGAGACCATGGCCTCCGCGTGGGCCTTCAGCCCGTCGATCCAGCCGTAGCCGACGCCATCGCTGAACTGCTCTTTCTGGCGCCACAGAATGGCATCGGGCAACACGCCCTCGAACGCCTCGCGCAGCAGGCCCTTCTCGATGCCCTTGCGGGCGACCATCTTGGCCTCGGCGTCGATGGACATCGCCGTCTCCAGGAACGCTGTGTCGAGGAACGGCACGCGTGCCTCGACGCCCCAGGCCGACATGGACTTGTTCGCGCGCAGGCAGTCGTAATAGTGCAAGGCATCCAGCTTGCGCACCGTTTCCTCGTGGAAGGCACGGGCCGACGGCGCCTTGTGGAAGTAGAGGTAGCCACCGAAGATCTCGTCCGCGCCTTCGCCCGAGAGCACCATCTTCACGCCCATCGCCTTGATCCGGCGGGCCAGCAGGAACATCGGCGTGGAGGCGCGGATGGTGGTGACGTCGTAGGTTTCAATATGCCGGATGACTTCGGGCAGCGCGTCCAGGCCCTCCTCGAAGGTGTAACGGAACCCGTGGTGGACCGTGCCCAGCGCCTCGGCGGCGACCTCAGCCGCCTTCAGGTCCGGCGAGCCCTCCAGCCCGATGGCGAACGAGTGCAGGCGCGGCCACCAGGCCTCGCCACGGTCGTCTTCCTCGATGCGCCGGCGTGCGAAGCCCGCCGCCACCGCCGCCACCAGGGAGGAATCCAGCCCGCCGGACAGCAGTACGCCGTAGGGCACGTCGGTCATCATCTGGCGGTGCACTGCCGCCTCGAACGCCGCACGAAGGTCTTTCGGCGAGATGGTCTTTCCGGCGGTGGCGTCGTAGTCGCGCCATGTGGGGGTCCAGTAGCTCACCGCCTCGCCGGTCTCGCTGTCGTAGACATGGCCGGGAGGAAACGGCGCGACATCCGCGCATACGCCTACCAGCGACTTCATCTCGGAGGCCACGCACAGGCGACCGGCACGATCGTGTCCCCAGTACAGCGGACAGACACCGACCGGATCGCGCGCGACGATCAGCCGCTTGCGCCCGGCATCCCATAGGGCGAAGGCGAAGATACCGTTGAGCTTGCCGGGGAAATCGGCGCCGTGCTCGCGGTAAAGCGCGTTGATGACCTCGCAGTCCGAGCCGGTGGTGAAGGCGTAATCGCTGATCGCGCGCAGTTCGCGATGGTTGTAGATCTCGCCGTTCACGGCCAGGGCCAGGTCGCCCTCGGGAGACCGCAGCGGCTGCGCCCCGCTGGCCGGATCGACGATGGCCAGACGCTCGTGCACGAGGATGGCGCCCTCGTCGACATAGACCCCGCTCCAGTCCGGACCGCGATGGCGCTGGCGTTGCGACAGCGCCATGGCCTCGCGGCGCAACGCGAGAAGGTCGTCACCGGCCTGCAGGCCGAACATCCCGAAGATCGAACACATGGTGTTGCTCCTGACTGGCAAGGTTTAAGACATGGTTGGGAAGTACGAACACGAACGGCGGAAAACCTACGGACCGACAGAACGAAAAAAGGCCCGCCTGGTGAGGGCGGGCCTTCGATGTATTCGGTGGTTTCAGTTGCAACCGCCTACACGCCGACCCTCCCGAGGTTCCGGGTATTATTGGTATTGGCGTTATTGGCGGCGAAGCGGCTCATGCCCCGAATAAACCACGATCCCCGCCGCATTGCAACAACCCGCAATCCCTGCCAGATCGTGCGCCGAGGCGTGCCTATCGCGCACGTCGTGCGCTCCTACATCCGGCGTGTGTGCGGGTATCGTTGGATGTCCGCAAAAAACAGGTCTTCCCATGCTTAACCTGCTTGCCCTCGCCCTGCTCTCCACCGCCCCCCAGCCCGCGGCCGCGCCGGCGTGGCTGCTCGGCGACTGGGAGCCCTACAGCAACGCCTTCACCGGCCTGCGGCTACTGAGTGTGGGCAAGAACGCGCTCAGCTGGCGCGGATGTACCGGCGCGCGCTTCGAGGTGATCCAGAGCAAGGATGACCGGCTGACCTTGCGCCTGGCCGGGGACAGCACCTGCCGGCTCGACGACGAGCCGCCTTCGCGGATGGACACGGTGCGCTTCACGCTGCGCGAGAACCGTTGCGACCTGGCCGTGTCCATCTACGCCTCGCCGGAGGCGGCCGCGAAAGACCAACCGTCGGCCGAAGGCCTCTACGGCCGGTTGAAGTGCCCGTCAGGGCCGGCGCCTCATGCGGCGGCCAGCCTCTCGACGACGCCACGGTAAGCCTCCGCCGCCCGCGCTTCGGCTACGTGCGCGAAGTCGCGTACGCGCCAGTGACCGCCGACCATGACGTCGCGTACCAGCGGTGTGTTACCGGCGAACAGGAAACTGTCGATCACGTCGGCTTCGCCGCGGGCCGCCAGCAGGGGCGAGGTATCGTCCAGCACGAGCAGATCGGCGCGCGAGCCGCGGGCCAGCCGGCCCACGTTCACCGCAGCAGATTGCGCGCCGCCGTCCAGCGCGCGCTGCCACAACACGGTGCCCACGCTTTCTTCCGGACGACGGGCGGCGACGTTGCGATGCCGCGTGACGAGGCGCTGCCCGTACTCCAGCCAGCGCAGTTCCTCCACCGGCGACACGGAGATGTGCGAATCCGAGCCGATACCCAGCGTGCCACCCGCGTCGATGAACGCTCCCAAGGGGAACACGCCGTCGCCCAGGTTGGCCTCGGTGGTCGGGCACAGGCCGGCGACCGCGCCGGTCTTCGCCAGGCGGTCGGTCTCGTGCGGGGTGAGGTGCGTGGCGTGGACCAGCGTCCACCGCGCATCTACCTCGGCATGATCGAGCAACCACTCGACGGGGCGTGCGCCCCGTGCCGCGAGGCAGTCCTGCACCTCGCCGATCTGCTCGGCGATGTGGATATGGATGGGCATGTCGCGGCATACGCCGGTGGCCAGCAAGGTCCGCATCGCATCCTCGGGTACGGCCCGAAGCGAATGCAGCGCCACGCCGATCCGCAGCATGTCGTCCTGCAAGGGCGCCAGGCTTTCCAGCAGGGCGACATACTGGCCGACATCGTGACGGAACCGCTGCTGGCGCTCGTTGAGGGCACGGCCGTCGAAGCCGCCGGTCATGTACAGCACGGGTAGCAGTGTCAGGCCGATGCCGGCATCGCGAGCCGCCTCGATGAGCGCCAGCGACATCGCCGCGGGGTCCGCGTAGGGCACGCCGCGCGGGCCGTGGTGCAGGTAGTGGAACTCGCAGACCTGGGTATAACCGGCCTTCACCATCTCGACGTAGACCTGGGTCGCGATGGCCTTCATGTCGTCGGGATCGATCGCCTCGGCGAAGGCGTACATCGTCTCGCGCCAGGTCCAGAAGCTGTCCTCGCCCGGGCCCCGCCGCTCGGCCAGGCCGGCCATCGCCCGCTGGAAGGCATGCGAGTGCAGGTTGGGCATGCCGGGGAGCACGAAACGGCCGACGCGCTCCCGCGGGCCGGCCGTTTCGTCGGCGAAGCGCCCGTTCGCCACGGCGATACCGTCGCCTCCCGCGCGCCACGCGCGGTCGTGCCAGAAGTAGTCGGCGGCAAGCGTGGCATGCGACATGGCGGCAATCCTCGAAAGATGTCCCGTCATGGTATCTCGCGGCGACGCCGCGGCCACGGGCCGGCAGCGTGCTGTCGGCCGCCCGGCCCGCGGGCGCATAATGTGCGGATGACCCCGATCATTCCACCCGAACGCCAGGCGACACCGTCGGCGCGCATGCCGGAGACCCCGTGAGCGACCTGCCTCCCCACGATGACGCGGACGCTCCGCACCACCCGCGCTTCCAGCGCCTGCGCAAGCTGCGCCAGCACGACCTGCTCTCCCCCCTGCAATGGCGGCGACGCGTGCTGTTCTGGACCGGCGCGATCGTGGTCGGCCTGTCCGCAGTCTTTTTCGCCAAGGCGGCGGACTACGCGTTCGAACTCTTCCACAGCGTGGCGTCGCATGGCTGGTGGGTGCCGCTGCTGATCACCCCGCCCATGTTCGCCCTGCTCTGCTGGCTCACCCAGGGCGCGCTGAAGGCGACGCGGGGCTCGGGCATCCCGCAGGCCATCGCGGCGCTGAAAGTGGAGGACGAAGACTTCCGCACGCGCCTGCTGGCCCTGCGCGTCGCGCTGGGCAAGATGGCGCTGACGCTGGCGGCACTGCTCGGCGGCGCGTCGGTCGGACGTGAGGGGCCCACGGTGCACGTGGGCGCCGGCCTGCTCTATTCGATGGGACGCCGCTTCGGTTTCGACGATCCCACCGCGGCGGGACGCTTCATCCTCGCCGGCTCCGCCGCCGGCCTGGCCGCCGCGTTCAACACGCCGCTGGCGGGCATCGTGTTCGCCATCGAGGAAATGTCCGGCACGTTCGAGCACCGGATGAGCGGCACGCTGCTGACCGCCGTCTTCGTCGCCGGCGTGGTCTCGCTGGGCGTGCTGGGCAACTATGCCTATTTCGGCGATATCAGCGCGTCGCTTCCGCTCGGTCGCGCGTGGCTGGCCGTACTGCTCACCGGCATCGTCGGTGGCCTGGCCGGCGGACTGTTCGCGCGCCTGATCATTCCCTCGACCCTGGGCCTGCGCGGCGTGGTCGGTCGGCTCCGTGCACGGCAGCCGATCGCGTTCGCCGCCGCCTGCGGCCTGGCGCTGGTGCTGCTGAGCCTGCTGAGCGCCAATGGCCTGTACGGCACCGGCTACGCCCAGGCGCGCGACATCCTGCAGGGCCACAGCGACACCGGCCCGCTGTTCGGCGTGCTCAAGTTCCTCGGCAACATCGCCTCGTCCTGGGCAGGCATCCCCGGCGGCATCTTCTCGCCGGCGCTGGCCGTCGGCGCTGGCCTGGGTGGCAACATCGCCCACCTGCTCCCGGGCGCGGACACCTCGGCCGTGGTGCTGCTGGGCATGGCGGCCTACCTCTCCGGCGTGACGCAGGCCCCGCTCACGGCCACGGTGATCTCGCTGGAGCTGACCGCCAACCACATGATGGCGCTGCCGATCATGGCCGCCTGCCTGCTGGCGCGCGGCGCCTCCGCCCTGGTCTGCCGCGTGCCGGTCTACAAGGCCCTGGCGGATGCCCTGATCGTGCAGTACGAAGCCGAACGCGCCCGGCGTGAGCCGACGCCGGCCACGGAACCGGGACACGCGCCATGAGCAACGGGGATCGCTGGGACTACCTGCTGCTCGATGTCGGCCTGGCCACGCTGGCGCCGACCGGCACGGCCTATGGCGCCATGGAGGACGCTGCGATCGGCTGGCGGGACGGCGTGATCACGTTCGTGGGCCCACGTGCCGAGCTTCCCGGCGACCCGCATGCGCTCGCCCATCGGGTCGAATCGCTGCCCGGCCATTGGGTCACTCCCGGCCTGGTCGACTGCCACACGCATCTCGTCTTCGGCGGCGAACGTTCCCGCGAGTTCGAGCAACGGCTGGAGGGCGCGACCTACGAGGAGATCGCCCGCGCGGGCGGCGGCATCGTGTCCAGCGTGCGGGATACACGCGCCGCGGATGAGGACGAACTGCTGCGCCAGTCGCTGCCCCGTGCGCAGGCCCTGCTGGCCGACGGCGTGACCACCCTGGAAATCAAGTCGGGCTATGGCCTGGCGCCCGATGCCGAGCGGCGCATGCTCCGCGTCGCCCGTCGCATCGGCGAGACGCTGGGCATCGACGTGCGCACCACCTTCCTCGGCCTGCACGCGCTGCCGCCGGAGTATGCGGACCGCCGCGACGACTACGTTGCGCTGGTCTGCGACAGCATGCTGCCCGCGCTGGCCGACGAAGGCCTGGTGGATGCCGTGGATGCCTTCTGCGAGGGTATCGGTTTCACGCATGCGGAAACCGAGCGCGTGTTCGCCCGAGCCGCGGCCCTGGGCTTGCCGGTGAAACTGCATGCCGAGCAGTTGTCCGACCTGGGTGGCGCGGCCCTGGTCGCCCGCTATGCCGGCCTGTCCGCCGATCACCTGGAGTGGACCAGCGACGAGGGCGTGCGCGCCATGGCCGCGGCCGGCACCGTGGCGGTGCTGCTGCCGGGCGCGTACTACGCGCTGCGTGACACGCGCCCGCCGCCGATCGCCCGCTTTCGGGAACACGGCGTGGCCATGGCGGTGGCCACCGATCTCAATCCCGGCACCTCCCCGCTACTGTCGCTGCGCCTCGCGATGAGCATGGCCTGCACGCTGTTCCGCCTCACGCCCGAGGAAGCCCTGCGCGGGGCGACGGTGCACGGCGCCCGTGCCCTCGGGCTGGACGATCGCGGCACCCTGGAAACCGGCAAGCGCGCGGACCTGGCGGTCTGGCGTGTCAGGCACCTTCCCGAGCTGTGCTACTGGATCGGCGGCACGCTGCTGCGCGAAAGCTGGATCGCCGGCGTGCGGGTGTCGTCGCCCAGGGCCTGACCGCCACGGGCAACATCCGGACGATTTTTCCGAAAACTTCCATCGATCGCACGGGCGACGCGCTCTAACATCGCGGTCCCTTCGCCCATCCGGGCGTTGGCGACCCTGGCTGTCGAGGATCGTCGATGTTGCGGCCTGCCGCCTGTCTCACGCTGCTGGTCTGTCTGCTCACGGGCTGTGCCGGCGCCGACGACCCGGACGACCGGCGTGCACGCCGCGCCCGGCAGATGCGCGATGTATCGCGCATGCTCGACGCCATGGAACACCCCGACCGGCCACCCGGTCCACGCGAAACCGCGTCGCTCCCCGCGGGCGCGCCCGCTGCACCGGGCGTCGGCTCCACACCCAGGCGTCTCCCGTGGCAAAGCGGATCGGGGATGGTCACGGCAGCCATTGCCCTGGGCCTGCTGGGCCTGGCCGCAGCCAGGCCGCTGGTCCGGCGCCGGCGCCTACGCCGGTCGCGGCGCCTCAAGGAAGCACCCTCCGCCGCCGTGCACTTCGCGGAAACCCCGGTCATGCCTATCCAGGGCATAACGGGCGCCCAGGCCCGTCCCACGTGGATATACCGCACCTCGCCTTACGAGACGCCCCTGCTGCACATGGTGCCGGAGCCCGTCGACCTGCTACCGCCCTGGCCGCCCGAACCCGACCCCTCGGATGCGCTGGCCCTGGCACGCACGGCGCTGCAGCGGGCGCGATCGCTCACCGGCGTCGAGGCGGACGATGCCTGCTCGTTCGCGCTCATGCATGCGTTCCTCGCCGAACAGGAGCCCTCGCTGCGCGCGGAAGCCGCCGCATGCCGCCAGGAAGCCACGGCCCTGTACGAAGCCTTGCCGCATCGTCGGCACTGACCCGACCACCACCAACGAAAAACCCCGCCGAAGCGGGGTTTCTCGTCTCACGCAAGGCAGGCTTTACGCCTTCTTGCGCGGCGCGGCCTTCTTGGCAGCGGCGGCGGCCGGCTTAGCGGCAGCCGGCTTGGCCACGGCGGCGCCGGTGACGACGTCGACGTGCGGACGGGCATTGCCGTAGCTGGAACGGTAGATCTTGCCGCGACGGGTGCGGCGGTCGCCCTTGCCCATGGGAAACTCCTTGATTCGGAATGATGAAGAGGATCGGCCGGCCATCGTATCAGCGGCGGCGCAAATGGCAAGCACCGCCCTTGGGCGGCAGGGTCAGTGGGCGTGGCTGCCGCCGTCCTGGCCACAGCCTTCCAGGTCGTCCTGGCAGTGGCCGGGATCCACCTGAACGGTGGCGTGGCCTACGCGCCAGCGCTCGCTGAGGGTCGTCTTGATCGCGGTCAGCACCCGCCCGACATCGGCGCCCGGGGCCAGTCCCGCATGCAGGGTTGCCATGCGCGAGCCCGACGTGACCTGCCAGATGTGTACGTGGTGGATGTCGACAATGGCCGGGTCCGCCGCCATCAGCTGCCGTTGCACGTCAGCCAGGTCGACCCCATCCGGCGTGCCTTCCAGCAGGATGTGCCCGGAACGTCGCACCAGCGACCACGCGCTGCGCAGGATCAGCAGGGAGACCAGTATGGAAAGGACCGGGTCGGCCCAGTTCCAGTCCATCCAGCGCACGGCCAGGGCGGCGAGGACGGCCGCCACCGAGCCCAGCAGGTCGCCCAGCACGTGCAGGCTTGCGCCGGCGATGTTGACATCGTCGGGGTCGTGGCCGTGCAGGGTGCGCAACACGATGACATTGGCGGCCAGGCCGACCAGCGCGACTGCCAGCATGATGCCGGAAAGAATGGGCGCGGGATGGAACAGACGCATTACCGCTTCGTACACGATGAAGGCGACCAGGGCGAACTGGGTCAGCGCGTTGACGAAGCCGGCCAGGACCTCGATACGGCCATAGCCGTAGGTGCGCCGGGCATCGGCCGGCCGTGCGGCGAAGCGCGCGCCCAGGAAGGCCAGCAGCAACGCCAGCGCATCCACCAGCATATGGCCGGCATCGGCCAGCAGGGCCAGGGAGCCTGAGGCCAGTCCGCCCGCCGCCTCGACGACGAGCATGATCGTGGTCAGGACGAAGGCGAACAGCAGCTTGCGCTCGCTGCCACCGGCGGCGTGGGCATGGTCGTGGTCGTGCGAATGGGCGTGATCGTGTGACATGGGCGGAAGGCTAGGCGCCGGGGCCGCGGTTACACAATCACGGGTGGACGCAGGACGGCCCGTGGATGTGCCCCGCATGATCGCCGTGGTCGACGCGCAGGTTGACGAAGTGCGCCGAGGCCACCAGCAGGCCCCCGCAGGTCACCAGCGCGCTATGCACCAGCAGCGAGCCCTCATGCAGCACAGTGACGCCCGCCACCAGCAGGACGAGCCCGGGTACCGCCAGTATCAGCGGCAGGCGGCGGCGATGCCGCCGGTAACCGGAGACCAGCGCCAGCGTCGCCAGCACGCAGGCGAAGCCGACGAAGCCTGCTTCGAAGCGGTGATCCGCCAGGAACGACAGGCCCAGCACGGGCAGCAGCGCAATCACGAACGGCATGGCCGCGCAGTGGATCGCGCACAGGAACGACGCCGTGGCGCCGAAACGATCGGCCACATGCCACCAGCGGCGGGGCGTGGCGGCATCGTCGGAATCGAGGCGAAGGTCGGTCATGGGATGCATAGCGTGACTTCTTGCACAGGTCCAGGCAAATGATGATACTTTATAACATCTCAGAACACACCATGGAGTGACCTCCCGATGCGCCGAACCCTTCTCGCCCTGACGCTCGCCACCACGTTCGGTAGCGCCGTTCCCGCCATGGCCGAAGATGCGCCGCAGGATGCCACCGCCCCCGCCTCACCCAAAGAGGGCCAAGGCAAGTCGCGCAAGAACGCCGACAAGCTGGACGCCATCGTGGTGAACGCCGTGCCGCTGGGCCAGAGCGCGGACCAGATCGTCGCGCCCGTGGCGGTACTGGCGGGCTCCGCCCTCGACGACGCGAAGGCCGTGTCGCTGGGCGAGACGGTGTCGGCCATTCCGGGCGTGCAGAGTTCGGCCCTGGGCACCGCCGTGGGTCGTCCGATCATCCGCGGTCTGGATGGCCCGCGCGTCGCGGTACTGGAGAACGGCCTGTCCTCGCAGGATGTTTCGAACGTCAGCCAGGATCACGCGGTCACCCTGGAGCCGTTCCTGGCCGACCAGATCGAGGTGCTCAAGGGCCCGGCCACCCTCCTCTACGGCTCCGGCGCCATCGGCGGCGTGGTCAACGTCGTCGACGGTCGCGTGCCCGAGAAGGCACCCGACAACGGCTTCGCCGGCCGCGCGGAGTTGCGCCACGATTCCGTCTCCGACGGCAAGACCGGCCTGCTCCGCCTCGACGCGGGTAACGATACCTTCGCGATCCACGTGGACGGCATGCATCGCGACAACGAGGATTACGACATCCCCGGCGGCACGCTGGCCAACAGCGCGGTGAAGACCACCTCCGGTGCCGTCGGTGCGTCGGTACTCGGCTCGTGGGGCTATGTGGGCGTGTCGGTGTCGCGCTTCATGGACCTCTACGGCAGCCCCGCCGAACCCGGCGATGCGGCCGAGGGCGAGGACCCGGTACACATCAAGATGGCGCAGACCAACTACAGCCTGAAGGGCGGCCTGGTCCAGCCCATCGACGGCATCGCCAGGGTCGAGTTCAACCTGGGGCATGGCGCCTACCAGCACGTGGAATACGAAGGCGACACGCCGGGCACCACGTTCACGACCAACAGCAACCAGGGCCGCCTGGTCGTCACGCACGAGGAATTCGCCGGCTGGAACGGCGCGTTTGGCGTACAGACGCAACATCGCCGGTTTTCCGCGGTGGGCGAGGAAACCTTCGTGCCGCCGACGACGACCAAGGGCGCGGGCGTCTTCCTTACCGAGCAGCGCGAATTCGGACCGGTGAAAGTGGAACTGGGTGCGCGCCACGACAAGCAGGACGTCGAGCCCGACAACGGCGCGAAGCGCAACTACAGCCCCAACAGCTTCTCGGCCGGTGCCGCCTGGCGCTTCGCGGATCAATGGCACCTGTCGCTCAACCTCGATCACGCCGAACGCGCGCCGTCGGAGGAAGAACTCTTCGCCAACGGCCCGCACGCCGCATCCAATACGTTCGAGATCGGCAGCGACCTCAACAAGGAAAAATCGAACCAGGCGGAACTGGGCCTGCATTTCCATGGCGATGCGGTCGAGGGCAAGGTGGCGGTGTACTACAACAAGTACAAGAACTTCATCTACCTGGCCGACACCGGTGAAGTGCAAGACGATCTGCCCGTGCGTATCTGGTCGCAGAACGATGCGACCTTCCGCGGCGCGGAGGCGGAAGCGACCTTCCACCTGGCCAAGGGCACGTCGGGCAACTGGGACCTGCGCGTGTTCGGCGACACGGTACGCGCCACGTTGTCAGATGGCGCAGGCAACGTGCCGCGCATCCCCGCCGGCCGGTTGGGTTCCACGCTGAGCTGGAGCGCCGATAGCCTGCGCGCCAGCCTGGGCGCGGTGCGCTACATGAAACAGGACAAGATCGCCGCGTTCGAAACGGATACGGCGGGCTACACCCTGGTCAACGCGCACGTTGCGTGGACCTTCGTCAACGACGATCGCAGCCAGTGGGAAGCCTTCGTCGACGGCAACAACCTGACCAACCAGACGGCGCGCCCCGCCACCTCGTTGTTCAAGGACGTGGCACCCATGCCCGGTCGCAACATCTCGGTGGGCGTGCGCGCGTTCTTCTGAGTGACCGACCCGGACGCCCCCCTCCCGGCCCGGTCGGAAACGGAACGGGGCATCGCAGTGATGCGACGCCCCGTTTTTTTTGCGCCGGAGCCCTAACGTGGCGTAGGAGCGCACGATGTGCGCGATAGGGTTTCTAGCGGCAGTTCTTGCAGATGCCGTGGACTTCGAGCGTCTGCGCCTGTGGCCGAAAACCCAGCGCTCGGGCCTGCGCCTCGATCAGTTCGGCAACGCGTTCGTCGCAGACTTCCTGCGCGCAGTGGCACTTGTCGCAGATGAGGAACGGCACCTGGTGCGCTTCCGCCGGATGGTGGCAGGACACATAGGCGTTGATCGACTCCAGCTTGTGGATGAAGCTGTTTTCCAGCAGGAAATCGAGCGCGCGATAGACCGTGGGCGGCGCCGCGTTGCCGTGTTTCTCGCGCAGGCGATCCAGCAGGTCGTAGGCCTTGATCGGCTTGCCCGCGCCGGCGACCAGTTCGAGCACCTCGCGCCGCAGGGGCGTGAGGCGCAGGCCGCGCTGGATCGACGCCTGCTCGACCGCCGCGACGAAGCCGCGGGCATCGTCGTGGTGGTCGTGGGCGTGTTTATGGACTGCGGGCGTGGTCACATCGATATCCTCGTGTGCGTCATCCTAACATGCGGGCCGTTCAGCGCTTTTTCGACCCTGGGAGCGGCGGCGGCAAGCGTGGCGGCTTGCGAGGAAGGAACGGCACCACCCAGCCGAAGGGGCCCAGCACCAGCGCGGCGACGATACCGGCGACGAGGCGACCGCGCCACCAGCCGAGCGCGGCACCGACCACGATGAACACGACCTGCCACAGGATCAGTTCGCCCCATGGCACCAGCCGCATAAGGTTGGCGAAGATCGCCAGAAACGCACCGGGGGCGTCGGGGTCGACGCCCTGCATCGCCCGGGCGAGCAGTTCATCCACGGGCGCGGGCGCACGCCTCGTCGATCCGTGACAGCGCGCCGTCGCGGCCCGCCAGGTAGATGGTGTGCTCGATCGACGGCGAGACCTGGGTGCCGGTCATGGCCACGCGCAGCGGCGCGGCCACCTTGCCCATGCCCAATTCCAGCGCGGCGGCCACACGCTCGACGGCGCCATGCACCGCTTCGGGCGTCCACTCGGCAAGCGCGGCAAGTTCGGCCCTGGCCTGTTCGAGTGCCGCCACCGCGGTATCGGTGCGCAGGTGTTTTTCGACCGCCTTGTCATCCCACGCCACGATCGGGCCGTACCAGATCTTTGCGCGCTCGGCCATTTCCTTGAAGGTCTGCACGCGATCGCGCAACGCCACCACGACATCCGCGGGGCTCGGACCCTGCGAGGCGTCGATGCCGATCTTCGCCAGGTGCCAGGCCAACTCGGGACCTAGCGTGGCGGGGTCGTCGTGCTTGAGGTAATGCTGGTTCAGCCATGACAGCTTGGTGACATCGAAACGCGACGCGGCCTTGTTGACGTCGGCCACGTCGAACAGCGTTTTCATGTCGTCGACGGAGAAGATTTCCTGGTCGCCGTGCGACCAGCCCAGCCGGACCAGGTAATTGAGCAGCGCGTGCGGCAGGAAGCCGTCGTCGCGGTACTGCATGACGCTTACCGCGCCGTGGCGCTTGGACAGCTTCTGCCCGTCCGGGCCGAGGATCATGGGCAGGTGGGCGAACTCGGGCACGGGTGCGCCCAGCGCCTTGTAGATGTTGATCTGGCGCGGCGTGTTGTTGACGTGGTCGTCGCCGCGGATCACCTCGGTGATACCCATGTCGATGTCGTCGACCACCACGGCGAAGTTGTAAGTCGGGAAACCATCCGAACGGAAGATGACCAGATCGTCCAGTTCTTCGTTGGACCACTCGATGCGACCCTTGACCTTGTCGTCGAACACCACCGACCCCGTGGACGGGTTCTTGAAACGGATGACGCGGTTGGGGTCGTCGCGCAGCGGCTCGTTACGGTCGCGGTAATAGCCGTTGTAACGCGGCTTGACGCCCGCCTCCATGGCGGCGTTGCGCATGGCCTCGATCGCTTCCTTGGTTTCGTAGGCGTAATACGCCTTGCCCTCGCGCAGCAGCTGGTCGGCCACCTCGCGATAGCGATCCATGCGCTGGGTCTGGTAGTACGGACCTTCGTCGTGGCCGAGGCCCAGCCACTGCATGCCGTCGAGGATGGCCTGCACGGCCTCCTGGGTGGAGCGCTCGCGGTCGGTGTCCTCGATGCGCAGCACGAATTCCCCGCCGCGGCGACGCGATTCCAGCCAGCAATACAACGCGGTGCGGGCACCGCCGATGTGGAGGTAGCCCGTGGGGCTGGGAGCGAATCGGGTGCGGACGGTCATCGTGGGGATCATCGGGCTGACAAGACCGGGATTTTAACCGATACGCCTGGCGCGCGTCGTAACCGCGCGGTCATCTGGCCATCATGCCCGCGACATGCCCGCACGCAAGGATGGCTCAGGCTCAGGACACAAGGGGCACCGCCATGCGACTCGGCATCGTTACCGAGACCTACGCACCGGACGTGAACGGGGTTGCCCTGACCGTCCAGTCGCTGGCCCGCGGCATGCTGCGGCGGGGCCATACGGTCGACCTCATCCGTCCGATCCACCCGGATGCGCCGGCCTCGGCGGATGCCGGCATGGATGTACTGGCGGTGGAAGCCGCCGCCGTACCCCGCTACGACAGCCTACGCTTCGGCTTGCCCTCCCGCTTCCGCCTCGAACGCCGCTGGCGCTCCGATCGCCCGGACGCGATCTACGTGGCCACGGAAGGCCCGCTGGGCTGGAGCGCGGTCAGTGCCGCGCGCCGCCTGGGCATCCCCGTTGCCACCGGCTTCCATACCCGCTTCGATTTCTACGTCGGCCATTACGGCTTCGGCGCGCTGACGCCCCTGGTACGCCAGTACCTGGCTCGCTTCCACCGCCGCGCGCACGCCACGCTGGTGCCGACCGGCCATCTGGCCGCCGAACTGAACGACCTGGGCGTGCACGACGTGCGCGTGCTGCGTCGCGCGGTGGACACGCAACGCTTCCACCCGGACCGCCGCGACGACCGCCTCCGCGACGCCTGGGGCGCCGCTCCCGACGCGCCGGTGATGCTCAGCGTGGGCCGCCTCGCCCCGGAAAAGAACCTACAGGTGGTCGTCGATGCCTATCGTGCCCTGCAGCGACGCGTGCCGACGGCGCGCTGCGTGATGGTCGGCGACGGTCCGGCCCGCGCCGCACTGGAAGCCACCCATCCGGACATCGTCTTCCCCGGCACGCGCCGTGGCGACGAACTGGCGGCGTGCTACGCCAGTGCCGATCTTTTCGTGTTCCCCAGCCTCACCGAAACCTTCGGCAACGTGGTGCTGGAAGCCATGGCCTCGGGGACGCCAGTGGTCGCCTACGCCGAAGCCGCCGCGCGGGAGTTCATCCGCAACGGGCAGAACGGCATCCGCGTGGCGCCGGGCAACGAAGGCGGCCTGATCGAACGCGCCGCGGTGCTGGGTGCGGACCTGCTCGCCTGCCGTTCCATGGGCAACGCCGCACGCGCATCGTTGGCCGGTTCGTCCCCGGACTCGGTCATCGCGGAGTTCGAACTGATCATGACATCCCTGTCCGAGGAGAACGTCCATGCATCGCGTACCGCCGTCGCCGCGTAGGGCCAACCTCGACCGCCGCATGTGCGTCGCCGCCAACCGGTGGGGCGCACGCCGGGCCATCGGGATCTTCTTCGGTGCCGTCAGCCGGCTGGGCGACGGCGTGTTCTGGTACGCGCTGATGAGCGTCATCGCCCTGGTCGGCGGCTGGCACGGCGTGGCCGTGGCGCTGCAGATGGCCGTCACCGGGCTTACCGCGCTGATGCTCTACCGCGTGCTGAAGCGCTGGACGCGTCGTCCGCGACCGTTCCGCACCTGCCCCGGCGTCATCGCGCATATACCGCCCCTGGACGAGTTCAGTTTTCCTTCGGGGCACACCCTGCAGGCCGTGTCGTTCACCGTCGTGGCGGTGGCGCACTACCCGATGCTGGCACCGTTCCTGATCGGCTTCGCCGCGCTGGTCGGCGCATCGCGCGTGGTGCTGGGGCTGCATTACCCCAGCGACGTGCTGGCGGCCACCGTGATCGGTGGCGCCCTGGGTACGCTGTCGCTGTGGGCGGAGCGCGTGCTGGTCTGATCGATCAGGCGACGGCGCGCGGCGCCTTGCCGAGGATGCCGAGGACCGAGCCCAGCGTATCGCGCATCTCGCGACGGTCGACGACCATGTCGAGGGCGCCGTGTTCGACCAGGAAGTCCGGACGCTGGAAGCCTTCCGGGAGGGTCTCGCGCACGGTCTGCTCGATGACGCGAGGGCCGGCAAAGCCGATCAGGGCCTTGGGCTCGGCGACGTTGAGGTCGCCCAGCATGCCCAGGCTGGCCGAGACGCCACCGGTGGTCGGGTGGGTCAACACCGAGATGTAGGGCACGCCGGCATCGCGCATGCGCGCCAGGGCGGCCGAGGTCTTGGCCATCTGCATCAGCGAGAACAGGCCTTCCTGCATGCGCGCGCCACCCGTGGCGGCGAAGCAGACCAGCGCACTACGATCGGCCAGGGCCTTCTCGGCGGCGCGGGCGAACTTCTCACCCACCACCGAGCCCATCGAACCGCCCATGAAGGCGAATTCGAAAGCGACCGAGACCACCGGACGCTCCAGCAGGCGACCGGACATCGCGATCAGCGCTTCGCGCTCGCCGGTGGACTTCTGTGCGGCGACGACGCGGTCCTTGTACTTCTTCTGGTCCTTGAACTTCAGCGCGTCGACGGCCTCGAGCTTCGGCCACAGCTCGGTGGCGCTGCCCTCGTCGAAGAACGCATTGAGGCGCACGCGCGCCGATATGGCGTGGTGATGCCCGCACTTGGGGCACACCATCAGCGATTTCTCGAGCTCGGGTTTGTAGAGCACGGTGCCGCAACCGGCACACTTCTCCCACACACCTTCGGGCACCTTGCCCTTGCCGGCGGCCGCGCTGGGTGCGCGGGTCTTCGGCGTCATGATTTTCTGCAGCCAGTTCATGGTGGTTCTCCGAAAGGGTGGTGCGGATCAGCGCGCGTCGAGCGCGGCGCGGATGGGCGCAAGGAAATCGTGCGCGCGGCCGGCGGCATCGTCGGCAGACGCGGCGCCGGCCAGGCGATCGACCAGCGCGCTGCCGATGACCACGGCATCGGCGAAGGCCCCGATCGCCACGGCGCTGGCTGCGTCGCGCACACCGAAACCGACGGCCACCGGCGCGTTGGACCGCGCCCGGATACCGGCCACGCGCTCGGCGATGTCGCCGGTGCTGAGCTGGGCCGACCCTGTGATCCCGGCGAACGACACATAATACAGGAAGCCCGAAGCCGCCTTGCAAAGGGCGTCCAGCCGGGTTTCCACGGTCGTGGGCGAGGCCAGCACGATCTGGTGCAGCCCCGCCGCGCGCAGGGGCTCCAGGACGTGGGATTCCTCCAACGGGCAGTCCACCATCAGCAGGCCGTCGACGCCTTTCTCCGCGGCGTCCTCGGCGAACTCCGCGTAACCGTACATCTCCACCGGGTTGAGATAACCCATGAGGACGATCGGCGTCTCGTTGTCGGTCTCACGGAACGCCGCGACCCAGGCCAGCACGTTGTTCAGGCCTACGCCCTGGGCGATGGCCCGCTCGCTGGCGTGCTGGATGACCGGACCATCCGCCATGGGATCGGAGAACGGCACGCCCAGCTCGATGACGTCGGCGCCGGCGGCCACCAGCGCATGGAGCATGGGGACCACGGCGTCAGGCAGGGGATCGCCCGCGGTGACGAAGGTGATCAGGCCGGTGCGACCGGCGGCTTTCAGTGCGGCGAAACGCGTGTCGAGGCGGTTCATCAGAGCAGGATCCCCTCGCGCTCGGCGATGGTGTGTACATCCTTGTCGCCACGCCCCGAGAGGTTGGCCAGGACCAGGCCGTCCTTCGGCAGTTCACGCGCCAGCTTGATCGCCTGGGCGATGGCGTGGCTGGACTCCAGCGCCGCCAGGATGCCTTCGGTGCGAGCCAGCAGGTGGAAGGCCTCGAGGGCTTCGTCGTCGGTGACGCCGACGTATTCCGCCCGGCCGGCATCTTTCAGGAACGCGTGTTCCGGACCGACGCCGGGGTAGTCGAGGCCGGCCGAGACGGAGTGCGTCTCCACGATCTGGCCGTTGGCGTCCGACAGCACGTAGGTACGATTGCCGTGCAGCACACCGGGCTTGCCGGCCGCCAGCGAGGCGGCATGGCGACCCGTGTCGATGCCGTCGCCCGCAGCTTCGGCGCCGACGATGCGCACGTCGCGGTCGTTGAGGAAGGCGTGGAACAGCCCGATGGCGTTCGAGCCACCACCGACGCAGGCGGTGATGACGTCCGGCAGGCGACCGAACTGCTCGAGGGTCTGCTCACGCGCCTCGCGACCGGCGATGGCGTTGAAGTCGCGGACCATCTGCGGGTACGGGTGCGGGCCGGCGACGGTGCCGATGATGTAGAAGGTGTCGGTCACGTTGGTGACCCAGTCGCGCATGGCCTCGTTGAGGGCATCCTTGAGGGTCTTGGAGCCGGACGTGACCGGCACCACCTCGGCGCCGAGCAGGCGCATGCGATAGACGTTGATCTTCTGCCGCTCGATGTCCACCGCGCCCATGTAGACGATGCACTTCAGGCCCAGGCGGGCGGCCACGGTGGCGCTGGCCACGCCGTGCTGGCCGGCGCCGGTCTCGGCGATGATGCGGGTCTTGCCCATGTGCCGGGCGACCAGCGCCTGGCCCACGGTGTTGTTGATCTTGTGCGCGCCGGTGTGGTTGAGGTCCTCACGCTTGAGGATGATGCGCGCGCCACCGACGTGGCGGGTCAGGCGCTCGGCCAGGTAGACCGGGCTGGGACGGCCGACGTAATACTTGAGGTCGCGGTCGAGCTCGGCGATGAAGGCGGGATCGACACGCAGCTTCTCGTACGCCGCGGTCAGCTCGGCCAGCGGTTCCATGAGCGTCTCGGCCACGTAGATGCCGCCGTAGTCGCCAAAACGGCCGTGCGCGTCGGGGTAGGCGTGGAAATCCGTGATCTCGGTCATTGCGTTCTCGCTATCATCGTACGGCGGACATGAAGCGTTCCATCTTAGCCGCTTCCTTGATGCCCGGCGAAACCTCGATGCCGCTGGAGACATCCACCGCCCACGGCCGCGCGATGCGGATGGCGTCCGCCACATTGTCTGCGTCCAGGCCGCCGGCCAGGATCAACGGCTGCGCAAGATCCTGCGGCATGGTCGACCAGTCGAACCGCTGCCCGCTGCCGCCCTGCTCGCCCAGGCCGTGCCCGTCCAGCAGCAGCCCCGCGGCGCCGGGAAACAGGTGCAGCCGGGCCAGGGCCGGCGCACCCTCGCCCATCGCGATGGCCTTGGTATAGCGCACGCCATGGGCGGCGCACTGCGCGTCGGTTTCCGTGCCGTGGAACTGGAGCATGTCCGGGCGTACCACCCTGACCACTTCATCGATGAAGGCGGGCTCGTCATCCATCACCAACGCCACGACGCTGACATAGGGCGGCACGGCGTCGCGCAGGCGCGCCGCCGCCAGGGGATCGACGAAGCGCTTGCTCCGACGCGTCATCACCAAACCGATGGCGTCCACGCCGAGGCGTACAGCCAGTTGCACGTCGTCGATGCGGGTCAGGCCGCAGAACTTGATCCGGGTCATAGCGTCACTTCCCGTGGAAGCCCCCAGTGGGCTTCATAAAGCGGACCGAGGAAGGTCAGGCCTTCCGCGGGCGCGGTGGCACCGGCCACCTCGCGGTCGCGGCCGGCCAGCAGCTCGGCCATCCAGCCGACGGCTTCCTCGCCGCGGCCGATCCGCAGCAAGGACCCGACGATGTTGCGGACCATGTGATGCAGGAAGGCATTGGCCTCGATCTCCACCACCACGTGGATATCCTCGCGGAACACCCGGATGGCGCGCACGTTGCGCCGTGCATGCGCGGCCTGGCAGGAAATGGCACGGAACGCCGTGAAGTCGTGCTCACCCACGATCGCCTGCGCCGCCTCGTGCATGGCCTCCGCATCGATCTGCCGCCGCTCCCAGGCGACGAACCGCGCGTCCAGCGCGGGGCGCACGAAGCGCGGCAGGATGCGATAGCGATAGCGACGGGCCCGCGCCGAGAAACGCGCATGGAAGTCATCGGCCACCGGCTGCGCCCAGGTGACCGCGACGCTGTGCGGCAGGTTGGAGCACGCACCGAGTATCCAGCCGCGCATGTCGCGCACCACCTCGGTATCGAAATGGACCACCTGGCAGCGCCCGTGCACGCCGGCATCCGTGCGGCCGGCCGCGGTGACCTCCACCGGCGCGTGGGCAACGAAGCCGAGCGCCTTCTCCAGCGCACCCTGCACGGTCTTCGCATGGCTGAGCCGCTGCCAGCCGAAGAAATCGGTGCCGTCGTATTCGACGCCAAGGGCGATGCGCATGAGAAGGAGGTCGGGGCCGTGGAAACCGCCAAGGGTACCATTCGCGCGCCAGGCGGTGCGTTCGGGGGCGTAGGGACACACCCACGCCGACCCGGGGTTGCCACAATCACGCCTCCGGGAGGCCCCGTGCGGCCCGCATGCTCGCAGCGGACTACCGATCACGCAGGCCTTACCCCATGGCATCGTTAACCTACACACGCCTCCTTTGCGCCCTACTCGTCCCGATAGCCTTCGCCTGTACCGCGGCGCCAGCCAGCGACGCCGCCCGGGGCGAAGCGACCGCACGACCCGCGACGACGGCATCGAACGCGTCGTACCGGATGTCCACGGACCTGCGCCGGAACATCGCCGCAAGCCCATCATGGACCGCGCCGCAGAAGCCCTTCCGCATCTACGGCAATACGTGGTTTGTCGGCCCCAGGGGTCTGGGCGTTTTCCTCATTGCGTCGCCTGCAGGACACATCCTGATCGACGGGGGCGTGCCGGGCGATGCTGCCCTGATCGAGGCGAACCTGCGCCAACTAGGCATACGCCTGCACGACATCAAATGGATACTCAACACGCACGCGCACTCCGACCATGCAGGCGACCTGGCCCGATTGGCCGCCGATACGGGCGCACAGGTGATCGCCAACACGGCCGATGCCGCCTTGTTGGAACGTGGCGGTACCGACGATCCCCAGTACGGTGACCGGTTCGCTTTCCCGCCCGTGCGCGTGGACCGAACGGTCGTGGACGGCGACGTGCTGCACCTGGGCGACCTGACGGTAACGGCCCACGCGACACCTGGCCATACCAAGGGCAACACGACCTGGACATGGACGTCCTGCGAGGGAAAGCGCTGTCTTGCCGTGGTCGACGTGGGCAGCCTTTCCGCCCCAGGCTTCCATCTGGTAGGAAATGCCCGATATCCCGACATCGTCCGGGATTTCGAACACAGCTTTGCCGTCGTCGCCGACCTGCCCTGCGATATCCCCATCGCCCCGCATCCGGAGATGGTCGATTTCTGGGAACGCGTCGCAAAGCGCAAGCAAGACGGCACGGACGCCATGATCGACCCCGCCGGCTGCCGCGCCTATGCCACCGACGCACGGCAAAACTTCGAGGCCGAACTGGCCACCCAACAAAAGTCCATGCCGGCCGCCCAACAAAAACCCGGACTGGCCACCCACCAAACGCCCGGACTGACTACCCAACAAATGCCCAGGTAGGAGCGGACGATGTCCGCGAACCCTCAAGGCATCCGCCACGAAAGAAGCCCTCCACAACATCAACGCAGGCGTCTCACACCGCAACACGAAGCCAGCTCTTCAGACAACGAGTCTCACCCACGTCTCCGTTTGGTCGTCATGAAGATCAACCTGGTCCACCCAGCTTCAGGCGACGAGAGGCTCAGCGCTTACATGCACCAATGCCCGCGCATGGATCGTGGCCTTCACAAGTTCGGCAAAAATGCCGGACAGTACATTCATGCTCGGATTGCCGCGAGGCGAAAGCATCCGATGTAACGATTTGGACGGCGTTCCCGTGGCCTGGGCGAGGGTTTCGAACCCGACCAATCCATGGGTGAGGTCACGCATGAGGAGGCGTGCAGCCTCGGCTTCACCATTCACCATGAGTGCCATGGCTTCGTCAAGAAGCGCGCTTGCGAATTCAGGATCTTCTTTGATGCGATTCGCGATGGTTTCGCGATAGTCTACTGTCAGTGCCATAAAGGCTCCTTGATCAGGATGTTCATACCGTCATTTGGACGGCTATTTTTTCTTGCCGGCTTTGCTGGTTTTATTTCCTACGTGTTTGCTGGCAATTTTTTCTGCTGATCTGACCCACTTCGTAGCTGCTTTTTTGCGCACTTTATATTCCGCGGCCAGCGCCGCCGCCGCATTGACTGCAGCAGACTGATCGCCTTTGTCGCTGCCACCGAGCATAACTACGAGCCGGTCACCGTCCTGGTGTACATAAAGGCGAATTCCAGGACCCCAATCGTTTTCCACTCAGCCAACGCATTGCCAATGCCTTTGAGATTTGAGGTATTGCCCGCCGCCATACGGGCAACGGCCGTGGCCGCTTTGGCGGCGGCAGGCGCGGTGAGGCTGTTGAACCATTCACGGTAATAGTTGCGCCCGTCGTCTGCGACGTATTCCTGAATTGTGACCATCCACCAATCCTTTGTTCAGGAGGATATGGTGCCATATATGTTACCATAAGGCAAACGCAACGCATGTGTAGGAGCGGACGATGTCCGCGAACCCTCAAGGCATCCGCCACGAAGGAAGCCCTGCACAACATCGACTCAGGCGTCTGCACCCGAAAAACGAATACATCGTGCAACGCGGCGAGGATGGTACCTTCCGCCGGCATGCCAGCGACGACATCGCATGCACCGGCAAGCGCATCTCCACCACGTCCCCATCGCAACAACACAGAAGGCAAGCCATGGCGCTCATAGGAAAGCTGTTCGACGGACCGCTCGACCTGATCGGCGATGTGCACGGCGAAATCGAGGCACTGCATCAGCTTCTTTCCCGCATGGGCTACGACGCACAGGGCCACCACCCCGAGGGGCGACGCCTCGTCTTCGTCGGTGACCTGTGCGACCGCGGCCCGGACAGCCCCGCCGTGCTCGACCTGGTTGGCGCGCTGGTCGCCGCGGGACGTGCGCAATGCGTACTCGGCAATCACGAGCTGAATATCCTGCGGGGCTCACGCAAGGAAGGAAACGGCTGGTTCTTCGAGGACAACCACGACCGCGACGAAGGCAAGTTCCTCACCTCGACCGATGCGGATGCCGGTAGGCGGAGCGACTACCTGTCCTTTTTCGGCGACCTGCCCATCGCCCTCGAAAGCCCGGAACTACGTGTCGTGCATGCCTGCTGGAACGAAACGTCCGTGCAGGAGATCAAGACAGCGACCGTCGACACCGTGGCCGACCTGTTCACGGTGGCTGACGACGCCGCGGAAGCGCGGCTGGTGAGCAGTGGCCTGCTCGTCGCGGCCGACAACGACGCGAAGCACATCGGCGACTCCCTTCGCGACCCGGATGCCGCCATGAGCATGCTCCACGGCATGGCGCAGGTCGACGAGATCCGCCAGATGGGCAACCCCGTTCGCGTGCTGACCTCCGGCGTGGAGCGGATCGGCGAGGCGCCTTTCTTCAGCAGCGGAAAATGGCGGATGGTCGAGCGGGCCGCCTGGTGGAACGATTATCGCGGCACCGTGCCCGTCGTCATCGGCCACTACTGGCGCTGGCCGGTGTCGGTGGACAGGCGCGCCTTCGGCAAGGGCGGCAAGGATCTGTTCGAAGGGGTTCCCTTCGACGAGGCGCTGGGGCCCGACCGCAACGTCTATTGCATCGACTATTCGGTGGGCCGACGATTCCAGGAGCGCATGGCGGCGCAAGCCTTCCTGACCCGGCTGGGCGCCCTTCGCTGGCCGGAACGCGAACTCGTGTTCGACCGGACATAAGTGCCCTGACACGAAACGACGAAGGTCCCGGTGCACGCACCGGGGCCTTCGCAGGGGCGAACCCCCGGATCAGACGATGTCGTCGAGGATCCGCTTGGCCGTGTCCTTCTGCATCTGCGTACCTTCGGCGATCACCTCGTCGAGCATCATGCGGGCGCCTTCGGCGTCGCCCATGTCGAGGTAGGCACGGGCCAGGTCGAGCTTGGTGTCGACCGGGTCGTCGCTGAAGTTGTCGCGCACGTGATCCGTGAGCGGCTCCTCGTCGGGGAACGTCGGGAAGGCCGGCGGCTCGTCGAAGCGGGGCTCGTCCAGACGATGCTCGTCGGGACGCCCTTCATCGAAGCGGGGCTCGTCGAATCGCGGCTGCTCTGCGTGATGTTCGTGCCCTTCGACCAGCGTATCGGCGCGGTGCGACTCGTCGAGCGGTGCAGGCACCTCGGCCAGCCCGTCGCGATCCTCGTCGAACGACCAGCTCGGCGCGGGTTCCTCGTGCGCGCGGGTCTGCTCGCCCAGGATATCGCCGAAGGTGGAGGCCGGCGGCACGTGCCGCTCGTCGGCCGCATCGGTGTCGTGGTGTGCCGCGTCGTGCAGCGGCGCCTCGTTGTACGGCGATTCGGGCGCGTCCACGTCGAAGACATCGGGCGCGTTGGCGCGATGCTCGGCCTCGGCGCGCTGGACCGGCGTCAGGTCGAAGTTGAAGTGGTACTCGCTATGCTTCTGCGGCTCGGGACGCAGCGGCAACTCGTCGTCTTCCGGGCTGGTCACGTAGTGACCCAGGTCGAATTCCTCGAGCGCGGCGACCTCGTCGGCGGTGTGGGGCGAGCCGGCGGTATAGGTGTCGTACGGCTCGTCGATCTCGTCCACCGGGACGCCACCGAACAGCGGATGGGTGGGCGCAAGATCCTCACCCATGGTCACCACCTCGCGCCACTCCGGCTGATCCGGGTCGGCGACGTGGGCGAACATGGCTTCGGCGGCGGCCTCGAAATGGTCGACGTCGCGGCGGCGGTAGTACAGGCTGACCAGTTCCAGGTGCAGGCCGATGTCGTCCGGATGCTCGGCCAGGACGTCGAGGATCTCGCGCTGGTCGGGGTCGATCGCATCGTTGTGGCCGTACTCGCCGAAGGTCGGTTCCTGCTGGCCGAACCGGTCGGCCAGCGAGGCCGGTGTCGCCTCTTCCGGCTTCGGCTTGCGACGGCCGAACACGGCTGCCACCAGAAGCAGCAGGATGACGACGGCGCCGCCACCCCACGCCCAGGGCTGCATGTACCAGGGATTGTCGTCGACCTGCACGGGCGTCACGCCGGCGGGTTTCGGGACCGGCGTCGCGGCCGGTGCGGTGTTCGCGGCATCCTTCAGCGGCGCGGTGGCCACCGTGGCGGCCGGCGCCGCCGATGCGGGCCGGGCCGGGCCGGACGATGCGGGCGTCGCCGGCGAGGTCGCTACGGCCGGTGCCGTCGCGGCGGGCGAGGCAGCGGCGGGTGCCGCGACCGGCGGCTGCGCGGACGCAGGCGTCGGCTTCGCGGCGGCGGTAGCTGCCGGGGCCGCCTGATCGCCCCCCTTGCGCGCGTCGGCCAGCTTGCGCTGGAGCTCGGCGATCTCGGCGTCCTTCAGGCTGAGCAGCCGCTGGTTCTTGGTATTGATCGCCTCGAGATCGCTGACGCGGGAGGTGAGCTCGGCGCCCTGCTGCTTGAGCGAGGCGACGTTTTCCTGCTGGGTGGTCAGCGCCTGCTTCAGGCCGGCCACCTGCGCGTCTCCCTTGCCGTCGCGGGTGCCGGCGCGCGTGGATGCCGCTTCACCGCCATCCTTCGACGGGACGATGGCAAGGCGGTCGTTGGCGGGAGTCGTGGCCTTGCCGGTGTCCTGCGTGGCACCGGTGGCCGCGCCATCGGCGACGACAGACGGCTTACGAGCCGAGCCGGCGCGCCATGCCTCGTTCTGGCGACGCACCTCGGCCAGCGCGGACGCCGCGGACTGGGCCTGGACATCTTCCGGTGACGGCACGCGCAACACCGCGCCGGTTTTCAGCGCATTGATGTTGTCGCGATAGAACGCATCAGGATTGGCCTTGTGCAGGGCCAGCAGCATCTGGTTCATGTCGCCGCCGCCGGCATGGTCCCGCGCGATGGCGGACAGGCTCTGGCCCCGCTGCACCGGACCGTAGGAGCCGCCGGCGGCCGGCGCCGCACGCGGGGACGAGCGCGTCGGCGCACTGTCCGGCGCGGCAGACGGCGCTGCGGCGGCGGACGGTGCCGCGGCTTCACTGCGCGATGGACGGGGCTGGGCGGCTTCGGCCGTGCGCGAGGGCACCTCGGAGGTACGCGACGGACGCGCCGTGGGCGTCGGCGCACCGACGGACGGCGCGGAGATCGGGGTGCCCGGCGGGTCCAGCAGCATGGTGACCTCGCGGACCACCTTGTTGCCGCCCGTGTACACCTCGACGAGGAAATCGAGATAGGTGTCGCGCACGGGCGCGCCACTGGTCACGCGGATGACGGGTTGGCCACCGGCGTTGCGGGCCACGGTGAAGTTGAGCGCGACAGGCAGGCCCTCGCGGCTGAGGCCGGCGCGGGAGAAAGCCTCGTCGGAGGCCAGGGCGACATGAACGCTGTCGAGGCTACCCGACACGCCGCTCAGCGGGATTTCCGCGACCAGCGGCTGTTCCATGGTGGAGCGCATCTGGACCGGGCCCAGGTTCTGCGCCCATGCCTGGCCGCCTCCCGTGAGTAGCGCCAGCATGATCGACAGCTTCAACGTACGGTTCATTACGACTTCCCCCGAACTAAAATCATGCTGACGGCGCGCCTCTTTCGGGCGATCGGCCGCGAAGGCGCCACTGTAGTGCACCCCAGCAACAACTAACAATAGCGTACACGGGTAGTTACGCGACAACCCTGCTGTCGTTCGCGAACCCTGTACACGCCCCCTTTGTTCGTCAAACCGTGCCGACCGAGGCCGTCACGGGTGTTGTCCGGCGAGTTGCTTCTGCAGCTCGGCGATTTTGCGATCGCGCTCGGCCAGGGCTTTCGCCGCCGCGTCGGAATGCGACTCCAGCGTATCGACCCGGGCCTTGAGTTGCCTGACCCGGACGTTTTCGGCGTCCGCCTGCCGCTGCGCGGCCTCCAGCCTCGCGCGTGCGGCGGCGGGGCTTTCGGTCGGCGTCACCTGCGATGCCGCCATCGCCCAGGGCGACAGCGACACGAGCAGACAGGCGACGACGACGCGTCGATGCATTACAGGTAATCCTCGATCAGGATCTCCGCGATCTGCACGGCATTCAGCGCAGCGCCCTTGCGGATGTTGTCGGCCACGACCCAGAGGTCCAGGCCGCGCTCGTGGGAGATGTCCTCACGGATGCGCCCGACGAACACCGGGTCCTTGCCGGCCGCGTCGCCGACCGGGGTCGGATAGCCGCCGGCCTTGCGCTCGTCCTGCACGACGACGCCCGGGGCCGCCTCGAGCAGTTCGCGGGCGCGCTCGGCCGTGATCTTGTCGCGGGTCTCGATGTGCACGGCCTCGGAATGGCCGTAGAACACCGGAACGCGCACGGCGGTCGGATTCACCTGGATCGACGGATCCTCGAGGATCTTCCGGGTCTCCCAGACCATCTTCATCTCTTCCTTGGTATAGCCGTTGGGCTGGAAGTCGTCGATGTGGGGAATGACGTTGAAGGCGATCTGCCTGGGGAACTTGCCCGCTTCCACTTCCTGGAAATTGAGCATCTGGGCGGTCTGCTTGCCCAGTTCCTCCAGGCCGCTGCGGCCTGCGCCGGACACCGACTGGTAGGTCGCCACATTGATACGCTCGATGCCTACCTCACGATGGATCGGCGCCAACGCCACCAGCATGCCCATCGTCGAGCAGTTGGGGTTGGCGATGATGCCGCGCGCCGTGTAGTCGGCGATGGCGTGGGGGTTCACTTCCGAGACCACCAGGGGGATGTCGTCCTGGTAACGGAACTCGGAGGTGTTGTCGATCACCACGGCACCGGCCGCCGCCGCGCGCGGGGCATGCTCGCGGCTGACCGAGCCGCCGGCCGAGAAGAACGCGATGTCCACTCCGTCGAAATCGTAGGTGGCCAGGTCCTGCACCACGTGCGGTTTTCCCGCGAAATCGACCGTACCGCCCGCCGAGCGCTCGCTCGCCAGGGGCACCAGTTCACTGATCGGGAAATCCCGTTCGGCGAGGATCGAAAGGAGGGTTTCGCCGACCGCGCCGGTCGCGCCCACCATGGCCACCTTGTAACTCGTCTTCTTGCTCATCGGTCGCTTTCGTCAGGGCGTGGGGAACCGGGAAGGCCGGCGTCGGCCAGCACCCCCGGATTGAGAATCGAGGGGGGCCGGCCGGCGTGGGGACCGTGTCCGAACGCCGCCAGCACATTGTCCACAGCCAGCGCCGCCATATCGCGACGTGTGTCGCGGCTTGCACTGGCGATGTGCGGGCTGAGGACGATATTTTGCAGCCGAAGCAGGTCGGGATGAACCTGGGGCTCGCCTTCGAAGACGTCCAGGGCGGCCGCGCCGATGCCGCCCTCGGCCAGCGCCTGGGCCAGGGCCGCGTCGTCGACGATGCCACCACGCGCGATGTTGACCAGCGTCGCCGTGGGCTTCATCGCCTTCAGCTCCGCCTCGCCGATGGCGTGCCGGTTGGCCGGCGTGAACGGCAGCACCAGGATCAGGTGGTCGGCCTGGGCCAGCAGCGTCGCCTTGTCGACATAGGTAGCAGCGCATTCGCGCTCGATCGAGGCATCCAGGCGCGAGCGGTTGTGGTAGATCACCCGGGCGCGGAAACCGGCGGCGCGTCGCGCGATGGCCTGGCCGATCCGACCCATGCCGAGGATGCCGATGGTGGATCCATGAACGTCCGCCCCCAGCCAGCCCTCGAAGCGCGGGCCCTTCCACTGGCCATCGCGCAGCCAGCGCTCGGCCTCGCCGACGCGCCGCGCGGCGGCAAGCATCATGGCCCAGGCGTAGTCGGCCACCGTCTCGTTGAGCACGTCGGGGGTATTGGAGGCCCCCACGCCGGCGGCGGTCAGGGCATCCACGTCGAGGTTGTTGTAGCCCACGCCCAGGTTGGCCACGAAGCGGAGCCGGGGCGCGCGTTCCAGCACGCCCGCGTCGATCCGCTCGGCCAGCCCGATGATCGCGGCGTCGGCGTCGGCCAGGCGCTCGGTCAGCTCCGCAGGAGAAAACGAGCGTTCCTCGGTCTCCGCGCGCACCTCGAAATGCTCGCGTAGCCGGTCGACGATGTCGGGAAAGAACGGGCGGGCGACCCAGACCGTCGGCCGCGTCATGCGCCGTTCCCCACACTGCCGGGGATGCGCGGCGGCACCTCGCCCACGTCGCCGCACTGCGCGCGGTGGCGCAAGGCCTGGTCCATCAGCACCAGGGCCATCATGGCCTCCGCGATAGGCACCGCACGGATGCCCACGCAGGGATCGTGCCGGCCCTTGGTCACCACCTCGGCCGGCTGCCCTGCCCGGTCGACGCTGCGGCCCGGCACGAGGATGCTGGACGTGGGCTTGAACGCCATGGACACCACCACCGGCTGTCCGGACGCGATGCCGCCGAGGATGCCGCCCGCATGGTTGGAGAGGAAACCGTCGGTGGACAGCTCGTCGCGGTGCTGCGTGCCGCGCTGGGCGACCGCGTCGAAACCATCGCCGATCTCCACGCCCTTCACCGCGTTGATCGACATCATGGCGGCGGCCAGTTCACCGTCCAGCTTGCCGTAGATGGGTTCGCCCCACCCGGCCGGCACGCCGTCGGCCACCACCGTGACCTTCGCCCCCACCGAATCGCCCGACTTGCGCAGCGCATCCATGTAGGACTCGAGCTCGGGCAGCTGTGACGCATCGGGCCAGAAGAACGGATTGCCCTCGATGGCCGCCGCGTCGAAGCCGCCCGGCACCAGCGGGCCGATCTGCGCGACGTGACCGCGCACGGTTACCCCGTAGCGTTGGGCAAGCCACTTCTTGGCGATGACACCGGCGGCCACGCGCATGGTGGTTTCGCGTGCGGAGGAACGTCCGCCGCCGCGCGGATCGCGCACGCCGTATTTCTGCCAGTAGGTGTAGTCGGCATGCCCTGGACGGAACGTCTCCAGGATGTTGCCGTAATCCTTCGAGCGCGCATCCGTGTTGCGGATCAGCAGCGCGATGGGCGTGCCCGTGGTGACGCCCTCGTAGACGCCCGAGAGGATCTCGATCTCGTCCGCCTCGCGCCGCTGCGAGGTGTGCCGCGAGCGACCGGTGGCGCGCCGTTCGAGGTCGGTGCGGAATTCCGCCGCCTCCAGGGGCAGGCCGGGAGGGCACCCGTCGACCACGCACCCGATCGCCGGGCCGTGGCTTTCGCCGAAGGTGGTGACGCTGAGGAGCTTGCCGAACGTATTGGAGGACACGATGTTTCCGATGGGGTCAGTGTCTTGCGGCGCGCGCCGCGGCGAGGTCGGCCGCGTGCTCGATCAGGTCGCGACGTTCCAGCGCGAAGATACCCATCTGGCCGACCTTGAACTCCAGCCAGACGAAGGGCACCCGCGGCAGCAGCGCGACCAGCGCATGCTCGCTGTCGCCCACCTCGACGATCAGCAGGCCATCCTCGCTGAGATGGTCGGCGGCCTCGTCGAGCATGCGCAGGGTGAGGTCCAGTCCATCATCCCCGGAGGTCAATCCCAGGACCGGCTCATGGCTGTATTCGGGCGGCATGGCGGCGTATTCGTCGTGCGTGACGTACGGCGGGTTGGAGACGATCAGGTCGTAGACCTCGCCCTGGACGCCGGCGAACAGATCGGACTTGATGGCGCGCACGCGGTCTTCGACGTGCTGGAAGGCGATGTTCTCGTTGGCCAGCGACAGGGCGTCGTCGCTGACGTCGACCAGGTCGACCTGCCAGTCGGGGTTGTATTCGGCCATGGCGATGCCGATGCAGCCCGAGCCCGTGCACAGGTCCAGCGCCCGGGTGACATGGCGATCGTCCAGCCAGGGGGTGAAGCGGCCTTCGATCAGTTCCGCGATGGGCGAGCGCGGCACCAGGGCGCGGCGGTCGCTCTTGAACTTCATCCCGGCGAACCAGGTTTCGCCCACCAGATAGGCTACCGGCACGCGCTCGGTCACGCGGCGCTCGATCAGCTCCAGCACCCTCGCCTTCTCGTCCGCCACGAGGACACCGGCGCCGTAGGCCGGCGGAATGTCCGGCGGCAGGTGCAGCGCGGCCAGCACCAGGTGCGTGGCCTCGTCGATCGGATTGTCGTGGCTGTGGCCGAACGTGAGGCCGGCGGCCGAGAAGCGGCTGGCGCCGTAGCGGATGAAATCGATGATCGAGGCGAGTTCGTGGGTCACGGGGAGACTTTCGCTGGGGCTGACCGGAGAGTATAGCCATCCGCGCCCCTGGTCGCTTCCAACCGGGGCTCGCCGGGCATGGGCCGCCCGCTCCGGCTAGCTGCGTACCAGGCACGAGGGCTAGTGCCGTCGCTTGTCCGTCGCCGGGAACCGCCGTTGTTCGTACGGGTGCGGCGAGGAGGCGCCGGGTGGCTACACTCTGCGCTCGAGCAGCGGCCGCAAGCGGCCGAACTCGCTCAGAGCGTAACCACCCGCCACCTCTGCGACGACAGAGGTACTCCGAATGGAGAGCAAGGTGTCGGTGACCTCGGGTGGTAGGCGCTGGAGAGTCCTCTTCGGCGACGCCGCGAGCGTTGCTTTCCCAACCCGCAACCTCAGTCGTCTGGGAGGTGTCGGGGGGTCATCCTCTGAGCGAGTTCGGCCGCTTGCGGCCGCTGCTCGAGCGCAGAGGGTGACCGCCCGACGCCTCCTCTCCGCAGAGAAAACGACCGCCAATGACGGCGAGCCCTTCCAGTCATCGCTGATCATTGCGAAACGGCTAGTCGATGCGCTGCACCGTAGCCCGGATCGCTCGTCGCCGGCTTTCCGTCATCGTGATGCCCGGCAAACCGACGCAGGTATCGAGGTGCGTCGGGCAGATCGATCCTCACGTCGTACCACCCCGCGCTGGCACCCAGTTCCAGCGGAAAAGTCGATTCACTGCCCGGCTCGACGACGACACGATGCGCCGACTCGCCACCGTATCGCTCCGTCACGCGAACCTCGACCGGCAGGCGCCCGCGGTTGCTCAGGTGCACGTCGAGCCGGCGCTCACCGCCGACGCCCGACACCGACGCTTCGATCATGTGCTGCCTCGATCCGCGAAGATGTGCGAGAAACGACTGCGGGCCATGGATGCGGCGATCGTAGGCATCGCCGGCGTGTGGCATGTCCCACCGATCCGCCACGCGCGTGCCCGCGCTCACCGCGTAGCGACGCGGCGGCGCGTCGCGCTGCAAACCGTCGTAGACGAGGAAGGCCGCGCCCAGGCGCCCGGTGTTCTCGAAGACGATGCGGCTGCTTTCGCCATCCAGCGTGTGCTGAATAGTCCAGGCATAACCCAACGCCCGCGACGGGCGGGTGCCGGCTTCCTGCACCGGCATCGACGGCGTGCGCGGCACCTGGATCGGTGCCTTGCCGTTGGAGCCTTCCGGCACACCCAGCGTCGGCATGCGCTCGTCGACCTTGCCCGCGAAGTCGAAGGCGCTGGTCAGGTCGCCGCAGATCGAGCGACGCCACGCACTAATGTTCGGCTCCTCCACGCCGAAGCGTTTTTCGAGGAAGCGCAGCACCGAGGTGTGGTCGAAGGTTTCCGAGCACACCCAACCGCCGCGGGTCCACGGCGACACCACGATCATCGGCACGCGGTTGCCCAGGCCGACCGGTTGCCGGCCGCGCGGATCGCTGCCGGGAACGATGGGCGCGGAGATGCGCGGGTGCGCATCCAGGTCCATGATCTCGTCGTCGAGCCCGGCGACCAGATCGTCCGACACCCTGCCCTGCGCGTTTTCCTCGCTGCGCAACGGCGGCGCCGGCGGCACCACATGATCGAAGAAACCGTCGTTCTCGTCGTAGTTGAGGAACAGCACCGTGCGCGACCACACTTTCGGGTTGACGGTGAGTGCATCGAGCACGCGGCGGATGTAGAACGCGCCGTCGGCTGGGGATGAGGTGGGATGTTCGCTGTATTGATAAGGCGCGACGATCCAGCTGACCTGCGGCAGCCGGCCGTGGATCACGTCGTCGCGCAGTTCGCGCAAGGTGTGGGTGGAGGCACCGTTGCGCACCAGCGCGCCGTGCGGGTCCGCGCCCTCCTTCACCTGGTAGGCGGCGAAGAACTCCAGCGAGTTGTCGGTGTAATTGTCGGTGGGCGAACCCGGCTCGCCCGTGCCGCCCTGGTAGACGCGCCAGCGGATGCCCGCTTTCTCCAGGCGTTCGGGGTAGGTCGTCCACGTATATCCGTTGGTGTCCGCACGTTCTTCGGTACCCGGGCCGTTCGACTTGCGCCCCAGGCGCCCCGACGGATCGCACGAGCCGCTCCACAGGTAGATGCGGTTGATCGCGGTGTCGCCCAGCGCGGAGGCGTGGTACGCATCGCACACGGTGAACGCGTCGGCCAACGCATAGTGGAATGCGGCGTCCTCACGACGCAGGTAGGCCATGGTCAGCACATCCTGCTTCTGCTCGATCCAGCGATCGTTGCGGCCCAGGTTCCAGGCGCCGTGTCCGGTGCTCCACCCATGATCCGTGCCTTCGTGATGGTCGCCGCTGGCACGGGTATCCAGGTGGAAGGGATAGACCCAGGCCACGTCGTCGGCCAATCCACGCGGCTTCCATACCCTGGTGTGCGACGTGGCCACCGGTTGCTTCCAAACCGGATCGCCGTTGCCCAACTCCAGCACGCGCGTGTCGCCAAACCCACGCACCCCACGCAGGCTACCGAAATAGTGATCGAACGAGCGGTTTTCCTGCATGAGGATGACTACGTGCTCGACGTCGGCGATGCTGCCCGTGCGTCGATCGGGCGCCGTGGCAAGCGCGCGTGCGATCGCAGCCGGGAACCCCTGCGCCACCAGCGAGGCGACGACGCTGGTGCCGGTAGCCTGGAGGAAACGGCGACGATCGCGCGAGACCATGCAGGTCAGTCCTGTTGCAGTGAAGCGATGATCGCCCGGTGCAGGGCAGGCGTGGCTGCGGCGACGACGCGGCCACCGCTGTCGAGGCCCAGGTCGCGGCCTTCCCAGTCGGTCATGACCCCACCGGCCGCCTGCACCACCGGCGCGATGGCCAGGTAGTCGTACGGCATGAGGTTCGCCTCGATCACGGCATCGATATGCCCGGAGGCCAGCATGCCGTAGCCGTAGCAATCACCGCCGAAGCGACGGCTATAGGCCGCACGGCTGGTGCGATCGAAGCGTGCCCACTCCGCCGCGTCGAACATGTCCGGCGTGGTGGTGTAGAGCGTGGCATCGGCCAGGGCCTCGCAGCCCGTGGTGCGGCATGGCCGCCCGTTCATGGTGGTACCGACCCCCACGTGACCGATCCAGCGTTCGTCCAGGGCGGGCATGTCGAGCAGGCCCATGACGGGGCGGCCCCGATGCAGCAGCGCCAGCAGGGTGCCCCACAGCGGCCAGCCGGAGATGAAGCTGCGGGTGCCGTCGATCGGGTCGATCGACCAGACGAATTCCGCGTCCGTGCGCGTGGCGCCGTATTCCTCACCGAGCAAACCATGGGTGGGCCAGGCGTGCTCGATGCGCTCGCGCAGCATCGATTCCACGCCGCGGTCCACGGCGGTCACGGGGCTCATGTCGCCCTTGAGGGTGACGTCGACGGGCCGACGAAATCGCGGCAACGACAGCGCGCGGGCGTTATCGGCGATGCCGGTGGCGAATGCCTCGAACTCCTTCCGCCCGGCGGCGGACAACGATTCCATCGACAGAACTCCTGGGATTGGCCGTGCGCCCCTTAGCGGCAACACGTTTCGGTGGGATGACAAAAACGAAAATTCTCTGCTGGAAGTAAAACCACAGCTTTGCAAATATACCCAAAATGCCACATGGGTGGGGTATGGTACCCCCTCAGGTGGAAGACAACCCGCGCACAGCATAGGGCCATCCATGCGTCCATTCCGCAGCATTGCCATGACAGTCGCCCTGGGCATGGCCTGCGGCGTGGCGCAGGCGGGCCAGGTCACCGTGTATTCCGCGCTGGAAAGCGACGAGATAGCCAGCTACCTGGATGCGGCCAGGCATGCCTTGCCGGATCTGGACATCCATGTGCTGCGTCTTTCCAGCGGCGATCTTGCCGCACGCCTGCTGGCGGAATCCGCACAACCACGCAACGACGCGATCTGGGGCATGGCCGTGACCGACCTGCTCGATCCGCGCATCGCCCCGCTGCTGACGCCGGTCCATGGCGAGCACATCGACGCCATGCCCGCACGTTTTCGTGGAGCGGACAACACCTGGTTCGCCCCTACCGGCTATCTCGCGGCGCTGTGCGTCAACCGGGAAGCACTGGCCGAGCGCGGCCTGCCCATGCCGCGTACCTGGCGCGACCTGGCATCGCCCCGTTACCGCGGCCAGGTCGCCATGCCCGATCCGGCATCCTCCGGCACGGGTTACATGGTGCTGTCCTCACTCACCGACGCGGGGCGCGATGCCCGCGGCATGGTGCTGGTGACGGCCATCGCTCGCAACGTCGGGCAGGTCACGCTATCCGGCTCCGCGCCCTGCAAGCTGGCGCGCATCGGTGAATTTCCCATCGGTATCTCGTTCGCCTTTTCCGCCATGCAGTCCATCCGCCAGGGCTATCCGATCACCATGGTGATCCCGGCCGACGGCGCGGGTTACGAACTGGAAGGTTCGGCGCTGATGAAAGGTTCCGCGCACGCGGCGGAGGCACGCCGGTTCCTCGACTGGACGGCATCCCCGCAAGCGGCCGCCCTCTATCGCGGCTTCAAGGAAATCGTGGCCGCACCCGGCAGCGTGCCCAGTGCCGAACAGCAACGGCAGGGCCTGCCGGCCGACGTCGTCGCCACCCTGCCCGCACGTGACTTCGCCGGCGCGGCGCGCGAACGCGCCGCGCTCATCGACCGCTACAAACGATCGACGCGCTGACGCCGCGGCCATCGGAGACCAGGGGACCATGCACCTTCGCATCGACGACATAACCAAGGCTTGGAGCGGTCACACCGTGCTCGACGGCGTGTCCTTCCAGGCCGGCGAAAGCGACCTGGTCTGCCTGCTCGGCCCCAGCGGCTGCGGCAAGACGACCCTGCTGCGCATCGTCGCCGGCCTCACGCCGCCCGACCGCGGGCGCGTGATCCTGGGCGACCGGGACATCACCGCGCTGCCGCCACGCGATCGACGCATGGGCCTGGTGTTCCAGTCGTACTCGCTGTTTCCCGACATGACCGTCGCAGCCAACATCGGGTACCCGATGCGCCTGCGTCGCGAGAGCCACGCCGCGATCGCCGCGCGCACGAGCGACCTGCTGGCCCGCGTCGGCATGGGCGACCTGCACGCGCGTTTTCCCGATCAGTTGTCCGGCGGACAACAGCAGCGCGTCGCCCTGGCACGCGCCCTGGCCAGCGACCCGGCCATGCTGCTGCTGGACGAGCCGCTGTCGGCGCTGGATCCGGCCATCCGTGCGCAGTTGCGTGCGGAGATCCGTTCATTGCAGCGATCGCTGGGTATTCCGACGCTCATGGTCACCCACGACCAGGACGAGGCCTTGTCCATGGCCGACACCGTGGTCTGCATGAACGAAGGGCGCGTGGAACAGGTCGGCTCGCCGCGATGCCTCTACGAGCGGCCGCGCACGCGCTTCGTCGCCGGCTTCATCGGCAAGGCCAACCTGCTGCCGACGGATCTGGTGCGGGACGCCCTGCCCGCCTTCCTCGAACGACGGCCGCCCGGCGCGGATGCCACGTTCGAGCTGTGCGTGCGCCCGGAAGACCTCACGATCGCCGCCGACCCGCACGGCGAAGGCGTGGTCGAGGAACTGACCTTCCTGGGCAGCCTCGCGCACGCCCGCGTCGCCTGGCGCGGTCGCTCGCTGCTCACCGAACTGTCGGGCCGCAGCACGCTGGCGCAAGGCGAGGCCGTGACCGTCGATGTATCGCGCGGCGCCTGGGTGACGACATGAAGCGTTCGCTGCTGCCCGGCCTGCCGATGGTGGCGCTGCCGTTGCTGGGCCTGTGCGTGTTCTTCCTGCATCCCTTGCTGAGCGTGTTGATGCGCAGCCTCGTGGACGACGGGGGCACGCTCACGCTGGACAACTACGCCCGGCTGCTGGACGACCCCGGCCTGCCGCGTGCGGCATGGCACAGCGTGGTCATCGGCGCGACCACCACCTTGGGCACCCTCGCCATCGGCCTGTGCGTGGCGATGGCCCTGCACCGCTCGCGCCTGCCCGGCAAGGTGCTGATCCGCGGCGCGCTGCTGCTGCCCATGCTGGCGCCCTCGCTGGTGCTCGGCCTCGGCCTGGTCTGCCTGCTGGGACGCAACGGCCTCGTGCATCGGCTGACCGGCTGGCCCACCGATATCTACGGTTTCTGGGGCCTGCTGCTGGCCAACCTGATGTATGGCCTGCCGCAGGTGGTCGTGATCGTCTCGGCCGCGCTGGAACGCACGCCCGCACGTCATTACGACGCCGCGGCGTCGATGGGTGCCACGCCCTGGCGGCAGTTCGTCGACGTGACCCTGCCGCGGATTCGCTTCGCCCTCTGGGCCGCCGCCTTCCTGGTCTTCACCGAGACGCTGACCGACTTCGGCAGCGCCGTGGTGGTCGGTGGCAACTACCGCGTGCTGGCCATGGAGATCTACAGCGAGGTGGTGGGCCAGCGCGATTTCGCCATGGGCGCCACGCTGGGCATGCTGCTGCTGGCACCGGCGCTGTTGTCGGTGTGGCTGGGACGACTGGCGCGACGCCGGCAGGACCTGGGCGACGCCAGCCCCGGCCATGCGCTGCGGCCGGAACGGCATCCCTGGCGTGACGCCGCCCTGGGCGGGGTTGCCGCGCTGGCGGCGCTGTCGATCGTCGTTACCCTGGGCACGGTGGTGTACGTGAGCGTGGTCAGGCTGTGGCCGTACGATCGCACGCTCACCCTCGCCAACTACCTGGGCGGCATGCCGGAAGGCTACGGACCCGTGGCGACGTCGGTGGGCATGTCGCTGCTCGCCGCGACCGTCGGTGTGGTCGGCGTGTTCATGCTGTCGGCCGGCCTGCGTCGCCTGCCCGGATGGCTGGCCCGCCCACTGCAGGTACTGGCGGCCCTGCCCGCCGCCGTTCCCGGCATGGTGCTGGGCCTGGGCTACGTACTGGCGTTCAACCATGGCGTGCTGTCGACATGGCTGTACGGCAGCGTGGCGATCGTGGCGGCATGCAGCCTCTACCACTATCACGCACCCACCTTCCTGACGATGCAGACGGGCATGCGCCGCGTGCCCGACGCCCTGGAAGATGCGGTGGCCGTGTGCGGCGGCGATACGCGCCACGTGCTGCGCGACGCCGTGCTGCCGTTCGCGGCGCCAGCCGCGATCTCGGCGTTCTTCTACCTGTTCATGCGCTCGATGGTGACGCTGTCGGGCGTGATCTTCCTGGTGACCGCCGACCTGGGCCTGGCCTCGGTGTCGGTGATGCGCCTGGACGAAAACGGCTTCCTCGCCCCGGCCGCTGCCTACGCGACATGCGTGGTGGCCGCCGGCGGCCTCGCACTCGGCGCCATGCGCCTTCTCCTCCACACACTCAGGGACCGACGCCATGTGGCATGAAGAACGACACACCCGTATCCGTGACCTGCTCAGCACCAGCGGCCAGGTATCCGTCGAGCGCATCGTGACCGAGCTGGGCGTGTCGCGCGAGACGATCCGCCGCGACCTGGTCGAACTGGCCGCCCGCGGCGAGATCCGTCGCGTACACGGCGGTGCCGTGCTCACCGGCGACGAACCGCCGATCGCCGTGCGCCACGCCACCCGCGTTCGCGAAAAACGCGCCATCGCGCGGAAGGTGGCCAGCCTGGTCGAGAGCGGACAGACCATCTTCATGGACGCCGGCAGCACGATGAACCTGGTGGCCGAAGCGCTGGCCACCCGTACCGGGCTCACCATCGTCACCAACGCGGTGGACGTGGCCGCGCGCTTCGCCTCGCGTCCCGGGAACGACGTGCACCTGCTGGGCGGACGCTTCGATGCGCAGATCGGCTGCACCAACGGCTCGGGCACCATCGCCGAGATCGGGCGCTACCAGCCGCACATGGTGATCCTCTCGCCGGTGGGCATCGATGCCAAGGCGGGCGCCAGCAGTTTCGAGATGGAAGAAGCCGAGATCGCACGCGCCATGTGCGCGAACGCGCGACGCATCGTCATTGCCGCCGACCATTCCAAGATCGGCGTGCGCAGTCGCGTCGCCTGGTGCCCCGCGGATCGCATCGACCTGCTGGTCACCGACCGGCGCGCGGAAAAATCCCGCGGTATCGCCGCCCTCGGCAAAGCCGTCGGCGATATCGCCTATGCCTGACCCGAAAACCATGCGCCAGGACGGCCGACCCACCCTTGTCCTTATCTGTCCTTCCCGGAGCAACCCATGATTCCCCGTCCTTATCTTCGACGCAGCCTGTTATGTGCCGCCGTCGCGGCTTCGCTCACCGGCGTGGCCTACGGCCAGGCCACCACCGGCCGCATCGCTGGCAGCGCGCCGGTCGCCGCCGGGGAAACCGTGCTGATCGAAGGCAGCAACGGCCTCACCCGCGAGGTGGCCGTCGATCCGCGCGGCCGTTATGTCGCCGAGGCGCTGCCGCTGGCCACGTACAAGGTGTCACTCAAGGCCAACGGCCAGGTGATCGATTCGCGTGACAACGTCACCCTGCGCGTCGGTGCAGCCACCGATGTCTCGTTCGCGTCCGCCGGCTCGTCGGCCTCGGCACAGCAGCTCGACCAGGTAACCGTCTCGGCCACGCAGGTGGCGAAGATCGACGTCGCCACCGTCGCCTCCAGCACCGTGATCACGGCGGCCGACATGGCGCGCCTGCCGCTGCAGCGCTCGGCCGAGGCGATCGCCCTGCTGGCACCGGGCGCCTCGCCCGGCTATTCCGGTTTCCAGAACGCGTTCGGCGGCAGTCTGGTCAGCTTCGCGGGTTCCGCGGTCTCCGAGAACGCGTATTACATCAACGGCATGAACACCACCGACCCGCTCAGCGGCTTCGGCGGCGTCACCCTGCCCTATGGCGCGGTGGACCAGCAGGAAATACTCAGCGGCGGCTACTCGGCGATGTACGGCCGCTCGGACGGCGGCGTCATAAGCCAGGTGGGCAAGCGCGGCACCAACGAATGGCACTTCGGTGTGCAGGTGTTGTGGGAGCCGGATTTCGCGCGCGCCAGCGCACGCAACATCACCTACGGCCACGACAACCCCGCGCCACCGGGCACGATCAACCAGCGCAACGACGACAACCACGAGTGGAGCACCACGGTCAGCGCGTATGCCGGCGGCCCCCTGATCAAGGACACGCTTTACGCCTTCGCCGCGGTGGAAATGCAGCGCAGCAAGGGCAACAGCATCGGCGACGTCAACCACGCCTACGACACCCGTTACACGTACAAGGACCCGAAGTGGTACGGCAAGCTGGACTGGAACATCAACGACAGCAATATCCTCGAGCTGACCGGCGTCAACCAGACCCACCGTTCCAACGGCAACAAGTACAATTATGACTACGACACGAACACGGTGGGCGATTTCGCCAGCACCGATTCGACGTACAAGACCCGCGCCATGGTTTATTCGGCCAAGTTCACCAGCTACATCACCGACAACCTGACCCTCACCGCGCTGTACGGCAAGTCGAAGCTGACTTACTACAACGAACCGCCGGCCACCGGCGTCACCGGCCCGTTCCTGGGCAACGTCAGCCAGCAGAACCCGGCCTTGAACGGCGGCACGCCGATCAGCAACGGGCAGACGCTGGACACGGTGGACAACCCCGATCACCAGTCGACCAACCGCAACCTGCGCGTGGACCTGAACTACAAGGCCGGCGACCACTCGATCACCGCGGGCATCGACAACCAGGACTCGCGTGACATCGACGATGGCACCACCATCGGCGGCGACGGTTACGAACTTTGGTATGCCAAGGGCGATCCCAACCTCAACATCAGCGACAGCCCGTTCGTCGACAAGCCGGCCAATTATCCCGGCGGCCAGACGGGTTACTACGGGTATTACCGGCACTACAACACGCTGGCCTCGGTGCGCGTGAAGCAGCGCGCGCAATACGTCATGGACGACTGGCAGGTCACCGACCGCCTGTTGCTCTCGCTGGGCCTGCGCAACGACCAGTTCACCAACTACAACCCCGCCGGGCAGCCGTACCTGAAGCTCACCAAGCCGCAGTGGGCGCCGCGCCTCGGCTTCAGCTGGGACGTGAATGGCGACTCGAGCATGAAGGTGTACGGCAACGCGGGACGCTATTTCCTGGCCATGCCCGCCTCGGTCGCGCTGCGCACCTCGTCCGGGTCGCTGGCCACCAACCAGTACTTCACCTATACGGGTATCGACGCCGGCGGCCTGCCCACCGGGGTCACCTTCGTGCAGTCAGCCACCGGCGGCGCGGTATCGCCCAACGGCGAATACGGCCAGCCGCCCGACCCGAAGACGGTCAGCGCGAAGAACATCAAGTCCGAGTACCAGGACGAATACATCCTCGGCCTGGACAAGCAGCTCGATCCCAGTTGGGTGGCCGGCGCGAAGGCCACGGTGCGCAAGCTGCGCAACGCACTGGACGACGTGTGCGACAACGGTGCGATCACGCGCGCTGCGGTGGCCCAGGGGGCGGACATCGACGCAGTGACGGTAGGCAGCTGCTACCTGTCCAATCCGGGCCGGGCCAACGTCTACCAGCTGGCCAAGGCCAGCGGCGGCTACACCGATGTCACCGTGACCAACGCCGACTTCGGCTTCCCGCACCTCAAGCGCAACTACTACGGGCTGGACCTGTACCTGTCGCATCCGTTCGACGGCACGTGGTCGGGCAAGGTCGATTACCTGTATTCGCGCAGCTACGGCAACACCGAAGGCCAGGTGCGCTCGGATGTGGGCCAGGGTTCGGTGGCCGCCTCGCGTGACTGGGACTACGCCACGCTGATGAACTACGCCAACGGCTACCTCGCCAACGACCGCAAGCACCAGATCAAGCTGTACGGCTCGTACCAGGTCGCGCCGGAATGGATGGTCTCGGCCAACCTGCTGATCCAGTCGGGCCTGCCGAAGTCCTGCCTGGGCCGCTACGGTGCGGACGAGAGCGACCCGTCCGGCTACGGCAGCTACTACCACTTCTGCTTCGGCGAGCCGTCGGCGTATGGCGCAAAGGGTCGCGAGCCGTGGGAGGAACTGGTCGACGTCAACATCGAATACCGTCCGCTATGGGCCGATCGCAAGCTGGCCTTCACCGCCTCGGTATTCAACGCGCTGAACCAGCAACGCTCGCAGCGCAGCAACCCGGTGTCGGGCAGCAAGAACTCGGTGAACGACGGCTACCAGCAGGTCATCGGTTACACCCAGCCGCGCTACGCACGTTTCGGCGTCACCTACGACTTCTGACGGAACCGCCATGCATCCACTCCTGCGACTGGCCATCGTCGCACTGGCCGCCGGGGTCCTCGCGACCCCGGCGTTCGGCGACACGGCCCCGGACACTCCCCTGCCGACCGAAACGCCGGCACACTTCGTTCCCACCGACACCGGTTTCGACTACGTGCGCCGCACCGTCGAGATTCCCATGCGCGACGGTGTGAAACTGCACACCGTGATCCTGGTGCCCAAAGGAAGCACGCATGCCGGCATCCTGCTCACGCGCACGCCCTACGGCGCGGACGGCATGGGCCACCGCAACGACAGCCCCCACCTGGACAGCACCCTGCGCGGCTACGACAACCCGGCCGACGTCGTGGTGCAGGACGGCTATATCCGCGTGATCCAGGACATTCGCGGCAAGCACGGTTCGGAAGGCGACTTCGTCATGAACCGGCCGCCGATCGGCCACGGCAACCCCACCGCCATCGACGAATCGTCCGACATCTACGACACGATCGACTGGCTGGTGAAGCACGTGCCGGAGTCCAACGGCAAGGTCGGCATCATCGGCATCTCCTACGACGGTTTCGAGGCGATGGTCGCCACCATCCGCCCCCATCCCGCCCTCAAGGTGGCCGTGCCGATCAACCCGATGATCGACGGCTGGATGGGCGACGACTGGTTCCATCGCGGCGCGTTCCGCCAGCAGATGATTCCCTACATCTACGGCATGGTGAACTCGCGCGGCAGCGACATCGGCTGGAGCACCGGCTACCGCGACGACTACGACCTTTATCTCAAGGGCGGCTCCGCCGGCGACATCGGCCGTGCCTACGGCATGGAAGCCCTGGGGTTCTGGCAGAAGATCCTGGCGCACCCCGCCTACGACAGCTTCTGGTCGGACCAGGCGCTGGACAAGGTCGCAGCGAACGAGCCCATGACCGTGCCGACCATGCTCGTGCACAGCCTGTGGGACCAGGAAGACAATTACGGCGACATGGCCGTGTACCGGGCGCTGGCCCCGCGCGACCCGAACCACGAGAAACTTTGGCTCGTGCTGGGTCCCTGGCGCCACGCCAAGACCTGGGAGAAGGGCAACACCATCGGTGCGATCGACCTGGGCAGCAACACGGCCACCACGTTTCGCCAGACGATCCTGCGACCGTTCCTCGCCCGCTACCTGAAGGATGATGCGCCGCGCGCGGACATCGCACCGGTCAACGCCTTCGTCACCGGCGCGAACACCTGGCGCCAGCTGGACACCTGGCCGTCCGCTTGCCGCACGGGCTGCGCGCCGACGATGCAACGCTGGTTCGTGGGCGCGGACGGCACGTTTGGCACGACGGCACCCGCGACGGGCGAGGACGCCTATGTGTCCGATCCGGCGAAGCCGGTGCCGTACCGCATGCGTCCCATCCAGTCGTGGTCGCACGGCGTGGCCGACCGTGAAGACAGCTGGCCCGAATGGCTGGTGGACGACCAGCGTCAGTTCGCCACGCGCACCGATGTGCTGACCTACGTGTCGCCGGTGCTGACCCAGCCGATGGGCATCGCTGGCGAGCCCCTGGTCCACCTGCTCGCTTCCACCAGCGGCACCGACAGCGACTGGGTGGTGAAGCTGATCGACGTCTACCCGGACGAGGTGGAAGCGGAACCGTCCATGGGTGGCTACCAGTTGCCGGTGGCCATGGAGATCTTCCGCGGGCGCTACCGCGAGGGCTACGCCACCGCGAAAGCCCTGGTACCAGGCAAGGCCCAGGCCTATCGCTTTCCGCTGCCCACGGTGAACCACGTCTTCCTGCCCGGGCACCGCGTGATGGTGCAGGTCCAGTCCAGCTGGTTTCCGCTGTACGACCGCAACCCGCAGACGTTCGTGCCGAATATCTTCAATGCGAAGCCGGGCGACTATAAAAAGGCTACGCAAAAGGTGTTCCGCGGCGGCGCCGACGGCACCTGGCTGGAGCTGCCGGTGGTGAAGTAGCCGGGGCGCTGCGGCGAGGGCCGGCGGTCGCCTATACTCCCCCGATGAAGCCAAAGGTCCTGCTGCAGTACATCCTCCCGCACCGGTTCCTCTCGCGGATCGTCTATTGGGCGACGCGCTGGGCATGGGCGCCCTGGAAGAACTTCCTCATCCGGGAGATCGTCCAGCGCTACGACGTGGACATGAGCCAGGCCGCGCAGCCGGACCCGCTGGCCTACCAGCACTTCAATGCGTTCTTCACCCGCAAGCTGAAACCGGGCGCGCGCCGCCCGGACGACGATCCCACGACCCTGCTGTGCCCGGCCGACGGCCGAATCAGCCAGTCCGGCCGGATTCGTGACGGCCGTATCTTCCAGGCCAAGGGCCAGGAATACACCGCCGCCGAGCTGCTGGGCGACGACGCCGCCGCCGTACCTTTCCGCAATGGCAGCTTCGTCACGGTTTACCTCTCGCCGCGCGATTACCACCGCGTGCACATGCCGCTGGCCGGCACCCTTACCGGCACCACCCACGTGCCGGGCCGGATCTTCAGCGTCGCACCATTCGCGGTGCAGGACATCCCGCGCCTTTTCGCCCGCAACGAGCGCCTGGTCTGCCATTTCGACGGCGAACACGGGCCGTTCGTCTCGGTGATGGTCGGGGCGATCCTGGTCTCCAGCGTGGCCACCGTCTGGGACGGCATGGCCATCCCACCCTATGCCTCGTCCATCATCCGCAAGGACTGTCGCGGGCGCGGCGTGGCCCTGGAGCGCTTCGGCGAAATGGCCCGGTTCAACATGGGCTCCACCGTCATCCTGCTCCTTCCCGAGGGCTACGCCCTGGACGACCTACAGCCCCAACAGCAGGTCATGGTCGGGCAGCGCCTCGGCCGCTGGGTCGGTGCGCGACCCCACGACTGACCTCCCGCGTCACAAAGTGACGAAAATATCTTCATTTCGGGATGCTCAGGGGGTATGCTCCCGGCGACCGGCCACTCCATGGGGGAGGAACCCGGTGCCTGCTGAAAGCGTCAGCCCGAGGTAAGTCATCATGCGCCTGGTCACCCATCTCATTGCCGTGAGCCGCGAGATCCGCCTGCGTCGACAGCTTGCCGATATCGAGCGCGTGGTGCTTTCCCTGCCGGTCCGGGCCCATGCCGACCTGCAGCAGCTGGTCAGGCGCGAGATGGAGCAGGCCGCGGCCTGCGATTTCCCTCACCGCTACGGCACGCCGCCCGACGAGCGCTACAGTGCCCATGGCCACGGCCCCGAAGTGGGCCTGGGCAAGGCGCGGTCGGACAATCCGCTGATTGCCGCGCGTGGCGTCGCCCTGTGGGTCGCCGCGGTCTACCACGAGACCCTGGGCTCACGCCGTCCGGGCATGGATGAACTGCATCGCCAGATCCTCCGGCTGATGCGACAGATCAAGGAACTGTCCACGTCGGATACGCGCGAGGCGTCTTCGCGCTGGATGGCGCCCAGCGCGCTGGCGTAATACGGGGCCCTTACCGCTTACCGGCAGACCGGCACGCGGATGGATTGCCCTACCTTCAACTGGTGGCCCTTGAGGCCGTTCAGGCGTGCGATGTCCTCGACATCCGCGCAGCTGCTCTTGCGCGCGATGCTGACCAGCGTGTCGCCGCTGCGCACGGTGTAGCTGCGCGAGGCGGACGATGACGCCCGCGACGATGAGGACGACGACGATCCGCCACCGGCCAGAGCGGCCGAGGTCGCGGCGGGCGGCGGCGGCGCGACGATCTTCGCCGCGTTGTGCAGGTCGGACGCGAGGATGGGCCAAGGGCCGTCGGCACAGCTGGACGCGTAGGCTTTCTCCAGTTGCTTGGGGACCTCCAGGCGCGCACCCACCGGCTGGCTGATCTGCGGGTCGAGGCGCGGATTGAGGTTGCGCAGCGTGCGAAACCAGCCCTCGGGCATGTCCTGCGACGAGCCCAGGCAGATTGTCAGCTCCGACAGCGAGGCCGGTCGCTTGAGCACGATCTGGCCCGGCTCACCGTCGATCTTGGGCCAGCGCAGGTGGTAGCTGTCCGGATGCAGGAACAGCCAGGCGGCGGCCAGTACCATGGGCACGTAATCGCGGGTTTCGGCCGACATCTGCCCGTAGATCTGCGGATCGTAGAAGCTGGCACCCGGGCTGCCGGCGGCAATGCGGCGCATGCGCCCTTCCCCGCCGTTATAGGCGGCCAGGGTCATTTCCAGGTTGTTGTTGAACGCGGCCAGCTGTTCGTCGATGTACTCCGCGTTGGCCTGCGCGGCCATGGTCGGATCGAAGCGCTGGTCGAAGCCGTCGGCGTTGCTGAGGCCGAAACGCAGGCCTGTGGCGTACATGAACTGCAGGGGGCCCGACGCGCCCGAGCGCGACACCGCATGCACCTTGCCGCCGGATTCCTTGGCCATGATGCCGAACAGCAGCGCCTCGGGAAGGTCGGCCTTCTTGTAGGCCGGCCACATCTTGTAACGCATCATCTGGTAGTTGACGTAGGCGTCCATCAGGTTGGGCCGCAGCTGCGTCAGCCACAGCTCCAGCGCCGCCTTGACCGGCCCGTTCATCACCATCAGGTCGGAGAACTGGTGGCCCTTCAACATGGTGACGCTACGCTGCGCCGCGGGCAGCGAGCCGACCGCCACCGATCCGGGCAGGTTGGCGTCGCCGGGCTGTACGCCCACCTCGGCACCCTGCTCGGTATCGTCGGCGTCCTCGCCCTCGATGAAGCTGCCATCCTTAAGACGCAGCAGCCGGTCGAAAACGGCGGCGAAACGCTGGGGATCGCAGCCCGGGGTAAGGCTGCAGCGGGCGGAGGCATCCTTGAGCTGGTCGAGGGCCTGCTTGCGCGTCTGCGCCGCCTGTGGGGTATCGCCGCGACGCGCCTGGTCGATGGCCGCCTCGTAGCCCTTGCTGGCCTGGTTCATGCGGTCGTAGAGGGCATTGACCTGGGGCGTGACCTTGCCCGCGCGCGGTGTACCGCCGCTGGAAGCGCAACCGGCGAGGACCGCCAGGGGAAGCAAGAGAAGCGGACGCGGCACGCGAAAGGACATGTAGGGACTCAGGGTCAGGCAGTGGCGGCCACGTTACCCGCCGCACGCCCCGGACTCAAGCGGGCATATGACGATTTTTCTCGTAACGGCATATCGTTGCGTACACTTGTTCAGGAGATTCTTAAGGATTAGCCATGCCGCGCCATGCCCTCGCCGACGCCGACACACTTTTTCCGCAGCGAGCCCTGACGGGCGTCCGCTATGCGCTAGGCGGCGGCGCGCGCATATCCCTGGTTCCGAAGGCGACGCCATGAGTCGCTGGCGCCCGCCCTCCCCCTCGTCCACCGCGATCATCACGCGCGAGGGATTCGAACGCCTGAAGGCCGAACTGGACCACCTGTGGCACACGGTGCGGCCCGAAGTGGTCAAGGCGCTGGCCGCGGCCGCCGCCGAGGGCGATCGGTCGGAAAACGCCGAGTACACCTATCGGAAGAAGCAGCTCGGCGAGATCGATCGTCGCGCACACTACCTCAGCAAGCGCATCCCGGCGCTGAAGGTGGTCGAGGCCGCGCCCTCGCAACGCGACGCCGTGTTCTTCGGCGCCACGATGACCCTGGAAAACGTGGAAAGCGGCGAGACGGTGCGTTATCGCATCGTCGGGCCCGACGAGACCGACGCACGCAAGGGCTGGATCAGCATCGACTCGCCCATGGCTCGCGCCGTGCTGAAGAAACGCCTGGACGACGAGTTCGACGCGGAACTGCCCGGCGGGCGCACGCGCTTCGCGATCATGGACGTGTCCTACGACTGAGCGTCCGGCGGGGCGGGCGCGTTCCGGCGCAGGCGAATCGCGAGGCGCTCCAGCCCATCGGTGAACGTGGCGACATCCGCGGCGAAGTCGCGCAACGCATCGTCATCCACCGCGGCGCCTTCGCGCAGGGCGAGCTCCATGCGTTCGCCCCGGTGGCCCACCGGCGAGTGCCCGAACACGTGCACGCCCCCGAGCACGTGATGAATCCAGCCGGCCACGGCCTCTGTCTCGGCATGCACGGCCACCGCATCCAACCGCGCCAGCGCCTCGCGCGTGGCCTGCACGCCGGCATCGATGACGCTGGCGATGTTCTCGTCCGAACCGAACGCGCGACGCATCCGGTCCATGTCCACATCGGGTATACGCTCGTCGCCGAGCCAACGGGCCACGGCCGCGTGGAAGGCGTCCAGCCGGATCGGCTTGCGCAGCAGGTCGTCCATCCCCGCGGCGCGGCACAGCTCGCGCTGCTCGGCGCGCGCATCCGCGGTCATCGCCACGATGGGCAGGTGGCGCGTGCTCCCGGCTTCACGACGACGCACCTCCGTTGCCACCGCATAGCCGTCCATACGCGGCATGTGGCAGTCCACCAGCAACAGGTCGTATTCCCGCGCGGCCAGAGCCTCCAGCGCGGCCACGCCATCGTCCACCACGTCGCAGCGGTAGCCGCGCAAGGCCAGCTGCACGCGGACCAGCTCCTGGTTCACCGGATGGTCTTCCGCCAGCAGGATCCGTGCATCGCGCGCCGGCACCGACGCTACGGACGCATCGCCACCCTGCGCCTGCGCGGGCACGGGCACCTCGGCGATCATCAGTTCCAGGGTGACGGTGACCGTGGTGCCCTGCCCAGGCTCGCTCTCGATGACGATGTGGCCGCCCATGCGTTCGACCAGTCGCCGGGCGATGGTCAGGCCCAGGCCGGTGCCGCCGAAACGGCGGGTGGTCGAGGATTCGGCCTGGCTGAACGGCGCGAACACGTGCCGCAGCTTGGCCGCATGGATGCCGATGCCGGTGTCGCGCACGACGAAACGCAGGCGCTGGCGTGCGCCGTGGTGTTCATCCACGTGTACCGCCATGAGCACCGAGCCTTCGGCCGTGAACTTGATCGCATTGCCCAGCAGGTTGAGCAACACCTGGCGCAGGCGCCCGTCGTCGACGGTCAGCGCCGGGGCCAGCGCCGGATCGAACGAGGCCTCCAGGCGCAGTCCCTTGGATTCCGCCTGCGCCGCCATGATCGCCATGGCGCCTTCGACGATGCCGCGCGGATCGGCCGGACGCGGGTCGAAGGTGAGGTGCCCCGCTTCGATCTTGGAGAAATCCAGCACGTCGTCGAGGATGTGCAGCAGGGCTTCCGCTGAGTGCTCGATGGTCGAGACCATCTTGCGCTGGTCGGTATCCAGCGACGTGCGTTCCAGCACGTCGAGCAGGCCGATCACGCCGTTCATCGGCGTGCGGATCTCGTGGCTGATCGTGGCCAGGAAGTCGCTCTTGGCACGCGTGGCGGCCTCGGCTTCGTCGCGGGCATGCGCCATGCCGCGGGAGGCCAGCTCCTGTGCGGTTACATCCACCCAGTAGCCGTTCCAACGCACGCTGCCGTCGGCGGCGGCCAGCGGTACCGCGTCGGAGCTGAGGTAGCGCGTGCGCCCGCCGACGTGCGCGCGCACGGTGACATGCAATGGCGTGAGCTCACGCGCCGAACGCTCGAAGGCGGCGCGCAGGGCCTCGCGGTCGTCTTCCGGCACGGGCGCCAGCATGGCCTCGCCCGCGGCCAGCAACTGGCCGGGCTCCATGCCGAGGATGCTTTGCGGATCGCCGCCCACGTAGGCCATGGCATACGTGCCGTCGAGACCGCGCACCGCTTCGTACACCACCGCGGGCACGTGGGCAGTGACCTCGGCGAGGCGCCGCTCCGTGCGTTCGCGCCGGCGAGTCTCGCGACGCAGGTTGAGGTAGGCGTAGCTGATCGCGATCAACGAGGCCAGCAACACCGCCACGAACGGCGCCACGCGTCCGGCGATCTCGCGCCAGGTGGGGCCGACCACGTAATGCGAGGCGAACCAGGTGTTGCGGATCTCCTGCTGGCGGTGCGTCGACAGGTTGACCAGCACGCGGTTGATCAGCGGCACCAGCGGCGCGAGCTCGCGCCGCACGCCGATGGCGATGGCCTCGCTGTCGCCCGTGGGCGCGGCCACCTTGAGCTGGCCGAGGAAGTTGTCGCGGATCAGGTAATCCACGGAGGCCAGGTTGCCGACGAACGCATCGCCCTCGCCCGCCGCGAGCCGGCGCAAGCCTTCCGCCTCGGTATCGACCGACACCACCTGGACGCCCGGGATACGCGACAGCAGCCGGCGGATCGGCTCACGGGTCGTGTTGCCCAGCACGCGCTTGCCGGCGAGGTCGTCGCGACCGGCGATGGTGGGTGCCCCTTCGCGGGTGACGATCATGATCGGGAAGTCGAGGTAGGGCACGCTCGGCTCCAGGAAGGGTGCCGTGGCGCTCTGCGGATTGATCGCGGCCACCACATCCACCTCGCCTCGGTGCACGCGCTCCACGGTGCCGGCCCAGTTCTCGCTGGGCACCTGGGTGACCCGGATGCCCAGTTCCGCGGCGATTTCGCGCACGTAATCCAGCGACAGACCCTCCGCCTCGCCCCGGCCGGTGATCAGGCTGAAAGGCGCATAGCTGGGGTCCACGCCCAGGCGCAGCGGCGGCAGCGCCCGCAGCCAGTCTTTTTCCTTCTCGCTCAGCGGAATACCGGCCTCGCGGGGCCGCGGAGCGATGTCGCGCCCCACCCAGCGCGCGCGCAGGCGGCCGTGGTCGGCGGCCGTGAGTTCGCCCAGGGCGTGATCAAGCGCGCGGCCCAGCGGTGCACGGGAGGCCGGCACCGCGAAGGCCAGCGCGCTGATCGGCAGCGCCACGGGGCTGCCGACGCGCAATTCGTGGTCCAGGCGCAGGCGCGCGACGAACTCGCGCGCCGAATAAGGGTTGTCCAGGTAGGCATCCACATCGCCCCGGCTTACCCGGCCCAGCGCCTCCGCGGTGGAGGCCGTCTCCACCAGCGTGGTATCGGGCAACTCGCGGCGCAGCGCGGCGATGTCGAAATACCCGGTGTGCACCGCCAGCCGCTTGCCGCGCAGGTCGCCCGGGCGATGGACGATGGGCGCATCGATGCGCTCCACCAGCGCGGGAAGCGATTCGAAGTACGTGGCGCCCACCCGGATACCCGGCATGCCCTGTTCGAGCGGGGTGACCGAGGTCGCCACGTCGATCTCGCCTTTCGCCAGCGCGGCCAGCAACGCCGGCCAGCTGGGGTATTCCCGCGTCTGCAGCGTCACGCCCAGCTCGCCGGCCAGTTCGCGCAGGTAATCCGGGCCCAGGCCTTCCAGCTCGCCGTCGCGCAGTTCCTCGAAAGGCGGGTAGCCCTCCGGATACGCCCCCACGATGAGCACCGGATGATGGCGCAGCCATTCCGCGTCGGCAGGGCGCAACGGCACATCCGGCATGGCCATGGCCATGCGGGCGAGCACAAGCAGCATTAACGGGAACAGGCGTCGGATCACACGGGAGGCTTCGTCAAGGTAACCTTCATGGGCATAATCGAGTCGAAGCCCGCTGTATCGCAACGTATTCAGGAGAACGCAAGGCATGCCACTCAAGGTCATTCTGGCAGACGATCACCCCCTCGTTCTTGTTGGGGGGCGGCTTGCGCTGGAGAACGCGCACGTCGAAGTGGTCGGTGCGGCCAAGGCCGCGGACGAACTCCTGGCCATGCTGGCCGACCGCGCCTGCGATGTCGTCATTACGGATTTTCTCATGCCGAGCGATCGGCAGGACGATGGATTTCCCCTCCTGGAAACCATCAACCGGGATTATCCGCATGTCGCGCTCATCGTGCTGACGATGATCAACCGTCCGGCCGCCCTGCAATCCATGCTGGGGCGCGGCGCGCGCGGCATCGTCGACAAGCGCGCCCCGATGGACGAACTGGCCACGGCCGCGCGCGCCGTCGCGGACGGTGAAACCTACCTCAGCGAAACCCTGCTCGACATCCTCAACGAGGCTGACGACACCTCGGTGGCCATGCCGGGTGCGCCGCTATCCCCGCGCGAAACGGAAGTCATCCGCGCCTTCGTCGCCGGCATGTCGCTGCAACAGATCGCCGACCGCGAAGGCAAGTCGGTAAAGACCATCAGCCGGCAGAAGCGCGACGCCATGCGCAAGCTGGGCGTCGACCACGACAGCCTGCTGGGCGACTACGTGCGCGACCACGGCCTGGCCGATCCGGCGTCAAAGCGGTAACGGATAGGTCCGACCTTCGCGCAGGGGCTGGAAACACGGTGCCGTCGTGTAGAACGACGGCCGATCCGTCTCGACATGCCAGCCAGGCACACCGGACACGGGCAGTGGCCTCAGTTCCTGCGGGTCGTTGAGAACGCTGCCGGCGGCGATGGCGTCCGCACAGATCGCCCGCGCATCGCCCTCCCCCATCACCACGAGGGCCTTGCCGACCAGCAGCTTGCCGGGCGTCAGTGCGTGCTCAAGCAAGGCATGACCGAACACCTCGACGCGGGCCCCGCCAGTCAGCCACGCTTCGCGGTGCGTCCAGAACAGCGTGGTCCAGTCGTGGGCATCCCAGGCCGCCAGCATGGCCGGCTCACGCAGCGTGACGATCATCCCCGCCTCGTCGAAATGCGTCAGGGCGCATTGCGGCCGTGAGCGCTCCCGCCGCCCCATCACGGCGATCTCCGCCATCTGCCGCGCATTGAGCGCGCGTTTCAGCGCCGGATAGCGCAGCCATACCAGGGCGTTGATCAGGTCGTGCCAGTTGTCCGGCCGCGTGGCGATGGCACGGCGATGCGCGATGCGTTCCTCGTAATGCAGGCCGTCGTCGAGCAGTGCCTTGTCCTGGGTGACGAAGTGCACGTCGGCGTCTGCCGGCAGCAGCGCGTTCAGGGCTGCGATATCGGGCCACGCCTCCCCACCCAGCAGCGTGGCGTAGTCGCGCCAGCACGACAGCGGCGGCGACGCGAGCACGCTCCGCTCGAGCGATTGCCGCGTCGGCGCCACGTACCGCATGGGCTCAGGCCAGGCGACCGTAGAGGTCGTGAGCGTCGGCTTCCTCGACCAGCACGTCGACGAACTGGCCGGGCTTGAGCAGCTGGCCGTCGTCGATGCGCACGGCGCCGTCGATTTCCGGCGCATCGGCACTGGAGCGACCCCACGCGCCGTCGGCGTCGATCTCGTCGATCAGCACCTTGATGGTCCGGCCCACCTTGCGCTGCAGCTTGGCCGCGGAAATCTCCGCCTGCACCGCCATGAACTGTTCCAGGCGATCTTCCTTCAGTTCCTCGTCGATCTGGCCCGGCAGGTCGTTGGCCTTCGCGCCATCCACCGGCGAATAGGCGAACGCGCCGACCCGATCCAGCTCGGCTTCACGCAGGAATCCGAGCAGCTCCTGGAATTCCTGGTCCGTCTCGCCGGGAAAACCGACGATGAAGGTGCTGCGAATGGTGAGGTCGGGCACCTCGCGGCGCCACGCCTGCACGCGCTCCAGGGTGCGCTCGACATTGCCGGGACGCTTCATCAGCTTGAGGATGCGCGGGCTGGCGTGCTGGAAAGGGATGTCCAGGTACGGGAGTATCTTGCCCTCCGCCATCAGCGGCATGATCTCGTCCACGTGCGGGTACGGGTAGACGTAGTGCAGGCGGGTCCAGATGCCCAGTTCGGAAAGACCCTGGCACAGCTCTGTCATGCGCGTGCGATAGGCCTTGCCGCGCCACTCGCGTTCGGCGTAGCGCACGTCCACGCCGTAGGCGCTGGTGTCCTGCGAAATGACCAGCAGTTCCTTCACCCCGCCACGCGCCAGCTTCTCCGCTTCGATCAGCACCTCGTCCACCGGGCGGCTTACCAGGTCGCCACGCATCGAGGGAATGATGCAGAAGCTGCAACGGTGGTTGCAGCCCTCGGAAATCTTCAGGTACGCGTAGTGCTTGGGCGTCAGTTTCACGCCCGTGTCCGGCACCAGGTCGAGGAAGCGGTTGCGCACCGGCGGGATCGCCTGGTGCACCGCGCTCATCACGCTGGCGTAATCCTGCGGACCGGAGATGGCCAGCACCTCGGGGTAGCTTTCGCGGATCAGCTCGGAGCGCTTGCCCAGACAGCCGGTAACGATCACCTTGCCGTTCTCGTGGAGCGCCTCGCCGATGGCGTCGAGCGACTCCTGCACCGCCGAGTCGATAAAGCCGCAGGTGTTGACCACCACGGCATCCGCCTCGCCGTAGCTGGGCACGATCTCGTAGCCCTCGACCTTCAGCTGGGTGAGGATGCGTTCGGAATCGACGAGGGCTTTCGGGCAGCCGAGGCTGACGAAACCGACTTTGGGAGCGGCCTGGGACATTGCCGTGGGTACCGGGGGTATAGGGAAGCCGGGCATTATAGCGGGTTGGCGGCGACAGGGCCGGACGGCCCTTCACATCCGGATCGTCGACCAGGCTTGAAGCGAGCGGGTGGCTTAAGACACCTGCAACGCAAGGCCCGCTATAGATCGAAAGCGGACATAACGGCTACATAGCCTGAGGGTCAAAGTAGGCCTCCCAGGTCTCGGGATTCCGCTCAAAATGCACCCCTTCGTCAAGCGCAGCACGGGCATCTTCCATAGCCTCACTGTCGAGCATCGCGACGAATAGATTGATGTAGGTATTTCGATCGGTTGACCCCAACTGCACCGCCCGCTCCAAGTATTCCCGTGCCTTTGCATATAGGCGAAGGTCACATAGCACCGCCCCGAGGCAAGTCAGGACAACCACGTTTCTCTGATCAGCCTCCAACGACTTCTCGAGTATCGCGCGAGCCTCTTGAAGTGGCTGATCGGACATTGGGCTACGCCACGCTAGCTTCCAAAGCGCTCGAGCCGAAGTGACGCAATCTGCCTCTCGGTCGTGCATAGCTTCGTTCCGCAGGTTGGTTTATGAGTTGCCAGTAGGCCTGAGCTCGATCCATATCGCCACCTAGCCTCTGGTCATCGTCGCCTCTGATCATCATCAATATCATTAGGTTCGCTTCGGGTCGATGTGGACACTACGGGTGCGCAGCTTTTGCTCACCGACCTCAGCGCCGAAATCGGAAATGCAAATTTCGACTCTCTGCTGGAACTGCTGGTTGGCATGTCGATCGAATGACATGGCCGATTTCTTCAAGCAGGTCGAGGTAAGGTCCCCTACGCTGCACCCCATCACCACGGGAGATGACGATGCGCTTGGGCTATACGATCATTTACGTGCCGGACGTCGCGGCGACGGTGGAATTCTACGAACGCGCCTTCGGCCTGCAACGTCGCTTCGTCCACGAGAGTGGCTTGTATGCGGAGATGGCAACCGGCGAGACCACGCTCAGTTTCGCCGGCGAATCGATGGCGGAACTCAACGGCGTCGCCATTCGTCCGAATAGCCGGAGCGAGCTTTGTGCCGGCTTCGAGATATGCCTTGTTACCGAGGCACCCGAGCAGGGTTATAGCCAGGCCGTCGAAGCAGGTGCATTGGCGCTCAAGGCGGTCGAGGCAAAGCCCTGGGGCCAGCGCGTCGGTTACGTGCGAGATATCAACGGGTGCCTGGTTGAAATCTGTTCACCCATGGCGGGGTAAGACCTTCGCCTCAGTGGATCCAGCCCAACCTCTCACAGATCGACGCGGCTATAAGCACGAATGCCAGAAACGTCGTGATGCCACAAAGTCGCCGCGTTACTGGCGTCTTCGGGACATGTTTCAGGAGAGCGAAAATAACCCCGCCCGCCAGCACTGCGCACCCGATCATGAGGGCTTTTACGTAAGATATCGCGATATCTACTTCCTCGTTGCTGTCCGGCACCGCCCCGCACATCCCCGCGACATGCCTACAGGTTACCCTTGTCTCCTTACCCACTCTTCCGGAGACCTCCCATGGGCCGCACGCTTATCCTCGATACCTCCCGCCCGCCCGAGAGCATGGACGCCTACATCGCCGAGCCCGCTGGTACCCCGAAGGGCGGCATCGTGGTGATCCAGGAGATCTTCGGCGTCAACGCCCATATCCGCAGCGTGGCCGACCGCTTTGCCGCCGAGGGCTATGTCGCCATCGCCCCGGCACTGTTCGACCCCGTGGAAAAGGACGTGGAGCTGGGCTACGACCAGGACGGCATGCAGAAGGGCATCAAGCTGATCGGCGAACTGGGCCTGCTGCGCCCGCTCCAGGATGTCGCCATCGCCGCCAAGCTGATCGCCGACCAGTACAAGGTCAAGGTGGGTACGGTGGGCTACTGCTGGGGCGGCACCGTCGCGGCACTGGCGGCGCTGCGCCTGGGCCTGCCCTCGTCCAGCTACTACGGTGCGCGCAATGTGCCGTTCCTGAGCGAGCCGGCCAAGGCCAACGTGATTTTCCACTTCGGCGAGCGCGATCACTCCATCCCGCCGGACATGGTGGAAAAGCACCGTGAGCTGAAGCCGGAGATGGATACCTGGGTCTATCCAGCCGACCACGGCTTCAACTGCGATGTTCGCGGCAGCTACGACGAGCCCAGCGCCAAGCTGGCCTGGGAGCGCACCCTGGCGTTCTTCGCCCGCGAACTGGCATGAGTGACGGCTTCATCCTCGATGCCCGGCTGGCCGGCGACACCCTTGTCGTCGGCGACCTGCCATTGACCCGTGTGCTGCTGATGCGCGACGCGCGGTACCCCTGGCTAGTGCTGGTGCCGCGCAAGGCGGGCAGGATCGAGGTATCGGACCTGGATGCGGACGACCAGGCCCGGCTCTGGCAGGAAGTCAGCCTGGCCGGCGCCGCCCTGCGCGCCGTGGCGCCGTGCGAAAAGCTCAATATCGGTGCGCTGGGCAATATCGTCCGGCAATTGCACGTGCATGTGGTGGCGCGCAACGCCGGCGATGCGGCGTGGCCGGGGCCGGTGTGGGGTCTTGGCCAGGCTGAAGCGTATCCGCCCGGCGAGGCCGAGCGGTGGATCGACGCACTGAGTGAAGCGCTGGGATTGTAGCCAGCATCAAGCCTGCCGCTGGCACCGAGGCTGTTCCCAGCCCAGCTCAGTGGCCGGCCGATGACCTACCTGGCGTATCGCCGAAACGACAACGGGGCAGGTGCCAATGGCACCTGCCCCGTCTTCTGCGTTACAAGCTCGCTAAGAACTAGCGACGAGCCGCCGCCTTCGGCGATTACGGCTGGGTCTGCGGGTTGTAGGCGCCGCTGGCGGCGTCCTTGCCCTGCATGCGATCCGGCAGGTTAGCCTTCTGCGGGGTGTCCTCGAGCTGGCGGGCCTTCTCTTCCACGGCGTTCAGGCGGGTGAGCTCGCCCTTCTTGTCGTAGTACACGGCAAAGCCGTAATCCAGCTGCATGCGGGCCATGAAGCCGAGATGGATGTCACGGATCTTGGAGTCGTCGCTGGGGATCAGCAGCACCGTCTTGGGCAGCTTGCCCTGGTCTTTCAGGTAGGCGAAGTGGCTACCGGTGTCGGCTGCGGAAAGCACGGCGTTGTCGACGACGAACTGACCGCTCTTGTAGGCCTTGATGGTGACGTCGAACTGGCCTTGCTCGGTCGGCACGTGGTCGCTCTTGGACACGCCACGATGGCAACCGCCCAGCACGAGCAGGCTGGCAAGCAGGACCGCGGCGGCGGCGCGGGACAGGAGGGTGGTAACTCGGATCATGCGTGTCTCCGTGGATCGGCGTTCATGAAGAGGGAAAGTTTACCCCGCGCCTTTCTCGCGCGCGGCTGGGACGGCACGGGCGTTCAGGTACTCGGCAGGGTCACGCCCCGCTGGCCCTGGTACTTGCCGCCGCGATCGGCATAGGACACCTCGCACTCTTCGTCGGATTCGAGGAACAGCATCTGCGCGACGCCTTCGTTGGCGTAGATTTTCGCGGGCAGCGGCGTGGTGTTCGAGAACTCCAGCGTGACGTGGCCCTCCCACTCGGGCTCCAACGGCGTCACGTTGACGATGATGCCGCAGCGCGCGTAGGTGCTCTTGCCCAGGCAGATCGTCAGCACCTGGCGGGGGATGCGGAAATACTCCACCGTGCGGGCCAGTGCGAACGAGTTGGGCGGGATGATGCAGACATCCGACTTGATGTCCACGAAGCTGCGCTCGTCGAATGCCTTCGGGTCCACTATGGTGGAGTTGATGTTGGTGAACACCTTGAATTCGTCGGCGCAGCGCACGTCGTAGCCGTAGCTGGAGGTGCCATAGGACACCAGCCGATGGCCGTCGCGCTCCTTCACCTGACCGGGCGCGAAGGGCTCGATCATGCCCTGCTGCCCGGCCATGCGGCGGATCCACTTGTCGGACTTGATGCTCACGTGCTGTCTCCCTCGCTGGAGCCGGAAAGGTATAGGAACGTCGTCGAAGACGCCACTTCTCAGGTGTTCTGGATGACGATCTTGGGGAACGAGATCGCCTTGTTGCGCGCCTGCAGCGACAGCTTCGCCGCCGTGGAGCGGGCGATGGCGCGGTAGCGCTCCGCCAGGTCCGAGGTGGGGATGGCGGCCACGGTGGGCATGCCCTCGTCGGCCTGCTGGCGGATGCGGATATCCAGCGGCAGGTCGCCGAGGTAGGCGATGCCCGCCTCCGCGGCCATGCGCGCGCCGCCGCCGTGCCCGAAGATGTGTTCCTCGTGGCCGCAGGCGGAGCAGATATGGGTGGCCATGTTCTCGATGACGCCCAGCACCGGCACTTCCACCTTGCGGAACATGCCCAGCGCCTTGCGCGCATCCAGCAGCGCGATGTCCTGCGGGGTGGTGACGATCACCGCGCCGGAGACGGGCACTTTCTGCGACAGGGTGAGCTGGATGTCACCCGTGCCGGGCGGCAGGTCGATGACCAGGTAGTCCAGGTCGTCCCAGCGGGTGTCGTTGAGCAGCTGCATCAGCGCCTGGGTGACCATCGGGCCACGCCAGATCATGGGCGTGTCCTCGTCGATCAGCACGCCGATGGACATGGCCTGCAGGCCGTGGGCCAGCATCGGCTGGATGCTCTTGCCGTCCGGCGACACGGGCTTGCCGGTCAGGCCCAGCATGCGGGGCTGGCTGGGACCGTAGATGTCGGCATCGAGGATGCCGACGCGGGCGCCCTCGGCGACCAGGGCCAGCGCCAGGTTGACCGAAACGGTGGATTTGCCCACGCCGCCCTTGCCGGAGGCCACGGCGATGATGTTCTTCACACCCGGCATGGGCGCCAGCTGCCCCTGCACCTTGTGCGGGTGCACCCGCCAGCCGACCGACACGGCCGCCGCGGCGATGCCCGGCTCGGCTTCGAGCGCCGCACGGGCCTGCGTCGTGGCCTGCTCCACGTAGCCGACGGCGGGGTAGCCGAGCTGGATATCGACGGAGACGCGGTCGCCATCGACGCCCACGGCGCGCACGGCGGCGCTGAGCGACTGGCCCGAATAGGGGTCGATGACGCGGTCGAGGACACCGCGCACGAGGGTTTCGCTGGGCTGGGTCATGGGGGATGTTGAGCAAAATCGAAGATTGCCCATTATGCCAGCTAGCGGGGTGGCACCGGACCGTCGGCCCCCGCTTCCCGCCCATCCTGCCCTTGGCGGCGCATCTGGCGCGGTGCAGCTTGACGGCGTCGATGGCCCTCGTCAGGCTCCGGCCATACCTTACCGTATGGGGAGTACCGCAAACTTATGAAGTCCATGATCCGCGCCGCCCTAGGACTCGCCCTCGTCGCGAGCGCCCTCCCCGCCTTTGCCGCCAGCGACAGCCCGGTCGGCAAATGGAAGACGATCGACGACACCACCAAGGAAGTGAAGTCCATCGTCGAGATCACCGAGGGCGCCAACGGTCAGCTGGAGGGCAAGGTGCTGCAGGTGCTCAAGTCCGATCATGGCCCGCATCCCGTCTGCGCCCAGTGCGACGGCGAGCGGAAGAACAAGCCCATCGAGGGTATGACCATCATCTGGGGCCTGAAGAAGGACGGTGACAACGAGTGGTCGGGTGGCCAGATTCTCGATCCGGCCAAGGGCAAGATCTACAAGCTCACCGTGAAGCTGGAGAACGGCGGCAAGACGCTCGACGTCCATGGCTACATCGGTTTCTCGCTGATCGGGCGTAGCCAGGATTGGGTGCGGGTGGAATAAAGCGGGTGGAATGAGGGGAGCGCCGTAGGGCACGGCCACAAAGGCATCGCGCACATCGTGCGCTCCTACGCCGTCCTTGCGAGGCGGGTGCCCGCGAAAAACCGCCTAACCGCGCCCCATGCCATAATCGCGGGCCCCGAAGCCGACCGCGATCCTCATGGCCCGCCGCATCCTGGTTACCAACGCCCTTCCCTACGCCAATGGCCCGCTGCACCTGGGCCATATGCTCGGCTACATCGAGGCCGACATCTGGGCGCGGGCGCAGCGGATGCAAGGCAACGAGGTGTGGTACGTCGCCGGTGAGGACGCCCACGGTACGCCGATCATGCTGGCCGCCGAGAAGGTCGGGCTGACGCCGGAGGATTACATCGCCGGCATCCGGGCGTCGCACGAAGCGGACTTCACCGACTTCCATTTCAGCTACGACCAGTACCACACCACGCATTCCCCGGAAAACCGGGATATCGCGACGGCCATCTACACGCGCCTGCGCGACGCCGGCTACATCGCGCGCCGGGATATCCAGCAGCTATACGACCCCACGCGGGACATGTTCCTGCCGGACCGCTACGTCAAGGGCACCTGCCCCAAGTGCGGCACCCCCGACCAGTACGGCGACAACTGCGAGAACTGCGGGGCCACCTACGCGCCCACCGATCTGCTGAACCCCTATTCGGTGATGTCGGGTGCCACCCCGGTACTGCGGGATTCGGAGCATTACTTCTTCGAACTGGGCAAGTTCGAGCAGCTGCTGCGTGACTGGTTCGCGGGCAAGTTCACCGAAGGCAAGCCCACCGCCGACAGCGGCGTCGTAGCCAAGCTGGCGGAATGGATCGACGGCGGCCTGCGCGACTGGGATATATCCCGTGACGCGCCCTACTTCGGCTTCCCGATTCCCGACGCACCGGGCAAGTTCTTCTATGTCTGGCTGGACGCGCCGGCCGGTTACCTCGCCGCATTCAAGGCCCTGTGCGATCGCACGGGCCTGGTCTTCGACGACTTCCTGCGCGCGGACAGCACGGCCGAGATGCATCACTTCGTCGGCAAGGACATCATCAACTTCCACGGCCTGTTCTGGCCGGCCATGCTGCACGGTGCGGGCATGCGCGTACCGACCGCGTTGCATACCAACGGCTACCTGACGGTCAACGGCGCGAAGATGTCCAAGTCGCGCGGCACCTTCATCCAGGCGCGCACCTTCCTGGATGTCGGCCTGGACCCCGAAGCCCTGCGCTACTACTTCGCCACCATGCTCAGCCCGCAGCCGGTGGACGTCGATCTCGACCTGAAATCGTTCGAGGAACGCGTCAACTCGCACCTGGTCGGCAAGTGGGCCAATATCGCCAGCCGTACCGCGGGCTTCCTGCACACGCATTTCGCCGGCACATTGTCCGATCGCTTCGACCCCGAGGCGTCCGCGCTGTGGACCGACCTGCTGGGGCAGTACGACGGTATCGATGCACTCTACGAGGCCGACGAGTACGCGGAAGTCACCCGGCGCTTCGTGGCCATGTCCGATGCGGTCAACGGCTATATCGCGGCGAAGGCGCCCTGGGTCATCGCCCGTGACGAGACGCGCCGCGACGAATTGCACCAGGTGTGCTCGTTCGCGATCAACGCCTTCCGCCTGCTGTCCGGGCTGCTCAAGCCGATCCTGCCGACCACGGTCGCTGCCGCCGAGGCCTTCCTCGGCGCGCCCATCGCCAGCTTCGACGATGCGCGGCGCGAGCTGTTCGGCCATACCGTGAATGCGTTCTCGCCGCTGTTCTCGCGCCTGGATCCGAAGAAGATCGCCGCGATGGTGGACGCCTCGAAGGAGTCGCTGTCGCCCTCCGAGCAGGTCCGCGAAGCCGTGGCCGAAGCCAAACCGTCCAAGAAACCCAAAGAAAACGCCAAGCCCATGACCGAAGCCACGCCTGCCAACACCGCCACCGACACCGCCGCCACCGTGTCCATCGACGATTTCGCCAAGCTCGACCTGCGCATCGGCAAGGTGCTGGCCTGCGAGTTCGTCGAAGGATCGGACAAGCTGCTGCGTTTTGAACTGGACGCCGGCCCGCTGGGCTCGCGGCAGATCTTCTCCGGCATCCGCGCGGCTTACGCGGAGCCGGAAAAACTCGTCGGTCGCAGCGTGGTGTTCATCGCCAACCTCGCCCCGCGCAAGATGCGCTTCGGTCTTTCGGAAGGCATGATCCTGTCCGCCGGTGACGGCGGCGCGGACCTGTTCCTGCTGGATGCCGACCAGGGTGCGGCACCGGGCGCCACCGTCCGCTGATCCGCCCACCGGCCGCGCGCCAGCCATGACGCCAACGCTCGCCGACCGCATCGACGCCCTCCTGCCGCAGACCCAGTGCGAGCAGTGCGGTTTCCACGGCTGTCGCCCCTATGCGGAAGCCATCGCCGCGGACGCGGCGGGCATCGATCGCTGCCCGCCCGGCGGCGCGGCGGGCATTCGCCGGCTGGCCCATCTTCTGGATCGCCCGGCCGTGCCGCTGGACCCCGCCCATGGCGTGGAAAAGCCGCGTACGCTGGCACGCATCGTCGAAGCCGACTGCATCGGATGTACCAAGTGCATCCAGGCGTGCCCGGTGGACGCCATCGTGGGCGCCTCGAAGGTGATGCACACGGTGCTCAGCGACCTCTGCACCGGATGCGAGCTGTGCGTACCCGCCTGCCCGGTCGATTGCATCCGGCTCGATCCCATGCCTGTCTCCCAAGCCGAGGACCCCGGGCACGCTGATGCCGCGCGACGGCATTTCCAGCGCCGGGAGGCCCGGCTTACCCATGAACGCGCCGAGCGCGAACGCCAGCTGGCGGCGAACAAGGCCGACGTGGCCGCACCTGCCGCGCGTAACGCCGTCCTCGAGGCCCTTGCCCGGGCCAGGGCACGGAAGAAGGACAGCCCGTGAAGAAAGCCGATGTGGTCGAGATGTTCAGCCGCCTGCGCGAGCTGAATCCGCATCCGAAAACCGAACTGGCGTACACCACGCCGTTCGAGTTGCTCGCCGCCGTGGCGCTTTCGGCCCAGTCCACGGACGTGGGCGTGAACAAGGCCACGCGCAAGCTGTTTCCGGTGGCCAATACGCCGCAGCAGATCCTCGACCTGGGCCTGGACAGGCTCAAGCCTTACATCAGCACGATCGGCCTTTACAACAACAAGGCGAAAAACCTGATCGCGATGAGCCAGATCCTCGTCGACCGCTATGCGGGCGAGGTGCCCAAATCGCGCGAGGCGCTGGAATCGCTGCCGGGCGTCGGGCGGAAAACCGCGAACGTGGTGCTCAACACCGCCTTCGGCGAACCGACCATCGCCGTGGACACGCATATCTTCCGCGTGGCCAACCGCACCGGACTGGCCCCCGGCCCGGACGTGCGCAAGGTCGAGGACAAGCTGGAGAAGGTCATCCCGGCGGAGTTCATCCAGGACGCCCACCATTGGCTGATCCTGCACGGGCGTTACGTGTGCAAGGCGCGGAAACCGGAATGTCCCAGCTGCGCCATCGTGGATCTTTGTGCGTTCAAGCAAAAGACGAAAGCAGCCTGACGGAATGCGCCCGATGGGATGCGTAACGCGCCCGACGTGATGCGTGATGCGCCTGAAGGGATGTGGGACGCGCTTGATCGGATGCGTGTGTAGGAGCGCACGATGTGCGCGAACCCTCAACACCGCTATGGCGAACGAAGCCATGCAAAACACAGAAAACGGCGTTTCCAAGCGCAAAACGAAGCAAGACGCAGGTAACAAAACGCCGGCTAGTGCCGGCGTTTTGCCTCATTCGATGTAGCTACGTTGAGGGATCGCGCACATCGTGCGCTCCTACACGGGCCCTCGTGGGCCGGAGCTACGCCGCCTGGGGCGCGCCTTCGACGCGGCGGCCGAGTTCGTGCCAGTCGACGACCAGTTCGCAGCCTCGCTTGGACGCATTGCGGCCCCACTCTCGTAGCAACTCCAGCGACGCCTGGTCGACGTGGACCAGGCGATCCATGCGCACGTTGAGGCGGGTGTTGGCCGGCACGGCCTCCAGCTTGCGCGCCATGGTCGGCACCTTGAGGAACGTGGCGGAGCCTTCCAGATGCAGCGTGGCGTGGCCGGGCTCGTCGTGGTGCTGCACATCCATCTTTAGCTTGGACGAGAGCAGCGCCAGGCGGAACAGCGACAGGCCGAAGCCGACGATCACACCGGTGAGCAGGTCAGTCGCAACGATGGCGACCGTGGTGGCGACGTACACCGCCGCCGTGCCCTTGCCGTAAGCCGCCAGCGACTTGATCTGGCCGGGGTTGACCATCTTGACGCCGGTGAAGACAAGGATGCCGGCCAGGCACGAGACCGGTGTCATCCGCATCAGCCACGGCAGCAGCATGACGAAGGCCAGCAACCAGCCACCGTGCAGGATGGCGGCCATGCGCGTGGCGGAGCCCGCCTGCACGTTGGCCGCACTGCGCACGATCACGCCGGTCATCGGCAGTGCACCGAGGAAACCACAGATGAGGTTGCCCACGCCCTGCGCGGTCAGTTCGCGATCGTAGTTGGTGCGTACGCCGTCGTGCATGCGATCCACCGCCGCCGCCGACAGCAGCGTTTCGGCGCTGGCGATGAAGGCGAACGTGGCGGCGGCTACCAGCAGGGTGGCGTCGAACAGGCCGAACAGGCTGCCCATGCTGGGCAGGCTGACCGCCGAGAACAGGTTGGCCGGCACGTCCACGCGCTTCACGTCCACGGCGGTGAGCTGCGCGATCAGGGTCATCGCGACCACCGCCAGCAGCGCACCGGGCACGAAACGCAGCTTGGCCGGGCGCAGTTTCTCCCAGCCGAGCATGATGGCGATGGTGCCGAGGCCGATCATCAGGGCGGCCGGGGCCTGCCCCTCCGCCGCACCGGTCACCGACTCCCACGCCGCGGCGGGCAGCGCCGCGAAATTCTCCAGGCCACGGGCCTTGGGGATGGCGTCGAGCAGCACGTGCGACTGCGACGCCACGATGAGGATGCCGATGCCCGACAACATGCCCGCCACGACGGCAGGCGAGGTCATGCGGAACCAGACGCCGACCTTGCACAGGCCGGCGACCACCTGGATAAGGCCCGCCAGCAGCACGACGGGACCGAGGGCGGCCACGCCGTGCTCACGCACCAATTCGAACACCAGGACCGCGAGGCCCGCCGCCGGGCCGCTGACCTGCAGCGGCGAACCGGCGATGGAGCCGACGATGATACCGCCCACGATGCCGGTGATCAGTCCCGCGCTGGGTGGCATACCCGACGCGATCGCGATCCCCATGCACAACGGCAGAGCGACAAGAAAAACGACCACCGAACCGAGGAGGTCGCGGCCAAAGAGGCCCTGGGAGAAATAAGCGCGCATGTCTGGCTTTCCTTAAGCGGCGTTTGCCACCGGCAGCGGCGTAGAGAAACGCGCGTGCGGTGTCGCGTCGGGCGCATGGGCATCGCCGGCGACGAGGGGGCGGAACCGGCCTTCGAGGGGATCGAAGGCGGTGATTTCCGTCTGGGCGATGTCGTAGATCCAGCCGTGGATACGCAGGCTGCCGTTGGCGATGGCGGCGGCGACCGCCGGCAAGGTGCGCATGTGTTCCAGCTGGCCGACCACGTTTTCTTCGGTGAGGTAGCGCAGGCCTTCCTCGCCCATCATGGTGGGACGGTTCTCGGCGACGACGTAACGGGCCACGTCGGCATGCTTCAACCACTGCTCCACGGAGGGCTTGCCCTTCAGTACCGACGGGTTCTGCAGCGCCTTCATCGCGCCACAGTCGGAGTGGCCGCAGATCACGATGTGCTGGACCTTCAGCGCCGTGACCGCATACTCGATGGCCGCGACCACGCCGCTGACGTGCTGGGCGTACGGCGGCACGATGTTGCCGACGTTGCGGTAGACGAACAGGTCGCCCGGCTGCGCGTTGAAGATCAGCTCGGGCATGATCCGCGAGTCGGCGCAGGTGATGAACATGGTGTGGGGTGTCTGGCCGGACGCCAGGCGGGTGAAGACCTCGCGCTGGTCGTCGGTCATGTTGCGGCGGAAGTTGTCGAAGCCCTGGATGAGACGTTCCATGGTGGTTTCTCTCTTCTTGGCGGAAAGGGGGCGCGAGCGCTCACGCTCGCGGCGGCCGGCAAAGGCGCCGACACGCGGGGAAAGGGAAAGGAAATGGGGTTGCACAGGCCCCGGCATGGCGACGACGGTCGCGACACGGGCTGGCGGAAGCGGCGCGCGCGGGCGCCGCGAGGACATCAGGCGATGGGAGGGCGCAGGTCCAGGCTGGGGTGATGCGCGTGCGGTTGGGGGCGCACGTCCGCATGGCCGGTGGTGGCGATGCGGGGTATCGACACGATGTGCAGGGGCGGCACGTCGAAGGTGTCGTCGAGGCCGCCGCCGCTGTTGTCTTCCAGCGAGGGCACGGCGTCTTGATCGTCGAAGGCGACGGTGTCGTCCGCGGCCGCGACATGGGCATGCTGCGTTGCATGTTCCTGGGCCATCGTCACCGACAGCGCCTCCGCCGCAGCGGGTACGGCGCTGACGCCCATGCAGGCGACGAGCAACGCAACGAACACGAAGATCGTGCTTGCGAAGCGGCGCATGACGAGGGCGGCGGGGGTGTCCATGCGCCGAACCTACGACAGGCGCATTGGCGACCGCAAGTGTGGCGACGCAGCAAATTCAGGCATGACGCAGTTTTCTGTTCGAAAACGTGACGTGACAACGGTTTTGACGGCCTTTCGCCCATCCCGACGGGGTGCGGGCATTCAGTTTGGACGTCCGGATGACGGCCCCGAGGGCTGAGATCATTCGCAACGCACAAAAAAACGGCGGGCTTGCGCCCGCCGTCCGGTTCGTCCTTGAGCAGAACTCCGTTAGGATGCCCGTTAGAAGCTCAGCATGCCCCAGAAACCCACTTCGTTCGTCTTGTAGTGGTACGGGGTAGCAAAGGGACCGTCCAGCTTGTTGTGCTTGTAGACGAGTGCCAGCTTCAGATTCTTCAGCACATCGTACGACACGCCTGCGTTGTAGTACTTGTCGTTGAGCTTCTCTTCGACGTTCAGCAGGTTGTTGTACTTGTAGTTGAGCTTGTCGGCGCGTGCGAAGACGGCGAACTGCTCGTAGAAGTGCCAGTCGGCCCAGACCGAGTAACCGTCGGCCTTGTCCTTGGTGGTGTTGGTAGCGGCGCCCACACCCGGACCCGCGCCCTGGTACTTCAGGATGTCGTCCCAGTTCTCGGAGTGGAAGTACTCCACGCCCGCGCCCCAGGTCTTGTCGCGCCAGGCCAGCAGCACATCGCCACGGGTGGCGGTGCGGGTCGGGGCGCCGTTCTCGACGTCGTTGCCGCGCTTGCCGGTGTAGCCACCGATGGCGATCACCATCTGCTCGATCGGCGAGTAGGCGAAGCGGCCTTCGGTGTCGACGCTCTTGGAGCGGCTCAGGTTGCGGAAGCCGCGACCGTTGACGACCGACAACTGGTAGTTGACGGCGTTGTCGCCGGTGGTGGCACCCATGGCATGGATACCCCAGTCGGACGAGTTGCCGAACGAGCCCACGCCGCCAGCCGTCGCGGTGCCGCCACTGCGGCCGCCTTCGAACGAACGATCGGTGATGGTGTTCTCGACGTAGCGGTAGCCGTACCACTTCTCGACGAACGGGATCCAGGGCATGTCGGCCGCACCGAAGCGCACGGTGAAGAGCGGATCGAACTTGCCCTGCACGTAGGCCTTCTTCACGAAGAGGCTGGTCTGCGAAAGCGTAGACTGGTAGTTGAAGTCGGTGGTCAGGTTGGCCGACCAGACATCGTCGAACTTGTGGTCGACCGTCAGGTAGAAACGCTTGACGTCGAAGCCGGTGCCGTTGGTCGAGCCGTGGCCGTCCTTCTGCAGCGAGCGGGCGTTGCCGATCTTCTCGTCGTGATCCTGGTTGGTGGCGTCGAAGAACATCGTGCCGCCGACCTTGGTGTTGTCCACCAGCTTGTTCAGCGCGTCGAGCTTCTTGGCCAGTTCGTCGGTCGGCTTGGCCGCCGCCACCTGCGTGTCGTTGACGACCTTCGCGGTTTCGATCTGCGCGTCCGCCTGGGCCTCCTGCTTGGCCTGCAGGTCGGCGACCTGGGACTGGAGGGCGGCCAGCTGCGCCTGCAGCTGCTGGAGGGTGGCGGCGTCAACCGTGACACGGGCCGGCTGCTGCGACTTCGGCGTGGCCGCGAGGGCCGCGAAGCTCGTCAGGCCCAGACCGGCGGCGATGGCCACCGTGAGCAACTTGGAACGCATGGGATTTCTCCGCTATATGGAATGTGTGTGGACCCCTGTGCCCCTGCTGAGTCTTTTCTGTCCGAAAATCCTCAAGCAGGGCCAACGGCGCGAAGAATGAGCCGTGGGGTTTACCGTTCCATGCCCTTTTTGTGACAGATCGAAGACACGCGCACATCCGCTTAACGCGGACGCACCCCACCCCCGGCTGATATCCTTTAAGGATGGATACGACGAGTAACAGCACCGCTTCGAGCATGTCAGCGCGGTTCCGGGGTTTTTTGCCGGTGATCGTGGATGTGGAAACCGGGGGATTCGACGCGGAGCGCGACGCGCTGCTCGAGATCGCGGTGGTCGTGGTGACGATGGAGCCCTCGGGCCTCCTGGTGCCGCAGCCGGCCGTGGCCGCCAACGTGGAGCCCTTCCCGGGCGCCAACATCGACCCGCGCTCGCTGGAGATCACCGGGATCGACCCGGATCACCCCTTTCGCGGCGCCCTGCCCGAGCGCCAGGCCCTGGACCATGTGTTCCAGGCCGTGCGCGACGCCGTCAAGGCAGCCGATTGCCAGCGTGCCGTGCTGGTGGGCCACAACGCCGCGTTCGACCTGGCCTTCCTCAACGCCGCCGTGCGCCGCACGGGGCACAAGCGCAACCCCTTCCATCCTTTCAGCTGCTTCGACACCGCCACGCTGGGCGGCCTGGCCTACGGGCAGACGGTGCTGAGCAAGGCCGTGCTGGCCGCAGGGCTGTCGTTCGACACCCGCGAGGCCCATTCGGCGATCTACGACGCGGAGCGGACGGCCGAGCTTTTCTGCCGGATCGTCAACCGCTGGCGCCACCTGGAGCTTGCCGAACGTGATCAGGCGGCCTCGATTGTCGTTTGAGGCGTTTCGTAAGTTCCTGAATATGACACCAAAAAGGCGAGTGTCATAAGGCTGCAACATTCAGTACGTCTCATTGCAACACGGCAGGGCTGCAATACGGCCCCAGGCGTACAAGCCTGACACTCATCCATCCGAGGACCACCCCGTGTTCACACGTAAACTCCGCATCGCCGCGCTCGTCGCCGCATCCCTGTTCGGTATGTCCGCCCAGGCCACCGATATCACGGGCGCAGGCTCGAGCTTTGTTTACCCCGTGCTGTCGAAGTGGTCCGCCACCTATGCCGAAGCCACCGGCAACAAGCTGAACTACCAGTCGGTCGGTTCGGGTGCGGGCATCGCCCAGATCAAGGAAGGCACCATCGACTTCGGCGCGTCCGATGCCCCGATGAGCGCCGAAGACCTCGCCAAGTTCGGCCTGGGCCAGTTCCCGGTCGTGGTCGGCGGCATCGTGCCGATCGTCAACCTGCAGGGCGTCGCCCCGGGCCAGCTGAAGCTCAACGGCAAGGTGCTGGCCGACATCTACCTGGGCAAGGTCGCCAAGTGGAGCGATCCAGAGATCGCCGCGCTCAACCCGGGCGTGAAGGTTCCCGACGTCAAGATCACCGTCGTGCACCGTTCGGACGGCTCCGGCACCTCGTTCAACTTCACCAACTACCTGTCCAAGGTCAGCCCGGAGTGGGCCTCGAAGGTGAAGTTCGGCACCGCCGTGGAATGGCCGGCCGGCGTCGGCGGCAAGGGTAACGAAGGCGTATCGCAGTACGTGCGCCAGATCCCGGGCTCGATCGGCTACGTCGAATACGCCTACGCCACCAAGAACAAGCTCTCGTACACCCAGATGCAGAACGCCGCCGGTACGTGGGTGCAGCCGAACGCCGAGGCCTTCGGTGCCGCCGCTGCCACCGCCGACTGGAAGTCCGCCAAGGACTTCAACCTGATCATGACCAACGCTCCGGGCGCGCAGGCCTGGCCGATCACCGCCACCACGTGGGCGATCATGTACAAGAAGTCCAAGAACGCCTCGCACAGCAAGGTCGCCTTCGATTTCTTCAAGTGGTCGCTCGAGAAGGGCCAGGCGCAGGCCGCTTCGCTCGACTACGTCGCCCTGCCGGCGCCGCTGGTCCAGCAGATCGAAGCCTACTGGGCGTCGGAGTTCAAGAACTGATTCGACACCGATGGGTCGGCTGACACATCCGCGGCCCACAGTATCGTCCAGGCGGGTCGCCGTTCCGACAGGAGCGGCGACCCACATGTTTGAAAGGCCTTTCGGGAATTCGCACCGACCATGCACGCCACCGTCAGCAACGCCGTAGCCGATCGGGAACGCCAGGCGGAAGCGTCCCGCAACGCGCGGGACACGCGTAACGACCGGATATTCGGCTGGGCATTGAAAGCCTGCGCCCTCCTGGTCCTGGTGTGCCTCGTCGGCGCCGCCGCCTCCACGCTGTGGCTGGGCCGCGACGCCTTCGCCACGTTCGGCTGGGGCTTCCTCACCAGCGCCGAGTGGGATCCGACCAACAACCGCTATGGCGCCCTGGTTCCCGTCATGGGCACCGTGGTTACCGCGCTCATCGCCCTGATCTTCGCCGTGCCGGTCAGCTTCGGCATCGCCCTCTTCCTCACCGAAATCGCGCCCGGCTGGCTGCGCGGTCCGGTCAGCTCGGCCATCGAACTGCTGGCCGGCATTCCGTCGATCATCTACGGCATGTGGGGTCTTTTCATCTTCGCGCCCTTCGTGGCCGCACATATCAAGCCGTGGCTGATGAACAACCTCAGCACGGAGCCGCCGGACGGCCAGGTGTCGTGGCTGGTGCAGCACGTGCCCTGGATCGCGAAGTTCTTCTCCAGCGAATACCCGTTCTTCGGCGCCGGTGTGCTCACCGCGGGCCTGGTGCTGGCGGTGATGATCATCCCGTTCATTTCCTCGGTGATGCGCGAGGTGTTCCAGACCGTACCCACCCGGCTGAAGGAATCGGCATATGCCCTGGGCTCCAGCACCTGGGAAGTGGTGTGGGACATCGTGGTGCCGTACACCCGCACGGCGGTGATCGGCGGCATCTTCCTCGGCCTGGGCCGCGCGCTCGGCGAGACCATGGCGGTCGCCTTCGTGCTGGGCAACACCTTCCAGTTCACCCCGTCCATCCTCGAGACCGGCAGCTCCATCGCCTCCACCATCGCCAACCAGTTCGGCGAAGCGGAGGGCCTGCAGAAATCGGCACTCATGGCGCTGGCCTTCCTGCTGTTCGTGGTGACCTTCATCGTGCTGCTGATCGCGCGACTCATGCTCCGCCGCCTGGCGACCAAGGAGGGCACCTGATGTCCGCCTCGCTGTATACCCGGCGCCGTATCAAGAACATCCTCGCGATGGTCTTCAGCGTGCTCGCCACCGGCATCGGCCTGCTGTTCCTGGCGTGGATCCTCTGGGAAACCCTGAGCCAGGGCATCGCCGGCCTCCGGCCGCAGCTGTTCACCAAGATTACCGCGTACCGCGAGGAAGGCGGCCTGGCCAACGCCATGGTCGGCAGCCTCATCCTCAACGTGATCGGCATCCTGATCGCCACGCCCATCGGCGTCGCCGCCGGCACCTGGCTGGCGGAATACTCGCGCCGCTCGCGGCTAGGGCCGACCATCCGCTTCCTCAACGACATCCTGCTCTCGGCACCGTCGATCGTGCTGGGCCTGTTCGTCTATACCGTGATCGTGCTGCCATCCAAGTGGCTGACCGGCGGCGATGTGACCTTCTCCGGCATCGCCGGCGGCATCGCCCTGGCCCTCATCGCCCTGCCCGTCATCGTCCGCACCACCGACGAAATGCTGCGGCTGGTACCCGGCACGCTGCGCGAGGCGGCGCTGTCGCTGGGCGTGCCGCAGTGGAAGCTGACCCTGCAGATCCTGGTGCGCTCCGCGCGCTCGGGCATCGTCACGGGCGTGCTGCTGGCCCTGGCTCGCATCAGTGGCGAAACGGCGCCCCTGCTGTTCACGGCGTTCGGCAACAACTTCATGACCTTCAACCCGATCGACAAGATGCCCAGCCTGCCGCAGGTCATCTACGAATACACGAAGGACCCCAGCCCGGACATCAACACCCTGGCCTGGGCCGGCGCCTTCGTGCTCACCATGTTCGTGCTGGCGCTCAGCCTTACCGCCCGCTTCGTCTTCTCGCGTTCCAAGGTGTCCAATGACTAATCTCAACGAAGTCGCGTCCAAGCCCGGATTCGGCACCTCGCCGCACGCCGCCGCCGTCGACCTCGGCCAGGCGGCGCCGAAGATGACCGTGCGCGACCTCAACTTCCACTACGGCGAGTTCCACGCGCTGAAGAACATCGCGATGGACGTGCCGGAGAAGAAGGTCACCGCCATCATCGGGCCGTCCGGTTGCGGCAAGTCCACCCTGCTGCGCATCTTCAACCGCATCTACGCGATCTATCCCAGCCTGCGCGCCAGCGGCGAGATCGTGCTGGACGGCGAGAACATCCTCGACCCGAAGTACTCGCTCAACCGCCTGCGCAGCAAGGTCGGCATGGTGTTCCAGAAGCCGGTGCCGTTCCCGATGACCATCTTCGAGAACGTGGCCTACGGCATCCGCCATCACGAAAAGCTCAACCGCAGCGACATGGAAGGCCGCGTGGAGCAGGCCCTGCGCGGCGCGGCGCTGTGGGACGAGGTGAAGGACAAGCTCAAGCAGAGCGCGCTCGGCCTCTCCGGCGGTCAGCAGCAGCGCCTGTGCATCGCGCGCGGCATCGCGCTGAAGCCGGAAGTGCTGCTGCTGGACGAACCCACCTCCGCGCTGGACCCGATCGCCACCAGCCGCATCGAGCAACTGGTGGAAGAGCTGAAAAGCCAGTTCACCATCGTGATCGTGACGCACAACATGCAGCAGGCGGCGCGCTGCTCGGACATGACCGCGTTCATGTACATGGGCGAGCTGATCGAGTTCGACCGGACCGAGAAGATCTTTACCAAGCCGGATAAGAAGCAGACCGAAGACTACATCACCGGCCGGTTCGGCTGAGCGTTCCCCACTTCGAGGCACCCGCGATGAACAACCCGCACGAACACATCATCAAGAGCTACGACGGCGAACTGAAGCGCCTCACCGGCGAGATCGTCCGCATGGGCGAACTGGCCGTGGCGCAGCTGGAAGCCGCCATCGACGTGGTGGAACGTCGCGACGAGCGCGCGGCGCAGCGGGTGGTCGACAACGACGACGCGCTGGATGCCCTGGAGCAGGAAGTCAGCCAGGACGTGGTCCGCCTGCTCGCCCTGCGCGCGCCCATCGCCGGCGACCTGCGCAACGTGTTCGCGGCGCTGCGCATCGCCGCCGACATCGAGCGCATCGGCGACTACGCCGCCAATGTCGCGAAGCGTTCCATCCCGCTCAGCCGCGTGGCGCCGATCAGCGCCGCCGGCGGGCTGAAGAACCTCGCGGAACTGGCCGCCGAGCAGCTGCGCAACGTGCTCAAGGCCTACGACGCGCAGGACGCCGAAGCCGCCTATGAAGTGTGGAAGTCGGATGCCGACCTCGACGAGGCGTACACCGTGGTGTTCCGCGCGTTGCTGACGTACATGATGGAAGACCCGCGCAACATCACGCCGTGCACCCACCTGCTGTTCATGGCGAAGAACATCGAGCGCATCGGCGACCACGCCACCAACATCGCCGAGAACGTCTGGTTCGTCGTGCATGGCGAGCCGCTGGTCGCGCCACGGATCAAGCGCGATACCACCGCCAATCCGGATATGTAACGTCGATCGGGCGCGCGTCGATCGGGCGCGCATAGGGGCCGTTTCGCACGTGATCGCAAATCGCGCACATCGTGCGCTCCTACCCCGACGGTAGGAGCGCACGATGTGCGCGAAAAGCCAACGCAGCGGCGACACACCCCCATCGCCTCATACGCTCCACCCCGATCGCCCCAACCAGCGCGATCCACGGCTACGCAGACGATGACGTGAGCTTCAACCCCACAATCCCCAGCACGATCAGCCCGACGCACACCAGCCGCAACGGCTGCGCCGACTCACCGAACAACACGATACCGAAAATCACCGCGCCGACGGCGCCTATGCCGGTCCACACCGCGTACGCCGTGCCCAGGGGCAGCTGTTTCGTCGCGAAGGCCAGCAGCACGATGCTCACCAGCATCGCGCCCGCGGTGAGGACACTGGGCACCATACGGGTAAAGCCCTCGGTGTATTTAAGGCCGACGGCCCAGGCGATTTCGAACAAGCCGGCCACGACAAGAATCAACCAATACATGGGAGTGTGCTCCGCAAGAGCGGGGTCGTCCCCGCGGAGATGGTGCGCGTTCCGGGGTCGTCCCCGGAAGCGAGCCGGCATTGCGCCGGCCCGTTGCCATTATACGGAGCGTGTGTAACCCCGCACTGACCCGCTCGTCAGACCGAGGGGCCGACGGTCGGGCCGGTCGAACCGGTAGAACCGCTCGTGGGATCGCTCGCGGCCTTGCGTACCTTCGTGCCACGAACGATGCCGTAGACGCTGATCAGGAACCAGGCCATCTCCTGCACGAATGCCGACAGGTTGAACATGCCGAACACCAGCGACAGCAGGATGCCGAACGCGCCGAGCAGGTTCATCACCTGATAGGCGTAACCCTGGCCGGACAGCTTGTGCGCCTGGAGCAGGAGGAAGGCGATCAGCACCAACGCCACGCCGACCAGACCCGCCCAGTCGTGCCAGAACATCGCATTCATTTCTTCGCACCTCGCTGACGCAACGCCTCGAACAGGACGACACCCGTGGCGACGGAGACGTTGAGGCTCTCCATCCCGCCGGGCATTGGTATCTTCGCCACGAAATCGCAGGTATCGCGGGTGAGTCGGCGCATGCCGTCACCCTCGCTACCCATCACCAGCGCCACCGGCCCCTTCAGGTCGATCGCGTAGATGGACTGGTCGGTGTCGCCGTCCAGCCCGGTGATCCAGACGCCCGCGTCCTTCAGCAGGCGCAGGGCGCGGGCGAGGTTGGTCACCGCGATCAGCGGCACCAGGTCGGCGCCACCGGCGGACGCGCGGCGCACCGTGGGGGTGATGCCTACTGCGCGATCCTTCGGTACCACCACCGCCGTCACCTTGGCCGCTGCCGCACTGCGCAGGCATGCGCCCAGGTTGTGCGGGTCGGTCACGCCGTCCAGTATGAGCACCAGCGCATCCGCCCCTGCCGCCTCGAGCAACGCCGGCAAGGCGCTCTCGTCGCGCAGCGGCGGCGTTTCGTAGCGTGCGATGACGCCCTGGTGGCGTGCTTCGCCACCGAGCTTTTCCAGCTGTTCCTTGGCCACCGGCTTGACGATCAGGCCGAGCTTGCGCGCCTGTGCCGCGATCTCGGCGATACGGGCGTTCTTCGAACCCTGCTCGATCAGTACTTCACGGATACGATCCGGGTCGTTGACGAGTGCGCCCTCGACCGGATTGATGCCTACGATCCACGACTCGCTCATGCTTGCGGCTTGCTCCTGGGTTTACGCGGACCACGACGCGTCGTGGACTTCTTCGCCGGTGCCTGCTCCGCCGTCGGTGTGTCCGTCGTCGGTGCGTGCGATGGTGCCGCGGCCTGCTTCCTGGCGGTTTTCTTCGCGGCCGGAGCCGACGAGCGGCCTTCGGTCGACACACCCGCACCCGCCGGCGCGCCACCGCGCTTCGATGTCGCCCTGCCCCGTGCCGGAGCCTCCGAAGATGGCGACGGCGACGTGTCGCGCGTGTCGTCGCGACGCGGCCCACGACGGTTGCCCGAGCGGTTGTCGTCCTGGCGCGGTTCACCACCGCCCGCCTGACGCGGGCCGCGCTGGAGGGAGCCCCGCTGCGACGAACGCTCCGAGCGATCGGCCGTGGTTTCCGCCGCCGCCGAACGCTCCGGACGGGCTTTCGGCGCGATCGGTTCCTCGACGGCCACCGGTGCCGGAGTCTTCTTGCCGAAGATGCGGCCGACGGCTTTCTTCGCCGCACGACCCATCGCCCTGCCCGCTTCCATCATGCCCGAGCGCGGCGCGGCGACCGGTGCGGCCACCTTCGGCGCGGGCTTGGGCAGCGCGGCCAGCCGTGCGATGAGGCGGAAGTCGATCTTGCGGTCTTCCAGGCTGGCGCGCAGCACCTGCACGCTTACGTAGTCGCCCAGGCGATACGCCGCGCCGGTGCGCTCACCCTGCAGGAGGTGACGTACCGGATCGAACTTGTAGTAATCGTTGGGTAGCTGCGAGACATGCACCAAACCCGACACGCGCGAGGCGGCCAGCTCGACGAACAGCCCGAACGAGGTGACGCCGGTGATGGTGCCGGCGAATTCCTCGCCCACGTGTTTCTCCATCCAGGCGCACTTGAAGCGCTCGTCCACGTCGCGCTCGGCTTCCTCGGCACGCCGCTCGCGCTGCGAGCAATGGATGGCCATGGCGGACATCTGCGTGTCGCTGTAGACGTATTCCGACGGCTTGCCCCGCGTGATCGCGTAGCGGATCGCACGATGGACCAGCAGATCGGGGTAACGGCGGATCGGCGAGGTGAAGTGTGCGTACGCATCCAGCGCCAGGCCGAAGTGACCCTGGTTTTCCGGGTGATAGATGGCCATGCTCTGCGCGCGCAGCAGCACCGACTGGATCAGCTCCGCCTCGGGGCGGTCCTGCACCTTCTTCAGCAGCGCCGAGAAATCCGCAGGCGTGACTTCGTCGGCCGGCGGCATCTTCAGCTTGAACTCCTTGAGGAACTGCAGGAGGTCTTCGTATTTCTCGGCCGGGGGCGTGGCATGCACGCGGTACAGCGCAGGCACCTTGCGCTTGGTGAGGAACCGCGCCGCCTGCACGTTGGCGGCGATCATGCATTCCTCGATCATCTTGTGCGCGTCGTTGCGATCCGAAGCGCCCATCGACTGCACATCGCCCGCCGGCCCCAGGCGGAATTTGACTTCCGGGGTCTCGAAATCGATGGCGCCGCGGCGCTTGCGTGCCTTGGCCATCACCTTGTACAGCTTGTGCAGGGTTTCCACCTGCGGCAGCACGTCGGCGATCTCGTCGCGCACGTCGGCATTGCGTTCGCCCACGGCCTGCCAGACCTTGTTATAGGTGAGGCGCGCATGCGAGAACATCACGGCGTCGTAGAACTTGGAGCGGGTGACCTCGCCTTCCTCGTCGATCTCCATGTCGCAGACCATGCACAGGCGCTCGACCTTCGGCATCAGCGAGCAGATGCCGTTGGACAAGGTCTCCGGCAGCATCGGCACGACGAACCCGGGGAAATAGGTGGACGTGCTGCGGTTGTAGCCTTCGACGTCCAGCGGGGTACCCACCGGCACGTAGTGCGAGACATCCGCGATGGCCACGATCAGGCGGAAACCGCCGTCCTTCAGGGACTCGGCATACACCGCGTCGTCGAAGTCGCGTGCGTCCTCGCCGTCGATGGTGACCAGGGGCAGCTTGCGGATGTCCGTGCGACCCTTGCGTTCTTCCGAGGTGACCTTGGGCTCGATTTCCTCGGCCTGGCGGATGACCTGCGGCGGGAACTCGTGCGGCAGGTCGTGGCTGGCGATGGCCATCTCGACCACCAGCGACGGTTGCAGGCGCTCGCCGAGCACGGCGCGCACGGTGCCCATGGGGCCGCGCTGCTGGGTCGGCGGATCGGTGATTTCCACCACGACGATCTCGCCCGAGCGGGCACCGGCGTCGCGGCCGGCGGGAATCATGATGTTCTGGTGCAGGCGGCGATCGTCCGGCTCCACCAGGGTCACGCCGTTCTCGATCACCACGCGTCCGACCATCCGCGGCGAGCGGCGCTCCAGCACTTCCACGATGGCGCCCTGGCGCCGGCCGCGACGGTCGATGCCGACCACGCTGGCGAGCACGCGATCGCCGTGGAGCACGCTGCGCATCTGCTGCGGCGAGAGGTAGAGGTCGTCGCCGCCCTCGTCCGGACGGAGGAAGCCGTAGCCCTCGGCATTGGCGATGACGCGGCCGGGGATCAGGCTGAGTTTCTGCGCCGGCGCGTAGTCGCCGCGGCGGTTACGCAGCAGCTGGCCATCGCGGACCATGGCGCCCAGACGCTTGTTGAGGGCGACGATCTCGTATTCGTCGAACAGGCGCAGCGCCCGGGCGATGTCGTATTCAGCCAGCAGCTCGCCGCGTTCCTCCAGCAGGGCCAGGATGGCCTCGCGGCTGGGGATCGGCTTCTCGTAGCGCTGGGCTTCGCGCTCGGCATGGGGATCGACCACGGCATGCACCGGGGTATTGCCTTCCGGCGCCTTGCCGGCGCGGCTGGCCTTGGGTTTACGGGGACCGCGTTCGGTATCCGAACCTTTCGTTTTCTTTGTCACGTAAGAACCTTTGAAGGGGGATGGGAAATAGTTTCACATCCGGGGTGCAAAATAGTTGACAAGCATACTCGACCTACCTAATCTACGCGGCTCACGGGGCAGCGATGCTTCGGGACACCTGCCCAGGTGGCGGAATTGGTAGACGCACTAGTTTCAGGTACTAGCGGGTAAAACCGTGGAGGTTCGAGTCCTCTCTTGGGCACCAATTATAGACGAAGCCTCGCAGCGATGCGGGGCTTTGTTGTTTCCGGGGTTCAGGAAAGCCTCGCGATAGAATCGTCGGAACCTGCGAAGGAAGCCTCCTCCATGTTCACACGCCTCACATCGATGCTCTCGTCCCCCACGGGCGACGACCGGGATGCAAGCGAACTCCGCTTGAACGTCTATGCCACGGTAAGCACGCTACCCGCAATCGATTTTCCCCATCGCGTGCTCGGACAGCGCGACCTGGGCGACCCCGACCTGCACGAGCACCTCGAGGGATTCATCGGTTACGTGCTCAGCCGCGGCGACGGTGAGATGACGCGCGTGCGCTATCACCTGATGCGGCATCTGCAGAGGGTGCAGCATCACGTGAGCCTGAGCGTCGCGCCATCCTCCCTCCCCGCGTTCTCGCAATGGACCGAACGGGCGAACGCGGTGATCTTCCACGATGACGGAAGCGTCCGCGACACGGCTGGCCGCGTGCTGATCGACAGTGAGGGCAACGGCGATCCCGCCGCGAACGTCCCCTATCCCGCCGATGCCGTGGCGAGGAAAGCCGTCATCGAGACCGAACTCTCGGAGAAAGGCATACACACCTCGACCAGCCTGCCACCGGTGGTCGGTGAGGAAGAAGCCCAATGGCGTACACCGGCGGACGTCGTCGGACGCGTGATGGCCTTGCTTATCGTAAGCGCCTACGCGGAAGGCATCCGCGACGACGAACGGCTCGATGTCGAACAGATGCGCGAGCGCCTCCCAGAAGCCTTCCCGTATCTGTCGCCGGACGAACAAGCGTTCCTCCAGGCCGAGAACCCGGACGAGCATCTCGTCACCCAGATGGGTTGGCGCTACGAGAGCATAGCGACCCTCGCCTGGGCGGCAGGACTTTGGCCGGACCACCCTGCGCCGGATACGATTTGCGATGTCGCCGGCCTCACGGCCAGCCTGCTCGACGATGCGGAGCATGGCATGCCGACTACGCGTGGCCTGCGTCTCACCGATGATATCCTCGACGCGCTCGACATGACCTTCCGCATGCATTGGGTCATACGCGAGGCTGAGCTCGGCCGCCGCGACTTCCCTCCCAACGTCATCCCGGGCGTGATCCAGGAACGTCATCACGCGCTGAACTGGCTTGTGCGTTTTGAGCAGGCCGCATGGGATGATGTGACGACACCGACATAGTGGATATGCATGAAGAACGCACCTCCCGGATACCTATGCCCGTTCTGCGGTATCGCCGAGACGCTGCCGCTGCCGGCGCCGGAATCGGCGGTCGTCCTGATCGAAAGCACTGTATTCGCGCTGGTGCCCACGCACTATTACGGTGGGATAAAAGGCAATTGTCTGGTGATACCGCGGAAGCACCATGAAAACGTCTTGGATATCCCGGACGATTTTGGAAACGACTTCTTTCGCGCCACGCGCCGACTAGCGCGGGCGATGCGGAACGTTTTTAAGTGCGATGGAATCTCCACCCGCCAGCATAACGGACCTGCCGGCAACCAGGATGTCTGGCACTACCATTTGCATGTCTTTCCGCGATACGACAACGACGGACTGTACAAAGGTCAGAAGGTGCCCTACTCGACCGAGGAACGGATCGAGCTTGCTGCCCGTCTGCGAACCGCCTTGCATTGACGTCATATAAGACACGCAAATGTTCGTCCGCGGACGCATGGATCATTCAGAGCTACCTTGATCGATGCAGCTCCGCCACGGACATCGTAAACACAAGCTCACCCTTCCCTGCATTCGCATAGTGATGCGCGACATCCGTCCTCGCGATGGCGGAATGCCCCTTCGGCACGACGAACGCGGCAGCTCCGATCGTCAACGAAAGCTCGCCCTTTTCGACATGGAATAATTCCATCGTTCCCGACGGGTGCGCCTGCGACTCATAAGCCTCTCCGGGTTTCATGATCCAGCGCCACAGTTCGATCATGTCGGGGCCCGACGTGCCAGCCAGCAAACGGGCGGTGCCGCCGCCAGCGCCGTTCCACAGGATGGGGATGTCGCTTTCGGACACGACCCGAACCGGCGATGCCGGCGCGGCGCTTACGATGTCGGCCACCGAGATACCGAAGGCTGCCGCAATCTTGCAGAGCGTGCCGATACTCGGATTGGCCGTACCTTTCTCGATCTCCACCAGCATGCCCTTGCTGACCCCGGCGCGCTTCGACAGCGCATCGAGGGTAAAGCCCGCTTCGCTCCGCAAGCCCTTCAGTCGTGAGGAAAGTGCCTTGCCCATATCGGCCACACCCTCCTCCACGGTCGATATATTGACTTTATCGGTCATTGGTTAGTACCTTGAACCATCCTGGTCACTATATTAGACCGTTGAGGCACGCCGATGATCCCCTCGCTCGCTTTCCTCCTGGCTGCGCTCGCCTTGGCCGTCGTGCCGGGGCCCGGGCTCGCTTATGTCGTCGCCCGCACTGTTGCCGGTGGTCGCGGCGAAGGCGTGGCATCGTCGTTCGGCACCGCCGCCGGCGGCATGGTGCACGTCGTGCTGTCCGCGCTCGGGCTCTCCGTGGTCATTGCCACGTCGCCGGGGCTCTACGCTCTTATCAAGTATCTGGGCGCCGCTTACCTCCTTTATCTCGGCGTGCGCATCCTGCTGACGCGGACAAGCCCGGACGTAGCGCCGGAACTTGCACGCGAGGGTGCCGGCAAGGCGTTCCGCGACGGCGTCGTGGTCGAAGCGTTGAACATCAAGACGGCCATGTTCTTCATCGCCTTCATCCCACCGTTCGTCTCGCCAGCGCATCCGTTCGCGCTTCAGTTCGTGATACTCGGCTGCCTTTGCGTCGCCATGAATACCTGCGCCGACCTTGTCGCGGTCATGGCGGCCAGCCACTTCCTCGCCGCGGGGGAAGCACGCGCGTCCCGTGAGCGCGTACTTGCTGGCGTATCCGGTGCCGTCATGATCAGCCTTGGCCTTTGGCTGGCGTTCTCCACGGTGCGCGGCTGATCCGGTTCCGCCGGCATGAAAGCGGGCAACGGGTTTGCCTGCCCGCCCTACTTCGATCAAGCCGGCTGCACCATCTGCCCATAACGCCACCGCACATACATGCCCAATAGCTCGGGCGTCATCGCCGTAGCGCGCACGCCCTCGCCAGCGAACTCGACCATCGCATTGCCCAGATCGATCGGCACACGGGTCTGCGTCCCGGCCGGCGGCGCCGACAGCTCGACCGGCATCACGGTGGCGAGGCGACGGGTGGCGGGATGCTCGCCGAGCCGCTGCCGCCACTGCCGATAGTCCACGCGCTGCACGTCCAGCTCGTCGATCACCGCGACCTGTCGGGTCAGTTCGCCGAGCATGAACGACCGTGGATGGATCAGGTTGAGGCTGCGTCCGCCCGCGTCGCCTCGCAGCGACAAGGTCACGATCGCGTCGGCCATGTCGTCCACCGGGAGCGAGTTGATCGCCGTATCGATGTCCGGCACACACTCGAGAACGAGGCACGCGTCGATGAACATGCTCCAGGTATCGGTGGCGTTGCTGGCGCCGTTCGTGCAGGCGCCCGCGATATGCGTGGGACGGTAGACCGTGTACGGAATACCACGCTCATCACCGACGCGCAGCAGCCGCTCGGCCACCCACTTGCTTTGGGCATAGCCTGAAGGAAGACCACGCCAGTGCTCGGCCAGCTGCGTCTCGTCCACGATGTCCGGTCCGGCGCTCTCGACCGGCGGTATCGTGCTGAGCGTGGATACATAGTGGATGTGCTTGGGCGTGCCCCGGGCCGCCAGGCGCAGGATCTCCTGGGTGCCCGTCACGTTGGACGATTTCAGACTGGCGTACGTGTGCAACGAATCCACCCATGCCCCGTTGTGGTGGATCGTGTCGATCATCCCGGCCAGGCGATCGAAACACGCCTCGGTCAGGCCGAGCTTCGGCTGCGCGAGATCGCCCGGCACGATCACCACGCGGCCGGGATCGATCCCGGCGATGCCGAACCGCCGGATGGTCGCTGCCAGACGCGACCATCCGTCCGCGGGGTCGATACAACGGACAAGACAGTGCACCGTCGCCTGCGTCTGCCGCAGCAACGATGCAAGCAGGAATACCCCGAGAAAACCCGACGCGCCGGTGAGCAGGATATGTAAAGGTGGCGCGTGGTCGCGTGGTCGCGCATCGGCACGGATGAGCTCGTCCAGCACGATCTCCCTGTCCAGGTCGAGGACGGGTGACGGCGGGAGCGTATCGGCCGGAGACATCAGTTGCGCCATGTCCGTCAACACCGGACAGCGGAACACATCGCGTACCGCCACCGACATGTCCATGACCTCGTTGATGCGCATGACCAGTTGCACGACCAGCATCGAGTGGCCGCCGAGCTCGAAGAAATGATCGTGACGACCCACACGCCCGACACCCAGCACCTCGCGCCACAGCCTCGCCAGCGCGGTCTCGGTACCGGCGTGCGGCGGCTCCCAGGCACGCCGGGCGTACGCACCGTCGTCCGGCATGGGAAGCGCCTTGCGATCCAGCTTGCCGTGCGCGGTGAGCGGCAGCGCCGCGAGCACGACGAACGCCGCGGGCAGCATGTAGTCCGGCAGCCGCGCGGCCAGGTGATCGCGCAGGACGGCGACGTCCGCGTCGCCATCGGCATGCGCCGCCACATAGGCCACCAGGCGCTGCTCGCCGGGGCGATCCTCGCGGGCCATTACGACACACTCCCGCACCATCGGATGCGTCGCCAGTTGGCTCTCGATCTCGCCTAGCTCGATGCGGAAGCCACGCAACTTGACCTGATGGTCGTTGCGTCCCACGAAGACGAGATTGCCGTCCGGCAGGTAACGCACAAGGTCGCCCGTGCGGTACATGCGTGCGCCGGGCCGCGCATCGAACGGATCGGGAACGAACCGTTCGGCCGTCAGTACGGGCCGGTCGAAGTAGCCGCGCGCGACCCCTGCCCCGCCGATATGCAACTCACCGACGCTGCCGCGCGGCACCGGCAGACACTGGTCGTCGAGCACATACAGTCGCGTGTTGGCGAGTGGCCTGCCGATGGGCACGCTGGTCGGTTCGCCGGACTCGTCAGGGGCCAGCCATACCGTGGCGCATACCGTGATTTCGGTCGGGCCGTACGCGTTGGCGATACGGGCATGGCGTTGCCAGGTGGCCACCAGCCCCGGCGCGGATGCGTCACCCACGAAGACGAGCGTGGGTCGATGCCTCCAGCGAGGGGTTTCGAGGTGGCCTTGCAGGAAGGCAGGCGGCAGCGAGGCGTGGGTTATGCCGTGGCGCCCGATGAAGGCGAGGAAAGCGGCCGGATTCAGCCGCTCCGCCTGCGTGGGGAAACACAGCGCACTGCCCGTGGCGAGCGCCATCACGCTCTCGAAGACGCTCGCATCGAAACCGGGCGAGGCGAACTGGCTGATCCGGCTGTTTGCGTCCACGCCCAGCCGCTCGCTCAGCGACAGCGCAAGGTTGACCACCGCGTGGTGCTCCACCATGACGCCCTTCGGCGTGCCGGTGGAGCCGGAGGTATAGATGACGTACGCGAGTATGCGTGCATCGAAGCCGCCTACGTCCGGGTTGTCGGCCCCCTCGTCGTCCCGGTCGAGCCGATGCGTCAGCTCGAGCACATCGCGCGCCGCGAGCGCCGCCGCGCCGAGCGCCGCGCGTCCGGCGTCGTCGTAAAGCAGGAGCCCGGGCGCGGCATCGTCCAGGATATGGTCCAGGCGCGCCGAGGCATACGCCGGATCGAGCGGCACGTACGCGGCGCCGGTCTTCAATACGGCGAGGAGCGCGACGAACAGGGCCGAACCCTTCCCGACACACAGCGCCACCCGGCCGCCCGGGCGCACGCCACGCGCGATCAGTTCATGGGCGAGACCATTGGCGCGCGCATTCCACTGTGCGTACGAGAGTGTTTCCGGGACATCGACCAGCGCGGGCGCGTCCGGTGTGTCGCGCGCCCAGCGCTCCACCAGCTGGTGCATGCCCGTCTGCGTGGGATACGGTGCCTCGGTACGGTTCCACTCGTCCAGCAGCTGTCGCCGCTCGGGCACGGCGAGCAACGGGATGGCCGCTATCGTCGCGGTGTCGTCGGCCACCATGGCTTCAAGGACGGTATGCAGGTAGCCGGCGTGACGCGCCATGGTGTCGTCGTCGAACAAGGCGGTGGCGTAGTTGAAGCCGCCCTGGATACTACCGTCCACGTCGCTCAGGATCAGCTCCATATCGAACTTCACCCAGTCGAATGCGGGCAGCGGTTCCACCGCGATGCCCGGCAATGACAACCGGCCTTCGTCGTGGCTCTGCCAGGCGAACAGCACCTGGACCAGCGGCGTGCGATCGACGCGCCGGGGCACCTGCGCGATCTCCACTACCTGGTCGAACGGCAGGTCCTGGTGCGCCTGCGCATCCAGCGCGACCTGCCGCACGTGGTCGAGCAGCGAGGCGACGTCGTGTGGGGCGGCGAGGTCGATGCGCAGCGCGAGGGTATTGATGAAGAAGCCGATCAGCGCTTCCAGTTCTTCCCGGCCGCGTCCCGCAGTGGGCGTGCCGATCATCACCTCGGATTGACCGGCGAGCCGAGACAACACCGCTGCCCAGGCTGCCAGCACCACCATGAACAGGGTCGTGCCGTGCTTGTGGGCAACACGTTTGAGTGCACGCGTCAGCGTGGGGTCCAGTGTCAGTGGAAGGAACGCACCGGCGAACGACTGACGTGCCGGACGCGGCCTGTCCGTCGGCAGGGTCAGCAGGGACGGTGCGTCCGCGAGCTGACGTCGCCAGTACGCGGCTTGCGCCGTGAGGCGGTCCCCGCTCATGCGATCGCGTTCCCAGAGGGCGTAGTCGGCGTACTGGATCGGCAACGGCGGCAGGAGACTATTCACGCCGTCCACGCAGGCGGCATAAAAGGCGCCGAGTTCAGCGGCGATGATGCCGAGCGACCAGCCGTCGGCCACGAGGTGATGCAGGGTCAGTTGCAGCACATGGCGGGTCTCGCCCACCCTGACCAGGCTGGCGCGAACCAGGGGACCGGCAGCGAAGTCGAACGGACGGTTCCTGTCCTCCGCCAGGAAGCGTGTCAACGCGGCTTCGACGTCAGGCCCGTCACGCAGGTCGTCGTCGTGCAGGTCCGGGCCACGATCCTCGCCGAGTACCACGGTGTGCGCTCGCCCGTGCTCGGCGACGAACATGGTGCGCAGGCTTTCATGGCGCGCCACCAGGCGGCGGAATGCGCTGCGCAAGGCCGCCACGTTGAGGCCACCCTCGAGACGCACCGTCAGTGGGATGTGATACGTGGCACTGTCCCCCTCGAGCTGGGCGAGGAACCAGAGCCGCTGCTGGGCGTGGGACAGCGGCGCGCTGTCCCCGCGAAACGCGCGCGGGATGACCTCGATGCCCGTGTCGCCTGACCGGAGCCGGCTGTCGGCCAGCACGCCGGCCAGCTCGCTGAGTACCGGGTGCGCGAACAGCTCGGCCAGCGGCAACGCCACGCCGAAACGCTGCGACAGACGACTCAGCAACCGTACCGCGATCAGCGAATGGCCGCCCAGCTCGAAGAAGTGATCGTGCCGCCCGACCCGTTCCACGCCGAGCAGGCCCTGCCACAACGTGGCCAGCCCCTCCTCGATCTCGCCTTGCGGCGGCGCGTAGACCGAGCGCGCAAACGCCTGCTCGTCGGGTAACGGCAACGCGTGGCGATCCAGCTTGCCGTGCGCGGTCAGCGGAATGGCGGCCAAACGCATGAACGCCGCGGGCACCATGTAGCCCGGCAACAGGCCGGCGAGGTGCGCATGCAGCGTGGCCGCCAGGCCGTCGTCCTGGCCCGGCGCGACGACATAGGCGGCCAGTTGCGTCTCGCCACGCGTATCCGGACGCGCGATCACCGCACACTCCCGTACCAATGGATGATCGGCGAGATGGACTTCGATATCGCCCAGTTCGATGCGAAAACCACGGACCTTGACCTGATGATCGTTACGGCCGAGACAGATCAGTCGTCCATCCGGCAGGTAACGGGCCAGATCGCCGGTGCGATACATGCGCGCACCGGGGTGGGGGTCGAACGGATCGCGCACGAACCGCTGGGCGGTCAGCTCGTCGCGACCGAGGTACCCACGCGCGATGCCGGCGCCGCCGATGTACAGCTCGCCGACGGCACCCAGCGGCACCGGCACGCCTTGGGTGTCGAGCACATAGGCGCGGGCGTTGGCGACGGGACGCCCGATGGGTACGTGGCTGGGCGAGTCACCGATCGATCCCGGGCCGAGCGTCTGCGCCGTGACCACATGGGTTTCCGTGGGTCCGTAGTGATTGTGCAGGGCGCACGCCGGCAAGCGCGCGAACAGGCGCTTGATCTGCGGGGTGAGGCGCAACTGCTCGCCGGCCACGGCCACCTCGCGAAGGTCGGGCAGCAATTCGCCATGAGCGGAACCCTCGTCGATCGCCTCGGCAAGCGACTGCAAGGCGATGTACGGCAGGAAGACGCGCTGCACGCGTTGCTCGCGCAACACGTCCACCAGCACGTCGAACTGGAGACGAACCGCCGCATCCACCAGGACCAGCGCTCCCCCGAAACAAAGCGTGGCGAATATCTCCTGGAACGCCACGTCGAAGCCGAGCGCGGCGTATTGCAGGGTGCGCGGTGCCGGGGCGCCCGCATGTTCGCTCTGCGTTCGTTGCCAGTGCACCAGGTTGGCCAGCGGCCCGTGCGGCATGGCGACGCCTTTCGGCGTTCCCGTGGAGCCGGACGTGTAGATCACGTAGGCGAGGTTGGCATCCGTCGCCCCGGGCAACGGGTCAAGGTCGTTCGATGCTATCGCGTCGTCTTCGGGCGGCGCGCTGTCGAGGTCGATCGTACGGTGGGCCGCGAGCGACAGGTCGCCCACTGCGCGTCGCCCGGCGCCGTCGGCAAGCAGCAGCGTCGCGCCCGCTTCATCGAGCACCTGCTGCAACCGTTCCGCGGGATAGGCGGGATCCAGCGGTACATAGCAGGCGCCCGCCTTGAGGATGGCGAGCATGGCGGTGACCATGGCGAAGCCGCGCTCGGCGCAGAGCGCAACGCGCTGGTCGGTTCGTCCCTCGGCGCCGATGCCGAGCGCGCGCAGATGACGCGCCCGGCGGTTCGCCTCCCTGTTGAGCTCGCCATAGGCCAGCTGTGCCTCGCCGTGGATTAGGGCGATCGCCTCCGGCGACCGCGCCGCCTGCCGTTCGAAGAGCCGGTGGATGCCCTCCTCCCGCGCGACGGATACCCCCGTATGGTTCCAGCGTTCGAGCAAGGCCTGTTCGTCGGCACCGGCCAAGGCGATGCGGGACAACGGCAGCGGCGTCTCGGCGGCCATGGCATCCAGCACGGCTCCCAGGTAGCCCACGTGGCGCTCGATCGATGCCTCGTCGAACAACGCGGTGGCATAGCCGAGTCCGCCGACGATGGCGTCGTCGTCCTCGTAGAGATGCAGTTCCAGGTCGTAGCGGATCGCCGCCAGGGACATATCCACCTGGCTCACCTCGATGCCTGGCAACGCGAAACGCCCGCGGTCGTTGCTTTGCCAGGCGATGAGCACCTGGAACAACGGCGAATGATCCAGCCGTCGCGACGGACGCGCGATCTCCACCACCTGCTCGAACGGCAGGTCCTGGTTTTCCTGTGCCGCGAGGATGCGCTGGCGTACCCGTGCGAGCATTCCGGCGGTATCCGGCTCGCCGGACACGTCCAGGCGCAGGGCCAGCGTGCTGACGAAGAAGCCGATGAGCGGCTCGATCTCGCGCTGCCCCCGATTGGCGGACAGCGTTCCGATCACCACGTCGTCCTGACCCGAGAGACGCGCCAGCACGCTCGACCACGCCGCCGTCAGCAGCATGAACAGGCTCACGCCGTGCCGGGCGCACACCTGCCTGAGGCGACCGGCCACGTTGCCATCGACCCGCAGCGGCACCACCGCACCCGCGAACGACTGTCGCGCCGGGCGCGGACGATCTGTCGGCAGGTTGAGCAAGTCCGGCGCGCCGGCCAGCGTGTGCCGCCAATAGTCGACCTGGCGTTGCAAGCGCTGGGGTGTCAGTACCGCACGCTGCCAGGCGGCATAGTCGGGATACTGCACCGGCAACGGCGGCAGCGCGTCGTCCTTCCCTTGCGCAAAAGCGGTGTACAGCGTGCCGATCTCGCGCGCCAGCAGGTGCAGGGACCAGCCATCCGCGACGATGTGGTGCATGCCCAGCAGCAATGTGCAGTCGCGGTCAGCGACACGCACGAGGCAGGCGCGGACCAGCGGCCCGTGTTCGAGGTCGTACGGCGTGCGCGCATTATCGTCGGTGTATCGGGCCAGTGCGCCGTCGAGGTCACTCGTCCCGCGCAGGTCGTGTTCGACGAACGGGAACGCGGTATCCGTCGGCAGCAGCGCGGCATGCGGCTCGCCGTCGATGGCTCGGAACACGGTACGCAAGGCCTCGTGGCGCGCCAGCAGGTGGTCCAGGCTGCGGCGAAGCAGCGCGCCGTCCACCTCGCCTGCCATGTGTACCACCAGCGACACGTGATAGATCGCACTGTCACGGTCCAGCTGGTCCATGAACCACAGGCGTTGCTGCGCGTAGGACAGCGGCAACGTCGCCCCGTGGACGACGGGACGGATGGGCGGCAGGACAGGATGCGCGTCTTCGCGCCCAAGCGCCTCGACGGCCACGGCCAGCTCGGCCACGGTAGGGTGACTGAACAGCATGGCCAGCGGCAGCACACGACCGAAGGCCTGCGCCATGCGACCGAGCAGGCGAATGGCGACCAGCGAGTGGCCGCCGAGTTCGAAGAAGTGATCGTGACGCCCGATGCGCTCGACACCCAGTAATTCCCGCCACAGCGTCGCCAGTACGTTTTCCGCCTCGCTCCGGGGGGCCTCGTAGGGCCGCAGCGCGAACGCCTCGTCGCCGGGCTCGGGCAGCGCCTTGCGATCGAGCTTGCCGTTCGGCGTGAGTGGGAAGGCGTCCAGACGGACGAAGGCGGACGGCAGCATGTAGTCGGGCAAATCGACGGCGAGATGCGCTCGCCAGAGTCCGGCGAGCGCGGCATCGTCGGCCTCGCCGGCGCGGGTCACCACGTAGGCGACGAGCCGTCGCGCCAGCCCCTCGCCCAACGCGAGCACCACCGCTTCATGTACGGAAGGATGCTTCGCGAGACGAGCCTCGATCTCACCCAGTTCGATGCGATACCCGCGCACCTTGACCTGGTGATCGTTGCGACCCAGGAATTCGATCGCGCCATCCGGCAGATAACGACCCAGATCGCCCGTGCGGTACATGCGTGCACCGGCACGGTTCGCAAACGGGTCGTCGATGAAACGCTCGGCGGTCAGCGTCGGCCGGTGGAGATAGCCTCGCGCCACGCCGCTCCCGCCGATGTAAAGCTCACCGACGGCTCCCACAGGCACGGGCTGTTGCCGGGCATCGAGCAGATGCACCTGGGTATTCGTTACCGGGCGTCCGATCGACGGGACGCGGGGCGCCTCGTCCATGCGCAACAGCGTCGCGTTGACGGTCGCCTCGGTGGGTCCATAGGCGTTGAACAGCGTGGGTCGGTGCCCTGCCCTCGCAAACCATGCGGCCACCGCGGAAGGACTGATGGCATCCCCGCCCACGCTGACCCGGCGCAAGGTGGCCGGCAGCGGCAGTTCGGGGCGTTCCGTGGCCAGCTGCGCCCAGAACGTGCTGGGAAGGTTGATCCAGGTCAGGCAGTGCTCGGCACAGAAGGCGGCAAACGCCGTCGGCGAGGCCAGGCAGGCATCAGTGCGCAACACGAGCGTGGCGCCGGTAACCAGCGCGGGAAAAATCTCCTCCACCGACATGTCGAAGGCCAGCGAAGCGAACTGCAACAGACGGTCGTCTGGCCGCAGGTCGTAGGCACGCTGCAACGCGACGACCTGATGGACGACGTGACGATGCTCGACCATCACCCCCTTGGGCTGCCCGGTGGAGCCGGAGGTATAGATGACGTAGGCCAGGTGCTGCGAGGTCACGCCAGCCAGCTCGGGGTTGCTCGCCGGCAGCGTGATCCACGATGGCGAAGGCAGGTCCAGCCGCATGTGCGTCGTCGCGTCTACGGAGGCACCCAATGCGCGGCACCCCGTCTCGTCCGTCAGCAACAGGCGCGGTTGCGCATCCTGCAGCAGGTAGGCCAGGCGCTCGGGTGGGTATGTCGGATCGATGGGTACGTAAGCGCCCCCCGCCTTGAGGATGGCCAGCAGGCCGATCACCATCGATACGCCGCGTTCGAGGCAAAGGACGATCCGGTCGTCCGGCTGCACACCCGTCGCCAGCAGATGGTAAGCAAGCCGGTTGGCCCGTCGGTTGAGTTCGGCGTAGCTGAGCGATACATCGCCGTGCACCAGGGCGACGGCATCCGGCTGCCGGTCGACGCAGCGCTCGAACGCCGTGTGCAGGCACGTATCCGGGTAAGCAACATCGGTCGCGTTCCAGGCCGCCAACTGCGTCCGTTCGCCCGCGAGCACGACGGGTATCGAGGCCAGCGGGGCGTGGGCGTCCGCGAGCAGCGCCTCCATGAAGACGATGAACCGCTCGCGCAGCGTGGCGATCTCACCATCGTCGAAGTACGCGCGACCGAAGATGAAGAACATCGTCGACTCGCCGGCGCCCAGGTCGTCGCGGACACACAAACGAAGCGGCGTGCCCTCGTGATCGTTCGTGCACTTCACGACGAGTGCGCGGACCGTGCCGAAGAACAGCTCGGTGCCGCCATGCTCGTAGGAGATGGAAAGGTCGTAGAGCTGTGCGCGATGGCTCCGGAAAAGGTCCAGGCCCTCGTTCAACGCGCCGACGGGGAAACGCTGGTGTCGATACGCCTGGCGCAAGGCCGGCGCGATGGACGCGATCAGGGCGACGAACGAATCGCTCGTATCGAACGCCAGGCGCATCGGCAGGACATTGGTGAACATGCCGGCGGTGCGCCGCGCCGCGGCGTCCTTGCGGTTCAGCACGGACATACCGACGATCAGCTCGTCACGCTGCTCCAGGCGCAGGAAGAACGCCTGGAACAGGCCGAGAAATACCTGGAATCGCGTCGAACCATGCGCGGCGACCAAGGCGTCGATCTTCCCGTCCAGATCGCGCGACAGCCGCCACGAACATTCACCGGTCAAAAAAGGCTGGCCGACGACCGTGTCCCGATGGCGCGGCGAGAGCAACGGATCGGGCACGTCCGGGTAGGTACCGAGCCAGTGACCGCGATCCCTGGCGAACGACGTGGATGCCAGGTAAGCGGCATCGTTGGCTACGAACGCAAGATAGGACGGTGCCTCGATATCCGGCGCCTCACCGTTCTCCAGCGCGCTGTACAGGCTGGCGACGGACTGGATGATGGTATCGATGCCCCAGCCATCGACGGCGATGTGGTGGGCGCAGATGAACCACTGGAACCGGTTTTCCGAAAGCTTGATGAGCGCGCAGCGAAACAGTGGCCCGTCGAACAGATCGAACGGCGTGTTGATGCACTCGCGAATCCACGCCCGCGCGTGCTGCTCGGGCGCCTCGTGACCGGAAACATCCAGCAAGGGCAGCGACATCGCAAGTTCTTGCGCCATGACCTGCCCGGGTGTGTCATCGCCCCTGGAAACCAGGCGCAAGCGCAGGCAATCGTGCTTGCGCACCGCGAGCTGCAAGGCCTTTTCGAAGCGTACCGCGTCCACGCCACCGAAGAGGTCGACGTACCCACCGATGTTGTACGTGGGCGTACGGCCCTTCATCAGTTGATCGTGGTAGATATCCCGTTGCGGGCTGGAAAGCGGATGGACAGCCGCGCTTTCGCATGCATGGCGCGATTCAGCCGATGACATGATGCATTATCCTGCGTGGGAAATGCGCAAAATAGTACACAGCGGTGATGGGCCAATTGTGATGGCAGCGGGCATCGCGTCGCGCAGCGCCCTCGCACACAGTTGCACCGGTTATGCAAGATTGAACGTGTGACGGCGAAGCCGGACAATCGCCGCTGTGTTCCACAAGCCCTCCCCCCCATGAACGAACGTATCGGCACGGAAAGCGATTTTTACCTCAAGGCATTCCAAGGCCTGGACTATGCCGAAAGCACCCTCGCCTCGCTCACCTTCGAGGAATGCACGTTCACCCGCTGCGCCTTCAGCGAGGCAACGTTCGACCATTGCAAGTTCATCGACTGCACCTTCGCCGCGTGCGACCTGAGCAACATGAAGATCAAGGCCAGCAAGTTCCAGGGCGTGACGTTCAACGAATGCAAGGTCATCGGCGTGGACTGGACCCGCGCCGACTGGCCACGCTATGCCGCGCCGGCCAAGCTCGCTTTCCGCAAGTCGGTGGTGAACTACTCGTCATTTTTTGACCTCAACCTGCAGGAGCTGGTGCTTGAAGAGTGCAAGGTCCGCAACGTCGACCTTCGGCAGGGCGATTTCTGTCGGGCCAACTTCACTTACTCCGATTTTGCCGAAAGCCTGTTCGGTAAAACGAAACTGATCGGCGCGGACTTCACCGAAGCCACCAACTACGTCATGGACATTCGCGAGAACCAGGTCAAGGGGGCGAAGTTCACGCGCACGGAAGCGGCCGGACTACTGCACGGCTTGGGCATCGAGCTTGTGGATTGAGTAGAGCCCCGATAGCGAAGCATCGAATCGGGTCATCCCAGGCTATGGCCGATGCTGCTCGGTGCGACCCGATTTCAGGAACATAACGGTGAACAGCGCAACGGTCAGAACGACGGTGCTTGCGCCGATTAGCCAGGGGTGGGATGCCCCGGCCATTATTCGCACCGCCATCATCATCACCGTATAGATTGCGATGACCAGCCAGCCTTGCCAGCTTCGCGGGCCGATGCCCCAGCCGATACGCTTCTTGCCGAACCAGGCGTTCGTGTTCGCTTTCATATGAACATCCATGGATGCCAAGCGATCAATCTACTCCCGACTCATCGAAATAAGTTGCGATAGAGCCATGCGCTACGAGCAAGAAGCGCCCCGCGATGAGCGGCTTTCCGACAGGCCACGTGGCACGGCTTTGCGCACGCTTTGCCGATAACGCGTCCGCAGTACACCTACGGACCGCGAAGATAGTGACTGCGCTTCATAGTCCTGCCCTATGGATTCGATAGGATCAATCAGTTTCCGAACCGTCATAGGGTCAGCGTACACTCCTTCACAGGTCTTCCACAGGTCGCGTCATGCCCCTCGCCCGTCGCGCTCCCGTCGCTGTTGCCACGCTTCCCGCAAGCGATGCAGCGGCGCCCTGGTCGGCCTCTCGGCAGCTCCGCTGCCCACCATCGTTGTCCCCGTGGCGCATTGTCGCCGCACCTCCGTGCAAGCCCGACGCACCGTAATGCCAGCCATTGGGACTATCCCAAGGAGAGAGAGCGCATGACCAACGAAGCCAAGTGCCCGTTCAACCACACCGCCGGCGGCGGCACCACCAATCGTGACTGGTGGCCGAAACAGCTGCGTGTGGACCTGCTGGCCCAGCATTCGAACAAGTCCAACCCCCTGGGTGGCGACTTCAACTACGCCGAGGCCTTCAACAGCCTCGACCTGTCGGCCGTGAAAGCGGACCTGACCCGCCTGATGACCGATTCGCAGGAATGGTGGCCGGCGGACTTCGGCCATTACGGCGGCCTGTTCGTCCGCATGGCCTGGCACAGCGCGGGCACCTACCGCGTCGGCGATGGCCGTGGCGGTGGTGGCCGCGGTCAGCAGCGTTTCGCCCCGCTGAACAGCTGGCCCGATAACGTCAGCCTGGACAAGGCGCGTCGCCTGCTCTGGCCGATCAAGCAGAAGTACGGCCAGAAGATTTCCTGGGCCGACCTCTACATCCTCACCGGTAACGTCGCCCTGGAGAGCATGGGCTTCAAGACCTTCGGCTTTGCCGGCGGCCGCGAGGATACGTGGGAACCCGACCAGGACGTTTACTGGGGTAACGAGAAGACCTGGCTGGGCGGCGATGTGCGCTACGGCAAGGGCAAGGCCGGCGATGACGACGACGGCGGCGTGCTCGTGGCCGATGCCGAGAAGCACGGCGAGGAACAGAGCCGCACCGACGGCGGTCGCCACCTGGAGAGCCCGCTCAGCGCGGTGCAGATGGGCCTGATCTATGTAAATCCGGAAGGCCCGGATGGCAACCCGGATCCGGTCGCCTCGGCGCACGACATCCGCGAGACGTTCGGACGCATGGCGATGAACGACGAAGAGACCGTCGCGCTGATCGCCGGTGGACACACCTTCGGCAAGACGCACGGTGCCGGTCCCGCCGACAACGTGGGTGACGAGCCGGAAGCCGCGGACATCGCGAACCAGGGCTTCGGCTGGAAGAGCAGCTTCGGCAGCGGCAAGGGCGCGGACACCATCACCAGCGGCCTGGAAGTGACCTGGACGAGCACCCCGACCCAGTGGGGTAACGGTTTCTTCGAGAACCTGTTCGGCCACGAATGGGAACTGACCAAGAGCCCCGCTGGCGCGCATCAGTGGGTCGCCAAGGACGCCGAGGAGACCATCCCGCACGCCTACGATCCGTCGAAGAAGCTTCGCCCGACGATGCTGACGACCGACCTCGCCCTGCGTATGGATCCGGCTTACGAAAAGATCTCGCGCCGCTTCCTCGAAAACCCCGACCAGTTCGCGGATGCGTTCGCCCGCGCGTGGTTCAAGCTGACCCATCGCGACATGGGCCCGCGTGCCCGTTACCTCGGCCCTGAAGTCCCGGCCGAGGTGCTCGACTGGCAGGATCCGATCCCGGCCGTCGATCACGCCCTGGTCAGTGACTCCGACGTGGCCTCGCTCAAGGAAAAGATCCTCGCATCGGGTCTGTCGGTTGCCGAGCTGGTCACCACGGCCTGGGCGTCCGCCTCCACCTTCCGTGGCTCGGACAAGCGCGGCGGTGCCAATGGCGCTCGTATCCGCCTTGCCCCGCAAAAGGACTGGGAAGCCAACCAGCCCGAGCAGCTGGCCAAGGTGCTGGGTGTGCTCGAAGGCATCCAGAAGGACTTCGAAGGCAGCGGCAAGAAGGTCTCGCTGGCCGATCTGATCGTGCTGGCCGGTAATGCGGGCATCGAGAAGGCCGCACGTGACGCCGGCCATTCCGTGGATGTCCCGTTCGCGCCGGGCCGTGGCGATGCCACGCAGGCGCAGACGGATGTCGAATCGGTGAACGCGCTGGAGCCCAAGGCCGATGGCTTCCGCAACTACCTCAAGCGCAAGTGGAACGTGCCTGCGGAAGCCCTGCTGATCGACCAGGCGCAGCTGCTCACGCTCACCGCACCGGAGATGACCGTGCTGGTCGGCGGCCTCCGTGTACTGGGTGTGCGCACCGGCAACGACACGCATGGCCAGTTCACGCAGAAGCCGGGCACGCTGACCAACGACTTCTTCCGCAACCTGCTCGACATGGGCACGGAATGGCGGGCGATGTCCTCGGCGCAGGACATCTTCGAGGGTGTCGATCGCAAATCGGGCGAGCGCAAGTTCACCGGTACGCGTGTCGACCTGATCTTCGGCTCGCACGCCCAGCTGCGCGCGCTGGCCGAGGTGTACGCCACCGAAGACGCCCAGCCGAAGTTCGTGAGTGACTTCGTCGCGGCCTGGACGAAGGTGATGAACCTGGATCGGTTCGATCTGAAGAAGTAAGTCTCAGCGTTACGCACTTGGAAGCCCGTCGCGACTACGTCCGGCGGGCTTTTCTTTGCAAGGCGAACTGTGGCGCTGAGATCCCACGTGTTCAAATCGATGGCGAGACACCGCGTGATGCCGCCATCAGGTACGAACGACACATCACCGGCAACTGCGCGCGCAACATCGCCATCGATGGCGGCGAGGCATCGGTCTCCAGCACGGCGCGCACCGTGCCGACCAGCAGCGTGCGCAATGCGAAGGTGACTGTCGGCAAATCGTCGAAGGTCGTGTCGCGGGCGCTTGCCAATACACGTGTCAGGGCGCTGTCGACGCGTCGCATGACGTCGCCTATGAGATCGGCCGTGTCGAGTTCCGCCGCCACCGCATAAAGCGCGCGTGAGCCCGGCATATGGCGCAGCTTTGCCTCCAGATACGCATGCGCAAGACCATCAGCGATCTGGTGTAGCGGTTCGCCCTCGTGGCGCAGGCAGGCGTCCTCCAGCGCCACCACCACTTCCTCCAGATAGAGGTCGAGCAAGGCGTAAAGCAGTGCCTGTTTGTGCGGGAAGTACTGGTACATCGTGCCGACGGACACGCCGGCCCGCTCGGCCACGCGAGTCGTGGTCAGGCGCACCAGGCCATCGGTCAGCAGAACCTGAAACGTCGCTTCGAAAATCGCCGCTACAGTAGCCGCCGAACGGGCCTGACGTGGGGTTTTACGCGGCTTCAAGGGGTCGGAGGGGATCACGGACATATGCGAATTCAAAAGCCGAAGGATGGTTCATATATTAAACCCAGTCCCACTCTCCAGCGTCATCACCAAGGAACACCATGACCACTCCAGACCGTCGCATCTCCCTCGTCACCGGCGCCAACAAGGGCATCGGCTTCGAAGTCGCCCGTCAGCTCGGCCAGGCCGGCCATCGTGTCCTGCTTGGCGCCCGCGATGTATCACGCGGCCAGAAGGCTGCGACGATCTTGCAGGCCGAAGGCCTCGACGTGCGCTACATCGCCCTGGACCTCTCCGATCCCGCCTCGCTGACGGCCGCTGCCACCGACATCGAAGCCAACGAAGGCCGGCTCGATGTACTGGTCAACAACGCGGGGATATCCCTGCAGGGCGACGGCCTGCCGGGCACCGCCGACCTGGCGGTCGTGCGACAGATCTTCGAGACCAACTTCTTCGGCGCCGTCGCCGTGACGCAGGCCCTGCTGCCGTTGCTCAAGAAATCGCGCGCCGGCCGTGTCGTCAACGTCTCCAGCGGCCTGGGCTCCATCACGCTCAACAACGACCCGACCTGGGACTACGCCGCAGTCAAACTGCTCGGTTACAACGGGTCGAAGGCCGCGATGAACATGTTCACCGTGTTGCTGGCGGCCGAACTGAAGGAACACGGCATCAAGGTCAACGCCGCCAACCCGGGCTACACGGCCACCGATTTGAACGGCCATAGCGGCCCGCAGACCGTCCCGGAAGGTGCCGCCGAGACCGTTCGCCTCGCCCTGCTTCCGGACGACGGCCCGACCGGTAGTTTCTCCGCCAACGAGGGCGCCGAGCCTTGGTAAAAAAATTGATCAGCCAGCCGGCCCACTGCCGCTGAACATCTCGACCAGGCTGTCGGGTGCGCGATCGCCGAAACAGACCTCGCGAAGGGCGACGGCATCCGCTGCCGCCAGCCCGCTACGCCGGAACAGTGGCTCCTCGTAATGCGCGAGCGCCGCTTCGACGTCGCCCGGCTGCGCGACCAGCGCATGCGCCAACTCGGCCCCGTCCCACATCGCCAGGTTGGCGCCCTCGCCGGAGGGCAACATGACATGGGCCGCGTCGCCGAGCAACGTCACGCCCGGCACGCGTTCCCATCGATGATCGGCTGGCAGGGCGTAGAGGCGCCGGATCACCGGCGCCGTGTCGCTGTCGGTCACCAGTGCCCGGAGGCTTTCGTCCCAGCCGTCGAACTCCGCGGCGACACGGGCGATCGTCGTCATCGGATCGTGGCTGTCGAGGTGGGACATCCACGCCTCGGAACGCACCAGGGACACGTAGCAATGCAGGATGCCGTCCGGCTCACGGTGGGCGAGGATGCCCTTGCCCGGTGCCACGGCGAACAGCGCGCCGCCGCCGACGGTAGCGGCGCTGGACGCATGACGATGGTCGACGTCCTTCAGCCACGTCTCCACATACGACATCCCCGTGTAAACGGGCATCTCGGCGGAGAGTAACGGCCGCACTTTCGACCATGCCCCATCGGCACCGACGAGCAGGTCGGTGGTGACGATCGAGCCGTCGGCGAAGCGAAGCTCGTGCCGGCCGTCACCCGACGACACGGCTTGCGTTAGCTTGCTGCCCCAGCGGATCGTCCGCGCCGGCAACGCATCGATCAGAAGGCGCCGTAGTGAACCTCGGGGCACTTCCGGTCGATCGCCGGAACCGTCGTCCCCGTTGGCGAACAGCACGGTGCCGTCACGGCCGACGACACGGGTTGCCTGGCCACCGGGGTGAACGAGGTCCAGGAAGGACTCGTAAAGCCCGGCCGCCTTGAGCGCCAGTTGGCCGGTCTCGCCATGGATGTCCAGCATGCCGCCCTGGCTGCGAACGGTGGCCGAGGCTTCGGCTTCGAAAACCGTCGCGGCCATGCCGTGGACATGGAGAACGCGCGCCAGCGTGAGGCCGCCGAGACCGGCGCCGATGATTGCGATGGAAGGAGGCATGGTTGCTCCGGGAGTTGTTTTGAGAGGCCGACCGAACCGCAAATGGAACGTCGTTCCAGATTGGAACGCCATTCCATTTATGTCAATATGGGCCATGGTCGATTCGTCCTCCCGCCCCCCGCGACGCGAACGCTCCCTCACCCGGGACCGCATCATCGACGCCGCCATTGCCTTGCTCGACAGCCGCGGCGAGGGCGGCCTCACCTTCCGGGCATTGTCCGAGCGCCTGGCGACCGGGCCCGGGGCCCTCTACGGGCATATCGCCGACAAGGACGACCTACTGACCGCGGCCTGCGACGCCATCGTCGCTCGCACGCTGGATCCCGCGACCGACGGCACAGCACATCAAGCAACGACACCCGGCGACAGGATTCGAGCCATCGCGCTGGGCATGTTCGACGCCATCGACCGGCACCCGTGGGTGGGCACCGCCCTGGGACACAGCCCGGGGCAGCTGCCAGGCATTCGCCTGCTGGAAGCGCTGGGTACGCAGATCCAGGCGTTAGACGTACCGCCGGCGGCGCAATGGTCCACCGTGCTTGCGGTATGGAGCTACATCCTCGGCGTGGCCGGGCAGAACGCCGCCAATGCACGCTACGGCCAGGCACGGGGAGTCGACCGCGAGGCCTTCCTGGCAACCATCGCAGCCACCTGGACCGCGCTGGACCCGGCCGCCTACCCCTTTACGCGCAGCATGGCCACGGCGTTGCACGCCCATGACGACCGTGCCGACTACCTGGCAGGGATCGATCTGCTCCTCAACGGTATACGGTCGCGAAAAGACATCATCCCTGGCCCCGGCTCTGTATAATCGTTCGCAGCAACACCCGGTGGGAGAAGCGGAAGGACCCGCTGCCGAAGGCGCAACGCCCGTAATCGCTCAGGCTCCCATGACCACCGACGTGCTTCATCACTCTGGAGAGACCGGTTAGATCCGGCGCCGAAGGTGCAAGAGGCCACACGCCTCCAAACTCTCAGGCAAAAGGACAGAGGGGCGCCCCACGTGCCGGCACGGCACGTTCTTCCGGATGCCTCCAAAGCCATGAGCCAGAAAAACTCTCCGTCGCTGCGCGAACTCGAGAACCACGGTGCGTTCATCGAGCGTCACATCGGTCCGAACGATGCCGAGATCGACGCCATGCTGGCCGTGGTCGGCCACGCCAGCCTCGACGCCCTCACCGACGCCATCGTGCCGGGCTCGATCAAGTCGCCCGCGCCGCTGTCGCTGCCCACCGCTGTGACCGAAGAGGAAGCGCTGGCCAAGATCCGCGCCATCGCCGACCGCAACACGGTGTTCCGCAGCTTCATCGGCCAGGGCTACTACGGCACCCTCACGCCGAACGTCATCCTGCGCAACGTGCTGGAGAACCCGGCCTGGTACACGGCCTATACGCCGTACCAGGCTGAGATCTCGCAGGGCCGCATGGAGGCCCTGATCAACTTCCAGACCATGGTCACCGACCTGACCGGGATGGACATCTCCAACGCCTCGCTGCTGGACGAGGCCACGGCCGCGGCCGAGGCGATGACGCTGGCCAAGCGGTCCGCCAAGTCGAAGTCCAACGTGTTCTTCGTCTCGAAGGACGTCCATCCGCAGACGCTGGAAGTGCTGCGCACGCGCGCCGACGGCATCGGCATCGAACTGCATGTGGGCGCGGACGGCGACGCCGGTTCGGTCGACAGCTTCGGCGTGCTGCTGCAGTACCCCAACACCTTCGGGCGGATCAACGACTACACCGCGCTGGCCGACGCCACGCACGCACGCGGCGGCATCGTCTGCGTCGCCACCGACCTGCTTGCCCTCACCCTGATCGCCGCGCCCGGCAGCTGGGGCGCGGATATCGTGGTCGGCAACACGCAGCGGTTCGGCGTGCCCTACGGCTTCGGTGGCCCGCACGCGGCCTACCTCGCCTGTCGCGATGCCTATAAGCGCTCGATGCCGGGCCGCCTGATCGGCGTCTCCGTCGACAGCGAGGGCAAGCCGGCCTACCGCCTCACCCTGCAGACGCGCGAGCAGCACATCCGCCGCGAGAAGGCCACGTCCAACATCTGCACCGCGCAGGTGCTGCTCGCCGTCATGGCCAGCATGTATGCGGTCTATCACGGCCCAGACGGCCTGGCCCGCATCGCACGCCGCACGCACCGCCTCACCGCCATCCTCGCCGACGTGCTGGGCAAGGCCGGTGTCACGGTGGGCAACGATTTCTTCGACACGCTGCACATCACGGGCGTGGATGCCGCGGCATTGCACGCCAAGGCTGCGAAAGCCGGCCTCAACCTGCGCGCGATCGATGCGGGCAGCGTGGGCATCAGCCTCGACGAGACCACCACTCGCGCGGACATCGCGGCGCTGGCCGGCGTGTTCGGCGCAGAACTGGGTGACATCGACGCGCTGGATGCGGCCACGGCCGACGCGCTGCCGTCTGCCCTGCTTCGTGACACCGCCTTCCTGCAGCACCCGGTGTTCAACACCCACCACAGCGAGCACGAGCTGCTGCGTTACCTGCGTGGCCTGGCCGACAAGGACCTGGCGCTGGATCGCACCATGATCCCGCTGGGCTCGTGCACCATGAAGCTCAACGCCACCGCGGAGATGATCCCGGTGACGTGGCCGGAGTTCGCCAACATCCATCCGCTGGCCCCGGCCGACCAGGCCCAGGGCTACAAGCAGCTGATCGACGAACTGGAAGCGATGCTGGTGGAATGCACCGGCTACGACTCGGTCAGCCTGCAGCCCAATTCCGGTGCCCAGGGCGAATACGCCGGCCTGCTGGCCATCCGCGCGTACCACCGCTCGCGCAACGAGGGCCACCGCGACATCTGCCTCATCCCGGAATCCGCGCACGGCACCAATCCGGCCTCGGCCCAGATGTGTGGCATGACCGTGGTGGTCACCCGCTGCGACGCCAACGGCAACGTGGACGTCGACGATATCCGCGCCAAGGCCGAGAAGTACTCCGACCGGCTTGCCGCCATCATGATCACTTACCCCTCCACGCACGGCGTGTTCGAGGAAGACGTGGTCGCCATCTGCGACGTGGTGCACCAGAACGGCGGCCAGGTGTACACCGACGGTGCCAACATGAACGCGCTGGTCGGTGTGGCCAAGCCCGGCAAGTGGGGCTCGGACGTCTCGCACCTCAACCTGCACAAGACCTTCTGCATTCCCCACGGCGGCGGCGGCCCGGGCGTCGGCCCGTGTGCGGTCAAGTCGCACCTGGCGCCGTTCCTGCCCCGCGGCTTCGGCAACGAGGGCGACGTGGGCATGGTGAGCGCAGCCACGTTCGGTTCGGCATCCATCCTGCCGATCTCGTGGATGTACATCACGCTGATGGGCACCGAGGGCCTGCGCAAAGCGACCCAGGTCGCCCTGCTCAATGCAAATTACATCGCGCGTCGCCTGGCCCCGCACTACAAGACGCTGTACACCGGCCGCAACGGCCTTGTGGCGCACGAGTGCATCCTCGACCTGCGCCCGCTCAAGGACGCCACCGGCGTGGGCGCGGAAGACGTCGCCAAGCGCCTGATCGACTTCGGTTTCCATGCCCCGACCCTGAGCTTCCCGGTCTCCGGCACGCTGATGGTGGAGCCGACCGAAAGCGAATCGCAGCACGAGCTGGATCGCTTCATCGACGCCATGATCCAGATCCGTGAAGAGATCGCCGCAGTGGAAGATGGCCGTCTGGATCGCGAGGACAACCCGCTGCGCCGTGCCCCGCACACGGCCGCGATGGTCACGGGCACGGAGTGGACCCACGCCTACCCGCGCGAACTGGCTGCCTTCCCGCTGCCCTCGTTGAAGTTCAGCAAGTACTGGCCGCCGGTATCCCGCGTGGACAACGTGTACGGCGACAAGAACGTGATGTGCGCCTGCATCCCGATCGATGCCTACAAGGAAGACGCGGAGGCCTGAGCCCCCGGATGGTGCGCGGGTCCGTCCGGTATATCCGGACGGTGCGTCGTAGGAGCGCACGATGTGCGCGACATGTTTTGAGGCCATGCCTCCAACCTGGCGCGTGAACCCGGTGGGGTCGACGCGAAACCATGTCGCGCACCGCGCAATGATTTCGCGCACATCGTGCGCTCCTACACCCGTCACCGTCACCGCCGCCGCCACCACCCCCAACCCCGCTCCTGCGGGTTTCCATACCCGCGCGAATTTCTTTGGCCTCGTGTTGTCCTAAACTGCGTGCCGGACAGCCGCCCGCCCGGGCGGCGCACTTACCAAGGCCATGCGCATGACCCAGGAAACCCCACGTAACGAAAGCCTGCTCGGCCTTCTCCGCGGCGTCGAGGACTTCAGCGACAAGGTCTTCCCGGAACCGGGAAACCGCAAGCTTTTCGGCGAACTGGCCGAGGGCCAGAGCCCGCACACGCTTTTCATTACTTGTGCCGATTCCCGCGTCGTTCCAGAGATGATCACGCAGACCCAGCCGGGCGAGCTGTTCGTCTGCCGCAACATCGGCAACATCGTTCCCGGCTACGGCGAAATGCTCGGTGGCGTCTCCGCGGTGGTCGAGTACGCGGTGGCGGTGCTGGGCGTGCGCCACATCGTCATCTGCGGCCATACCGACTGCGGCGCGATGAAGGGCCTGCTCAACCCCGAATCCACCCGCGACCTGCCCACCGTGGAGGCCTGGCTGCGCAACGCGCAGGCCGCTCGGAGCGCCGTCTTCGCACGCAAGCTGGAAGGCGCCGAAGCGATGCAGGCCGTGATCGAGGAAAACGTCCGCCTCCAGCTCACCCATCTGCGCACCCACCCGGCCGTGGCCGCCGCGCTGGCCAACGGCACCATCGCCCTGCAGGGCTGGGTCTACGGCATCGGCGACGGCAAGGTGGCCGTGCTGGACGAAGACTCCCTCAAGTTCATCCCCCTGGCCGAGGCCATCCAGCGGGAACACAACGCGTGATCCTCCCCGGCCGGGCCCATGTGGGGCACATCCTGCGTTACGTGGGCAAGCCGCTGATCTGGCTGCTGGCCTGGGATGTCGTGGTCACGGCATTCTGGTACGTGATCCATCCCCGGCTCACCGCGGAATTTCCGGCCCTGCCGCTCACCCTGCTCGGCTCCGCCGTCGCGGTGTACCTGAGCTTCCGCAACACCACGGCGTACGCGCGCTGGTGGGAGGCCCGCACCTTGTGGGGCGCGATGGTGAATGCCTCGCGCACCCTGGCCCGCGAAGCCGGCACCATGCTGCCGGATCGCAGCGTGGGTGCCACCGTGGCGCATCGCCAGATCGCCTATGTGCACGCGCTGCGCATGCATCTTCGCCGGCAGGCGCCGTGGGACGAGTTGACGCCGCGCCTGCCCGCCGACGAGATCGAACGGCTGCGCCACGTCACCAACTTGCCCAATGCCATCCACGCGCGCACGGGCGTGCTGATCGCCGACGCGCGCCCCGACCCGATCCTGCTGGCCAGCCTTGCACGCACTCTGTCGGACATATCCAACGCGCAAGGCGGCATGGAGCGGATCAAGAACACGCCGCTACCACAGCAGTACGCCACCTACCCCGCCATCTTCACCCACGGTTTCTGCATCCTGTTGCCGCTGGGCCTGGTCGAGACACTCGGCCTGTATACCCCGCTGGGTTCCACGATGGCCGGCTTCCTGTTCCTCGCATTGCTGCAGATCGGTAACGACATGCAGAACCCGTTCGAGAACCTGGAAGACGACGTACCGCTCACCACGCTCACCCGCGGCATCGAGATCGACCTGCGCGATTCGCTCAACGAAGCGCACGGGCTGAAACCGGTGCAGCCGGAGAACGGCATCCTCTGGTAAGGATTGCTGCGCTGCATCCATGACCCCTGGCACAGGTCCGCACGCGCGATAGGGATTTCAATCGATATAAATATCGATCCGGAGATCGGCCCTTGCGCGTGATGCCCCCGCTCGTCCTTGCCCTCGCCCTGTCGCCCGTGGTGGTTGCCGCGACCTCCAGGCCCGCCGACCTGGTCAATCCGCTGATCGGCACCACCAACGGTGGCAACGTGTTCCCGGGGGCGGTAGTGCCTTTCGGAATGGTGCAGTTCAGCCCCGAGGCCTCGCCGTTGCCGGGCAAGAAGGCGCCCATTGCTGCGCCCGGCGGCTACGAGTACCGCGCCGGGTCGATCCGCGGCTTCAGCCTGACCAACGTCGAAGGCTGGGGGTGCGCGGGCGGCTCGGGCGATGTACCGCTCATGCCGATCACCACGGAGGTAACGACCTCGCCCTCGGCCGACTACCGCACCGCGTACGCATCCACGTTCAGCCACGCGAAGGAGGTGGCCAAGGCGGGCCATTACCGGGTGGCGCTGGACAACGGCGTCACCGCCGACTTGACCGCCGCCCTGCACTCGGGCGCCGCGCGCTTCGCCTACCCCGCCGGCAAGCCGGTCAACCTCCTGGTGCGCGCGTCCGATTCCGAAGTGGGCTCGGAGAAGGCCAGCGTGGTGGTCGACAAGGCGAACCGGCGGGTCACCGTCGAGGTCACCAGCGGCAACTTCTGCGGCTATATCAACGAGGCCGACCGGCGCAGCTATTACACCGTGCATGTGGTGGCCGAGTTCGACCAGCCATTCGCCGCCACCGGCACCTGGACCGACGGCACCGTCACCCGCGGCGGGACGAAAGCCGCTGGCGGCACCGGTTACGGCGAGGGGTTCCCCGATGCGGGCCACGGGTCCGGCGCGTGGCTGGGGTTCGCGGCGGGCACCCGCGAGGTCAACGTGCGCGTCGGCGTCTCGTACGTCAGCGCCGCCAACGCGAAGGCCAACCTGGACGCGGAAAACCCGGCCGGCACCGCCTTCGAGGCACTGCGCGACAAAGCCGTGCAGGCGTGGAACACGCGGCTTTCGCAGATCGCGATCGAGGGCGGCACGACCGACCAGCGCACGGTGTTCTACACCGCGCTCTACCACGCGCTGATGACACCCAACGTCTTCAGCGACGTCAACGGGGAGTACCGCGGATTCGACCAGCAGGTCCACACGGTAACCGGGAAGCAGAAGGCGCAGTACGCCAATTTCTCCGGCTGGGACGTCTATCGTTCGCAGCTGCCGCTGGTGGCGTGGCTGGATCCCGGCATCGCCAGCGACATCGCACAAAGCCTGTACAACCAGGCACGACAGAACCACGGCGTGTGGGATCGCTGGACGCACAACAACGGCGGCACGCACGTGATGAACGGCGATCCGTCCGCCGCCGCGCTGGCAGGCATGTATGCCTTCGGGGCACGCGACTTCGATGCCGCCGGCGCACTCGCTTCGCTGGTGCATGCCGCCGATCACCCGACCGCGCTGGATACCTCACACGACGGCTGCGAGGTGGAGTGTGTCGGCCAGCGCCCCGGACTGGACGCCTGGCTGAAGCTGCATTACATACCGGTCGGCGCGCCCGCATGGGGACCCGCCGCGGACACGCTGGAGACCGTCGCGGCGGAATTCGGCATCGGCACACTGGCCGGGCGCCTGGGCGACGCGGCCACGGCGCAGCGGTTCATGGCGCGGGCACAGTACTGGCGCAACCTGTTCGACCCGAAGGCGACGCCGGAAGGCGGTTATATCCGCAACCGCAACGCGGACGGTAGCTGGGCCCTGGTGAAGGACGACGACGCCCAGCCACCCCACGCGTTCACACCATCCACCGAGGACGGCTTCGTCGAAGGCAGCGCCGCGCAGTACGTATGGATGGTGCCCTTCAACGTGGCCGGCTTGTTCGACGCCATGGGCGGCCGGGACAAGGCGCGTGCACGCCTGGACGCGTTCTTCTACCAGCCCGACGGCGCGTTCGCCGTCACCAAATCCGGCCCGCTGCATGCCGAACTGGACAACGAACCGTCCATCGGCACGCCCTGGCTGTACAACTTCGCCGGCCAGCCGTGGAAGACGCAGGAGCTGGTGCGCCGCGTGCTCGACACCCTCTGGCTCAATGAGCCCAAGGGCATTCCCGGCAACGACGACCTCGGCCAGATGTCATCCTGGTACGTATTTGCCGCGCTGGGCGTCTATCCGTCCATTCCCGGCCGCGCGGAAATGGTCGTGGGTAGCCCGCTGTTCACCCGCGCCACCATCCACCGCGCCGCTGGCAACATCGTGATCGAGGCGCCGGATGCCGGGCCGGGCAAGCCGTATGTCACGGCGTTGCGCGTCGACGGCAAGGCGTCGTTACGCGCTTGGCTGCCGGAGTCGTTCGCACTCAAGGGTGGCACGCTGCGGTTCGATCTCTCGGCCACACCGGACAAGGCCTGGGCCACCCGACCGGAGGATGCCCCGCCGTCGTTCGACGCGCCTCGCTGAACACGGGGCACGTTGTCAGATCGGCGCACGACGAAGCCGCAACGCGTTGACCACGACCGAGACGGAGCTGAGGCTCATCGCCAGCGCCGCGACCATGGGCGACAGCGTCCAGCCGGTCAGCGGGTACAGCACGCCCGCCGCGACCGGCACGCCCACGCCGTTGTAGACGAAGGCGAAGAACAGGTTCTGCCGGATGTTCCTCACCGCGGCATCGGACAGCGCACGCGCCCGTGCGATGCCGGCCAGGTCGCCCTTGAGCAGGGTGACCGACGCGCTACGGATCGCGATGTCGCTGCCGTTACCCATGCCGATACCGATATCGGCCGCGGCCAGGGCCGGCGCGTCGTTCACGCCGTCGCCGGCCATGGCCACCGTGGCGCCGGCAGCCTTCAACCCGGCGACGATGCGCGCCTTGTCTTCCGGTGACGCGCCAGCGTGCACCTCGTCGATCGGCAAGGAGGCGGCCACGGCGTTCGCCGTCGCCGCGTTGTCGCCGGTCAACATGACGCAGCGTACGCCAGCCTCGCGCAGCGCCTGCAGCGCGGGTTGCGACGAGGCCTTGATCGGGTCGGAAAGCGACAGCACCGCGGCCAGCCGGCCGTCGATCGCCAGGTACATGGCGGTCGCACCCTTGGCGCGTGCCTTCGCGGCCACCTCCTGCGCCGCGCCCAGTTCGACCCGCTCGTGGTCCATCAGCCGGCCGTTGCCGACCATGACGTCGTGCCCATCGACACGGCCGCTGACGCCGCGCCCCACGTAGACCTGGAAGCCGGACATCGCGGGGATCGCGAAGCCCTCGGCTTCCGCCGCCGCGATGATCGCGCGCCCCAGCGGATGCTCGCTCGCGCGCTCGACCGCCGCGGCCATGCGCAGCGCCGTCCCCCGGTCGCCGCCAAAGGTGCGCACCTCCGTCAGCATGGGCCGGCCTTCGGTCAGCGTGCCCGTCTTGTCGAAGACCAGCGTATCGATGTCGCGAAGCGTCTCGATGGCGGTGGCATCGCGGAACAACACGCCGGCCTGCGCGCCCCGCCCGCTCGCCACCATGATCGACATGGGTGTGGCCAGACCCAGCGCACACGGGCACGCGATGATCAGCACGGAGACGGCGGCGACCAGGGCATGCGCCGGCACCGGTGCCGGCCCGAAAACCCACCACGCCGCAAACGCGACGATCGCCGCCACCACGACGAGGGGTACGAACCATGCCGCCACGCGGTCGGCCACGCGTTGTAGCGGCGCGCGCGATCGCTGCGCGTCCGCCACCAGGGCGACGATGCGGGAGAGCACGGTGTCCGCACCGAGATGGTCCACGCGCAGGGTGACGGCCCCGTGCCCGTTGAGCGTACCGCCGGTCAGCCGGTCACCGGCACGCTTGGCCACGGGCACGGCTTCGCCCGTAAGCATGGCCTCATCGACGTGGCTTTCGCCGTCCAGCACCGTACCGTCCACCGGTACGGTCTCACCGGGACGCACGCGCAGCGTATCGCCCACGCGCAGGCTGTCGATGGCGACATCGCCCTCATGGCCATCCGGGTCGATACGCCGCGCCGTCTTCGGCACCAGGCCCAGCAACGCCCGAAGGGCCTCGCCCGTGCGGCGACGGGCCCGCAACTCCAGCAGATCGCCCAAGGTCACGAGCGTGACGATGACAGCGGCCGATTCGAAATAGACGGCCACCTGGCCATGCATGTCGCGCATGGACGGCGGGAACGCCGACGGCACCGCGAACGCGATGGCGCTGTAGAGCCAGGCCACGCCGCTGCCAAGCGCGATCAGCGTGTACATGTTCGGCGACCAGGGTCTCAGCGAGCGCCAGCCGCGTGCGAAGAACGGCGCGCCACCCCACAGCACCACGACAGATGCCAGTAGCGCCTCCGCCCACCCCAGCAAGGCCGCCCACGGCTGGTGCCACGCCTGCCCGGCCACGTGGGGAATCATGGCGATCAGGAACACCGGTAGCGTCAGCCCCACCAGCGATGCCAGGCGCCGGCCGAGCGCCCGGGCTTCGCCGCCGTCGTCGTCATCCAGGCTCGGCATGGCCGGCTCCAGCGCCATGCCGCACTTCGGGCACGCGCCTGGACCTTGCTGGCGAACCTCCGGATGCATCGGACAGGTGTAGATCGTCCCCGCGGGCAGCGGTGCCGACGTTGCCGCCGTCGCGTGCGGGGTCGGGGCGCCGTGGGAGCAGCAATGGCTCATGCGCCCGGCTCCGCCAATGCCTTGAGGATCGGGCAATCTTCCGGGGCGCCATGCCCGGGGCAGGCGTCGACCAGTTCCGACAACCCGCTGCGGACTCGCTGCAGCTCGGCGATGCGCTCATCGATCGCGTGCAACCGCGCGGCGGCGCGCTCGCGCACCCCTTCCACGCCGCCATGGCGGTCAGCCGACAGGGCGAACAGCTCACGGATCTCCTCGAGGGTAAACCCGAGGTCTTTCGCGCGACGGATGAAACGGAGGCGGGTCACGGCGGACTCGTCGTACTCGCGGTAGCCCGAAGGCCGGCGCTTTGGCGCCGGCAGCAGGCCTTCTCGCTCGTAGAAGCGGATCGTGTCGATGGCGACGCCGGCGCTGTGGGCGATGCGGCCGATGGTAAGGGAGGTGGATGAGGTCATAACGTAAGTCTAGACCCTTTATCCAGGTCTAGAGTCAAGCCCGCATGACACGTGCCTAGCGAACGACCATCCGGTAGATCACGCTGCCGAGGAACACGCCAAAGGCTCCCAGTATCCCGGTCAGCGTCGGCGGCGCCGGCAGCGGCAGCTTCAACCATGAGAACAACATGCCGACGGCGAGGCCGGCGGTTACGGCAAGGATCGGTTCCATACGCGCACCTCGTGGGTGGTCAGACCGTCGCATCGGTGACGATGCCCGAGACGAAGCGCGCCAGATGCCGGCGCAGGAAGACCTGCGACGCTTCATCGGTCAACAGGCCCTCAGTCACTTTGGACCCGATGTGCGGGAACACGATCTCCGGCGACGGCGGAAGCTGGCACAGCATCGACGACAGCGTTTCACGAAGCTGACCCTGTGCCCGCACACCACCTAGCGCCCCTTCGGACAAGGTCATGAAGAGCACCGGTTTGCCGACCATGCCACTCTGAAAGGCCGGCCGGGACAGCCAGTCCAGGGTGTTCTTCAACACCCCCGGTATCCCGTGGTTGTACTCGGGCGTGACGATGATGACCGCGGCAGCCGCGGCGACGGCCGCCCGTGACGACGCAACGTATTCGGGCAAGGCCTCGCGCTCCAGGTCTTCGCTGTAATGCGGAAAGCGGCCGATATCGAGGGCGCGTCCGGCGAAAGGCAATGGGAGGTCGTGGAACACCGACCGCAGCACGGCCTGCGAATACGAGGCTTCGCGAAGGCTGCCTGCGATGCCGATGATGTCGAGATGGGTCATGGTCGTGGGCCGTCGGCGTGGAGTGGGTGTATGTTCCACGAAATATTTACCGATTTCTTTCGTCAAAATGCCAACTGATTTTGAGGAACCGCCATGCGAGTCGATAGCGCCGTGGGTACCGGCCCGGACGCCGAACCGATAGCCGCAGCCCGCATCGACCATCCGGCCGGCAGCACGGTCGCGTCCCACCACCACGCCTCCGGCCAGCTTTCCGTCGTGCGGCAAGGCACGATGACCGTGACGGCGGACGAGGGCTGGTGGCTTGCGCCGCCAGGACTGGCCATCTGGGTGCCGCCCCACCTGTCGCACGGTGCGCGTTATAGCGAATCGTCCTCGCTTATCAACGTCCACATGCCGGTCAGCCTTTCGGGCGGCCTGCCGGTGACATGCGAGGTGCTGCCCGCCTCGGAACTGCTGCTGCAACTAGCCCTCGAAGCCGAACGGGTGACCCGGGCCGCCGATGCTTCCACCCACCGCCCCATCGCGGTCCTGATCGGCGCACTGATGGTGGAGCACCTGCGAGCGCCATCGACGCGCCCTCGCCTCTTCGTACCCCATGGCCACGACCGACGCCTGCGCGCTGTCACCGACCTGTTGCGCCTCCATCCCGGCAGCGACTGGACGCTGACCCGGCTGGCCGCCCATGCGAACACCAGCGCACGCACGCTTGCACGGCTTTTTATCGAGGAAACCGGCATGCCGTTCGGCCGCTGGCGCGAGCACCTTCGCATCGTCATGGGCGTGGACATGCTCGCGCGCGGCGAGACGATTACGACGACGGCCATGGCGCTGGGCTATGCCAGCGCAAGCAGTTTCACGACGCTTTTTACCCGCTTGCTGGGTGCACCACCGCGCCGTTATATGGCATCGGTCACGTCGTGAAAGGGCCACGGGATGCACGGACGGCCATCAAAAGTCCATGCATCCATAATATATCAGTAATAGTGAATAACTAAGATCGAGCCGCGTTTGCAGCTGCAAGCAGGTGTGGCACTCAACCGCGCATGAGCAAGTTATCGCGGCTCATGCGTCGACCGACTTTCTGTTATTCACCATGAGAAAAGCCCATGAAACCCTACACACGACGTCGCGTGACGGCAGCGCTTGCCCTGTTCATCGCCGCGGGATCCCTTGCGCAGGCATCCCATGCGGCATGCGCCCCGACCAGCACCCGGATGGCCATGCTGCTGAAAACAGTACCCACCCATCAGGTATCCGTACTTGCACATCGCGGACTCTGGGGCAAGTTCTCCCCCAGCGGCGACACCCCGGAAAACTCACGGGCGGCACTGCAGCAAGCTGACGACCAATGCATGGACGCGGTGGAACTGGACGTCAAGATGACGTCCGAAGGTGTTCCCGTACTGATGCACGACATGAACCTCGGCCGCACCACGGACGTCTATACCGCGTTCCGTGGCGGCACGAAGTACGACCCGAACACCAACGTCGGCACCAACCCCAGCGTCGCCTCAGTCAGCTGGAACACGATCCAGAACCTCCACCTGCTCAGCCCGGGACGCACCCAGGTGACCGGCTACTTCGTACCCGATGTCACGGGCATCTTCACCTACTGGAACCAGCACGGCCTCCGGACACCGATGATCTTCGACACCAAGACCAAGGATGCGGTCAAGGCCATCGACCGCCTCGCGCAGGAAAATTTCTCTGCACCATCGCGTGTCGTCGGTGCGAAGGTCAACGCCACGCTGTATCCCTCGTACTCGGCGTTCAAGGCTGATGCCCCCACGATCGTCGGTATTCCCGTGTTCACCACCAACATGCTGACGATCATCGACGTGCCTGCCGTGCGCCGAGCGTGGACCGGCTCCCCCGCGGTCGAGATCAACGTCAAGCAGCCGAACGGCTTGCTGCAGGGCCAGCTGGACCTGGCAAAGGGTGACAAGAAGGCCGTGGGCGTGTTCAACGCCCTGCCCGATGCGCCGGGCAACGGCAATTTTTACAAGAACACCGGCGTGTGCTGCTACACGCTGGCAAGCATCTACTTCTCCTACCCCGGCGGCAGGGATACCGCAGACGACCGCGGCGACTGGAACTATCTGGTCAAGCAAGGCTTCACCTTCATCACCACGGACGATCCGAGGGGCCTGATCGGCTTCCTCAAGTCACGCGGACTGCACTGACGTAGCCGGAGGGGGATGCAAGACATCCCCCTCTTCCGCTGCCGCCTTCTTCCACAGGGTCATGCCACCATGTCCATCCGTTATCGCTTCACCACCGCTGCGCTCGTCCTCGGCGGCGTACTTTCTACGTTGCCAGCGGTGTCCCAGGCTTCCGTACCGACACCAGCCCATGCCGCACACGCGATCACGCCGGCTGCCCAGTTCCCGACCGAAGCGTCACCAGCGAAACGCGACCGCATGCGGGCTTCGGTCACCATCACGCCCGACGACGTGAAAAGGAAACTATCCGAGCATCCCTATGCCTACGACGAGTTTTCGTTGAGCCACATCTTCGTGGCCGTGGGTCCCACGCGGGATGGCAGCCAACGATCGGAGGGCGAAGCGCTCGCCAAGGCCAACGCGCTCCGGGCAAAGCTACTGGCCGGTGCGGATTTCGCGGCCGTGGCGCAAGCGGAGTCCGACGATGCGCAGACGGCCGGCGATGGTGGCGAACTGCAGCCGATGCTCGGCATGTACGTTGCCGCACAGTTCATCTCCGCCGTCAGCCAACTGCACGAGGGAGAGGTCTCCGAACCCGTACGCGGTCCGCAGGGTTACCACCTGATCCTGGTGCAGCAGCACGTGATCGCCACCTATGAAAACTCGCACAAGATCATCGAGGCCCTGCTTCGCGACGAGGCCGTGGACGCCATACTTGCGAAGTCGGCTGTCCCGACAGTGGGCGCATCGGGCAAAGCGCCCTCCGGCGCGCCGGGACGTCGTTAGTCGTGCGCTCCATTCTTCTCCGTCGCCACGCGACCTACCTCGGGGTCGGATCGATCGCCGCGGTCGGGCTGCTTTGCGCCGTCGTGGGTTTATCGCACCCGCACCCCATGGAAAAGGTCGGCAGGCTTCGAGGGGCAGTGGGCGGGGCTTCGCGCTCCCCCATGCAGCTACGGCCGACCGAGAGCACCCAGCCGGTCGCCCCGCCGGGCCGTTCAAGCGGCGACTCCGCAAACAGCGCCACCGCTCGAGCCGAAGCCGACGCCACCACCGGCCTGTTGTGCCGGCAGCTCGCGCGGCAACAGGCAGACACGGCGGGAGATGCAGGTACCGACCATGACGAACCAGGCGAGCCTCGGCGCCGATGGATCGCGACGTGCGCAAACCAGCCGATCGCCTCCGATGACGACGTGGATATCCTGCTGCGTACGGCGGCGGACGCGGGCAGCCCCCGTGCGAGACGCGAGCTGCTGGAAGCCAGGCTGAGACAGGATGAACAGGACACCGATGCGGTGACACCGGGTCTGCCCGATCCCGACCGTGCATCGGTGCGTGCGTACTATGCCGACGATGTGCAGGCGATACGCGAGCTGGCACTGAAAGGCGACACCGAGGCGGCGAACGTCATGGCGCAGCTTGCGGACGACGGCCGGCTGGTCGATGGGGACCCCATCGCCGCCGCGGCGTGGCGGCTGTTCGCGAGTGCACTGGCCGCGCGCTCGCTACCGGGCGACGCGACCCTCTCGACCGACCCCGCGCTCGACGACTTCGGCGATCGGGAACGCGCCATGGCCGTGGCGCAGGCAAAGGATCTCTACGCACAGCGGCACTGATCGCAGCGCCGCGTCAGGCGGTCCTTCAATCGCGCCTGGGCGGCAATGCCCAAAGCAGGCCACGGGTAATGACGGCCGGGAAGACGGTCATATGGTCCTCATCCGCCACCGTGGTCATCTTGATATGCAGCCCCGGATAGTGCTTCGCCTTCAGCTCGGCCACGAACCGCTGCGCATTGGCGACCATGTCCGTGCTGTGGTTGAACCGGGGATCGGACGAGCCCGGCGAAAGCGCCTCGTAGCCGCCCAGCACGATCAAGACGTTGGCCGGCAGGTCGCGCAGCCTGGCGGTCGCCTCGTGGAGACGCGCGAACTCCACGTCGTTGCCGAACTGCAACGACGGGCTACCCAGGATGTAGTACTGGAACATGCCCGGGTCGTGGATCAGCATATCGATTCCCAGCAGCCCGCCGTACGAGTGGCCCGCGTAGATCTTCCGTTGCATGTCGGCGCGGTAGTGCTGCGCGATCAGCGGAAAGACCTGATCCTTGATGAACCGGGTATAGACCTCACCGCCGCCGTGGACCACGGCGCGGCCGGGCATGTCCGAGGTCAGCTCCGGATCGCCATCGGGGGTCGGGGTGTAATCGCGGCGTCGACTGTACTCCGGGGTGTCTCCCACGGCATACGACAGGCCCACCAGGATGAACGCCTCGGTGCCGCCCTCGTGCTCGCCCACGCGACGCGCGATGCTGCGAATGAGCGGGAACGCATAGTTGGCGTCGGTGACGAACAGCACGGGGTAGCGACGCTCGGGATGGTCCGCGTAGTCACGCGGCAAGCTGACGAATACCTGGTAATCGCGATCCGTACCATCGGCATGCAACGTACGCACCTCGGTACCCTCGAGTACGTAAGGTTGCGGCATGGCTTCGGCGGGCGCCGTTGGCGCCATCGCCAGCGGGGCCGTAGACGCGGGGGGCCGGAGGGGTGTCGCCGATGGCTCGGCACCGGGCCGTGAGCAGGCAATCATCACGGCGCACAGCGCCAGCAGTCCAAACGTGGTGCGATAAGCCATCCGTTGCATTTCCCCTGATCGACAGCGGCCATTGACGCACGAACGGCGCAGCCTCGGCAACCGACGCCGCTCGGTGCTATCCATGTCCGTCGCAAGTAGAGTCGTTCGAACAAGCTTGCCGACGGCAAGCGAAACTACATGCCTCGAAGGAGAGCCGCACGGCGACGGTCTTTATCCCGACCGAACAGATGGAGCACGCGTCGCAGTTCCGCCGGTGAAGGCAGGCGAAGACGCGCGGCGTGCCCATCCAGGGGGCACGACTCATCGATGCGCACGGATTGCCACGCGTCCTCCACACACACCTCCAGGCCGCCCATGATCTCCACCGGCATCGCCGTGAACGCGTAACGCGCGAAGCGCGAGCGAAACAACCCGCCGTCCGACGGCAGGTAGTCGTGCAGTCGGCGGGACTGCCACACCTGTTCCAGACGCCTGGCATCGTCGGTCGTGGTGAGGATATCCAGGTCGGCGACGTCGATGTCCGCACCGACGAGGCATACGGCGGCGCTGCCGATCACGAAGGCATCGCTTGTCAGTTGTCGGCCGAGGTCGTGTTCGATGTCGGCGAGCGCGGCGCGGATACGCATGTCGTTGTTCGTCATCGCGTCAGCTTAATGAAGTGAGCATCACGTCGCACTTTTCATGCGTGATTTTTTGCGGCGCAGCGTGACACGCCAACACTTTGACGGCTTAATTCCTGCCAGGGGATTTAGATCGATCCAATTAAGAGAACTCGGGCCATGTCGTGAAGACGGGCCCGCGGGTTTCGTGCAGGAAAAATTTCGTCGGCAACACGTGTCGCAGGTGCCGCCTGTCGCTCGGGATGTTGTCGGGTTGTCGGTTCGGGTCCGAAAGGACAAGGGGGAACGCGTGCAGACATAGGTCATGTACAGGGCATTGATGATCGGGGGATCTCCACGCCGCCGTCGCGGCGCACACGACTCGAGGGAAGTTCATTCACATGACCTATATGCCACGCTTGCTCACGCGCAAGCCGCTTTGCGCCGCCTTAGCCACTGCCACACTGTCCGTCGCCGGCTGCCTTGTCCTTCCTGCGCCGGCGTTCGCACAGGCATCCACGCCATCTGCCGCACCCAGCAAAGCACCGGCGCAGGCAAAGCCCAATGACGACACCCGCAAGACGGATAAACCCAAAGCCGGCGAGCCCGGCAGTCCCACCACCATGGATGCCGTGGTTGTCACCAGCTATCGCCAGTCCATCGACCAGAACGTGCAGGACAAGCGCGAGGCCAACTCGATCGTCGAGGTGATCAACGCGCAGAACATCGCCCAGTTTCCCGCCAAGAACATCGCCGATGCGCTGGCACACGTGCCCGGCGTGGTCATCAGCCGCGAATCCGGCGAAGGCAAGACGGTGAGCATCCGCGGCCTCGCACCCGAGCTCACCCTCACCCAGTTGAACGGCAACTATGTCGCCTCGGCCGACACCTCGGCCGGCCTCACACGCTCGTTCAACTACACCTTGTTCCCCGCCAACATGTTTTCGGACATCAAGCTCTACAAGAGCCTGGAAGCCCGCCTGGATGAGGGCGGCATCGGCGGCAACGTGGACCTGCGTACGCGGCGCCCGCTGGAAATGGCTGCGAACGAGGGCTTCGTGACCGGCACCGCCGCGGGCTCGGACACCAGCAGCAAGCTGGAACCGCAAGGCTCCGCGCTGTGGTCGTGGAAGAACAAGGACGAGACCTTCGGCGTGTTGGTGGCCGGCTCGTACCAGAAGCGCCATGCCACCACCCACTCCGCCGACGCGGGAAGCTGGCACTGGTGGTCGGACAACTGTACCGACCGCGATGCGTGCACGCAGCCGCCGCGCAACGTCCATGGCGGCACCTACGGCGCGGACGTCAACTCGAACATCGACCTGTGGCCGGGCGGTGGCGTGGTCGACCAGGCCGGCAACGTGTCCAACGGCTTCTGGATGCCGCAGCAGTTCTCCACCACCCGCAACGAGCTGGACCTGAAGACCAAGGGCGCGCAGGCGACCATGCAGTTCAAGCCCAGCGACCATTTCCTGCTGACCGGCAACTACTTCCGCTTCGAGCGCCAGCAGACCCAGATCACCAACACGCTGGAAGTGCCCGAGTGGGGCCTGCCAAGCAGCAGCAACTACGCCGACCAGCAAGGTCGCCTGCTCGCCCCTGAAGGGCTCACCTTCGACCCCTCGCACACGATCGTCACCGGCGCCAACTACCGGCTGCCCGCCGCGGGCGTGGGCTGCAACGCCACCGTCAATCCGTCCACCGGCGCGATTCGCCAGGCCGTGGACGTCTGCAACACCGAGATTCCGTGGTTGAACGGCAACTACTCCGTCGAGAAGGCCACCTCGCAGACCCTGAACCTGGAAGGCGAGTGGGACAACGGCGGCAGCCTCAGCGGCTCGTTCAATGTCGGCCGTACCTGGGCCAAGGGGGGCCCCTCGGTAGAGCTGGGCATGGCCGCCAAGCCGCGCAACTTCGTCGACGGCCAGTGGGTCAACGGCAGCAACGGCGCCGCGTGGACGCTCAACGGCAAGCCGACGCTCAGCGCCGACGGGCAGACGCTGCAGAACATGCAGAACGGCGCCGGCCAGGTGGACCTGGGCTCCACCGGCTCCAACATGGTCAACACCACCAACTCGCAGAACTTCGCGCAGGCCGACTTCACCTGGGCCTTCGACTCGCACTGGATGCAGTCGCTGCAGTTCGGCGTGAAGACCTCCGATGCCCATGCCGAACAGCAGAGCAACGAAGTGCGCTGGTACTGCAAGGGCACCACCTCGCAGTTCCAGACCTGCGACCCGAACGCCGGCCAGCTGCCGCCGGGCTTTTTGCTGGCCAACTCGCTGGACGGCAGCAGCGAGGCCTACAATGACAGCACCTTCCCGGCGATCAACTTCCCCGCCTACTACAACCATCTCAACTCGACGTACGACCGCGTGCTCTACAACAAGCCGCAGAACAAGTCGTCGATCGGCGAGAAGATCGCCGCGGCCTACGTGCAGGCCAACTTCGATACGGGCACCGTGCGTGGCAACGTGGGCGTACGCTTCGTCACCACGAAGCAGGACCTCACCGTGGCCAACCAGGTCACCACCAACAACGCGGTGTATTACCACAACGCGGCGGGCAACATCCTGATCTGCCCCGCCTCGGGCGTGAATGCGGGCGGCGGCGCCTGCGCACCGGGTGATTTCCAGTACCTGCCGCGGGAGGTAGCGGTCATCGAGGACTTTACCAACTCCAGCACCACCAAGCGTTACAACAAGTTCCTGCCCAGCTTCAACGTCGCCTGGACCGTCGCCGATGACATCATCATCCGTGCCGCCGGCTCGCAGGCCCTGGCCCGTGCCAACTACACCGACCTCGCGAAGCTGGGCAGCCTGACCAACAACACGCAGGACTACTACAACGACCGCAAGCAGTTCGGCGCCCCGCTGCCGGGCTGGTACGGCAGTGGCGCCAACGCGGACCTGAAGCCGTTCACGGCCACGCAGTTCGACCTGGCCGGCGAGTGGTACTACGCCGAGCACTCGGTGGTCGGCATCGACCTGTTCAAGAAGGAAGTGAAGAACTTCGTCGTACCGGTGACGGTGAACAACGTCGACGTGAACGTCGGCGGCACCCAGACCAACTTCATGCAGTACAGCACCAATGCCAACGGTCGCTCGGGCACGTCCAAGGGTATCGAGCTCTACACGCAGCACACGTGGGACTCGGGCTTCGGCTACATCGGCAACTACACGCTCAACAAGACCAACGAAACACCGGTCTCGCTGGGCGACACGCAGGTGGGCAAGTCCGAGCTGATCGGCAGCGCGAAGTACGCAGCCAACGTGTCGGTGTTCTACGAGAAGAACGGCCTGCTGCTGCGCGCCAGCGAAAACTGGACCGGCCGCACGATGCAGGGCCTGGCCTCGGGCCTACCCATCTACGCGCAGCCCTACCACCAGATCGACGTGAACGGCGACTACGAGTTCAACAAGCACTTCATGGTCACCGCCTCGGTCATCAACCTGACCAAGTCCACGCCGCATACCTACCTGGGCGGCGATACCCGCGCCCGGCTGGTCCAACTGCTGTATCCCGGACGTCAGTACTACGTAGGTGTGACTTACAAGTTCGGTGCGGATAGCTGAGCACGATCGTACGAGCGGGGCCGGTGCGTCATGCCCGGCCCCGCAACCGTTTCGCCTGCCTGGACCCGACCATGATGCGCTCCCCTGCATGCCCCCGCGGGCCGTTTCCCCACGGTCGCACCCTTATGCTCCTGATGCTGGCGGGCCTTGCGCCCGCCGGCATCGCCGCGAACCGAACCGCTGTCCAACCGCCCGTGACCGCACGGGTCACCCAGGCGCCGGCCCCCTCGCCCGTGGACCTGGCCAACCCGCTCGTCGGCACCGCACCGCTCGATCGGCAGGACCTGATCGGCAATGCGCCACCGCCGGGCGAGCCGCTGTACACCGGCATGACCACGCCCGGTGCCAGCCTGCCGGAGAGCGCCACGGAGGCTGCGCCGGTCAACATCAACACCGACCTGGGTTTCGCCACCGGCGTACCCGTGGCCTACGATTACCGTCGTCCCACCATGATCGGGTTCACCGGCGGCGGCTCCACGTACGGGGCTCGCGGCGCGCCCGTGGTGATGCCCGTGGTCGGCGACTGGACCGTGCCACCGGACTACGCCACCGCCGCGTACGACAAGTCGACCGAGAAGGCGTCGCCCGGTTACTACACCGTGGACCTGGATACGTTCCACACGAAGGTCGAGCTGACGGCCACGCAGTGGACCAGCCTCATGCGTTTCACCTTCCCCGAGAGCCACCGCGCCAACGTCGTGCTCAACCTGCGCAGGGACGGCGGTGACGTGGAGGTGATCGGCGATCGCACGATCCGCGGCGTGGCCAAGGCCGGACGGCACGATCGCGACGCGGACGGTCCGTTCTTCGTCGCCGAGTTTTCCCGCCCGTTCACCGTCTTCGGCAGCTTCCACGCCGAGGTGAACCACCAGGGCGAGGGGCTGGGACGCGAGGATGTGCAAGCCGGCCGCCGCACGGTTTCCGGCGACTATGCCGGCGCCTACGTCACCTTCGACACGAAAGCCGGTGACCAGGTGGTGCTGCGCATCGCCCATGGCCACAGTGCGGCCGAAGCCGAACAGCGCCTGCATGCGCAGGACAGCGACACGGATTTCGACCGTGTGCACGCGAAGGCACGCGAGATCTGGGCACGCCTGTTCGATCGCGTGCAGGTGGAAGGCGGCACGCCGAAGCAGCGCATGCTTTTCTATTCGACGCTTTATCACTCGTTTGCAAGCCCGCGGATGATCGCGCGCAAGGGCGAGCACTACACCGATAGCACCGGGCACGACCGGCTCGCGACGTACGACCAGTACGGCCCCGTGCCGTTCTGGGATACCGGACGCAACCAGGTCGCCCTGCTGATGCTGCTCCAGCCGGAGGTGGTGAAGGACATCATGCGCTCCGAACTGGATCGCGCGCGCGAACGGGGCTACATGAACACCTCGTTCCACGGCGATCATGCGGTGTTGCTCTACGACGGTGCCTGGCAGCGCGGCATCGATTTCGACTACGCCGCCGCGTACGAGTACCTGCGCAAGAACGCCACGGACCCGAAGGGGCCACGCGGTTACCTGGCCGAATACGATACGCAGGGCTGGATCGCCGACACCGTGCCGGAAGGCAGTCCCAGCCCGCCGTATGCCGGCGGCAAGGCGGGCGTGGCTACCACGCTGGAATACGCCTGGGACGACCACGCGCTGGCCGACGTCGCGCGCCGCCTGGGCAAGACCGACGATGCGGCGATGTTCAAGCGGCGCGCGGGCAACTACCGCCACGTGTTCGATCGCTCCACCGGCTTCTTCCGTGGCCGCACGGCCGATGGCGCCTGGATCGCGCCGTTCGATCCCGGCGAGCCCTATTACAACTTCATGATGAAGGAAGCCTCCGGCTGGTCCACGCTGTGGCTGGTACCGCACGACGTGCAGGGGCTGGTGGACCTGCTGGGCGGCCGTGACGGATTCAACGCGAAGCTCGACGCATTCTTCGCCACGCCTTATACGGCCAAGGGCATCTGCCGCGATTGCACCGGCCTGATCGGCCAGTACGTGCAGGGAAACCAGCCGGACCAGCAGGCGGCGTATCTCTACGCCTGGAGTGGCCAGCCGTGGAAGACCCAGGCCATGGCACGTCGCATCCTCAGCCAGATGTACGGCAGCGACGCCACCGGCTACGGGTATCCCGGCATGGACGACCAGGGCTCCACGTCGTCGTGGTACGTGCTCGGCGCGATGGGCTTCTATCCCGTGGATCCGTCGCGGCCGGAGTACATCATCGGTAGCCCGATCTTCGACCGCGTGCGTCTGCGCCTGGGCAACGGCAAGGTGTTCGAGATCGTCGCGCGCGACAACACGGACGCCAACCCGTATATCCAGTCCGCCACGCTCAACGGCAAGCCCTGGAACAAACCCTGGTTCAGCCATGCGGATATCGCCGACGGCGCCACGCTGGTGCTGACGATGGGCCCGAAACCGAACACCGCCTGGGGCAGCGATCCCGGGGATGCGCCACCGTCCATGAGTGCCACGGGCGCCAAGGCCGCCACATGGAGCGGCAAGGTGCCGCCGCTGGCGACACCTTGGACTGCGGAGGTATCGCCTGACAACGCGCTGCCCGAGTACCCGCGCCCGCAACTGGCACGCCCGTCACTGGAGCATCCGCAGTGGTCCAGCCTCAACGGCCTCTGGGAGTACGCGGCGAGCGACGTGGACACACCGCCCGTGTTCGGACAGGCACTGAAGAACCGTATCCTGGTGCCCTACCCCGCCGAGTCCGTGCTCTCCGGCGTGCAGAAACATGCGGACTTCATGCAGTACCGCCGCCTCGTGGACGTGCCGGCCACGTTCTCGGCGAACGGCCAGCGCGTCCTGCTCCATTTCGGCGCAGTGGCCCAGGACGCCACCGTGTACGTCAACGGCACGCAGGTAGCACGACACACGGGCGGCTATACGTCCTTCAGCGCCGACATCACGGCCGCTCTGAAAGCCAGGGGCCCACAGGAGATCGTCGTCACCGTGCACGCGCCCGTGGATGGCGCCAACGTCATGGTCGGCAAGCAGCGGCTGAGGCCCGAGGGTATTTTCTACACCGCCGCCTCCGGCATCTGGCAGACGGTGTGGCTGGAACCGGCACCGGCCGTCCACCTGGCACAGCTGGATATCCTGCCGGCCACCGGCCTGGACGCCTTCACCGTGAGCGCGACGCTCGCGGGTGACGCGGCAGGCGCCACGTTGCACGTCACCGCCTATGCGGACGGCGCGCCGGTGGGCGAGGCCAGCGGACCCGCCGGCACACCGCTGCGCCTTGGCATCGCGCACCCTCGGCCGTGGAGTCCTCAGGACCCGTTCCTCTACACGTTCAAGGCCACACTGGTCGCGGGCAGCACGCGCGACGACGTAACCAGCTATGCCGGCCTGCGCAGCATCGGCATCGCGACGGTGCATGGCCGCCAACGCGTGGTGCTCAACGGCAAGCCCACCTTCCTGCTGGCAACGCTGGATCAGGGCTACTGGCCCGACGGTATCCACACCGCGCCGACCGACGAGGCGCTGCGGTTCGACATACAGAAGACCCGCGATCTCGGCTTCAACACCATCCGCAAGCACATCAAGGTGGAACCGGCACGCTGGTACTACTGGGCCGACCGCATCGGACTAATGGTGTGGCAGGACATGCCGGCGCTACCGAACGGCCACAACGATACCTTGAGCGAGGCCGACAAGGCCGGCTTCCGCCGCGATGTCGACGCCATCGTGGACCAGCTCAAGGGGGAAACCTCGATCATCGGCTGGATCCCCTTCAACGAGGGCTGGGGACAGTGGAGCGTGCCCGCCGCGGCCGAACTGGCCGCGCAGATCAAGCAGCGCGATCCGTCGCGCCTGGTCAACGCACGCAGCGGCGCGAATTGCTGCGATACCAAGGGCGATCCGATGGCGGGCGACATGATCGACATCCACGATTACCAGGGCCCCGGCCTGCCCGCGCCGGATGCCACCCGTGCCTCGATGGACGGCGAGCATGGTGGCCTGACCCTCGGCGTACCCGGCCATGTCTGGCCGAACACGCCGATCAATCCGTACGGCGAGGTGAAGGATGCCGCCGCGTTGAACGACGGCTACGTGGCCAACACCGCGGTGCTGCGCGACAAGGGCCCGGGTATCGGCGTGTCGGGGGCGGTGTATACGCAGATCACCGACGTGGAAGGCGAGCACAACGGCCTGTTCACCTACGACCGCAAGGTCGAGAAGGTGGACGAGGCCCGTGTGCGCGCCATCAACGAGGCCACGATACGCGCGGGCAGTTCGCCCTGACGATCGGGCCGGCGACGCCCGTCTCCATCAAATCTTGAAGATCCATGAAGGTCATCTTGACGATCGGCGCCTAGCCTCACGGTTGCCCTCCCCCTCAGGAACCCTCCATGACATCGCCAAGAACCTTCCGTGCCGCGCGCACCCTCTCCGCGCTCGGCCTGGTCACCGTGACGACCTTCGTCGGCGCGCAGGACGCCGCGCCGGCGTCCTCGCCCGATTCCAACGCGCTGCAGGCCGTGTTCGGCGTGGCGGCGGTATCCGCACCGCGCTATGCCGGGTCCAGGCGCGACCGCATCCAGGTGCTGCCCGTCGTCTCGATCGCCAAGGGCCCGTGGTTCATCGACACGCTGCGCGGCGTGGGCGCGCAATACCAGACGCAGGGCGGCTTCTCGGTCAGCGAGGCCCTGCACTACGACTTCGGCCGCCGCGACCGCGACGACGGCCTGCGACCGGGCGCGGACGAACTACGCGGCATGGGCGACGTGCCCGGCTCCGTGGTCAGCCGCACCATCGTGGCCCAGCAGTTCAGCCCGGTGCTTTCCACCAGCGCCGAGGCCGAGTACTCGCTGAGGGACGGCACCCACCGCGCCCGTTTCCGCGCGGGGCTGCAATGGGCGCTGATCCAGCGCGACAGCGACATGCTGACCTGGAACGCGGACATCCATGCCGGCAACGCCTCGTTCAACCAGGCCTACTTCGGGGTGTCGCCGTTTCAGGCCACGCGCACCCGCTTCACGCCTTACCGCGCTGCGGGCGGCGTTTATGCCTACTCCAGCACGCTGACCTGGACCCACGTGTTCAGCCCACACTGGTCGACCAGCGTCACGCTGAGCGGGCTGCGCTACACCGGCAAGGCCTCCGACAGCCCCATCGTGGCGCGGCGCACCGCGGTGACCTCCGCCGTGGCGATGAACTACGCGCTGTAACCGCCGCGCAGGGGCAACGCGACCGTCACCCGCAAACCGCCGTCGGCACGGTTGGTGGCGAGGATGGTGCCGCCGTGGGCTTCCACCACCACGCTGGCGATGGACAAGCCCAGCCCGCTGCCGCCCGAATGACGGCCGCGGGAGTGCTCCGCGCGCCAGAAGCGGTCGAAGATGCGCGGCAGCTCGTCGGGCGGCACGCCCGGACCGCGATCCTCGACCGCGATGCGTGGCGCGCCGCCTTCGTCCGTCAGGCGGATGGCCAGCGACCGCCCCGTGGCCGCATAGCGGATGACGTTCTCGATCAGCACGGAAATGACCTGGCCCAGGCGGTCGCGGTCGCCGTACCAGCGCAATGAGGCAGGGCCGTCCACGCTGCACGCGATACCGGCCTCATCGAGTGCCGGTGACGACCAGGCCAGCCGTTCGGCGATCAGATCGGCCAGGTCGAAGCGGTCTTCGCTCAGGCGCAGTTCGCCCGCCCGTGCCACCGAGAGAAAATGCAGGTCGGAGACCAGGCGGTTCAGCTGCACCAGCTGGCGCAGGATCATGCCCAACTGCTCCGGTTCGGGCTCGAAGACGCCGTCGAGGATGCCTTGCAGGCGGCCCATCGCCGCGTTCAGCGGCGTGCGCAGCTCGTGCGCGAGGATGGCGCTGGAGTCCAGCACCTCGCGCTCGTAGCGCGACAGCTTCTCGCACATGGCGTTGAAATCCGCGGCCAGCCGGTTGAGCTCGTCCGGCGCGTTGGGCACGTGTTCGGCCCGGGCGGAGAAGTCGCCCTGGGTGACCCGTCGCGCGGTCGCGGCCACGATGGAAAACTGGCGGGACAACGGCCGCGACGCGACCAGGCCCAGCAGCACGATCACCGGCACCGAGGCCAGCACCAGCGCATAGAACAGCAGCCAGTCGGTACCGACCAGGCCGGGAACCAGGTCCTGCGGCCGGTAGTACTGGCGCAGGTAGCCCCATAGCTCGGCCTCGTGCCGTTCCGGCGCCTCGCTGAGCACGGCGATGCGATCGCGTGTGGCGGGGGGGATACGCCGCTCGATCGTGTAGGCCTCGATGGCGAACCGCAACCACATGCACAGCGCGATGGTCAGCACCACGCCCAGGGCGAGCAGGCTCATCCGCACCGCCACCCAGCGCCATAGCGAGCGCCCGCGCACGGGCTTCAAGCGATCGGTGTCCTTCATCGGTAGCGGTAGCCGACCGAGCGCACGGTGACCAGCACCCCGGTGACGTCCAGGGCCTCGAGTTTGCGGCGCAGGTTGTGCACGTGCGTATCGACCACGCGCTCCAGCGCATCGCTGTCCGGCAGGCAGGCCTCCAGCAATTCGGCGCGGGTGAACGCCTTGAACGGTGTGCGGATCAGCAGCGCGAGGATGCCGAACTCGGTGGGAGTGAGATCCAGGACGACCGTCCCCCGTTGCGCATGGGCCACGGTGGCCATCACCGATTCGGTATCGACGGTGACCGGGCCCTCCACATAGGAGGCTACCGTGGGCGACACCGGCACTGACCGCCGCAGCACGGCGTGCACGCGCGCCACGACTTCCCGCGGACTATAAGGCTTGACGATGTAGTCGTCGGCGCCATAGCGCAACGCGCCGATCTTGTCGGGCTCGTCGCCGAGGGCCGTGAGCATGATCACCGGTGTCTGGCTGCTGCGACGGATGGCCGAGAGCACGTCGGTGCCGCTGACCAGCGGCAGCATGACATCCAGCAAGACGATGTCCGGATGCCACTGCGCGTGGGCCTCGATGCCGCGCTGGCCGTCGGGTGCGATATGGACGTCGAAACCATCCTTGAGCAGATAGGCCTGCAGGATGCTCGCGCTGTCGGCATCGTCTTCCACGACGAGCACACGTCGCACCATGGCGTTCTCCCTTGATGAAATCTTGAAGAAAGGCCGATGAAGCCTTGAGATACGTCTCTGACAATGCGCCCAGCTTATCAGCCCGGGAGCATGCAGTGCGTTGGTCATTCCGTCAGGATCGAATCCTCTGGCCCCATTCCGTAGCACTCCTGCTGCTGGTGGTGGCGTGCCTGCCGTTTTCCGCGTGTTCGCTGGCGCCCGCGTACCAGCGACCGTCGGTCGCCATGCCGGCGACGCTCGGCGAGCGCGTGGTGCCGAAGGCGCCGACGACTACCGGTGCCACACCGTCCACGGCGGCGCTGTCGATGGAGGAAGCCCGTTTCCTCGGCGCCTTCGCGCCGGACGCCGAAGCGACCCGCATCGTCACCACGGCACTCGCCGCCAATCCGGACCTGCGTGCCGCCGCGTCGCAGGTGGCCGAGGCCCGCGCGGGCGTCGCGGGGCAGCGCGCCGCGCTGTTCCCGCAACTGGGCGCCACCCTGCAGCGCGACAAGACGCAGATGGACGATCCCACCGCCGCGGCGATGCTGAACCGCGATTTCAAGTCGGCCACGCTGGACGGCCGCTTCGAGCCCGACTTCTTCGGCCGCCTGCGCAGCCTGTCCGACGCGGCGTCGTACGACTACCTGGCCAGCGAGGCCGGGCAGAAGGAGGCACGCGGCGAACTGATCGCGTCCGTGCTCTCGGCCTACGTCGATGAACGCGCCGCCGTCGAGGTGGCCGGCAAGCTGGTTTACGCCGACCAGGCCGGTGAAGCGCTGACCGGTCAAGCGCGCAAGCAGTACGCCGTGGGCACGATCTCCGCCGACGACCTGCAGGAACGCATCGACCAGACTTCGCGCGTGCATGCCGCGCGGCTGGACGCACAGCGCCGGCACGACGACGCGCTGCGCTACCTGCAATCGTTGACCGGCTACGCGCTACCCGCGCCGGTGATGGACCTGGACCGTATCGGCCGCACGGATACCGCCGCCGACTCGCTGGCATCGCTGCCCTCCACCGTGCTGTTGCAGCGACCCGACGTGGTGCGCGCCGAGGAGCGCCTGCGCGCGGCCAACGCGAACATCGGTGCGGCGCGTGCGGCCTTCTTCCCGTCGATCCAGCTGTCGTCGTCGGTGGGCCATGTGTCGTCCAGCCTCGACAGCTTGTTCGGTGCGGCCACGGGCGGCTGGACGTTCCTGCCGCAGCTCACGCTGCCGTTGTTCGACGGCGGCGCAAGGCGCGCCGACCTGGACCTGGCCAAGGCACGCAAGGACACCGCGGTGGCCGACTACGAAGCCACGGTGCAGCGGGCGTTCCGCGATGTCGCCGATGCGCTCGGCGCCCGCGATGCGCTGGCGGCACGCGTGCAAAGCCTCGATACCGCCTGCGCCGCGGATAGCGCACGCCTGGCCAAGGCCTATGCGCGCCACCGGCAGGGCCTGGAAGACCCCTCCCAGGTACTCGTCCACACCATCGACACGGCGCAGCTACAGATCGATTGCCTTTCCGCGCGACGCGACCAGGCGCTCAACCGCGTCGCCGTCTTCCGCGCCTTCTACGGCGTGACGCTGCCCGATGCCGCCGGCGCGTCCACCTTCCACGGAGCTTCGTTGTGAACACACGTTTTTCCCTCCTGGCCGTCGGCCTGTTGCTGCCCTGCCTGCTGGCCGCGTGCAGCGAACCGCATCGCGAAACCGTCGTGCCGCGCACCGTGCTGCTGGCCGATGTCGCCCCCGCGCCGGGCGCGACCTATACGGTCACCGCCGAAGTGCGCCAGGCGCAGCGTGCCCGGCTCGGCTTCGATGTGGCCGGCCGCATCGCGAGCATCGCGGTCAAGCCCGGTGACGCTTTCATCCAGGGCCAGGTGCTGGCCCGGCTCGATCCCGAGCCGATCCGCCTGCGCCTCGTCCAGGCCCGCGCGGAAGCCGCGTCCGCCCATGCCGAAGCGGCCGACCGCGCGGAGCAGCTGCGCCAGCAGGTGGCCTTGTTCGACGACGGCGCGGCCTCGAAGACCACGCTGTCCATGGCCAAGGCCGCCGACGACGCCGCGCGCGGCAAGGCCGCCGCCGCCGATGCCGCCGTGGCCCTGGCCGCGCGCGACCTGACCCATGGCGACATCGTCGCCCCGTTCGCCGGACACGTGGTGTCGCGTGCGGAGGAACCCAGCCACGATGTCGCCTCGGGCCAGGTGGTGCTGACCCTCGATGGCCAGGGCCAGTTCGAGGTGGTCGCCGCGCTGCCGGCGTCGCTGCGTGCGTCGCTGGCACCGGGTGCCGCGGCGACGCTCGTGGCCGCCGACACCACGCCGGTCACGGTGCATCTCGCGCAGCTGTCCGACCACGAAGACAAGGGCGCGACGGTGGAAGCGATCTTCCGCACCGACGGCGCGCCACCGGCCCTCACCGCCGGGCAGTTGCTGCCGCTGCGCCTGGGCGGCGCTGACGCCGGTCGGCTGTCGATGCCCCTCACCGCGCTGGTCCCGGGCACCCGGGCCGGCGACGACGCCGTGTTCGTCTTCGACACCACCCACGGGCAAGTGCATCGCAGGAAGGTGGTCGTCGGCGGTCGCTCGGGCGATCGCGTGCTGATCGGCGCCGGCCTGGTCGCGGGCGATCAGGTGGTCGTCGCGGGCAGCGCGTTCCTGGTCGATGGGCAGGCGGTGCACGCGTTCGAAGGCGCCAGCCTGCTGGAGACCCACTGACATGTTCCTGACCCGTTCGGCGCTCGGCGCCAGCCGCCTCACCCTGTTCATCGCCGCACTGATCCTCGTCGCCGGCACCTGGACCTTCCTGCACTTTCCCTCGCAGGAAGAACCGTCCGTCACCGTGCGCGACGCCGTCGTGTCGATCAGCCTGCCCGGGCTGGATACCCGCCAGGCCGAAGATGTCCTGGCACGTCCCGCGGAAGAACGGCTGCGCGAACTGGGTGGCCTGAAAACCATCGCCACCACCGTGCGGCCCGGTGCCGTGGTCATCCAGCTGACCGCGTACGACACGGTGACCGACCTCGATGCACTCTGGCAGAAGGTGCGGTCCAAACTGGCCGAGGTGGCGCCCACGTACCCGCAGGGCACCATCGGCCCGTTCCTCGATGACGATTTCGGCCGCGTGTCGGTCGCGTCCATCGCGGTGACCGCGCCGGGTTTCTCGCTGGCGCAGATGCGCGAACCGCTGAAGCAGTTCCGCGCGCATCTGTATGCGCTCAAGGGCGTGGAACGCGTGGCGTTCTACGGCCTGCAGGATACCCAGCTGTATCTGCAGTTCGACCGCAACACGCTGGCCGCCCTGGGTCTGACGCCCATGGACGTGGGCCGCCAGCTGGCCGCCGTCGACGCCATCGCCTCCGCCGGGCAACCGTCGGTCTCGGGGCTGGGCCTGTCGGTCAGCGTCGACGGCGCGATGCACTCGGTGGACGACCTGCGACGCGTCACGCTCGCGGTGCCCCACGAGGGCGGCGCTCGCGACGTGACGCTGGGCGACGTGGCCGTCATCCGCGCGATGCCCACCGATCCGCCGCAAAGCGCGGCCGTCTACCAGGGCCAGCCGGCCGTCGTGGTCTCCGTGTCTATGGCCAAGGGCCTGGAAATCGCCAGCTTCGGTCGTGCATTGAAGGCCACCCTGGCCACGGCGGGCCAGTCGCTCCCGGCCGGTTTCGCCGCGCACGTGGTGACATTCCAGCCTGATGTGGTCACGCGTGAGATGGGCAAGATGCACCACGTGATGGGCGAGACCGTGGTGATCGTCATGGCCGTGGTCATGCTGTTCCTCGGCTGGCGGATGGGCCTGGTGGTGGGCGCCATCGTGCCGCTGACCATCCTCAGTTCGCTGCTGGTCATGCGCGCGTTCGACATCGAGCTGCAGATGGTGTCGATGGCGGCGATCATCCTCGCGCTGGGCCTGCTGGTCGACAACGGCATCGTCATCGCCGAGGACATCGAGCGGCGACTCAAGGCGGGCGAGGAACGGCGCTCGGCCTGCATCGAGGCCGGACGCACGCTGGCCGTGCCGCTGCTGGTATCCACGCTGGTCATCGTGCTCGCGTTCTCGCCGTTCTTCCTCGGCCAGACCAGCACCAACGAGTACCTGCGCTCCCTGGCCATCGTGCTGGCGGTGACGCTGCTCGGCTCGTGGTTCCTCGGGCTGACCGTGACGCCGCTGCTGTGCTTCTACTTCGCCCGTGTCCATGCGGACGCCGCGGACGACATCGCGCACGAGTCGCGCTTCTATCGCGGCTACCGTCGCGTGATCGGCTGGGTGCTTGCACACAAGCTGCTCTACGTGGGCGTGATGCTGGCCCTGCTGGGCGGCGCGGGGTGGACGCTATCGCGCTTGCCCTACGACTTCCTGCCGCGTTCGGACCGCCTGCAGTTCCAGATCCCGTTGACCTTCCAGGCCGGCGTGGACGCACGGCAGACCCTGGACGATGTCACCCGCATCAGCCGTTGGCTGGGCGACCGCAAGGCCAACCCCGAGGTGGAGGACAGCATCGGGTATGTCGCCGATGGCGGTCCGCGCATCGTGCTCGGGCTGAACCCGCCGTTGCCCGGCCCGAACATCGGCTATTTCACCGTCTCCGTGCGACCCGGCACGGATATCGATAGCGTCATCGCGCGTTCACAGCATTACCTGGCCGATCGCTTCCCCAACCTGCACGCCGAACCAAAGCGTTTCTCGCTGGGTGCCACCGAAGCCGGTGTGGCGGTCTATCGCGTCACCGGAGCCGACGAGGCCACGCTGCGCCGGCTGGGCGACCAGGTGGCTTCCGTGCTGCGCGCCCTGCCCGGCACGGTGGACACACTCGACAGTTGGGGACCGCGCGTGCCGCGCTACCGGGTCGTACCGGACCCGGCGAAGATGCATGCCGTCGGCATCACCCGCGAGGACGTGCTGCACGCCCTGCAGTTGCGCTATAGCGGCTACCAGGCCACCGCCATCGACGACGGCGGCACCAGCGTGCCGGTGGTCCTGCGCGGCAGCGCCACCGAACGCGCCTCGGATGCCGATCCCGGCGATACGGTGGTCTATCCGTCCGACGCCCAGGCGAACGGTGGGCCCGTACCACTGGCCGCCGTGGCGTCCGTCGTGCTGGACTCCGAGCCAGGTGTCGTGCAACGGCGCAACCTGAGCCGCGCCATCACGGTGACCGCACGCAACCCGTCGCTCACCGCGCAGGAGATCGCCGACCGCCTTGCGCCCGCCATCGCGCGCATCGCCCTTCCGCCGGGCTACACGATCGATCTGGGCGGCGAGATCGAGGACTCCGCGGAAGCCAACGCCGTGTTGACCCAGTACATGCCGCTGGCCCTGGGCGGGATGCTGCTGCTGTTCGTCTGGCAGTTCAACTCGTTCCGCAAGGTGTTCATCATCGTCGCCAGCATCCCCTTCATCCTGATCGGCGCGACGCTCGCGCTGGTGGTCAGCGGCTATCCATTCGGCTTCATGGCCACGTTCGGCTTGCTTGCCCTGGTCGGCATCATCGTCAACAACGCCGTGCTGCTGCTGGAGCGCATCGACGCGGAGATCGCGGAGGGCCTGCCCCACCACGACGCGGTGATCGAGGCCGCGGTCAAACGCCTGCGCCCCATCGTAATGACGAAGCTGACCTGCATCGTCGGGCTCATACCGCTGATGTTGTTCGCCGGTCCGCTGTGGACGGGCATGGCCATCACGCTGATCGGCGGCCTGCTGCTGGGCACGCTGGTCACGCTCGGCCTCATTCCGCTGCTCTACGACGCGCTGTTTCGCACCTGATTCTGTCATCCACCCCGCGGAGAATGTCACCATGCGCGAACACCACGACACGCCGGTACGTATTCTTTACCTGGACATGGACCCCGGGGTGCAACCGCCCGGGTACGAGACCGTCTACGCCATTCTCGACCCGACCCCTTCGCCACGCTGGCGAGCCGCGTTCCGGCGCTTCGCGCGCAACGGCCCGCCGTTGCTGCGCGGGGTGACGATCCAGACGTTCCAGCGCAAGGCGGCCGTCCGCGTCGCGGTGCCCGAGCAGAACATCGCGGCCGCGCTGCAGGGAATAAAGACGCTGGTCGCCGATGTGAGCGGACGCACGGGGCGTGTACGCGCCGTGCCGACGACGGAACAGGATGGGCTCAGTGCGGCCCGGCGCTCGCCTTGACGCGGTCGGGAACATCCGAGGAGGGATCGAGGGTGTAGGCATAGGCGACCGGCGGCCGCAGGAACGGCGTGCCGACGGCGGACTGGCCGGTCGTCGTCCGATAGACGTTGTCGCGCTCGTAGAACGCGTGAGCGTCGCCGGGCTTGTCCAGGCCGATCTCGTTGCTCCGGTGGGTTCCCATGAAATAGTTGGCTTCCGAATACACCACCGCACCGCTGCCGACCTGCAACGCCGTGTACTGCCCCGCACCGGCCCGCGCGGCCGGCCCGGCCGATGGCGGCGATGCATTGTCGAAGTAGTTGTCGTAGGCGTGGATCCAGCCGCGCAACAACGGACGGCCCTTGACCAGCGGACCGAACCAGTCGTGGTGAAGCGTGACGTGCAGCGCGTGCGACCCGTAGCTGTAGGAGTCCGAAGGGTTGGCGCCGACGATCATGGCCAGCCGTTCGTTGGCCAGGTCGCTATAGCGGCCGACCCAGTTCCACAGCGGATCCGGATCCATGGTCAGCCAGGCCTGGGTGAAGTAGAAATGGTCATACGACAACGTGACGTCGTCGGAGCCCAGGGTCACGCTCAGCAGGTCGTCGCTGGTGTCATAGAACGTGCAGTGGTCGATCCATGCATTCACCGTCCGCCTCAACGACACACCCTCGTAATTGATGCCGATGTTGTCCGGCGTACCGAAGACCTGGGGCGGCAGGGCCTGCAAGTCCGCAATGCGGCCGTGGAAGGTGATGTTCCTTACCACGATGTTGTCGATGGCCTGACCCACGGGCAGTTGTTCGCCGTCGAACTTCAGCTGGATGTTCTCCAGCACCGCCTTGCCGCCGGGCGCGCCTTCGATCGTCGTGTCGTTCCACGCCGTGCTGCCGAAGAGGATAGTGACCGGTACCGGACCGCCGTAGATCGCTCCGTCCACGACGATATGGTGACGGGAGGCCGCGACCGCAGCACGAAGCTGCGCCAGCGTCGTCACCGTGGTCGCGGGCTCGCCGGAGCCGGTCGCCGTGGAAAATCCACCCGTGGCAGCCTGTTCCACGTGTCCTTCGTGCACGGCGTGCCCGGCATGCGTGGCAGGTACCGGCAAGGGCAGAACGATGGCGACGGCGATGGCGAGGGCCCTCAGCGAAAGCGTTCGTTGGATGGTCATGCGTGGGCGTTTCCAGGGGTGGTCGGCAGGGCGGTCGCCGATCCGAGATGCAACGTACGGTCCGCGATCGTCGCGACGTCCGCACGATGCGAGACGACGATCAGGATGGTACGCGGAAGACGGTGTTTAAGGCGCTCCAGCACCGTTCGCTCGGAAGCGGCATCCAGTGCGCTGGTCGCCTCGTCCAGTACGGCCAGCGCCGGTTGCCGCAGGATCACCTGGGCCAGCATGAGCCGTTGCAGTTCACCGCCGGACAGGCGGCTGGACGACCCGTGCAAGGCGGTATCCAGGCCGTCGCTCGCACGCGCCAGCCGCACGTCCAGCCCCACGTCGGCCAGGGCGTCGCGCAGGGCGCCCTCGTCCGCCGTCGGCGCCGCCCACAACAGGCATTCACGCACCGAGGTCTGCCATGGCCGCACGTTCTGCCCGACGTAGGCGCCGTGCCGCACGACATCGCGGTAGCGTCCGAACGCCAGCGAGCGACCGTCCAGCATCGCCTCGAACACCTCGGGCTCGGCCATGCCGGCCAGCACATCGACCAGGCTGCTCTTGCCGATCCCCGAATCGCCGAACACCAGGATCATCCGGCCGGGCACCAGGTCCAGGTCACGCACCTCCACGCCCTCGGCGGGCGGCACGACCCGCAGGCGAACGATCCGCAACGTGCCCGGCGGGCAGGCGGCGACCGGTGCCACCGCGTCAGCGCCGAGCCGCGCGTAGCGTTCCCACAGTTCGAACGCCGGCACGGCGGACCGCAGCTGCTGGAAGCTTTGCCGGCTGGACACCATGTACGGAAACAGGCGGCCCAGCAACAGGCAGACGGCGATCAGCGACGCCGGATCGATCCCCTGCCAGTGCCGCGCCAGCACGAGCACGGTGGCGATGCCGAAGGCGCCGACGAGTTCCAGCAGCATCCGTCCGGAAGCGACCAGCTCGACCTGGCGCGCGTAGCCATGAGCCAGGCGCGCTGAAATCGCGCCGTAGCTAGCCTTTTCCGAGGCCTCGCGCCCGAACGAGCGCACGTGGCGCAGGCGGCGCGGAAAATCCTCGCTGTGCCAGAACAGCGTCGTCATGTCCGTCACGTATTGCCGGCTGACCCGCGCCTGCTCGCGCCCGAACAGCCGCGATGCGGCCATGCCCACCGCCATCAGCAGCGGCATGGCCAGAACCAGGCCAGGCGACAGCCAGAACGCGAACGCGAGGCTGACCGCCGCGGTGACGCCCGCTACCAGCAACTGCTGCAACGCCGTAAAACCCTGCACCACGATCTCGATGTTGTAGGTAAGCACGTTGGCGATCTCCGCCGACGTAGCATCGGCGAGCGACGCCAGCGGTGCATCGACGAGGCTGGCATGAACACGCCGGCGCAGGTCCAGGCCGTAACGCCCCACAAGCCGTGCGCCGACGCGCGCGGACTGCCAGCGCAGCCACGCGAACGACGCGGTGGTGGCAAGGAACGCGAGCACCAGCAGGTCGGGGCGTGGCCGCCAGGCGATGCCCCATTCGCCCAGGGGCGCCGCCTGTCCGGGCTGGATCAGCGGCACCAGAAGCAGGGCGGCAAGACTGCCCAGCAGCGCCGACCCCAGCGACAGCGCGACGTACACCGCCAAGGCGAGGCGATCGCCTCGCGAGAGCGAGGTGAGCAGCGAACGCAGCGGCCCGCGCGAACGGTCCGCGCGAGGCATCAGCAGGTCGCCATGTCGTGCGTGCGCAGGAAGGCGCGCAAGGCATGCACCGATTCACGGGGGTGGCGACCGCGACGCAACTCGTATCCACCCAGCGCAACCATGCCTTGCAGGAAGCGACGCCAGCCATGCTGCCCGGTGGCATAGGGCTGGTCGGCTTCCAGGCGCGCCGCCACCTCGTCATCGGGCAATGCGGTCAGCAAGTGTCCCGGATCGACCGCCTGGCGGTCGGAAACGAACACGGCGCCGAGCAGGGCCAGCGCGCTACCCGGCGGTCGCGAACGCCCGGCGCGCAGGTCGGCCTCGAATTTCTCCACGCCACTGCGCCGGCGGATGACGGGTGCCGTGGCGATCCACTCGCGGGTGGCCTCGTCGTCGACGAAGCGCAACGCATCCGCGCGCACGTGCAGGAAGTTGGCCACGCCCGTGGCCAGCATGCCCGACGGCTGCACCAGCACCGCGTCCTCAGACACGAGATCCATGCCCTGTACGAGGCACTGCAAGGCCAGCGTCGACTTGCCTGCCCCGCTGCCGCCCAGCAGCAACACGCCGTGTCCATGCTTGCCCACGCACGCACCGTGCAGGGGCACCAGTTGCATGCCGCGCGCCGCCAGCAGGTAGACGGCGAACTCGATCATTTCGTAGCGCACATGGTAGGGGTGCGCCAGCATGTCCGCCGACACCACGACCAGCGCGTGGTGTCGCTCCGGCGAGACGACGACATAGTTGGACTCGTCCATCACGCCGCAAAGCAAGCCCACGCCCGCCTGCGTACGCATGGTCGGCGGTGTCCAGTCGCCTTCGCGCGCCCGATGCGGCGTCAGCCGCAGTTCGACACGGAACACGGGCGGCACGTCGTGACGCCGCTGGGCGGGCAATCCGCCGTAGGCCGCCTCCACCAGGTCCAGCAACGCCTCGCTGGCGCTGTCGAACTGGAACCGTCCGCCGAGCAGCTCCTTGCATACGGTGAACGGCAGCACCGTGTGCTCCGAGAAAGGGTCGCTCACGCCGGGGTCGTGCTGGTAGGTCAAGGCCATCTCGCCGCTCGTTGACCGGGGCCGCGCCGTAACACGGACGACGCCACGGTCGGAATAGTGCACATGAGTGCGCCTCGGGACGGCAAAGGTTGCCGGTGCAGAAAAACACAACCCATCTCCGCTCCGACGGCACTCACGAGGCAAACCGCGCACAGGCTCTCAAAGCGATGCTCACGATCCAGGTCGGCCATTCCTACTTCCTTCGCGACGACCGGAAGCAGTGGGAACGCGGCAAGCCCTATCCCCCGCTGGCCACGATCCAGATCGCGGCCCTGCTGCGCGATAGCGGCCACGCGGTGTCGCTGTTCGACGCCATGCTGGCCGAGGGTGTCGGTGACTATGCGCCGGCATTGAAGGATGCCGCGCCCGACCTGGTCGTCTTCTACGAGGACAATTTCAACTTCCTCACCAAGATGTGCCTCGGCCGCATGCGCGACGCGGCCTGCCGGATGATCGGCGAGGCACGCGCGGCCGGTGCCCGCGTGATCGTCGCCGGATCGGACGCCTCCGATCATCCCGACGCGTTCCTGGACGCCGGCGCCGATGTCGTGCTCGTGGGCGAGGGCATCGCCGCCCTCGTCGCCCTGAGCGAACGCCTGGCGGCGCAGCCGGACATCGACGCCACGAGCTGGACTGACGGCGTGCCCGGCATCGCCACGCGGGTGACGGGACAGACGCAGGTTCACCGCACCGGCATCCTCCCGCCGGATGGACGCCTGGTCGGGCAACCGGCGTGGGACCTGATCGACATGCCGCGCTACCGCACGTTCTGGCGCGAGCGGCACGGTTACTTCAGCCTCAACATGGCCGCATCGCGCGGTTGCCCGTTCCGCTGCAACTGGTGCGCGAAACCGATCTGGGGCAACCACTACAAGCAGCGCCCCGCCGAGGACGTCGCCGCGGAGATGGCGTACCTGAAGACGACCTACGCGCCGGACCACATCTGGATGGCCGACGATATCTTCGGTTTCCACGTGGACTGGGTCACGGCGTTCGCCGAGCACCTCGAGGCGAACGACGGCTCCATCCCCTTCATGATCCAGACGCGCGCCGACCTGGCCAGCGAGCGCATGGTCACCGCGCTGGCGCGGGCCGGCTGCGCCGAGGCGTGGATCGGCGCGGAGAGCGGCAGCCAGCGCGTGCTGGACCGCATGACCAAGGGTACGCACGTACCCGACCTGATCGCCGCGCGCGAACGACTGGGCGCGCAGGGCATCCGCGTCGGCTTCTTCATCCAGCTGGGTTACCTGGGCGAGGCGCTGGACGACCTGCTCGCCACCCGTGACCTGGTGGTGCGCGCCGCACCCGACGATGTCGGGGTGAGCGTATCCTATCCCCTGCCCGGGACGCCGTTCTACGAGGAAGTGAAGGCCCAGCTGGGCCAGCAGACACACTGGGAGGAAAGCGGCGACCTGTCGATGATGTTCCGCGGCGCCTACGATTCCGCGTTCTACCGGCACGTGCGCGACCTGCTGCATGAAGAAGTCACGCTGCGGACCGCACCGGCGGCACAGCGCGATGCCCTGGACGCCCGTTGGGATGCCCTGGTCGCCAGCGAGCACTTGCACCGCAACGAAAACCCCACGCCGGTGCCGCGCGAGGCGAGGCGACGTATCGCCTTGACCCAGCTTTGAGCACGGGCCTGCCGCCACTGTCGTCCATCCGCCGGGGACTGCGGCACGCGACCGAAGCATTGGCCGAGCAGCTGGCCACGCCGGCACCGGAAAGCACCACGCCCGACTGGACCGACCTGCAATGGCGGCTCGCCCTGGCCGCGGCCGCCGCGCACGGCGTGTCGCCCCTGCTGGCTGGGCGCACGGGCTGGCGGCACCCGGACTGGAACCCGTTCCTCGCCGAACAGCGCGACCATGTGGAGGCGCGCCACCGGCGTATCGCGACGCTCCTGGAACGCATCGATGCGGGCGCGCGCGCGGCGTCGGTCTCCCTGGTGGCGCTGAAGGGCTCGTCCCTGCATGCCCTGGGTGTCTACACGCCCGGCGAGCGACCGATGGCGGACATCGACCTGCTGGTTGCCGAGGCCGACCTCGACGCTGCGGCCGGGCTGTTGAAGGACCTGGGCTATGTGGAATCCTTCGCGCACTGGCGGCATCGTGCGTTCAAGCCGGCCGTGGGTGCGCCGACGGTCGGCCTGGGCGAGCATCGCGATACGCCGGTCAACATCGAGCTGCACACGCGCATCCAGGAACGCTTGCCCATTGCCACGGTGGACATCACTGCCCGCGTGCCGCTGCACGCACCGGGCATCCAGCCCTACCCGTCGCACGGCGCCCTGATGTGTCACCTGTTGCTGCACGCCGCCGGCAACATCTGCGGCCGCAGTATCCGGCTGCTGCACCTGCACGACATCGCCCTGCTTGCCACACGCATGGATACGGCCGACTGGGACGTGCTGTGGACCGACGGCTCCGCATGGTGGGCGTTCCCGCCGCTGGCGCTGGTCTCGCGGTATTACCCCGGGGCGATCCCGTCCGCGGTGGTCGCACGGCTGGACGGCGAGTGCCACGGCTGGCTACGGCGCACCTCGCGCCGCCGCACGCTCACGCAACTGTCGTGCTCCGCGCTCTGGGCACAGGCGCTGCCCGGGATCGAATGGGCACGCACGATGCGGGACATCGGGCGCGCCGTGCGCAACCGCTTCCGCCTTACCGAGGAAAACATGCAGGAGCGCGCCGACCTGGCGCGTACGCAGCTGTGGCTGCAAGGCCAGGCCTGGGTGAAGCGCAGCCACGGGCGGCGGATACTCACCCGGCTGACCCGGCCTGTGCCGCGCATGGACACGCTCTACGTCGTACGCGCCGCACTCGGCTACGGCGTCAGACGCCCGGGCTGACCGCGCCACGGCGGGCGCGCACCTCACGATAGAGCGTCTCGAACGCGAGTGCCGTCATATCGGCATCCTCGGCTACAGCGCGCTGCTGCGCTTCCCTGGCAAGCCGCAGCCGCAGGTCTTCGTCGTCGAGCACCTGCTGGATGCAGCCGGCCAACGCCCCGGCGTCGTTCACCGGCACCGCCAGCGCCGCGGCCGGTGCCCACTCCACGAGATGACCCACGGCGGTACCCACGGCGGGCACGCCAGCCACGGCGGCTTCCAGCACGACCAGCGGGCCGGCCTCGTGCAACGACGACACCAGCAAGAGGTCGGCCGCCACCAGCAGCGGCTGCAACTGCCGCTGTGTGCGAAAACCCAGGAAATGCACGCGGTCATCCAGTCCCAGCCGTTGCGCCAGCGCATGGATCTCGCCGTCCAGCGTATCGACACCGACGATATCCAGTACGAACGGCGGGGCCACCCGCGCCAGGGCATGCAGCAGCGTGGTCTGGTCCTTGACGCGGTTGAGGCTGGCCACGTGGATCAGCCGCGCCGTGCCCTGCGCGCGGCGGCGCGGTGCCCGCACCGGCCATGCATCCAGGTCCACGCCCAGCGGCAGGCGCCGTGCTGCTACCCCCAGACCGCGCAACGCATCGATGATCGGCGCACTGGCCGCGGTCACCGCATCGGCGAAGCGCAGCACGAAGGCTTCGCGCAGACGACCCTTCCAGTCACGGCGGCCGCCGTAGCCGATGGCATGCAGCGCCACCAGTTCCCCGCCGGCCACGTGGACCGCGCTTGGGCGAGCGATCAGCATCGCCGCGACCACGGCGATCAGTCCGCAATCGCCGGAAAAGATCGACTGGACCAGGTCGAACGGTGCGATACGGTGTTCCGCGCGGATCGCCGCAACGGCGCGCAGGCGCGATCGCCGCCGGCCGATGTTGTGGATGTGCGCGCCGACCAGTCGCCACGTGGCCGGCAGCGGCTCCTGGTACAGCACGAACACGTGCACCTCGTGTCGCCGGGCCAGCCGCTCGATCAGCGCCAGGAAAACGGGAATCACCCGACACTCGCCGGAGCGATCGACGCCCCCGGGAAGCACGATGGCCAGCTTCATGCCCTGCCCTCGTATCGGGCGCCCACGAGCGCCGCATACGCCGCGGCCCACTGCCGGCCCACGGCCTCGAACGACAACGCCTTGTCGAAATGCGCGCGCACACTGGCCGCGGAGGGTCGCCCGGCCGACGCGCGCACCAGTGCCGCGGCCAGGAAACCGGCATCGCCGACCGGCCAGAGCTCGCCGATGCGCCCGAGCGTCAGGGCGCGAAACGCGGGAATATCCGTCACCACGGGGGTGACACCGCACGCGAGCGCCTCCAGCAGCGCAAAACCGCAGCTTTCGGCGCGGCTGCCCGAGACGAACAGATCGGCGGCCTGGAGCGCGGTCTGCACATCGGCGTGGACCAGCTGGCCGAGCAGGTGCACGCGTCGGGCGAGACGCCCATCCTCGGCCACGCACCGTTGCACCTGCGCCAGCATCGGGGCGCTGCCGGACGCGATCCAAAGGTGCGCGTCCGGCAGGTGCTGTGCGGCCCGTGCGAAACCTTCCAGCACGGTGAGCGGATCCTTGCCTTCGGCGAGATGGCCGATCGAGAGGATGCACGGGCTGCCATGCAGGCCGCTTTTCGCACGTGCCGTCGCCATGTCGCTCGGAACGAACCGGCTGCTGGATTCCGGGATGGCGAACACGCGCGTACCGGGCCCGAACAGGCCAGCCGAGGTGAAAGGGATGGACAGCGCCGCCGAGGTGAAGGCCACCCCCGACGCCGCGGAATACCAGCGGCGGTATGGCAGGCGCAGCCAACGGGCCGGCGGCGGGTCGGCGTGGTCCTGGATGAGGATGGGCAGGTCGGGCAGCCGTCGGTACAGCTCGAAGGCATCGTGCGCGAAGCCCAGGCCATGCAGGTGGAGCACGTCGGGCGACAGCCGGTACAGCACATCGGCGAAGCGCACCGCGCGCGTCGCCGCCGACGTCCTGCCGCGCAGATCGACGAAGTGGTAATCGATGCCCTGCCGGGTGAGATGCAGGTCGCACGCCGCGGCCTGGATGACCGAGACCCGTGTGCCGGCGGTGGCCGTCGCCTCGGGGATGTCCGCCATCGACGGCCAGCGGGCGAACAGCTCCTCGGGGCTGCACGCCGCCGGCATCGGCTGCACATTGATCTGCGCGACGTGCACGCCTACAGGCCGGAAACCTGTGGCAGGCGCAGGCGCACCAGGCGGTTGGCAAGGTTGAGTTCCCACGGCCGGTCGTAACGACCCTGCCGGTAGCGACGTGCGGCCAGCGCGCTCAGCCCGCGCTTGGCCCACGGCGGCGAACGCAGGTCCTGCACGGTGGGGAAGCGGCAACGCAGCACCGTGACGAAATCCTGGATGTGCCGGCGCAGGTCGTCGGTCAGCCAGGGTGCGTCGGCATGGCAGGCGTAATCCACCCAGCGCTTCCGCATCCACTCCTCCGGTGAGGTCGGGAAGACCACGGGATCGCCATTGAGGTCGCGCAGCGCCATGCCCGGTCGCTTGCCGCGATCCTTCTCGTGCTTGCTCGACTCCGGCAGCGGCGTGTAGATGTAGACGATGATCTCGGACGCCGGGTTGATCTTCTTCAGCTCACGGATGAACTCGAAGGTCTGCCGGGTCTCTTCCTCGGTGTTCTCCGGGGGCGCGACCATGAACGACAGTTCCGGGATCACGCCGTGCCGGCGGCACAGCTCCGCCACTTCCAGCGTCTGGTCCGGGCGCGTGCCCTTGCGGATTTCCTTCAGCATCTGGCCGTTGGGCGACTCCGCGCCGATATACGCCATCTGCAGGCGGCTCTTGCGCACCAGCTTCCACGTGCTCTCGGACAGTTTCAGGAGCGCGTCGGAGCGGGCGTAGCACCACCAGGGCATTTCCAGCTTCGCCATCACTTCCAGCAGCGGGATCATGTCTTCCTCGCGATCGAAGAAGTTGTGATCGAAGAACTGGACCGAGTCGGCCCCCAGTTCGTGCTTGAGGTAACCCAGGTCGCGTTCCAGCCGTGCCGCGGTCGGCAGTGCCGTGGTGCCGCCGAACATCGCGGCCACGCCGCAGAACGTGCAGCGGAAGCGACAGCCGATCGCCGCCTGGTGCGCGACGGTGCGCCGGCCCAGGAACGTGCGCGCGAGGTAGCGACGCGGATCGCCCAGCTTGTCGTAGGGCAGCACGATGCCGCTGTCGCCGAGCGAAAAACGCCGGTTGGGGTTGTGCACCACCACGCCGTCCCGCTTCCACGACAGGCCGCCGATGGTCGCCATGTCACGCCCCGGCGTGGTCAGTGCGGCCATCAGTTCGGGCAGGCTTTCCTCGCCCTGCCCCCGGATCGCGTAATCGACGTAGGGTGCCGCCAGCGCGGTATCGGTATACAGCGTGGGGAAGTAACCACCCCACACGATCGGCAACTGCGGGAAACGCTCGCGGATCGCCTTCGACACGGCGATGGACGGCTCGATCTGCGGACCGCCCATGACGCTGATGCCCACCGCGTCGAAGCGTTCGTGCGCCAACACATCCAGCGTGGCGCCGACCACGTCGCGGTCCACGTTGCCATCGACGATCCGGCTGTCGCCGTGTCGGTCCAGCGCGGCGGCCAGGTGCAGCAGCGACAACGGAAACCGCGCGCTCGAGGGCGAGGTGATGGTCGGGTTGACCAGCAACGTCCGCGCGCCGGCGGGCGTGGTCTCGAAAGCATTCATGGAAGGCGCCTCAACTGGAACACCAGGGCGACGGGCACGTGCAGCGCCGCCGGATCGAATCGTGCGCCGGGGGGGATATCGACGGGATCGAGCATCGGCTCGACGACCCGCTCGATCGCCAGGCCCAGCGTGGCGCACGCCGCGTGCCAGTGGCTGTACAGGTGACGCGCGTGGCGAACGGCATAACGCTCGCCGCCCGCGCGGAAGTCGCGCTGCCAGCCGAGCGCCGCGCCGATCGGGTGGAAATCGCTGCACACCACGCGGCCTCCCGGACGCGTCACGCGATGCAGTTCGGCCAACGCCGGGTGCAGGTCGGGCAGATGACCGACCACCAGCCCGCATACCGTCAGGTCGGCCGTCTCCGCGGGGGCCGGCAGCGCGGTGAGGCTGCCTTCGTGCAACGCCACCCGCCCGGCATCCGCATGCCCGGCCAGCGCACCGCGTGCACGCTCCAGCATGGGCGGCGACAGGTCGACGCCACGGACGTGGGCGGCGCCGCGGGCCAGCGCGTGCAGCACGTAGCGGCCGCTGCCGCAGCCGGCATCGAGCACCCGCATGCCGTCCAGGCGCCCGGGCAGCAGCGCGAGCATCGCGCGCTCCTCCGCCAGCATCACGGGGTTATGGGCATGGGGCGGATAGCTGTCGGCCCAGAGGGCGTAGGCTTCCGAGGGGTCGAGCACGGGGACGCTCAGCATGCGCGTTGCCGCGAGCGCGCTTCGACCCGCGCCAGGCCCGGCTCCAGGGCCAGCACGGCGGGATCGGCCAGCGTGCGGTCGAGCAGCTTCGGCCGGCCGTCCAGGGTGACCGCCACCGTCTCCACGCCGGCGGCGGCGAACCAGCCGGCGAAATCGGGATCGGCGATGCGCGGCAGGCCGCCACGCACCACGGCGCGCAATTCCGCCCGCGAGGCGTTCAGCAGACTGCGCGCGGCCGGGCCGCCACGATCCTCCACGATCACCATGTCGGCGTGCGCGCCATCGACCAGTTCGCCACGCCCCGGCGTGCGCAGGATACGTGCGGCATCGGTGGTCACCAGGGACAGCAACGAGGAGGCGGTCAGGCCATCGCGCGACGCGGCCACCCGCAGTTCCTCCAGCAGGTCGCGGCTGCCGCTGACGCGTGAATCGGTACCCAGCGCCAGGCGGCCGGCCTCGTGCAGACGGCGCGGATCGAGCGTGCGCCCGAGCAACGCCCGGTTGCTCGACGGGCACCAGACCACGGCCGCGCCTGCGGCGATCACGCGATCCACGTCGTCCGTGCCGAGGCCGACGCCGTGGATCAGCACCGTGTGCGGCGCCAGGCAACCCAGCGCGTCCAGTCGTGCCAGTTCCGCACCGGCCACGTCGTCCGTGCCTTCGGCCAGGTGGATCACCCAGGGGCGATCCGTGGCGCAGGCCGCAAAGCTCTCGCTCACCGGCGGGCCGTAGCCGGGGCCGGCCAGCGCATAACTCCAGCCAAACCCGCGCAGCACGCCGACGGGAAAATCCGGCGCGTCGAACACGGCATCCGCCGGATCGTGGTGGGCGACGAAGGTGGTGCCGGCCAGCAGGTTCTTCAGCGCCCCGTGACGCAGGCGCACCGCCTTGGGTACGGCGAGCGCGGCGGCCACCGCGGGATCGGCGAAGTGAGCCTGGAACGCCTCGATCCACGCGTAGCTGCTCGGAAACGGCGCGGCGTGGCGCAGCGGCGGCACACCGTTGATGTGCAAGTGATCGTGCGCGTTGATCAGACCCGGGAAGACGAGGTGGTCGCGCAGGTCCACCCGGTACGACGTGGCGCCCGCGGCGACAACGACGCGCCCGGCGCGCATGCCAAGCGGCAGGCGCGATACACCCTCCGGCGACACCGCCACCGATCCGCACAGGTCCACGTCCGAGCGCCGTCGCATCACCGTCATGGCCTTATCGCCGGTGCATGACGATCAGGAAGTGATCGCCCATGTCGCGCAGCAGCGGCACCTCGCCGAGGCGATCGTCCCAGCGGCCCAGCCGTTCGTAGCGCGCGGGACGACGCCGGTAGCGGTCCACGAGATACGGCGGCGGCATGAACAGGCTGAGTGCGCGATAGCTGCCCAGGGTGAACGACGGCGCGAACGCGCGGTAGAACTCCCGCGGCAGGTAGTAGTACGTCCAGATCGTGTGGTTGTTCATGCCCACCGCGGTGGCGCCACGCGCCGCACGGACCGCGGCCCGGCGGAACCGGCCCCGGCGTGCGTAGTGCGCCACTTCCCAGGGGCAGATCCGGCCCATCACCGAGAACACCAGCGTACCGCCCGGCGCCAGCAGCCGTGCGCATTCGGCGGCCACCGCGGGCAGGTCGGGCGCGCAGTTCAGCGGGCCGAAGTTGGAGTAGATGGCATCGAAGGTGCCCTCCAGCCGGTCCAGTTGCTGGATGCCCAGGTGCGTGGCCGTCACCCTTGAGGTAAGCGCCGCGGCTTCGGCACGTTCGCGCGTACGGGCGATCATCTGCGGCGACCAGTCCGTGGCCACCACGCGGAAACCGCGTCGTGCGAACTCGATGGCGTCCAGGCCCGTGCCGCAGCCCAGGTCGAGCAGGCGCGCACCCGCGGCCACCTGCGCATGCACCGTGTTCCACAGCGTGACGCGCATGCGCTGGATCAGCTCGTTGTTGCCGCGCGGGCCGTCGTAATCCGCCGCCACGCTGTCGAAGGCCTGCTGCGTTTCCAGCAGTTGTGTGTCATCCAGTGTGTGCCGACCGCTCATCTGTCTCTCCTGCCCGGACCCGTGAGTGCCGTATCGGCCGCATTCGGTTCAACGCGGCGTGCCCGAACGGCGGCATCGCGGGCCACGGCCACCCCGCAGCCCAGCAGCAGGCCGATCACCAGGCCGATCGCCCAGATCATCAGCGGATGCGGCGAGACCTTGTCCGCCGGCACGTAGACCGGCCATGGCATGGAGGTGTCGAAGGTGTAGTTGGGAATCAGCCGCGCCACCATGTCGCTCTCGGCCTGCTGCAAGCCGCGGATGTCGTCGTCCTTCCTCGACAGCGCGATGGCCGCCATACCGCCGCTCGTGCCGCCCGCAGCCGCTTCGCGGGTCAGGCGGTCACGGTCGTCCAGCGCGATGCGCAGATCCTTGCGGATATCGTCCAGGTGCTGGTGCGCCATGCGCAGCGGCAGTTCGCCGATCTGTCGGTGGACCGCCGCCAGCGCATTCGCCGTGGCATAGGCCAGGTCGCCGGCCTGGCGCGCGGAATAGCCACGCACCTTTATGCGGATCAGGTTGGCATAGGGCTCGGGATCGAACTTGAGGCTGGCGCGATACAGTGACGCCTCGGGCGAGGTCACGGCCAGGCCCGCACCGGTGGTCACCGCATCCTGGAACGCACGGGTCTGCAGGCGTTCGATGGTCCGCAGCAGGGTCTCGATCTTGGGATCCTGGCCGGAGGGCGTGGGTGCGATCTGGCCGATCTGGATCCAGCCCGACGCCTCCCACTGGCTGCGTGCCACGCGGGTGTACGCGAAGGTCAGGCCCAGCACGAGCACCAGCGTGCCGAGCACCCAGCGCCAGCGACGGCACAGCAAGCGCCACAGGTCGATCAGGTAGATGTCATCCGGTTCCATGGGAACTCACTTCGAGGGGTGTGGGAAAAGCGCGCTCACGGCGATCGGGCAGCCAGGCGGCGAACAGCTGCATCGCCAGGCACAGGACGATGAAACCGACATGGGTAAAGGTGTAGGCCTGCGGCGCGAACGGGCTCATCACGGCCACGTACGCCACGCGCAGGAAGATCAGCAGCGGAAAAAGCGAAGCCCCGCGCAGCAGCCAGGCGCTCCAGCGCAGCATCACGTAGAGCCCGACCATGGCCGCCACGGCGCCGAGCGGCCCCATCGCCATGGCGAAGGGAAAGAACTCCGTGCCGATGTTGATGTTGGAGGCATCCAGCGGAATGTCCGTGCCCGCCGTGGCCACCGAGCCGTTGAACGGCACCAGCTGGTTGACCAGGAAATCGGCGTTGACGTAGTGCCGGGCCAGGATGCCGCCGAAGTTGTAGGGCCCCGCGCTGGTGTACAGCAGCAGCCACTTGATCGCCTGCGGCATGGCCAGGTACAGCGAGCCGAACGGCAGCGTGACATGCTCGATCGAGCCCGAGCGCAAGGTGCCCAGCACGGAGAACGCCACGCCGCCGGCCAGTGCCAGCAGGCCGATGATCTTCCAGGGCAGCGGTCGGGCCTCGTCACGCCGGAACACGATCACCAGGCCCATCGCGATCAGGCCGGCGAACAGCCGGTTGCGGTCGATCACCAGGATGGGAAAGACCACCCCGACGAGGATCAGCGCGTTGCGCAGCCAGCAGCGCCGTACGCAGAGCAGGCCGATCGACGGCAGGGTCCAGCACATGTCCGAGATGTGCCGCACGTGCTCGCGGCCGTTCTCCATCGTGGCGTACGAGGCCGGGTTGTCGATCAGCGGGATGGAAAACGCGGTGAGGTCGACCAGGCACGCGATCACGACCACCGCGGCGAAAGCCAGCGCCACGAACGCGTCGCGCGTGCCCGCGTAGCGATGCCGACGGAACGACGCCATCGCCGGCAGCCGCGTCGTCGAGAAGGCATCGACGAAGAGGATCGCTGCCGCCGTCGTCATCAGCAGCAGGATGCCGGCCAGGTAGCCGTCCGGCAGGTCGTAGGTCAGCAGCGTCAGGCCGCAGGCCAGCAGGATCGGCAGGCCCAGGTAGGCCGAGGGCCAGCGCAGCAGCCGCATCACGTGGCCTGCTCCGGACGATGCGGCGCGGCGAAACGCAGGCGGGACGCGACCACCAGGCCGGCATACACCGCGAGGTGCAACGCCACTCGCGTGTAGCGCTTGTGCAGGAAGGCGACCTTCGCGCCGAGGTACTGCGATTCCGCGCGAAGCAGGCTGCGATACGGTTCGTCGAACAGTTCGGCGCGGCGGATCGCCACCTGCCGTGCCTCGGACAGGTTGATGATCCGCGTGGCCACGTGCGTGGTCTTGCTCAGGTTGGTCTCGTGCAGCCGGTAGGCGCATACGCCCACGTCGATGAAGCCCAGCGCGTCGTGCGCGGCCAGGCGCAGGAACAGGTCCCAGTCGTCGATCCGCAGGCCTTCGGTCCAGCGCGACACCGTTTCCAGGGCGTTCTTGCGGATCAGCGTCACCGGGCCGCCCACGGCCCAGCGGGTGATCACCGCACGGCGAATACCGTCGTCGGTGCGGTACAGGCGCTTGTCCGCCTGGTGCAGGTCGCACATGCCGCTGTCGTGTAGCTTGCGCCCCTCCTCGTCCACCACGATGGAATCGCCGATCACCGCGCCCTTGCGCGGATGCGCCAGCAGGTAGCGCACCTGGGCATCCAGGCCGCCCGGCAGCAGGTAGTCGTCGCTGGAGCCCAGGCGCAGCATCTCGCCCCGCGCCCGCGCCACCAGCTCATTGAGCGTGGCGGTGATGCCCTTGTTCGCCCGTCGCACGAATTCGATCGGCAACTCGCCTTCATGCAGGGCCACCCACGCGGCGATGCGATCGGCGGTGCCGTCGGTCGAGCCATCGTCGATAACGACGATTTCCTTGGCCGGATACGGGTCCTCCAGCACGCTGTCGAGAAAGCGCTCGACGAAGCGTTCGTGGTTGAACGCCGGGATCAGCACGGAGACCAGTGGCATCGCCGCCACGTTCCTTACCGGTTGCGCCGCCATGGTCACAGACCTCCCAGGTAGCGGCGCACCACCACGATATTGAACACGAGATAGGCGCCGTAGTTGATCGCGAACGCGTACATGGCGCCGACGACGCCGAACCGCGCGGTGAGGATGAAGACCAGCGCCAGGTAGCTGGCGGCGAACACGCATTCGGAGACGACGAACAGCCGCGTCATCGCCTTGGCCAGCATCACGTACGACAGGATGAACGAGGCGATCTTGACCACGTCGCCCACCAGCTGCGGGCCATACAGCGGATTGGCCGGGGCGAAGGCGTCGGTGAACAGCAGTTGCGTGATCCACACGCGCAGCACGTAGACCGCCAGGGCGAGCATCGCCACCACCGGCACGACGATGCGGAAACCCTGGCGCAGCTCGCGCACCAGCGCGCCGCGCTCGCGCGTCGAGGCCAGCTTGGGCAGGTAGTAGATATTGATCGCCGCGGTGAGGAACAGCAGGTAGGCGTCCGACACGCGGGTCACCGCCTGCCAGTAGCCCACCTGCTCCCAGCCGAACGCACCGGCCAGGCGGTTGCGCACCACCAGGGTGACCAGCGGCGGCAGCAGCGCCGAGCTGAGCGTCATCACGGAGAACCGCGCCAGCCGCAGCACCATCTCGCCGTCGAAGCGCCAGCGCAGCATGCCGCGGTAGAAGTACGGACTGGTCCACCATGTGGGCACCGCCACCGCGAGCCAGAGCACCTGGCCCAGCACCAGCGCGAGCAGCGCACCGTACAGGTGCCACTCGCGCGCGAGCCAGAGCGCCAGCGCGATCCCCAGCACCGAGCCGGTGACCTGGATCAGGGCCAGGCGGCGCACATCCATGAAACCGTTGACTACCGCCAGGATGTAATTGAGCAGCGCGATGCCTACCTGCGCCAGCGCAAGGATGCGGATCAGGCCGGCGTACCCCGCATCGTCCAGCAGCCAGGACGCCAACCCACGGGCGAAGATCAGCGCGGCCACGCCCATGAACAGGGTCGCGCACAGCGAATACCACAGCGCCGCGGCGAGAAAACGCGCCACCCGCTCGGGATCGTCGCGGAACTCGGCCACGTACTTGACGATGGCCGAACCGATGCCGCCCCCGGCCAGCACGGCCAGCACGGACATCAGGCCCATGAACTGGCCCAGCTTGCCGACGCCCTCGGGACCGGCGTACGCCGCCACCAGCTTGATGACGACCAGCGCCGCGATCAGCCGTGCGCCCGTGCCCAGCGCCGAATAGAAACCCGTGCGGACGAGGCTCATGCGGATCCGTCGAACGACGCGCAGGCGGCGATCACACGGTCGATGTCCGCATCGCCCAGGGTGGGGCCCATCGGCAGGCTCAGCACCTCGTCCTGCAGGCGTTCGGTCACCGGCAGCGACAACACGCGAAGCGAGGCGTACGCCGGCTGCCGATGCGGTGCCGTGGGGTAATGCACCTGGGTCTGGATGCCCCGCGCGCGCAGGTGGCGCTGCAACGAGGCGCGCAGGCGGCAGCGCACGACGAAAAGATGCCAGACATGGCGGCCTTCCTCGGGCGTGGACGGCACCAGAATCTGCGGATGGCGCAGCCCCGCGCGGTAGCGTGCCGCCACGCGGCGGCGCACGGCGGTATCGCTGTCGAGGTAACGCAGCTTCACGCGGAGCAGCGCCGCCTGCATCTCGTCCAGGCGTGAGTTCACGCCCTGCTGTGGATGCACGTATTTCTCGACGGAACCGTAGTTGCGCTGGGCCCCCACGCACGCCGCCAGCTGGGCGTCGTCGGTCACCACCGCACCCGCATCGCCGAGTGCGCCGAGGTTCTTGGTCGGGAAGAAACTGAACGCCGCCGCGTCGCCGAAAGCACCGGCGCGACGACCCTGCGCGTCCACCGCGCCGTGCGCCTGGGCGGCGTCCTCGATCAGCAACAACCCGTGCCGGCGCGCCAGCTCGCCCAGGGCGTCCATGTCGGCCAGCTGGCCGTAGAGGTGCACCGCCATGATCGCGCGCGTGCGCCGCCCGATGGCGGCCGCCACGCGCTGCGGATCGAGGTTGAAGGTGAGCGGATCCGGCTCCACCGGCACGGGCACGAGGCCGTTCTGGCTGATGGCGAGGAAGCTGGCGATGAAGGTATTGGCCGGCACGATCACCTCGTCGCCGTCGTGCAGGATGCCCAGCTGCTTGTATGCGCGCAGGATCAGCGACAGCGCATCCAGGCCGTTGCCGACGCCCACCGCGCAGGCCACGCCGCAATAGTCGGCGAACTCGCGCTCGAAGGCGGCCAGCTCGTCACCGAGGATGTACCAGCCCGAATCGATGACGCGCGCCGCGGCAGCCTTCAGTTCGTCGGCGAACCGGGCATTGATCTGCCCCAGCGGCAGGAAAGGAACGTCGCTCACGGTGTCCACTCGTAGAAATCGTGCACGACGGCGCGCGCCCCGAAGGATTCCTTCTGCGCGACCAGCCCGGTATTGAGTACCTGGCCGCCCTCCTCCGTCGATATGCCAAAACTGAAGTGCTGGCGGTCCGCATAGGTGTCGCGGATCAGGTGCTCCAGCGTCAGGCTGAGGGCGCCCAGCGCCCGGCCCTGCTCCGAAGCCGCCATGTATTGGGTATGCACCACGCGGCCGAAATCGTAGACCAGCACGCCGGCCAGCAGCTCCCCGTCACGGCGTGCCTCATGCAGCGCGATGGCCTCGGGAAACCGCGAGTACAGCCGCTGCAGTTCGTCCAGGCGGTGTGTCGGCGAGGCATCGTGCCTGTGCAGCGCGTCCGTCAGCAGGGCGTGGAAACCGGTCAGGTCGTCACCCGCAGCCACGTCGATGCCGGCCTTGCGCGCCTTGCCGATGTCATGCCGGCGACCTTGCGAGAACGCGAACGGTTCGCGCAGCGCGATCGCCGACGACAGGTCGCGCCGTACCAGCCGCGCACCGAGCCGGTGCAGCGCGTAGAGGTCTTCGTCCGCATGCCCCGACTGGAAGACGCGTGGCACCGCCTTGTAGAGAATCCGCGATACACCGCGCCCACGGTAGTGCGTGCCGATCGCGGCGAACGCATCGAGCATGGCTTCGGCGCGCAGCGCGGCCGTGGAAATCAGGCCCGCATAGGTCAGCCCGCCATGGCTGACGATGCCGTCGTCGTGCGCACTGGCCGGAAACACCCCGACCATCTCGCCCGCCTTTTCCACCACCAGCGACGCGTCGATAAAGCGGTCCGCGTGGTAATCCATGTAGCCGCGCCGGTGCAGCAGGTTGCCGTTGCGCGAGCGCGCGACCAGAGCATCCCAGTGCGCGGCATCCTCGGCGACGTAAGGCCTAACCGCAAGCACGGTCCGCCTCCTCGTGCCATGCATCGTGGGCATGCGCCACGCCGAAACCGTCCACGCCCATGTCGTTGCCGTTGTAGAACATCCACAGCGTGTCGCGCTGGCGGATCAGGGCGGGATAGCAGACCACGCGCGAATCCCAGCCGGTATCGGCCAGCGCCAGGCCCAGCGTCTCGTCGCGTCGTGTCCAGGCCAGGCCGTCGTCGCTATAGGCCACGCCGGGGAAGTACTCGCCGGTGACGTTGCCACGCGTGAAATACATCACGTAGCGGTCGTAGAGCCGATAGACGCGGGGCCGACCGATGCGGTATTCGGTGCCCTGCGGCAACAGGCAGACATGGTCCTCGCGCGGCAGCCGCGTGAGGTCGTCCGTCTCGGCATAGCGGATGTGGTAACGCGGAAAGTCGCAGCCGTCGATGGACTCCCAGTCGTCGCCCACCGCGTACCACAGGCGCCAGCGTCCCTCTTCGTACAGCGCGGTATGCACGGCGCCGATGGTGCTGCGCCCGTGGGCCCGATCCAGGATCGGGGTTTCCTGCGTGCGGAAGAAACGCTGGCCGCCGTCGATCGAACGCGCCAGCCCGGTGAAGGCCAGGAACTTGGCCTTCGCTACGCGCTGAAAGCCGACGTAGAACATGTAAAGGCCACCGGGCCCGTCCACCACGTCGCCCAGGATCACGCCGTTGTCGTCGAAGCAACCGTCCCGGCCGATATCCAGCACCGGCGCGGTGCTGACGCCCAGGATCACCGAGGGATCGTCCGCCCGCACATCCACGTAGCCGATCCGGCTGACGCCTTCCTCGTCGCGAAACCCCGCGTAGACGCGGATGCGCTCGTCGTCCAGGCGATACGGCGTGGGGGTGAGCGCGGAGTGCCGCATCCAGCCGCCCACGCCCTGCCGCGCCGTGTCGAACACCAGTCCCTTCCGCGTCCACACGAACATCGGTCGCCTCAGAGCTTCGCGTCGAGACTGGACTTGCCGGGCACGGCACGGGCCGGCGAGCCGACGTAGATCCGGCCGGGCTCGGTGTCGCGGGTGACAAGCGCGCCGGCTCCGATGAGGTTGTCGGCGCCCACGGTCACATGATCGTTGAACGTGCTGTTGACGCCGATGAAGCTGCCCTGGCCGATGTCGCAGTAGCCCGAGATCACCGCGTGCGAGGCGATGAAGACATGATCGCGCACCACCGTGCGGTGACCGATGTGGTTACCGCTCCACAAGATGCAGTTGTCACCGATGCCGACGAAGGGCTGGATGACATTACCCTCGAAGATGAAGCTGTTCTCGCCGATCTCGGCGGTGCGCCAGACGAAGGCGCGCGAACTGACATAGGTGGCGAACCGGTAGCCCCGGGCCTTGGCCTCCATGTACAGGCGCATGCGCAGGCGGTTGAGCTGGCTGGCCGGAATGGCCACGAAGACATCGAAGTCGCCGGGCGGATGGCTCTGGGCCAGCGTCTCGAACGGCACCACGGGCCGGCCGGCCAGCACCGGCTGCGCGATGTAGTCGCGTTCCACGCTGAAGGCCACCACGTCGCGATCGCTGTCGTGCTCGAAGTATTCGCAGGCGATCATCGCGAACTCGCCGGCACCCACCAGCACCAGGGGGCGACTCATGCGGCACCGCCTTCGGCATAGGCCACGCCGTTGATCTCGCGCAGGAACGCATCGTAATCGACGATGTAGTCGTCCACGTCGTAGTACTGGTCGGCCAGCACCATCAGCACGCAGTCGTCGCTGAAGTCGTAGAGCTCGCGCCAGACCATGCTGCCCAGGAGCAACCCGTGCGCCGGATCGTCCAGGGTCACCCGTGCCGGGCCGGTGCCGTCGTCGAGCAGGAAACTGACCGAGCCGCATACCGCGACCGCCAGCTGGTTGAGGTGACGATGCGCATGCCGCCCACGATGCACCCCGCCCTTGGTGGCGAACAGGTAATAGACGCGGCGGATCTCGAACGGGACATTCCGCTCCTGCTCCAGGGCAACGAGCATGCCACGGTGATCGCCGTGCGACTGCAACGGTATGCGTTCGATTTCCATGCTCAGGACCAGGCCAGTGAGTGAGTACGTCCCACGAGGCTGAGTGCCACCCCGCATCGAAAAGGTTGCGACGGTCGTCGTGTGCCTGCGGCGCAACCTTTCGCCGCGGTCGCGGCACTCAAGGCGTATGAAGCCACCTTCCCACCTCTCGCCCGACTTGCCTTATCCGCGCCGCGTGCAGGTGCTGCACTGGCTGACCGTCGCCGCGCTGATCTCGGCCGCGGCTTTCATCCTCACCCGCGACGAGCTTTCCAGCCGCGCCTGGCGTGGCTGGCTGATGGAAGGACACCGGCACGCCGGCCTGATCGTGCTGCTGCTGTTCGTCGCACGCCTCCTGGTTCGCCTCGGCCTGCCCAGGCGCCCGCACGATGCCGGCACGGCGTGGCCGCTGCGCATGGCGGCCGCCGCCACGCACGTCGTGCTCTACGCGATGCTGCTGGGCATGCCGCTGCTGGGCTGGGCGCTCAGCAGCGCCCAGGGCAACCCCGTGCACTTCTTCGGTCTCACCCTGCCGCCGTTGATCGGCGAGGACGAAGACCTGGCCGACACCTTGCAGACCTGGCACCTGAATGCCGCATGGGTGCTGCTGGGCGTGATCTGCCTGCATATCGGTGCCGCGCTGTGGCACCACTTCGTGCTGCGCGACGGCGTACTTCGCCGCATGTCGCGCAGCGCCCGCCCATGAACGACGACGCCACCCCAGGAGTTTCCATGCTGCCTCCCAGGCACCGCCAGGCCATGCGCCACCCGACCCACCGGCCGCTCTGGCTGGGCCTGCTGATGCTGCTGCTGGTCGTCTTCGGGCCGAGCGCGCATGCCATTCCCGCCTACGCGCGCCAGACCGGCTCGGCCTGCGCGGACTGCCACGCCGGCGCGTACGGCCCTCAGCTCACGCCCTACGGCATGCGCTTCAAGCTCAATGGCTACACCGATACCGACGGCAAGGGCACCAAGATTCCCCTGGCCGCACAGTTGACCGAAACGCACACCGCGCCGGCGCGCGGCGACAGCACCACCCGGCTGACCGAGGGCGACCTCTACCTGGCCGGTCGCCTCACCGACAACGTCGGCGGCTACGTCAAGGTGGAAGCGGACCATACCGGTCACAACACCTACAACACCAAGCTGAGCAACGTGGACCTGCGCTTCGTCGCCAAGGAACTGAAGCTGCGGGGCAAGGACCTTATCCTCGGCGTCAGCGTCAACAACAGCCCGGGCTTCCAGGATCCGATCGCCGCCCTGCCCAATGCCGCGCTGATCGGCCCGGCCGGCGTCACCGGCTCGCTGCTGAACCCGTCCAGTCCCAACACGCTGACCGACCGCGTGATCGGTGCCACCGTCTACGGCCTCTACGACAACAACTGGTATGGCGAAGCCGGCACCTACCGCTCGCTGCCCACCTCGCAGCAGGACCACTTCGGCTATAACGTCGCCGGCGATCCCGGCAAGCTCGGCAACACCGGCTATGCCCGCTTCGCATACATGAAGGACATGAAGTACCAGTTCTTCTCGGCCGGCGTGGTCGCCCTCACCACGCAACGCCAGCTGCCGCGCTCCGGCCCGCACGACGACCTCACCGACCTCGGCTACGACCTCACCTACCAGTACCTGGGCAACCGCGAGCACATCGTCCAGGTCAGCTACGTCAACATCCTGGAACAACGTCATTACGGCGCCCGGCTGCTCGGCCCGCAGGGCCAGCTGGCGCAGAATCGCGCGGCGATCCACGACCAGACGGCCAGCGTGTCCTACACCTTCCGCCAGACCTATGGCGTGATGGTGACCCACATGCTCAGCAGCGGCCCCCACGACGCGGTGCGTTACACGCCCTACGGCGATCCGAACGCCACCACCAACCTGTTCACGGTGTTCTGGGCACCGTTCGGCAAGGACGATTCGTACACCACGATCGCCAACGTCAAGCTATCCGCCAACTGGTTCCGCTTCACCCGCTTCAACGGTCGCGCCAACGACATCTTCGCCGCCCCGCCGGGCTCGCGAAAAACCAACGCCGGCGACCTCAACGCGTTTTCCGTTTCCGCCAGCCTCGCATTCTGACCAAGGGAGCATGCACGTGACCGATTCTTTCCTGAGCCGCTTCGGCCGACCGCTCGCCGTCCTCGGCCTCCTCGTCGGCTGGCTGCTGGCCTCGCCGCTGGTCATCGCGGGCGACGTCACGGCCGGTGCGGACGTATTCAAGGCCGAATGTGCCGAATGCCACGCCGCCAAGGAGGGCCGCAACAAGAAAGGTCCCAGCCTGTTCGGCGTGGTCGGGCGCAAGGCGGGCAGCATCGGCGACTACGACTACTCCGACGCCGTGCGCAACAGCGGCTGGACCTGGACGCCTGAACAGCTGCACACGTATCTGTCGCAGCCGGCCAAACAGGCCAATCCGGGCACGAAAATGAAATACGATGGCCTGACCAACGCCAAGGACCTCGACGACCTGCTGTCGTACCTCGGCAGCCTCCACTAAGGTCAACGCCCTATCGATACGCGCCCTGTCCGGGCACCGGCGGCGATCCGCCCGGGGCCATGCCCGCTCCAACGTCACCACGCCTTGCCGCCGCTCCTCGCGCCGGCAAGGCGTTCGCGTGTCTGGCAGGGCTGGATCGGCGGCGTCGGACTCGCCCTGGCCATCGGGCTTGCCGGACCTGCGCAAGCGCAGTCGGTCGTTACCAGCGGCACCGTGGCGCTCAGTTCGCAGCTGGTCGATCGCGCCGTGGCACTCACGCCCGCCACGCCCATCCTGCAGGGGTCCGTGACCTGGACCACCCCCACCGGGTGGTCGCTCGGGCTGGCCGCCAGCACCCGGCTGCGCGCACCCGGCCGGCTGGCGGAATCGTTGGCGCAGGTGGCACGCTCCTGGACCCTGTCCGATGACTGGCAGGTGCAGGTGCCGCTGGTCTATTACCGTTACCCGCCCAACGGATCGTGGCACGTCTACGACCGGGTGGAACTGGCGGTAGTGGGCATCTACCGCGACACGCTGACCATCGGGCTGTCGGGCGCCCAGCTGGTGCACGGGGCCAACCGCGGACCGCGCGGCGCGGCCGACCTCGGCTTCCTCTGGCCGCTCGCCGACCACCTCACGCTGTCCCTGGGCGCCGGCATCGCCCAGACCCTGATCCGGCCGCGGCACGTCTACGACTCGGATTCCGGGCATTATCTCTACGGCCAGGCCGGCGCGATATGGGACACTGGCCCCTGGCGGTTCCAGCTGGCGCACATCGTCAACGGCCAGCACGGCCAGGGCGGCCCGTCGCGCATCGCCCCCTGGACGGCCACGCTGTCGCGCTCGTTCTGACGTCCAGGCAACCTTTTGGCCCCGATCGGGCACTTACCTGCTCCACCACACGGTCGCCGCGAGCCCATGAGAGACCCCGAGAACGACACCGAGGCCACCGATCGCCTGCTGCTGCAGCGCATGGCGGCGGGCGATCGCGTCGCGCTGACCGTGCTCTACCGCAGCTACCACGACCGCCTGTGCCGGTTCCTGTCGCGCCTTACCCGGCGGCCGGACATCATCGAGGAAGTGATCAACGACTGCTTCTGGATCGCCTGGCAGAAGGCCGGCGGCTTCCACGGCGACTCCCGCGTATCGACCTGGATCATGGGCATCGCCTACCGTTGCGGCCTGAAAGCGTTGCGCCAGCATGGCAGCGAGCCGGTGGACGAGGACACCATCCCCGAGAGCATGATCCCCTCCCACGACCCCGACGACGACCGCGAGCTGCGCGACTGGTTGGGCAAGGGCATGGACCGGCTTTCGGTCGACCAGCGCGTGGTGGTCGAGTTGGTCTACGGCGTCGGCCACAGCCTGGACGACGTGGCGGTCATCATGCAGTGCCCCGTGGGCACGGTGAAGGCCCGCCTCTTTCATGCGCGGGTCAAGCTGCGCAACGTACTTCCCGGCCTCGCCGGGGAGCCCCATCGTGCCAGGGAGAGCGCAACATGACCGTCTCGACGGAAAACGGCAGGGAGTGCAGCCGCGTGTGGGAAGCCATGCCTTCGGTGGTGATGGGTACCGCGACACGCGAACAGGACACGTGGGTGCATGCCCATCTGGCCGAATGCGACAACTGCCGTGAAGAATTCACCCAGCAGGAGCGCCTGCGCCATGCCATGGCGCTGCCTTCGGATGTCCATCTGGATGCCAACGCGGGCCTTAAACGCCTGCTGACACGGCTGGATGCCCCGGCCGAGGAAACGGTGCGCGTGCGCACGTCATCCTGGCTGACCCGCGCCCTGGTCGCCGCCGTGCTGGTCCAGGCCCTGGGCCTGGGCGCCCTGGCCCTGCGCCTGCATGGCGAACGCCCCGCCTACCGTACGCTGAGCCAGGTTTCGGCACCGGTCGCCGCCGGGGCGATCCATGTCGTGCCCGATGCCACGATGGCCCTGGCCGACTGGAATGCGCTGTTGCAGGCGCATCACCTGCAGGTGGTGGGCGGCCCGAACGAAGCCGGTGCCTATACGCTGGTGTCCACTGACCCGGCCTCCCCGCCCGACCAGCTCCTGCGCGAACTGCGCGCGTCACGCGGCATCCGCTTTGCGGAACCGGTCATGCGCACGCCATGACACCACGCGACATCGTGCTCGCCGCCTGCCTGGTCGCCGTGGCCGCATGCGCTCCCACCCATTCCACGCGTCCCGATCGCGCGGCCAGCGGTATGGCGGCGTCGACGGCGGCACCGGCACCAGCGTCGACGCCTGCCGCCGGCGCCTCGGCCATGGACAGCCGGCGCGACATCGTGCTGGCGGTGGCCAACCCGCTGGCGCCGATGTCCACCCACGCCGGTTCCAACGTGCTGGGTTACGCCTCCAGCGGCCACTACGGCGCGGGGCAGCGCGCCGCCGGCATGCTGGCCGAACTGAAGAAGCACTACGACCTGCAGGAAGTGGCCGGCTGGCCGATCACGGCGCTGAGCCTGTACTGCATCGTGGTGAAACCCGCCGTCGGCGTGGATCGTGACGCGGTCATCGCCGCACTGGCGAAGGACGATCGCGTGCAGCTGGCGCAGCCGTTGCAGGATTACGCGGTCTACACGGAGCCGACGCCGCCCGATGCGCACCGCTACAACGATCCCTACGTGGACCTGCAGCGCGGTTTCGTCGCCACGGACGCCGCGCTGGCGCACACGGTGAGCCAGGGCGACGGCGTGCGCGTGGCCGTGGTCGACACCGGTGCGGACCTGACCCACCCCGACCTGCAGGCCCGCATCCACGATACGCAGGACGATGTCGGCACCGATGCCGGAGCCTTCGACCGCGACGCGCACGGCACCGAGATCGCCGGCGTCATCGCAGCGGTGGGCGACAACCACCAGGGCATGGTCGGCATCGCGCCCAAGGCCACGCTCAGCCTCTACAAGGCCTGCTGGTATCCCCCCGGTGGCCACGACGGCGCACGCTGCAACTCGTTCACCCTGGCCAAGGCGCTGGCCGCGGTCAACGACACGGACGCGCGCATCGTCAACCTCAGCCTGGGCGGCCCGGCCGATCCCCTGCTGGGCAAGTTGCTGGAGCACCTACTCGGCCAGGGCCGGATCGTCGTCGCCGCCTTGCCGCCCAACGGCAGCGAACGCGGCTTTCCCGACAGCGCCGATGGCGTGATCGTGGTCCGTGCCGGCAGCACCACCGCCGCACCCCCCGGCGTGCTCAGCGCCCCCGGTAACGACATCCTCACCACGCAACCCGGCGGCAGCTACGACTTCAGCTCCGGCTCGTCACTGGCCGCCGCCCACGTCAGCGGCATCCTCGCCCTGCTACTGTCGATCGAACCCAACCTCGACGCCCGCACCGCCCACGACCTGCTCCTGCGCAGCAGCAAGCTGACCAACGGCGTCCTCGAAGTCAACGCCGCCCTGGCCGTCCAAACCCTCCGTCACGACCACCCCCGCCGTTAACCCCTCGCCCCCCATCCACCACGTAACGACGTCGCCTCGTCACGACGAACGGTAGGAGCCCACGATGTGGGCGATCCACGCTGCCGCGGTCGATCCACATTGCCGTGTCGAACGAAAGCAACATGCGCGGTGGAGCAAGAGCCGGCGGGTAGCCCCCTCGGGGCCACGCCTACGGCGACCCGCTAAGGAAGGGCCGCTCCGCGGCCGTATATCTATTGCCCTACGGGCCCGGGTCGGGCTTCGCACAGGGGTTTTCGACTCGACATCCTGTCTCGCGAAAACGGCCGGCCGTCCGGGCCGGCCCCCTTCGGGCCTGATCTGTGCGAACCCCTCGCCTGCGGCTACCGGCCACGAGGGAGCTACCCGCCGGATCTTCCAACGACTGAGGCACGTTGTGACGCGAGCGGTCGCAGATGTGCAGGGTATGGCGTCAACGCTTCGTTGGCTTTTCGCCCACGTCGTGGGCTCCTACCCCACGGGTAGGGCAGGTTGTGGCATATCCAACGCGTGGTCTGCCGTCCGGGGGTAGGAGCGCACGCACGTGCGCGAACCCTCGACGTATCTAAGGCGACCGATGCGATGCAAAGCAGGCAAGCGAGCGTTCCCAGCCACGAAGCGAAACCAGGCTCTTCGCTCTCCCCACACGCAACCGCAGTCTTGGAAAGAGCCGGCGGGTGCCACCCTCGTGGCCGGTAGCCGTAGGCGAGGGATTCGAACGGACAAGGCCCGAAGGGGGCCGGCCAGGACGGCCGGCCGTTTCCGCTGAGACAGGATGTCGAATCGGAAACCCCCGTTCGAAGCCCGACCCGGCCCGAAGGGCAATCAATAAACGGCCGCGGACGCGGCCCTTCATTGACGGGTCGCCGCAGGCGTGGCCACGAGGGTGGCACCCGCCGGCTCTTGCTCCAAGACGCTAAGGCTTAGAGCGAAACGCGAGGCCGAAGGCGAGCCCACCCACAAAGCCCAACAAAGAAATGGGCGGCGCCGGCGCATCCAGCGGGAGCGCCGCCCGGTCCACACAGGGGGAAGTGGACGGCTGAATCATGCGGTGTCCACCACGTCACAAGTGTGACGCAGCGCACCGCTGCGCGTAGTTGCCGCAAACGCGGCTATCCCATCGGCGAACCGCGACGTGGATCACCCGGCCACGTGACCGGACGGGCGTCTGGACGTCCTTACCAGGGCACCGTCCGCCCGAGGTAGTCCAGGTAATGCAACCCCGGCATGCCCTCGTGCGCGAGCATCGTATCGACCAGGCGGGGGATGCTCTCGGCGATGGTGAGCCGCGCTTCCGGCCCGCCCATGTCGGTGCGCACCCAGCCCGGTGCCATCAGCAGCAGCGTGCGCGCCTCGTCCTTGTGCCGTGCCGCGAAGCTGCGCATGAACATGTTCAACGCCGCCTTGCTGCCCCGATAGACCTCGTACTGGCCGTTGGTGTTGTTGGTCAGGCTACCCTGCCCCGACGACATCACCCCGATGGTGCCCTTGGGCGACACGCACGCGTGCAGCGCCTCGATCACCCGCAGCGGGCTCAGGGCGTTGGTCACCATCACGCGGACGAACTCCTCCGTGGATACCTCGGCGATGCCTTCCCAGTCGGCGTTCTTTGTGCCCGCGTTGACGAACAGCGTATCCACCCGGCGTGGTACCAGGTGTGCGTGGAGGTCGGCGATGCCGGCGGGGTCGGTGATGTCCAGTGTCATCACCTCGAGGGCACCCGCCGATGTTTCGGCCAGTGCATGGAGCCGCTCCATCGAGTGGGCACGCCCGGTGGCGATAACCTGCCAGCCGCGACGGAGGTAGTCCTCGGCCAGGGCAAAACCGAGTCCGCGCGAGGCGCCGACCAGCAGGATGGTCTTGCGTGGGGATGAAGGTGTCATGCGATGCTCCGATACAGAGGCTGCCCTTCGCGGGCGGTCCATGCAACGTAGTGTCCCTGGACATGGGGCGGAAGGCGCGCGAACGGAAACGTATAGATGCACCGGACGCCTTATCGAGGCCTAAGCCACGCTACGATGCGCCATGGACGAGCCCGACCTGAACCTGCTGATCGCGCTGGACGCCCTGCTCGCGGAAGCCAGCGTGGCGGGCGCGGCGCGCCGCCTCGGTCTGAGTGCATCGGCGATGAGCCGCACGCTCACGCGCCTGCGTGCCGCCACTGGGGACGAACTACTCGTACGTGCCGGACGCCGCATGGTGCCGACACCGCATGCGGTAGCGTTGCGCGAGGTGACTCGTGGCCTGGTGGAAGACGCGCGACGCGCGCTGCGGCCCGCCGTGACGGAACAGGACGTGGCAGGCCTGCGACGGGATTTCACCCTGCGTGCGAACGACGGCTTCGTCGAGGTGTTCGCCGCGCTGCTGATCGCCGACGCCCGGCGACTCGCCCCCGGGGTGCGCCTGCACTTTGCGTCCAAGGCCGAGAAGACACCGATGCACCTGCGCGAAGGCCTGGCCGACCTGGAGGTGGGCGTCGTGGGCGGCATGGGGCCTGAGGTACGCACACAGGCCCTGTTCCGCGACCGTTTCGTCGGCGTGGTGCGGCGCGGTCATCCACTCGACGATGGCAATCCCGTGACGGCCGGGCGCTATGTCGCGCACGGCCATGTCGTGGCCTCTCGCCGCGGTCAGGCGACAGGTCCGGTCGATACCGCGCTGGCGGTCGCCGGGCTGGAACGCGAGGTGGTGGCGGTGGTGCCGGCCTTCCACGCGGTACTGGCGGTGGTCCGTGCCTCCGACCTGGTCGGGCTGGTACCCGCGTCGTTCCTGGCGACACCAACGGAGGGTATCGCCGTCTTCGAGCTGCCGGTGGTGACACCGGGTATCACCGTGTCGCAGATGTGGCATCCGCGACTGGACAACGATCCCGGCCACCGCTGGCTGCGGCAGCGGGTGCTCGCGCTATGCCGCGAGCACCTGCGCGCCTGAGCCGTCGCGGGCGTCGCCTCGGTTCAACCGTCCAGCGAAGGCGCGACCAGCTTCACCACGCTCGAGAAATCCAGCCCGCCGCGGCCGGCCTTGCTGTTCAGCGCGTACAGGTTGCGCGCCAGTTCGCCCAGCGGGATGGACGCGCCCACGCCCACCGCCGCCTCGGTCACCAGGCCCAGGTCCTTCAGCATCAGGTCGGTACCGAAGCCGCCGGTGTACCCACGCGACGCGGGTGCGCCGGGCAGCACGCCGGGCCAGGGGTTGCAGACCTCCGTGGCCCAGCTGCGTCCGGTGCTGACCGCCATCATCTGCGACAACACGGCCGGGTCCAGTCCATGCGCGGCGCCGAGGGCGATAGCCTCGCCAGTGACGGCCATGATGACGCCCAGCGCCATGTTGTTGCACAGCTTGGCCACCTGGCCGGCGCCGTTCGCACCGACATGGAAGATGTTCTTGCCCATCGACGCCAGCAACGGCCGTGCGCGTTCCAGCACCGCGGCGTCGCCGCCCACGATGAAGGTGAGCGTGCCGGCCGCAGCACCGGCCGTGCCGCCGGACACCGGCGCGTCGAGCATCGCCAGCCCACGATCGGCCGCAGCCCGGGCCACCTGCTTCGCCGTCTCCGGGGCGATGGTGCTGCAGTCGACGACCAGCGCGCCGGCCGGAATCGCCGCCAGCAGGCCCGCGTCGCCCCGATAAAGCGCGTCCACGTGACGGCTGGCCGGCAACATGGAGATCACCACCTCGGCGTCCACCACGGCGTCTACCGCGCTGACGGCCGCGGTAGCGCCGAGCGCGACCGCGGCCTCCACCGCCGTTGGCACCAGGTCGAACACGCGCAGGCGGTGCCCGGCCTTGAGCAGGTTGGCGGCCATCGGGCCGCCCATGTTGCCCAGTCCGATGAAAGCGATGCGACTCATGGCGAGGATTCCGTGGAGGCACCCAGGTCGGCCAGCGGATGATCCGCGGCGGCCCATGGGGCGTGGAAGAAGGTTTCCGCCCAGGCCGGCGTGGCCTCGGCGAGGGTGGCGGGGTTCCAGCGCGGCTGGCGGTCCTTGTCGATGAGCAAGGCACGGATGCCTTCGGCGAAGTCGCCGTGGGCGGCGCAATGCAGCGACACGGCGTATTCGAGGCGGAAGGTATCCGCGAGCGACAGGTCGGCGGCGCGCCGCTGCAGTTCGAAGCCCAGCCGCGCCGATCCGGGGGCGCCGGCGAGCAGCGTGGTTTTCGCCGCCTGCAACCACGCATCGTCGGTGTCGAGGGCGATGATGCCGGCGACGACCTCGTCCAGGTTCGACGGTGCGCACAGGCGCTCGATGAGCGCTGCATGCTGCTGCAATGGACCGGCGGACGCAGGCTGCGCGAACGACTCAAGCAGGGCCGAGAGCGTCGCGTGGTTGTTCGTGGCGGCGTCGGACCATGCCGTGTCGATCAGCCTTGCGACCACCTCGTCGTGACGCGACGACTCAACGAAATGATCCGCCAGGCGCGCATGGATCGCGTCGCCCGCATTCAGCGGTGCGCCGGTCAGGGCGAGGAAGAGGCCACCGTGTCCGGGCACGCGGCGGAGCAACCAGCTGCCGCCCACATCGGGGTAGAGGCCCACCGTGATCTCCGGGAACGCCAGCTTCGAGCGCTCGGTGACCACGCGGTGGCTGGCGCCGGCCATCAGGCCGATGCCGCCGCCCATGACGATGCCGTGACCCCAGCACAGCACGGGCTTGGCGTAGCGGTGGATGCGGTAGTCGAGTCGGTATTCCGTCGCGAAGAAGGCGGCGGCAGGCGTATCGCGCGCGATGTCGTGGTTATCGACGCGATGGTCGAGCATGCCCCTGTACAGGCCATGCAGGTCGCCACCGGCGCAGAAGGCCTTTTCCCCCGCTCCCTTCAAAAGCACCATGACGATGCCGTCGTCGTCGGCCCAGGCACCCAGTCGTTCGTCAAGCAGGCGGGCCATCGGCAGCGACAAACCGTTCAGCGTCTTCGGCGCATTCAGCGTGGCGATGCCGATGCGCCGGCCGTCGCGCGTCGCACGCTCGTCGAACAGCACCGGTGCGTTGTCGGGCGTTTCCATCGGCGTCGCGCTCATGCGTTCTTCCACTGCGGGCTACGCTTTTCCAGGAAGGCGTGCACACCCTCGGCCTGGTCGGCGCTGTCGAACAGGTCGACGAAGGCCTCACGCTCCGCCACCAGCGCGGCCGCGTGGGTCTGGGTGCGGGTGGCCTGGACCAGCCGCTTGCACGCCGTGACGCTGGTCGGACTTTGCGCGTGGGAGCGTGCGGCCCAGGCCAGGGCCGTGGCCAGCCCCTCGCCGGTGGGGACCACCTCTTCGACCAGACCGATCCGCAGCGCGGTGGGCGCGTCGACGCGCTCGCCGAGCAGGATCATCCGCTTGGCCCAGCCTTCGCCGACCAGGCGCGGCAGGTTCTGCGTGCCGCCCGCACACGGCAGCAGGCCCACGCCGGCCTCGGGCAGCGCCATCTGCGCGTGCGCCTCGGCGATGCGCAGGTCGCACGCCAGCGCGCACTCCAGGCCACCGCCCATCGCATAGCCGTTGATCGCGGCGATGCTCACGCCACGGAACGCTGACAGGGCCTCGAAGGCCTCGCCGAAGCGACGGGCCGCTGCGCGCGCCACGGCGCGGTCGCCGTCGGCGAACTGCTTGAGGTCGGCGCCGGCGCAGAAGAACTTGCCGCCCTCGCCCGTGACGACCAGGGCGTAGATGTCGCGATCGGCGTTCAATGCGCCGACCAGATCACGCAGTGCCGTCAGGCTGTGCACCGTCCAGGTGTTGGCCGGCGGGTTGCGCAGGGTCACGACGGCCGTATGGCCCTCGACCTTCAGCGCCAGTCCGGTCCAATCGGTGTCCTTGTAGCCACTCATCGCAATTCCTCTTCGGTGTTGAGCAGGTGGCGCGCCACGATCACGCGCATGATCTCGTTGGTGCCTTCCAGTATCTGGTGCACCCGACTGTCGCGCAGCAGCCGCTCGATCGGGTACTCGCGTATGTAGCCGTACCCGCCATGCAACTGCAAGGCATCGTTGCAGATGGCGAAACCGGCATCGGTGGCGAAGCGCTTGGCCATGGCGCACCACACCGTGGCGTCGTGGCTGCGTGCATCGAGCTTGCGCGCGGCGGTGTGAACCATCTGCCGTGCGGCCACCAGTTGCGTGGCCATGTCGGCCAGCTTGAATTGCAGCGCCTGGAACTCGCCCAGCTTGCGGCCGAACTGGCGCCGCTCACCCAGGTAGCGGCGGGCCGCATCCAGCGCCCCCTGCCCCGCGCCGAGCGAACACGCGCTGATGTTGATACGGCCACCGTCCAGTCCCTTCATCGCGATGCGAAAGCCCTCGCCTTCCTCGCCCAGCCGGTTCGTTGCGGGGATACGCACGTCCTCGAACGTGATGCCGCGCGTGGGCTGGCTGTTCCAGCCGAGCTTTTCCTCCTTGCGGCCGTAGCCGATCCCCGCGGTATCCGCGGGCACTGCGAACGCACTGATGCCGCGCGCGCCGTCGCCGCCGGTGCGAGCCATCACCACCAGCATGTCGGTGGCGCCGGCCCCGGAGATGAACGCCTTGCTGCCGTTGATGACGTAATGGTCGTCCTCGCGCACGGCGCGCGTCTGCAACGAGGCCGCATCGGAACCGGCGCCCGGCTCGGTCAGGCAATACGACGCGAGACGTGTGCCGCTGGCCAGCGGTTCGCCCCATGCCTGCAACAGGGCCGGCTGGGCGTAGGTGGTCAGCATCCAGGTCGCCATGTTGTGGATGCTGATGAAGGCGGCCGTGGAGGGATCGATCGCGGCCAGTTCCTCGAACACGATGGCCGCGTCCAGCCGCGTCAGGCCGGTACCGCCGGCCGCTTCGTCCACGTAGAGGCCACAGAAGCCCAGTTGCCCGGCCTTGCCGATGACCTCGCGCGGAAAGATGCCTTGCGCGTCCCAGTGCGCCGCATGCGGCGCCAGCTCCGCCTGGGCGAAGTCGCGCGCCGCCTCGCGGAACGCATTCTGCTCGTCGCTCAGGCCCGCGGCCTGCACCGTCACCGGAATGTCCATGAGGGGCGCCCTCACTTCAGGCTGATGGTGGTGTTGACGCCCTGACCCGTGCCGCCGTCGTCGAACCAGCGCGAGGTGACCGTCTTGGTCTGCGTGTAGAACATGACCGCCTGCTTGCCGTACGGACCGAGGTCGCCCAGCTTCGAGGCGCGCGAGCCCGTGAACGAGAACAGCGGCACCGGCACCGGGATAGGCACGTTGATGCCGACCTGCCCCACGTCGATGTCCTCCTGGAAACGACGCGCCGCGGCGCCGCTGCCCGTGAACAACGCCGTGCCGTTGCCGTTGGGGTTGGCGTTGACCAGCGTGATCGCCTCATCCAGCGTGTCCACCGTGAGCACGACGAGCACGGGACCGAAGATTTCCTCGTCGTAGATGCGCATGCCGGGGCGCACGCCGGAGAAGATGGTCGGGCCGACGAAGTTGCCCTGCTCGTAGCCCGGCACGCGGCAATCGCGGCCGTCCAGTTCAAGGGTGGCGCCTTCGGCCACACCGGCATCGATCAAGGCGTGCACGCGATCGCGCGCCGCGCAGGAGATGACCGGGCCGACATCCGTACCGGCCTCGCTGCCCGCATTGACCTTCAACGTCTTCGCGCGGGCCACCAAGTCGGGCAGCCACTCGCGCGCGGCGCCGACCAGTACGGCCGTCGAGGCCGCCATGCAGCGCTGGCCCGCCGCGCCGAACGCCGCGCCGACCATCGCGTTGAGCGTCTGCTCGCGATGGGCATCGGGGAGCACCACGGCGTGGTTCTTCGCGCCCATCATGCACTGTACGCGCTTGCCGGCCTGCGACGCGCGATGGTAGACATGGGTGCCGACGCGGGTGGAACCGACGAACGACACCGCCTTGATCTGCGGGTGGTCGCAGATCGCGTTGACCACGTCCTCGCCACCGTGCACGACGTTGAGCACGCCGCGGGGGATGCCCGCTTCCACGGCCAGTTCGACCAGGCGCATGGTCACCATCGGGTCCTGCTCCGACGGTTTCAGCACGAAGGTGTTACCCGTGGCGATCGCCATCGGGAACATCCACAGCGGAATCATCGCCGGGAAGTTGAACGGCGTGATGCCCGCGCATACGCCCAGCGGTTGCAGCAGCGTGTAGGTATCCACACCGCCGGCCACGTTGTTGGCCAGCTCGCCCAGCTGCAGGTTGCCGATGGCCGCCGCGTGTTCCACCACCTCCAGGCCACGGAACACGTCGCCTTCGGCATCGGGCAGCGTCTTGCCCTGCTCCGCCGTGAGCGTCGCGGCCAGTTCGGCCATGTGCTCGCGGATCAGTTGCTGGTACTTGAGGAAGATGCGCGCCCGCGCACCGATGGGCGTCTTGCGCCAGGTGACGAAGGCGCGGCGCGCGGCATCCACCGCCGCCTCGACTTCCGCCGGCGTGGCGAAGGGCACGCGTGCCAGCACCACCTGCGTGGCCGGGTTGACCACGTCACGCCATTGCGTGGTGGCCGATTCGACGAACTCGCCGTCGATCAGCAGCTTTACCGTGGCGACATGAGTCGCGGCCGGGTTCATCTCGTTCATTGTCCAGTCTCCAGATCGCTCACCCGCGAAACCGGGCGTGCGAGGGACAAGACAAGTGATTCGAGACAACGGACGCCGCGTCGAGTCAGCTCATCCGGTTGCCCACCGCAACACCCGAGGAAGACACCGCATGCGATGTCCACCACGGGCCGGTCTCCGGGCTTGCGAGCGATGCGGCATGCATCAGCCCGACACCTTCCCGCGTTGCCGCAGTGGTTCTGAGTCGGGTTTTCTCGCCTACCGTTGCGGGGGCAGCGCCGGCATCGGACCGGCTTCCCGTTTCACCCTGCGCACCGGAATGGCGGCGGCAGGACACCTGTGGCCCATCGATTGTAGGCGGCGCAACGCATGGGGACACGCTGCGATGCAGTAAACGGCGCGGTGGCGGCGTCGAGAGCCGGTGGCATCAGGGCTTGTGGTACGAGAAGATCTTGGCCAGTTCCGCGTGGTGCCCCTTGTCGGCGACGAGTTCGGTCATGGGATGCGCACGCACGATGCTGCTGCCGCTCTTGGTCGTGGTCTCGCCGGGGTGCTGTCCGCCGAAGGGTCGCCCGGGCACGCCGGTCAGCGCACTGTGCGAGCCCAGGTTGTCCTTGAACATCTCGCCGCAATGGAAACACACCTGATTGGGGAAGCTGGCGAACGTGGCCACAAGGCCCGTGTCCTGGGCCATGGGCGTGTGTCGGTGCGTGTCGTGCAGCGTCACCGCCATCGGCTCGGAATGGTGGTTCTGCGCCGGGTTGCTCTTCTTGCCCCGGCGTTTCGCCGACTTCACGCTTGGCGCGTACAGCGTGGACGGCGCACCGCTGGCGGTCTTGTCCAGCCCCTTCGCGGAAACACCCATGGCATAGCTGCCGTCGATCCACGCGAAGCGGGCGGTGCCGTGGTCGTAACGTACCTTGCCGACATCGGAGAGCACGGTGTTGATCGTCTGCTCGGTGCCCTTGCTGTTGAGCGCGGGCGTATACAGCCGCTTTGCGCTCTCGTCGAACGCGCTGACGAACGGCTTGGACGCTGACGCATCACGAAGCGCCTCGGTGGTGGGCAACGAGTGCAGGCGCCAGCCCTTGACCGAGCCATCCGGCATGTTGGACAAGCCGACGATGGAGCCACGTCGCGAACGGTACATGGTGTTGGTTTTTTTCGAAGGCGACGGTACCGCGCCCCAGTCCTGCGTACTGAACAACGGGGTGAGTCCCGTATCGGCCCGGTAGTCGGCTACCAACGACGGCGCGAGCCGCACCGCGCCGTCGGAAAGGGTCTTCGACACCGGGAACGCAATGTTGGAAAACGAATGAAAGCGCGGCGCATCGGCCGACGTCCCGGACAACATGCTCTTTCCCGAGAACGCGGTGTGAGAGAACTTCAGCGGCACCTTCGCCCGCGCCACGTGCGGGTCGAGCGGCGCCGGGCCGGACGCCTTGCGTTTACGCGATACCTTGGGTGCGATCATGGCGTACTACCTCGCGAAAGCCCGGTCGGGCGACAGATCCAGCGGATCGAAGGGACAGCCGATGGCGAAGCAGAGCTGGCGCAAGCCGTCGATCGATGGCGACGCGCCCTTTCCCAGCGCCTGCTGGAAGAACAGCAGGTCGTCGTCCGGCGGCGCCGCGTGCGCCGCCATCGGCTGGAAACCCAGCGCGTGCAGCGCGGCGATCGAACGGGTGTTGTCACGGTACGCCGAGGTGTAGAACACATCGATGCCCACCTCTACCGCCTGCCGGGCGAGCAGCCGTGCAGCCCGGCGCCCCAGCCCGCGGTTCTGGTGGTCCGCGCCGATCCAGAAATGGAAATACCCCGCGCTTCCGGCGTGCTGGTAGCCCACCGAACCGACGAAGCCGTCCGCCCGGTCGACCAGGGCGAAGCAGGCGCGCTGCGGATCGGCCTGCTGGAAGGCGATCCACTCGCGCACCGCGTCCACGTCCTCGAGCGCGGGCAAGCGGGTCACGATACCGATGTGCGGATCGCGATACTGGCGCAGCCACGACGGGGCGTGATGCCAGGCCAGCGGTTCCAGGCGCAGTTCCCCGTCCACCGCATGCGCCGCAGCGAACCACGGCAACGCGCGGCAATAGCGTACGTGGTCGCGGATATAGGTCTTCCATGCTGGCTCGTCGTCTTCCGGGTTACCGAGCATGGCCTGCGCCGCCGTGACATCGCCGGCATGCAGCAACGACCAGGTGAGCCGGTCGGCCACGTCGTCGACCAGCGATGCCTGTAGCGGCGCGAGCACGTCCACGGCGAGGCCCCACAATCCCAGGTCGGCCGCGCAGGCGCCCACGCGCTGGCAGGCATCGGTGGTGGTTTCGTCACGCGCCAGCTCCCCGCTGCATTGCAAGGCATCCCGCCAGTGCGAGCGCGCGAGCGCATCCCCTTCCTCGCGCAGGCCACGCAAAACGAGCGCATGCGGATCGAAGGCCGCTGCCCGTAGCACGGCGAGGGTGACCGCCGCGGGCGCCTCGTCCGACAGCCAGCGGGCCTGCTCGCGCAAGGCCAGCGCGGTGTCCATGCCGCCACGAAGCGGCGCAAGCACCCGGGTGAATGCATCGGCTGGTTCGTCACCGGCCATCGTCACCTGCAACAGCGGCGAGGCGGCGGTGGTCCTCTCGTATGCCACCCGCGCATCCGGCTGGGCGCAGGCCAGCGCATGGAAGTTCACCGGCATCGCGGAACTGCCGTCGATCCATGCCGAAGGCAGCGCCAGGCCGCCGTCGGCGATATCGCGAAGGTCGGCGACGCCGTGATCCGCGGCAAGCAGCAGGTAGCGCCCACCCGTCAGCGAGGCCATGGCGCCCACGGCGCGAATACCCGCCGAGGGCAGGTTCAGCACCGCACTGGCCAGCTTGTCGCGATAGCGCGCTTCCAGCGGGCCATCGCCGACACCGGGCGACCATGCGCCCTCCACGGTAGTGACGCCATCGGCTTGCGGGGGTGACACCGTCATGCATCCATCGAACCACTGCGCGTAATGCGTCGCGCACAGGTCGACGTCGAGCCCCTGGAAGTAGCCCATGCCGAGGAATGCGACGCGATCGCGCAGCACGGGTGGACGGTCGGTGCCGGAGGGATCCCATCCGTGCAGGCAGACCTGTCCGTGCCGTACCCCGTCGCGCACGCGGCGGTGACGCAGCAGCGACGACGCATCGCCGCCGCACAGGTACAGCCGGATGTCCGGCGCGCGACCATCGCGCACGGCAAGGCGATCCATCGCCCTCAACAGGCGCGCCGCGAAGACACCGCCGGCGGGCGACAGGTCCACGATGTCCAGCGTGTCCCCGGCATAGCACCACAGCGCCTCGGCCACCTGTTCCACGAACGCAGGCAAGGCCATGGCATCGGCAAGATCGATGCGCCGGACGAGCGGCGTCGGCGTGTCGTCGCGGCGATCCGCGGGCGCGGGTGAAGAACGGGTGGCCAGCATCGTCATCGTCCTGGATACGTGGGAAAAGACATCACTCGGAGGTCGTACCGTCGGTGATGCCGAGTATGTCGAGCATGTCGAGGCGTCCGCCTCCCTCCACGAAGATGGCGTGGTAAAGCTGCGCGGAATTCATGCCGCCCCACAGCACGGCGCGCCGCAGCAGGTAGGGCACAGGGCTATGCGGTTCGATGCGCGCAAGGAACGCGGCGATGTCCTCGAGGACGTCGTAGGCGCGCTGGCGTTCGGCCACGGGGTCGAGCGGCTCGTACCCGGGCGATGTGTCGTCGTCCGACTCGTCGTGGTCCGTGCCGGCATGACCGTCGCCCGCTCCGGCATCGCTATCGGCAGCGGCATCGCGCCCGGCGGCCACGACATCGTCGCCGCCCGCATCGACGGACGGCGCCTGCTCGACCGGCACCTCTTCGGGCTCGCGCAGCGCCACGCCACGCTGCGCCAGTTCCTCGCGCATGGGCGACTGCATGCGCTCCAGCAACCCACGCAGTCGCGACAGCGAGGGCATGTCCGACGCCTGCGCGCGCAGGCTGCCCTCGAAGGCGAGGATCGCCGCATGGGCCGTGTCCAGATCGACGACGCGTCGACGCAAGTGATCCGTGGACTGCCGCCCTACCAGCGCCGCCAGGTCAGCCAGGGTGGGTGCTTCCGCGGCCTCCTCGGGCAGTTCGCGCTGCACGGCCTTGATCCGCTCGAAACGGCGCGCCATTTCCCAGGCCGACCAGCTCACCGCCTGCTCGTTCTCGCCGACCAGCGGTGCCAGGGACAGCGCCGGCATCAGCTTGTCGTCGACCCAGCGCACCACGTTGCCCAGGGCCTCGAAACTGGCGTCGTCGGTGCGCGGATAAAGGCGCTCCCAGAACGTTTCGCACAGCGCCTGCATCAGGGCGATGCACGGCGCCACCGCGATGTGGCCGCGCTCGTGGATCTCCGACTCCAGCAGCCATGCGGCAAGCTGCAGGTCCTTGGTTTGCTCGGATAGCACCGATACGATGATCCGCGAGACGCGTGGCCAGTTGGAACGACGCAGTTCGGCCGCCCACGGGCCCATCGGCAACGACGGGTCGTCGCCGCGCCGCGCTTCGGACAGGGCACGGTAGGCCGAGGTGCCACGTACGGGCGACCCGGTGGGGTCGTGCCCGGGGATGGGCGCCAGCAGACGCTCCAGCGAGCGACCGAAGTGCGTTTGGAAGTAGCCGCCCTCGAACGAGGCGGGCGTGGGATGGGCTGGCGACATGGCATGTCCTCCTGGGAAGTCATTACGGCTCCGGGGCCTGTTGCGGGAACACGGGTACGTGCAGCGGCAGTGCGGAATGCGTGGTCGGATCGTTCGCCGAAAGCCGCAGCGTGATGTACAGCTGCGCCCTGGCGATCGCGTCTTCGCCGGCCAGCGGCGCGGTGATAACGGTGGGCACGTCGAACCCGAGCAGCACCGCATCGGGGTCCAGGCCGCCGGCGGACGGCACACGATGCGCTTCGATGAAGTGCAGCAGCGCCCAGGGGCCGTCCGCGCGATACACGGCATGGTGGCCGTTCACGCCCAGGTCCGCCTGCGCCGGATCGGCCACCGGCGTGTAGCGCGAGCTGTCCGCCCAGGCCAGGTCGAGGGACACCGGCTGGCCGAACGTCCACGCCAGCGTCGGCGCCACATCGGGCCAGTTGGCCTTGCCGGTGCCGCTGGACAGCGTCCAGCCCACCAGCTGGTTGCTCAGCGGCGAATCCTGCGGGCGCGCACGGAAGGTCACCTCCATGGACAGCGGCGCACCGACCGGCACCACCGAAAGGTTGCCGGCAAAGAAGGCCTGCACGGCGTCCAGCTGCGCGATGAACGTCTTCATGCGGGCGGCGCGGTCGCCCTTGGCGGTGGCCAGCCAGGTCGTCAGTTCGACCTTCTCCTTCGCGTAGTACACGAAGAACGCCCGTACCGTATCCGGCGTTACCTCGTGCGCATCCGGCGGACCGAACGGGTAGCGCCCGGCCACCTCGCTGTTGAACAGCATGGCGATGCGATAGAAGTGTAGTTCGGAGCCGGCCTTGCCCTGCGCCGTACATGCCAGCGTGGCCTGGCGCAGCATCGCCTCGCGTCGCGCCGAGAACAGGTCGTTGCCCCCGGCCGGGCCACGATAGGCCGACAGCGCCGCATCGCACGTGGCATAGGTGAGCGTGGCCAGCTGCTTGAGGAACAGGTCTTCCAGCCCGGCCACCTGCCCCGCCGGATCGGCGAACTGCACGGCGCGATTGAACTGGTCGATCGTGCCGTCCCAGTAGACGTCGGTCTGCGCGTTCAGCCGATGGGTATCGCTGGTGCCGCGCGAGTTCTTCAACAGCGTGACGAAGGGCGCGGCGTAACCGGACAGCACCTGAGCGCGCGCCAGTTGCCGTTGCAGGTACGCCTGCAGCACCGGGGTGCTGCCCAGGTCGAACATCGGCGCGTCGCCCGCCTCGTTCGCCGCCTGCACGGGCGGCGCGTATAGCTGGCTGGCCGAGGCCAGTCCGGAGACGTCCATCAGCATGCCCGAGGCGTAGTTGCGCGCGCACTGGCCGACGCTATCGGCCAGTGCGGCGAAACGCAGCTGGCGCAGTTGCTGCAACGATTGCAACATCGGTCCGATGGACGCCGACAGGGCCGCGCTTTCCGTCGACAGCTCCCGATCCAGGGTCGAGACCGCGTCCAGCCCCGGCGAATCGCCCTCGCCGACGCGCTGGCGCTGGTTGCGCGCCAGGCTGTCTTCCAGCGTGCGCGCCAGCTGCGCATGCGCGATGCGCTCGTACAGCGGCTCGGTGCCTTCGGCCACGGGATGCGCCTGGCGCTCACGCGTGCCGAACGCCTGGTAGTCGCGCAGTTCACCCAGCACTTCGTCGAACGCCCCCGCGCGGAACCCACCGGCCGAGCCGTTGCAACTGAACGCCTGCATGGAAGCCACCTGCATGAAGCCCATGCCGGCCAGTCCATGCAGGCCGCTGGCCTCGGCGGCCAGCCCGGGGCTGATGCCCTGCAACTCACCCGTGGTCGCGTTCACCGTGAACAGCGCGCCGTAAGGCGGCACCGAGGCCTGGCGCAGCGTGGCCACCGCGGGCAGGTAGCAATGGGTCGTGTCGAAGTGGCCCAGCGTGTCGCGCAACGAGGCATCGTAACCATGCTTGCGGATCAGCACGTCGATACCGGGGCGCAGGGCATCCACCTCGCGTGCGCAAGGATTGGACGCGGGCGTGGACAACACCCAGCCCGTGCCGACCCAGCGCAACCAGTCGTCGAAGGCACGCAGGGTGGGAAGCACCGGCGGCCGGTCGTCCTTCAGTTCGGCCAGCAGCGCGGGGCCCGAGGCCACGCGCCGGGACAGGTCGCTGGCGGCTCCTTCGGCCATGGTGTCGAAACGCTCGATGAGCTGGCGCTGGCGGTCGTGGCCGATGTCCGGCGCCGACCCGTAACGGGCCGCGAGCAACGCCTTGCCGAGCATGCCGTCGGCTGCCAGCGCATCCCTCGGCACCGGCTTGCCGTGCACGTAACGCGACACATCGGCGAACGCCGCCAGCAACGCACGCACGCCGCCCTCGTCCGCGGGGTGGCCCAGGGTACGGAAGCGCGCCAGCGCATCCTCCAACGCCGCCAGGTGCGACAGCTGAGCGTCGAGTTGTGCGTGCGCGCGCTCGAATGCCTGGTCCGGGGGCACGTCGCCACCGGCCGGCGCCAGCACCGCCGACGACAAGGTATCGATACGCTTCTGCAACTCGCAGGCCAGCGACGGCAGCAACACCTGATCCAGCGCCTTGCCCGAGACGGTGCGCACCACCCCGTCGGGAATGCGCCGATCGACCCATGAAGCCGGGATCGCGAGGTAACGGGTGCGCGTGTCCAGCCGTGCGATCTGCCCGACCAGTTCGTTGAAGCGCCGTGCATCCAGGCAGCCGCCACGGGCCAGCGCATCGCTGCTGGCCGAGACATCGACGACCATGTCGTGCAGGGCCTTGCCCCGCGAGGCCACGTGCCATGCCGTCCAGGGCAGCGCGACGACCCCTGCCAGCGCCGCCGCCGCGACGCCCAGCTGCAACCCGCGCAGCAGGCGGTTGCGCGCGAGGATGCCTTTGCGCGTGCGCTGCGCCAGGCCCTTCTCGCCGAACACCTTCTCGGCCAGCAGGTCGCCCAGGAAACCGACGTCCCGGCGTGGTGCGCTGGCCGCCGCGCCGTCGCTGCCATCCGGCCCGACGAAATAGATACCGCGACAGAACGCCCGTGTCTCGTACATATTGGGCTTGAACACGACATCCAGCACACGCTGCAACGGCACCTGCAGGCGCCGCATGTGCTGGGGAAACAGGAAGAAATCGTCCGCGTCGTCGATATGGTCGCGCGCCGCCGCGCTGGCCAGCACCAGCGTGCGCAGGCCGTCCAGCAGCTTGCCGAAGGCCTTGGCGATCCATTCCGCCGGTGTGCCGTTGTCATCGAGAGTGGAACTGGACCAGCCGACGATCTCGCGGCGCAGGGCCGGGTCCTGCGCCGCCCAGAACGCATCGAAGCCGGGCACGGCGTCCATGCGTGTCAGCACCAGGTACACGGGCAACGCATACGCGTAGCGCTCCTGCACCGAGTACACGCGCGTGAACATCGCCTGGGCCAGTGCATCCAGCGCGGCATCGTCGGACGACAACAGGCGATCCGCGGATAACGCCCAGACCAGGCCGTCCACGGCACGGTCCGGACGCAGGCTTTCGATATCGCCGAGCAGGTCGTGCCAGTGCGCCTGCCCGGCCACCTCGGGCGCGGTGGTGGCATCGGGGTCGAGCAGCACGCCGCTGTCGAGGAAACGCCACTGCGCACGCGGCACCGAGGCCCGCAGCCAGGCCTCGTTGCGGAGGTCGGCTCCGCTGGGTCGGCGCAGCAGGTCGTCGGGCACCGACGCGGCGAGACTGCTCTTGCCGTCGCCGGCCATGCCCAGCAGCAACAGCCAGTTGCTGCGATAACGCCAGTCGCGTCGCGCCAGGAGGTAGCGCACCGCGCGCTCCACCACGGCGTAACGCCGGCGTGCCGCGTCGCGCAGCGTGACCCAGCGACCGTGCCCCGCCACCTTGCGCGGCACGCCGCGTACCGCGGGCACCGCGGGTGCACGGCGCGCACGCCACAGCAGCACGACGATCAGCAGCAGCGCGACCAGCGCCAGCACGAGGCAGACGACGAAGGCGCGGCTCACGGCGCGGCTCCGGCGGTGCGCTGGAGGGTGTCCAGCAACGACCAGGTCAACACCAGCCACACTACGGACGAGACGACCAGATATCCCAGCGCGCCATACAGCGCGCCACGCACCCACGGCATCAGCGCCGTGCGGCTGTTGTCGCGATCGGTGGTCACGGTGTGCTTGTACGCCTCGTCGAAGGCATGCCGGCGCGCCACGCCCAGGTCACCCTGGCTGGCAAGCTTGTACAGCTTGCCGCGGAAGGCGGCGATCGTGGCCTCGCCCGAAGGGCCGCGGTAGCGCCCCTTGAAACCCAGCTGCAAGGCGAGCAGGAAGACGCCGGCCAGATCCGCATCCAGCGGCGCCGGCGCCCGCGAGTCCACCAACGCCTGGGCCAGGTCGAAGAACCGCCGGCCGGCAATGCGGCTGCGCTCGATGCGGTATTCCAGCAGGTATTCCGGCCAGTGCTCCGCACCGGGCCAGGCCAGGTCGAGGATGAAGATCTCATCGGCCAGGGCCAGCATCGCGTAGCGAGCGCGCACGTAGATGGCCAGTTCCGCTTCCGTCGCCGAGGCCACGACCTCGTGTTTTTGCTTGTCCAGCACGTCGAGCAGGTAGGCGGACACGCGTGCGGCCAGGTCGTGTGCGGACAGCGCCACATGGGGCGTATCCGGCTGCAACAGCCGCTCCAGGTCGCCACGCTGCGCCGCCAGTTTCACCTCGGCCACGGTCTCGTAGAACGCGGCGAAGCGTCCCAGCAGCGACACGTAGACGGGCGAGGCGGCCGCCATCGATCAGTGCCCCGCCGCCACGCGCGGCACGTACAGCGTGATCGCGGTGGGCACGTGGCTGCCCGGCTCGCCCAGGATCACCAGCGTACGGCCGGCCACCAGCAGCGCGCGCGGCGGTCCCGTTTCCGGGTCGATCCGTCGCTGCGCCACCGTGTACACGAACGAGCCCGCCGGAAGGTTGAGCGCCGTCACCTGTCCGGCATCGGCGGGCATCACCGGTGCCCCGGTGTCGCGGCGGCGGACCAGGGTGGAGACGAGGTCGTCGGTGCCGATGGCCGCCGTGTTGATCCAGTCGTGCAGGGTCTGCGCGGTCTCGCCCACCGCCGGCCGCAGTTCGATGAGCAGGCGCGCGGTATCCATGCCGGCCGGCAGCACGCACTGGAATCCCGAGACGCCGACGCGGCGGAACTCGTAGACCTCGTAGTCGGCGTTCAGTCGCGCGAGCTGGGCATCGATGTAGCGGAAGGCGCGTTCGAACTGCGGCAGGCAATCGTCGTGGTCGTAGCCGCCCAGGGCGGGCGGCTGCGGGGCGCCGTCGCTGGCGGCCAGCACGCCCACCAGCCCGGCCAACGCCTTGTACGCCTCGAACGGATGCACCCCGCCCGATTGCAGCAGCACGTCCAGGCCGGGCAGCACGGTGACCAGGAACCGCGCCGCGCGCACCTGGGCATGCGACTCGCTGGCAAGCCGGCGCTCCGCGCGATCGCCCGCGGCACCCATCAACTCGCGATACTTGGCCCACAGCAGCACGGACAGCCGCTTGAGCCGGGCATCCAGCCCGCGCTCGCCGTGGAAGGCGGCGGCTTCCAGCCGCAGCAGCGGCGGATGGAACGACGCCAGGCTGACACCGCGTGCATCGCCGGTCAGGCGCAGCAGCGGGAACGAACTGTAGGACCTCGGTACCGCGTCGCCCGCCATCAGCGAATACACCGGACGCAGCCGATCCACGGCGATCTCGTCCCTGCCCGTGTGCTCGTCGGCCACCAGGTCGCCGGCCACGGTGGTGTAGCGCTGCATCTCGCCGTGGACATTGGCGGCGCCCTTGCCGCGCACGGGCACGCACAGGTGCACGGTGACATTCGGCTCGGCGATCCAGCCGTGGCCGGAGAGGTCCAGCTGCAATGGCGACGCACCCACGGCTTCCACGTGGTCCACCAGCAGGCCGTCGTGCATCACCCCACGGACGCGGGTCACGCGCACCACGCCCCTGGCCAGCTCGGTCGGGTCGATCGCCAGGTCCAGCAGGCCCCAGCCGCGCGGCTGCACGGTGGACAGGCGTTGTTGCAGCAGGGCGTGCCAGTAGATGTCGTTCTGCTGGAAATGCTGCGGCGACAACAGCATGCCTTCCGACCAGGAGACCGCTTCCGGCACGTCGGGCAGGTTGTCCGTGAGGGTGTTCATCGGCATGTGTCCTAGGGGTCCGTGACCGTGATGCGCGACTCGGTGAGCCACAGCACGGGGTTGCGGTATCGGGTGAGGTCCAGGCGTCCCTGCCCTGCCGGCGCGACGTAACGCGCGAAGCCGTAGACGGCCACGGCCTTGGCGTGGCGCTTCGGCAGCGGGAAAGGCACGATGAGCTTGTCGGGTACGACGCCGATCGGCGCCACCTGCAGCGCGGCGCCACCGCCCGCGACGATGTCCTCGCGATGTGCGAACCACTCCGGCGAGGTCTTCGGCAGCAGCGCCGCCGCGTCCGCGCTGTACGCGAACACCAGTTCCAGCTGCGTGGCCGAATTCAGGTTGGCCCCCGGCGGCGCGGCGATGCGCACGCTGCGCAGCGAGGTGGTCTCGACGTGGCCCGGCACCAGCTTGCCGAGCGCGGCGCAGCCGGCGATCGCCGCGGTGAACGACAACAACGCGATGAGGGCGACCCGGCGCATCAGCTCATCACCAGCACGGTGACCTGCGCCGGCGTCAGCGACACGCCGACCATGTTCGGCAGAAGGCCGTTCTGGCCGACGATGCCCAGCATGTGCGTGCACGGCATGGCGCCCATGAACACCTTGACGCTGCCCAGCAGCGATCGGAAGGGCCCCATGATGAGATGCGACACCACGCCCCCCTCCAGGCCCACCTGGTCGCCGTTGCTCAGGGCGCCCACGGTGATGAGGTTCTCGGCCAGCCCGCCACCCACGATCACTTCGAACTGGGTGGGGATATCCGCCGTGGACAGGGCGATGTTGGGAAACGGCAGCGGCGTGGGTATGCCCAGCACCGGCACGAAGCACACGTCCGGGAAAGCGAAGTCGAGCACACCGAGGTTGGTATTGACGAACATCGGGTCAGCCCAGGGTGATGCGTTCGGCATCGATCTTGACGTCCTGCCGCGCATCCAGCACGGCCTGCTCGCCGTCCAGTCGCAACAGGTGACGCGCGCTGACCAGGAACCGGTCCACCTTGCTCACGTAGGTGGCCGCGGTATGCACCAGCGACTCCGAGGCGCTGGCGAAGAGGTTGCGTGCGGACAGCATCAGCGACCCGCGTACGGCGGTCAGTTCGATGCCCTGCCCGGCACGCAGTGCGATGTCCGTCGTCGCCATCACGTCGACCCTTTCCTGGCGCAGCGAGAGTCGCTCCGCACCGGGTACGCTGAGGCAGGCGCTGCGACGGTCCCTGCGATCCAGCACATGCAGCACGAACAGGTCGTCGTCGCTGCCGTACACGAGCACGCGATCGCCGGGTTCGGGAGTGACCAGGCACGACACGGCTTGGCGCGCCAGGCGCCCGTCGGCCAGTCGCCAGGTGCCCGCCTCGGCCATGTCGCGCACGGTGGCATCGACGCAGGGTGCGGCAGTGCGCGCACGCGGAAAGGAGCGGGAATGGGCGGCAAGCATCAGTGGATCTCCAAGGCAAGGGCACGCGCTTCGGCGGCCAGACGCAGGGGTGACGTGCCGCGCACACCGTCGCGGCGGACACCGCGCTCGTCGGCGTCGTGCAGGCGCAGGTTGTGGGTGCTGGCGTGGCGCAGGTCGGTCCCGCGAAGATCGACGGTGCGGGCCGTGGCATGGTCGAGGCGGGCGTGGCAGAGCGTGGCCCCGGCCAGGCTGGTGTCGTCGAGCGACGCGTGGTCCCACACGCTCCCGGTGGCCCGTGCACCGTCCAGTCGTACGCCGCGCAGCACCGCCGATTGCAGCAGCGCCTCTTCGCAGCACAGGCCACGCGCGTCCACATCGTCCAGCGTGGCTTCGAGAAACAACGTGCGCGTGGCGTCCACCTCGCGCAGGTCGCTGCCGACGAAGCGCGCCTGGCGGCAGTTGGCCTCACGCAGGCGTGCGCCGCGCAGGCGGGTACCGACGAAGCTGGCGCCGTCGAGCATGCAGCGTTCCAGGCAGATGCCGTCCAGCACCATGCCATCGAACACGCCCTGGTTGAACACGGCGCCGCGCGCGAGGAGTCCGTCCAGCACGGTGCTTCGGAAGTCCGCCTGGGCGATGACGCTCTGGTCCAGCGTCGCACCGCGCAGCGACAGGCCGTCGATGCGGCACTGCGCCAGCACGCTGCGCTGGAGCATGGCGCCGTCGAAACCGGCCCCGCGCAGGTCGCCCTGCGCGAACACGGTCAGGAACAGCGATGCGCCCGGCCAGCGGCTTCGATCCATGTCGCAACCGGTGAACGCGACGCGTGACAGCTGCGCGGCGTCCCAACGGCTGTCGGCAAGCAGGCAGCGGGTGAAGCTACAACCGTCGAGCACGGCGCCGCTGAAGTCCGCATCGCGCAGGTCGCAGTCGAGGAAGGTCACCCGCGACAGGCGGGCTTCGCGCACTACCCCGCCGCGCCACGTCACCCGGCTGGCGACCAGGTCGTCCAGGGTGCGGCCGCAGCCGTCCAGCGCGCCCAGGTCCACCGCCTGCAAGGGGCGGCCCAACCGGCGCAGTGCATCGATATCGTTCCAGCCGGTCATGGCGTCAGCCTCCGGCCGGGTTCGATCCGCACGTCGTCCAGCAAGGCGCGCTCGAACGTCGCTTCCGCACAGTCGGCCTGCACGAAGTTGGCGCCATACAGGTCGGCGTCGGTGAAATCGCCGCGGCGGCACATCGCCTGGTAGAAATCGGCACCGCCTGCGCGGCAGCCGTGCAGCACGCTGCCCATGAACAACGAGCGATAGAACAGCCCGCGTTCCAGCGTGGCTTCGTCAAGACGCGCCCCGCTGAAGTCGCATTCGCGGAACGAGCCCTCGCCCAGGTCGGCCAAGCGCAGGTCGGCATCGCGCCAGCTGCTGCGATCGGCGCTGACCTTGCCCAGGTCGGCACGACTCCAGTCCGCACCGCCGGTCTGGACGCGCAGCAGGCTGGCACCGCTCCAGCGGCTGTCGGTCAGCGCGCAGGCCATGAGCACGCTGCGCGTCAGCCGTGCTTCGGTCCAGTCGCTGCCGGCCAGGTGGGCCCCGAGCGCGACGCTGCGCTGCCAGGTGCTGCGTTTCCACCGGCTGTCTGTCGCCTTGGCATGCAGCAGGACGCAGCCGACCAGCGTGGTGTCGTCGAGGCAGGCCGCGTCGAGCACGATGTTCGGCGCGATCCATTCCTCGAAGCGGGCGCCGGCCAGGTCGGCCTCGCGCCAGTCCGCCTCGCTCGCCTGCACCCTGGTGAACGAGGCGCCACGAAAGATCGCCCGGTGTGCGCGGCTGCCGGCCAGGTTGGCACCGTCGAAACGCGCCTGGGTGCAATCGGCGTCGTCCAGCCGCGCGCCGGTGAGGGCCACCTCGCGCAGGTCGGCACCGTCCAGGCGTGCGCCGCTCAGATCGGAGGCTTCCAGCAGCGCCCCGCGCAGGTCGGCGCCCGACAACGCCGCGCCACGCAGGTCGGCGCCGGCCAGGTCGCAGCCGTGCAGCGAACCGCCGTCGCGTACGCGGGCCAGGGTCCAGGCACCGATCGCCTCGGCCACCGCGGGCGGCAGCGGTCCGGCCGGTGCCGTGGCGCTCGGCGCGGCCAGGCGAGCCTGGCGCTGCATGTCCTGGAGCTGGGCGACATCGACCGTGAGCGATGGATCGTTGCCAGCCAGTCCGATCAGGTCGGCCAGTCCGGGCGAACGACCCGAAGCACGCGCCAGTGCGCGCTCCACCGTGTCAGCCACGGGCCGTGCGGCGGGCGCCTGCGCGGCCAGCGTCTCCGCAGCCTGCTGGCGGCGGGTCTCGCCCAGCGCGCGGGCCTGCTCGCCGATCCGCGTCGCGCTGTCGATCAGCGGACCGAGGTCCACGTCGCCGCGCTTCAGCGCCGCCGTGGAGGGTATGTCCAGCGGCTCGGGAGCATCGGCCGGCGGCACGATGGCCGCACCCGGCACGCCGCCGGCCGCCACGAACTCGGCGGTCAGCGTAGCTTCGCGATACTGTCGCGCCGCATCGGCCGCGTCGCGCTCGGCCTGCTCTTCCAGCACGCGCGCGACGCGGGTGGCCGCATCCGGCGCGGGCGTCAGCTGCGCCTCGTTGAACACATGCCGCGCCGCCGTGTCGCGGTTCGTGCGCAGCGCCAGCACGTCGCCGTAGTAGCCGGGCGTGCGCGGCGTATCCAGCGGATGTTCGTAGGCAACCATCAAGGCCTGCACATCGAGCGCGAGGCTGTCGGTTACCGGCACCTCGCCACGATGAATGGCTACGCCCAGTTGCACATCGGGGAAGAACCAGACCGTGTCCCAGGCCAGCGGCACCTCGTCCACGGCATCGCAGGGGCGACCCTTGCGACACACGAACGCCCGCGGCCGGTAGGTCGGCAACGTGCCCTCGATCAGCGGCTGTTCCGGATGCAGGCCTTCCAGCCGATAGGTTTCGCCGCCCTGGAAGTGTCCCGCGATGCGCTGGTCCTCCGGCGCGGCGTTGAAGAACGCCGGGTCGGTGTCGTCGGCCAGGCCGGGAAACGATTCCGCCTGCCAGCGTGGGCCGTACGTGCCGATACCGCGACGGCGCGGCATCCAGCCCACGTCGAGCGCGCCGAAGCCGGCCGGTGCGTGGCGGCGCAGGTGGCCGCGTACGGGGTCGCCGGGCAGCTCGATGTTGGGCATGGGCGCCTGGTTGCGACCCAGGAACGCGGCCAGCGGATTGGGCACGTAACCGCGACCTGTGGGATTGCCCGGGTGGCCCGGTCCGCCGTAGGCACGGCTCCAGTCCAGCGGCATGCGCTCGAACGGCGCCGGCGCGGTCACCCGGAAGAACGGCAGCAAACCGTACGACCACTGGCGATCGCCCAACACGCGCAGGCGCTTGTCGATCGGGCCGAGCTGCAGCCGTACCGTCTGCTCCGTGGTCGCCATGCCGTTGGCCGCATAGGCGCTGCCGGCCAGCAGCACTTCACCGCGCGTCTTCGGCATCAGCTCGTCCAACGGACGCCCATGCGGCAGCTGCGCCGCCACCTTGCGCCATTGCAGGTTGTCGCGCAGCAGCGGGCCGTCGCGCTCGCCGAGCGCGAAGAAGCCGACGGTGGCCACGAGCAGCCGGTGCGAGCCCTGCCACAGGTAAGGGCGGTGCATCAGGCCGAGCGTCATGGGTTTGACGATCTTCATGCGCGTCCTCAGACGAAAAGGTAAATCAGCGGAAGGCTGATGTTCTCGCTGCCGATGTCGATCGACAGGCGCGATCCGATGGACAGCGACAGGCCGTCGCCGGTCAGGTCGATCGACGTGGACGTGCCGTGCACGCCCACGCGCGACTCGCTGCCGCTGACGCTCACATCGGTACTGCTGCCCGTCACGTTGATGCCGGTGCTCTCGCCCGTGACGCTCATGCGCGTCACCGTGCCGACGATGCCGATATCGGACGTCGCGCCGGTGATGCTGGTCTGCTGGGTAGTGCCGGTCAGCGAGACGGACACGCTGGAGCCGGTGACGCTGGTCTGTTCCGACACGCCGGTCACCGAGGTGTTACGGCTGGTGCCGGTGGCCTGCGTGTTGTCGCTGATACCGGTAACGGAAAGACTGGTGGACGCGCCGGTCAGCGAGGTGTCGTTGCGCAGGCCGGTCAGCGCGGTCTGCGTGGCCATGCCCGTCGTCGATGCGCCGATGCTCAGGGCCACCGCGGAGATCACGCTCGACATCCCCGTGGTGTCCACCGCGCAGGTGAGGCCGGTGGTGTTCGCGCTGGACTGCATGCCCGTGCTCGACGTGCTCGTGGCCATGGCCTGCGAGGACACGCGCGTGGCCGTGCCGGTCACCGTGTCGTCGCTGTAGGAGTCGCCGACGGTGCTGGTGCTGGAGGTGTGCAGGCCCTCGAACGTGCTGTACGTGCAGCCCAGCGACTCGGACCGGCTGAGCAGGCCCGCGGCGCCGTTCTCGGAGGTGCTGTAGCTGTAGCTCGCGCCCTGCGAATACGAGGTATCGCGATACTCGCCGCCCGCATAGTGGTCGTTGACGATACCCACGGCGCGATCCAGGTCGTACGCCGAGCCGCGGCCGAAGCGGATGCTCTGACCGTCGCCGTAACTGGTGGAGTAGCTGCTGCCCACGTGCGTGTTCGCGGTCCAGCCCGACGGCGTGACCACCAGGCTGCCGTTGGCCTGCACGATGCTCTGCACCTCGGGCAGCTCGGACTCGTCGTTGGCCCGCGAGACCATCACCATCACGCCGATCTCGGGGACCGTGGTCATGTGCGCGGCCAGCTTCACCCACACCGGCCCGGCGTCGGCGCCCGGCGTGGAGAAGCGCACATAGACGCCGCGCGCCATCAGGTCCTGCGGCGTCGCGCGGGTGTCGCGCAGGCGGCTGGACTGCGGATCGAAGTTGGTCGGGTCGTAGAAGCGCCAGTCGTTCGGACGGCGCCCCTGCGTGTCCACCACCTGGGCCAGCAACGTGCCCTGCTGCGTATCCTGCACCGAGAACGCCGTGAGCAATGCGCCGGCGTCGGTCGCCTCGAACGTGTTGGTGTAGCCGCCGTCCGCGCTGGCCTTATGCTGCACACGGGACAACACGAAACGCCGACCCTCCAGCGAGGGGCGCACCGGCGCCGGGTAACACCCCGCGGCCATCTCGCCCCTGAGGCTGAAGCCGTGGCCCGCGGCGAACGCGGAACACGTGCTGCCACCGGTCAGCTGTTGCGCCGACGCGGCAAGGCTGGACGCAGTGTTCTTCACGTAGTGCCGCACCTCGTCCTCGCTCAGGCCGTACTGGTAGGTGCGGTACTGGTTGAACGGCAGCTCGCCCGGATCCGCGGGCGTGAACGCGCTGAACGCCTGGAAGGTGGGAATCGCATCCACCTGGGATGCGCTCTGCTCGTGCGCGAAGCCACCGTTGACGCCGGTGGCGGTGAGCGAGAGCCGGAACCCGTACTCGAACACGATGTCGTCCTGGGACAGGCCGATCTGGTCGATCGCCGTATGCGTATAGCGCAGCGGACGGTCGCCGCAGGCCGGCGGATAAGCGGGACGGTTGGCGAACACCACGGTGTGGCCGTTGCCCGTGTGCCGGAAGTAGTAATAGATGTGTGCCTTGCCCATCAGCCGGCGCAGGAACTCGTAGTCGCTCTCGCCGGCCTGTAGCCAGTCCTGCGTGCGCGCCAGGGCGATGTCGTCGTCGCCGGACACGCCTTCCAGCGAATAATCGATGTAATGCGTGCGCATCAGTTGCGCGATCACGCCGCGGATGGTCATGTGCGGATAAACGGCGTAACGGTTGGTCAGGGTCAGCTTCCACAGCGACGGCTTCATGTCCAGCCGGTATACCCCGGGCTCCGCCATCGAGAACGACGCGACCACGCCGTTGCGTAACACCATGTCGGCTGCCGTGCCCTGCTTCAGCGCCGACGCGAAGCGCGCCGCGGCATCCGGTGCCCCGCCGCCGTCGGGACGATTGATGCCGACCGTGACCGGACGCCCGATCACAGCGGTGAAATCCAGCGGCGGCTGCGCACCGGGCGAGGTGTTGCCGCGCAGTTCCAGCTGGTAGCCGAACGGCTCCGAGATCGACTCCTCGCCCTCGAACGACAGCAGACGGAACGTCTCGTCGCCCAGCCAGCGGTTGCCCGCCAGGGCGATGGCGGCATGCAGGTACAACAGCGGCGAATCGGACTGCCCCTGGCTGCCGATGGCCCGCAGCGCCGTGCGACCGGCACCGGCGACGGCCAGCGTCATGCTGCCACCCCGGATGCGCCGGCGTGCACGGTGAAACGCACCTCGCGGGGCGCGCGCCCCCTGCCCCGCAGCCAGGCCGTCTGACCCAGGCGCGCGCCATACCCCGCGCCGCCGGCGGGTCGGCGCGGCAGGGAAACGACGGCCGACGGAACATCGCGGGGATCGACCCGCACCGTGACATGCACGTCCACGCGGCGGTCGAACAGGTAGCGCAGCATCGCGCACAAGCCCGCATGGCCGTTGCCGAACGGCGGCAACCCGTCGCCGGACGCACCGGCCTGGCGGTCAGGCAGCCACTGGCAGAGGCGCGCGTACGACACCGGCCCGAGGGTCAGCGCGATGCCCGCATGCGGCACCCACACGCGACGGCCCAGCGGTGCCACATCGACCAGGCGTCGCCGGCCCAGCCGCGTACGGTCGCGTGGCTCGATCGCTTTCCAGTCGCCGACCATCTGATCGATGCGCAGGGGCGTGCCCAGGTACACGCGCAGCACGGTGGCCGCGGTGGCGATGCTCTTGCGACCGTTGCCGACCACGCCGGCCAGGGCCAGCAGCGCGCGCCGCGGCATCGGCATGCCCTGGCGCAGGATGGCGTCGCCCTCCCCTTCGAACGCGGACAGGCCCATGAGCGCACCCGCGGCGGCGGCGTACGCGGTGCGTTCCGGGCGCAGCGCGTCGAAACCAAGCGCGCTGGCGGCCTTCAGTTCGTAGCGCAGTGTGCTGATGCGGTGGTTGAAGATATCCAGGAACTCGGCCATGCCCGAGTCGCGCTCGCCCAGCCGTTCGCGCACCCACTCGGCGAAGCTGTCGGGCATCGGTCCCAGCACGCCCAGCAGCGAAAAGTTGCTGACGAACAGTTCAAGCCGCGTCGCCGTCGCCGCGCCGTTGCGCTCGGCCAGCAACCGGCCATGCGATATCTCGCTGCCCGGAAACGCCGACGACAACTCGCCGCGAAAACGCACCTGCGAGCCGACCCGCCGGGCGCCCTGTGCCTTGAGCTCGTGGCCGAGCGAACGCTCCACGGTGAGCGACGCCTGCTCCACCGTGTCGGAACGGTGGACGGGATCGCGCGGCGGCCAGGACGCCAGGCGCACCCATTGGAAGAACTCGAAACCGGCCGGCCGCGTGCGCAGCCGGCGGTCTAGAGACTCGCCTGTGCGCCAGTCAACGGTGCCCATGATTTCAGTTCTCCTCGGCGATCGGACGATTCGAGCGTGAGCTCGACCAGGGTGTTGACCTCGGCATACAAGGCCAGGAAACGATGCAGCACGGCAGCGAACAGCACGGCGCTGCCGCCTTCGAAATGAACCGGGTCGACCTGCACGCGCACCTGCAGGCAATCGGCGAAACCACGCCATGCCTCCGTGCGCGGCACCCGCCGCTGGATACGCCGCGTGCTCAGTTGGCGCAGGCCGTCGACCTGCCGGTGCCCGGTGACGCTGGCCGTGCCCACGTGCAGGCGCAGCATGTTGCGCAGCACGGCGGGGCCCTGGCCACCGTCCACCAGCGACAGGTGGTTCAGGCACAGCTGCGATACGAGCGCCCACGGGCGTTCACCCACCATCTTCGGCGACTGGTGCGGCGTGGGCTTGCTGGCCACGCGCAGCGTCGCCACCGGACCCGCGCCTTCCAGCAGCAACGAGTCGCCGATCACCAGCTGGGACGGCAGGCGGCGATTGGTGCACAGCGCACGGCCGCCGATCATCTCCTCGGCGGGCTGGGTGGTTTCCAGGTCGGGGTCAAGGAACGACACATAGGTCTCGGTGCCGTGCACCGTGCCGTTCTGGTTCACCTCACGCCGTGCCGCGAAGAAATAGTCCTGCTGCTCCAGCAGGTGGAATTCGTCCAGCGAGAAATACGGCGCGATCGGCCGCGGGCTGCGGTCGGGCCGGATCGACACCAGTTCCTCCAGCCGGTAGATCTCGCAGTACCGGTGGTTCTGCTCGTCGCCCATGATCCGGTATTCGTAGCGCTGCTGGTCCAGCACGAACGGTTCGATGCGCTGCGGATACAGGTTCACCAGCGGCACGCAGTTCAGCCGCAGCAACCCGCGATCCAGCACGTCCGTACGCGAGGGCGGCATCGACAGCAGGAACAGCAGTTCGAACGCCTCGCCCACGCCGGTGACGTCCAGGTCGTGCACTTCGAAGAACATGAATTTCTGCGGGAACGCGAAGTACTCCTGCAGCAGGCGATAGCCGGGGTGGGTCAGCGGACTGGCCTCCAGCATCGCCTCGTCGTCGTCGAACCCGCACCAGCGCAGGCGATCGGCATCCAGGTAACGCAGTTCGGCACTGCCGGGCACGCGTACCGCCATCCGCACCAGGTTCAGCGCCAGCGCGTCGTGGATCGCGTACGACTGGTCGTCTTCGCCGAGGATGCAGAAGCGCAGGAAACCCGGCTTCAGCGCATGGATCGGGTCCTTGCCGCTGCGTTCGATGGACACGCGCAGGACCGACAGCGTCCGCGTGTCGGCGGGGTCCAGCGCGTAGGTATTGGGCGCCACCAGGTCCAGCGCCGAGACGCGCAGCGGCCACAACGGAGTGTGGAAGCTGGTCCGGAACCGGCAGCGCACCGCCTGGCCGAAGTCGTTCTGCAGCGAGGCGTAGGCGAAGCGTCCGCGCTCCAGCGCCGCGCCGTGCACGAAGTTGGCGCCTTCGGGCTTGACGTCGATCTCGCCGATCAGCATCGAGGGCAGCGGCGCTTCCAGGTGCGGGTAGAGCAGCCCGAGCAAGGCGTTGGGCAGCACCGCCTGATCGGCTTCCAGCTGGTAACGCAGGCGTCCCGCCATCCAGGCGAACGACTGCACCAGCAGCTCGACATGGGGATCGGCGCTGCGTCCACCGCTGAGAGCGAGCGTCCTGGCCAGGGCCGGGAACGCGGTGCCGAACTCCACCGCCTCCGCGCGCAGCGACGCCAGTTCCTGTTCGTACCACAGCTTCAGCCGCGGCGACTCGGTGTTCACGCCGCCATCCCGCCATCGGCCAGTTCGAAGCGGAACGGGCCCGCATCGCCGGTCAGCTCACCGACCACGACCAGGGTGCGCGGGCTCAGGGCCCGACCCGACGGCGTCCATGCCACGCTGACATTGCGCAGGCGCGGCTCATAGCGCTCGATCGCCCGGCGCAGCAGTGCGCCGTAGGCTTCCAGGTCCACCCGGCCGCCGCCCAGCTCCACGACGCTCGGCATCCCGAAGTCGTTCAGCCGCACGCCCGAGGCCACCTGGGGACGGCACAACACGATCCGCTCGACCTGCGCCGCCACGGCGTTCGCCAGATCGAACGGCAGCGCGGTGCCCAATACGGCATCGACGCGGCGAACCAGCTTTTCCATCAGGTATTGCACGGCCGGTCAGGTGAACTGGCCGATCGGACGGTTGCGGGCGACGCTCCATCCCGTTGCCACGTTGCCGGCCGTGGTCATGTCGCTCTGCTGCACGGTGTATGTCCACAGCACTTCGGTGAAGTTGAGCTTGAACTGCTCGGTGGGCATGTCGTCGGCATTGGACTGGAACTGGATCTCGCTCAGGATGGCGTCGCGCAGCGCGATGGTGATGATGTTGGCCGTCATGCCGCCGGAGTTGCGCGCGATGTAGATCTTGGTCGGTTGCTTGCCGCCCACGCCCAGGGGCTGCGCGCGCAGGCAGTATTCGTAGAACTTCACCGACGTCTTGTCCACGTATTTCACGCAGGTGAACTCGGTGATGATCGGGCGGCCGGACGTGCGCGCGGAGTTGCTGACGTCGGTGGTGATCTGCTGTTTCATGCCCTGGTGGATCGACACCAGCTCGATGCACTGGCCCAGCTTCAGCACCTCGTCGCGCCATTGGTCGTCGATCAGGCTGCCGCCGCCTTTCCAGTCGTTCTTCGAGCCACCGAAGATGGTGTCGTCGCCGGGTTGCAGGAGAATCAGGTCCATGGTCTTGTTCCTTGATGGGTTCGTCGTGGCGTGCGGCGGCGATCAGCCTGCCGGCAGGTCGGCGACGAGGCGTATGGAGGTGGTCAGTTCCTCCAGCTGGAAATGCGGCTTGATGAATACCGTGGCCTTGTAGGCACCCGGCGAACCCGGCACGTCGGTGACGTTGAGCTGGGCCGCGCGCAGGGGGTAGCTCGCCTTCACGTCCTGCGGCGCGTTGTCGTCGAGCAGCACGTACTGCGCGATCCAGGTGTTGAGGTAGGCCTCCACGTTCGAGCGCGTGAGGAACGCGCCGATCTTCTTGCGCATGATCACCTTGATGTAATGGGCGAAGCGCGACGCGGCCAGCATGTACGGCAGCATGGAGGAAAGCCGCGCGTTGGCATTGGCGTCCTCGCTGATGTACTGGCGCGGCAGGTTGGTGGTCTGCCCGCCGAAGAACGCCGCCTGGCCCGTGCCCTTGCAGTTGCACAGGGCGATGAAGCCCAGGTCGTTGAGTTCCTTCTCGCGACGGTCGGTGATCGACACCTCGGTGGGACAGATCATCGCCGGCAGGCCGGCGTCGTCGCGATAGGTGTACACGGGCAGGCCGCCGACCAGGCCACCGCCCTCCTCGCCACGGATCGCCGCGGTCCAGTGGTAGAGCGCGAAGGCGTTGGTGATGCGTTCGGCGAGCACGTAGGCCGCATTGCCCCACAGGAACGCGCCGTGATCGGGGCCCTGCTCGCCCGTCACCGTTTCCTCGTAGCGCAGGCCCTCGGCGGGACGCGAATCCTTGCCGTAGGGCAGGCGCAGCAGCACATGGGGCAGCACCAGCGCCACGTAGCGCGAATCCTCGCTGCCGCGGAACTCGTTCCACTGCGCCAGTTCGGGCGATTCGAACAGCTGGGCCAGGTCGCGCGGATTGGCCAGCTTGTCGTAACCGTCCAGGTGGAACAGCGACGGCGACGCCGCCGCCACGAACGGCGTATGCGCCGACGCGGCGATCCGGGTCATGCTTTCCAGCAGCTGGATGTCGTTGGCCGAGCGGCCGAACTCGTAGCCGCCCACCAGCAGGCTGTACGGCATGCCGCCGTAGGTGCCGTACTCGTGCTCGTAGATCATCTTGAAGATGCAGCTCTGGTCGAACTCCGCCGCCTTTTCCAGTTCCTTGCGCAGTTGTTCCTTCTCCGCGTTGAACACGCGAAGCTTCAGCAACTGGCCGCTTTCGGTCCGCGACACGACGTAGAACAGGCCGCGCCAGGTCGCCTCCAGCGACTGGAAGCTGTTCGAATGCATGATGACGTCCAGCTGGCGTCCGATCTGCACGTCGATGCCGCCGGTGCGCTCGTCGATCAGGCCGTTGGCGCCGAGCACCACCTGGGTCAGCTGCTTGTCGCCCAGTGGCGCGATGATCTCGTGCGTGTACCGGCCGGCAAGGCGACGCGCCTTCGACAACGGATCGATGGACACGAACGCCTCCTGGCGCCGGGTCACCGTATCGGCCGTGCGAACGGCCGCATCCTTCGCCATCGCAGCCTTGGACTGCGCCGCCAGCAACGCGGCATCCGCGACTTCCCTGGCCTTGCCCGCATCGGCGATATCGGCATTGGCCTTGGCCACGGCCGCATCGCCCGAGGCGGCGGCCAGTGCGTTGGTGGCGGCGGTCAGGTCCGCTTCGGCCTTGGTCGCGGCATCCTGTGCCGCCTTCGCGGCGGCGGTGGCAGCGGTGTTGGCATCGTCAGCGTTCTTCTTCGCCTCGTTGGCCGCAGCCAGCGCGGTGCGTGCCGTCGCGGCGGCATCCGCATTGGAGGCCATCTGCCCCTTCAGTACGGCGATCAGCGCCTTGGGTACGTCGGCACCGGCGACCGGCGAAGGCAATGGCGCGTCCGCATCGATATCCAGGGCATACCAGCTGTCGGTGGTCTCGCCGGCGAAGGTGGTCTTGAGTGCGCCCATGGCCGCGGCGTCGCGCGTGGACAGGTCCAGCAGCGCAGCCAATGCGTCGTTGCTCTCGGCCATCGACTGCAGGGTGCGCAGGTCGCCCCTGGCGTCGTAGCGGCTGCTCAGGCCCGGCACGTTCTTCACCACCGACAGCGGTTCGAAGTCGGCCAGGCAACGGAAGCCGAGCGTGCCCTGAAGTCTGGCATCGTTGCCCTTGATGAGGTCGGGCAGCCCGTGCAGCGTGGCGACCGGACCCACGTCGGCCATGACGCGATCGAACGAATCCGCATCGATGTCACGCATGCGCCGGTCTTTCATCGCGGGAAGCGAGTCGATGTCCACGTCGCCGGACAGGTTGGCGAACATGCCCACGATGAAGGCCAGTTCGATCTTCTCGGACGAGCCGCCCGTTTCCACGTCGTAAGTAATACGAACGCGCGGCGGACGCACGCGCAACAGCTTTTGCTGGATGCTCTCGGCACTCATCGGACTTGGCCTCTCGGTAGGATGGTCGGCAGGCATACGTGGCCCGCCGCCGCAGGTGAGAGTGTCTAAACACGATCCGTGCCAAGGCCACGCAGGTGCCGTGCAGCGCGGTGCGAAGCGGTTTCGAAGGGCTCGTTTGCCCCGCTACCGTGTGCGATTCCACACGGTGGATGCAATGCTGCGCACCGGTGCCATCCGTGTGGCAGGCGGGTATACCGGGAGTTGGTTACCGTGTGCGGAAAAAGACACGGTGTGTGTTCCGTCACCCTGCGTCTAGGGCGCGGGGTCTCAGTCGGAACCGCCGTGCGTGACGCGAAGGCGCCATACCGTGCAGCGGATGAAGGCGTGACGCTCGATCCGCCCTTCGGCTTCGAGCAGTTCGAGGGCGCGTTGCGTGATCTGCGGCGTCACGCCGGGCGATGGCGAAGCCACCCACCATTGATGAATGCCCTCCAGCGTGTCCGCCGCACGCGGATGCTCACGCAGGTAGGCGATCAGACGGTCGGCCACGTCGCGCACGAGCGGTTCGGTCATGGGCCCTCGCTGGACGAATGCAGGCATGGGAAATCGGGGACGGGAGGCCGGTCAGTGTTCGACCGTGTCCGCGTCCCGTTTGTCCTTCGCCCCGTATTTGCGCACGAGCTTGCTGAACGCACTGCGATCCTGGCCCGCCATGCGGGCCGCATGCGAGACATTGCCCTGCGCCATGGCCAGCGTGCGCGTCACGTAGCCGCGCTCGAATTCCTCGATGGCGCGCGCCTTGGCGTCCTTGAACTCGCCTTCCGTGGCCAGGCCCACCGCATCGCGCCGCGTGCCCTGCCCGGCCGTGGCGCGGATCTCGTCGCCGTCGCACAGCAGGAACTCCCGGTGGACAAAGTGTTCAAGCTCGCGGACGTTTCCCGGCCACCCATGCCCGGCCATGACGTGCAGCGCATCGGTATGGAAGCGCTTGGACGAGACCTGCCCACGGTATTGCTCGTTCAACCGGGCAAGGAAGACATGGGCCAGTTCGACCGCGTCGTTGCCGCGTTCGCGCAGTGGCGGCAGGGTGAGCGTCAACACCTGCAAGCGATACAGCAGATCGCGCCGGAACCGGCGCGCCTCCGCCAGCGCACCCAGGTCGGCGTTGCTGGCCGCCACCAGGCGCACGTTCGCCGTTCGCTGCTGCGAACCACCCACGCGGCGATAGGTGCGGTCCTGCAGGAAGCGCAACAGTGCCGCCTGGGCCTTGGCCGGCAAGGCGTCCACCTCGTCGAGGAACAGGGTGCCGCCGTCGGCCTCGGCGATCAGGCCCAAGGTGGCATTCTTCGCGTCGGTGAAAGCACCGCGCTCGTGGCCGAACAACTCGCTTTCCACCAGCGATTCCGCCAGCGCGCCGCAGTTGATGGGAATGAACGGCATACCGGCGCGCGCGCTGAGGTAATGCACCGCCCGTGCCGCCAGTTCCTTGCCGGTGCCCGTCTCGCCGCCGATGAGCACGGTGACGTCGAAGGCCGCGAATCGGCGCAATTGCGCGAGTACATGGTGGAACTGGGGCGACGACCCCAGCAGCTTGGCACCCAGTACGTCTTCCACACGGACCCCCTGAAGGCATGCAGGGGACGGCAAGGCGGGCGCAAGAAACTACGGTCGGCATGACCGTGGTTTGCGTGTCTTCGACTCCCCTGGGCGCGAAAATCTAATACGCCACGCATGCGCTGGCAACCATCGTTTTCGGCTATCGTGGTTTCGTCTCGCGGTGTGTCGCGGGCACGTCACAACGGAAGGCTATCGTGTTCATCCGCCTGGGATTCCTGCTGCTCATCGTGGCGTTCGGCCTGTGCTGTTTCGTGGCAGGCGTGCTCGCGCCCGACGGCTGGAAGACCGGTCTGGCATCCTGGTCGGCACCCGCGTTCGGCCGTCCGTCCGCAAGTGTGCCGAAAACGTCCGACGATTCCGCCAGCCACCCCACGCCACCCGCGGCGGCGTCCCCCGCGCGCCCGTCCACTGCACATCCACCCGCCACGGCCAGCCTGCTCGTCGACACCGACGTGGCGCAGCCGACGCCTGCGCAAGGCCAGCCCGTGTATGCGCTGCAGCTGGGCCAGTACGTCGACACCACGGAGGCCACCACGGCGTTGCGGCGCATCGCCGGACGCACCCAGGGGCTGGCGCTGGCGCAACTGGATACCGTGGATGCCGCGCAGCGGCACTGGTCGGTCGTGGCCATCGGCCGTTATGTTTCCGCGGACGCGGCCCGGCGTGCCGCACCACGTGTGCAGGCGATACTCGGCGTGGACGATCTTCCCGTGATCCGCCTGCCCGCCACGCCACCGTCGCCGGCCGCCGCACCCTAGGCCGTCCTGTCCATCCGATCGTTCACCGCTTGCCGGAGACGCCACCATGCCATCGCTGCCTCCCCGTTCCGGCCGCGGTCCGTATACGCGGATCGCCGTGCTCAAGCCCGAATCCGCGGGACGGCCTGTGCTGGGCAGCTTCCAGCCACTGGAAGACGATCGTCGTGCCCGCGCCGCCACGCAATGGGGTACGGGACACACGGTGCCCCGGGGCACGCCCCCGCCCAGCCTGGAGGCACCGCTGCCGACCCGCGTGCGCACGCTGCTGTCGCACGGCGTGGAGCCCGAACTGGCCGGTCAACTGCGCGGCGGTCCCGCGCACTCGCCCGGGTCGCGGCGCGACACCGAGCGCAAGCTGCAACGGGTACTGGACGCCGGCAGCGACGGTGTCTACCACGACGATCCGCTGGCCTCGCCCAACCTCTCCGGGCGCTCCGATCGCGGCGAACGTGGCGATGTCACCCCGATCATTGATGAATCCACGACATAGGACCAAGCGTGTTACCCCGCTTAATCGCTGGGTGGAGGGTGGCTAGCATGGTGGCCTGTCTTCCCTCATCCCCGGAGATTTGCCATGCACACACGAATTCTCGGTAACAGCGGCCTCGAGGTGTCGGCACTCGGCTTCGGCTGCATGGGCCTGAACTTCAGCTACGGCCACGCCCTGGACACGGACGCGGCCATGCGGCTCATCCGCGACGCCGTCGACCTCGGCGTGACCTTCTTCGACACCGCGGAAGTCTATGGCCCGTTCACCAACGAAGCGATCGTCGGCAAGGCGCTCGCCCCCGTGCGCGACCGCGTAGTCATCGCCACCAAGTTCGGCTTCGCCTTCGAGGCCGGCAAGCAATCGGGACTGGACAGCCGCCCGGCGTCCATCCGCAAGGCGGCCGAGGGTTCGCTCTCGCGACTGGGTATCGAGCAGATCGACCTGCTCTACCAGCACCGCGTCGATCCCGCCGTGCCGATCGAAGATGTCGCCGGCACGGTCCGGGACCTGATCCAGGAAGGCAAGGTGAAACACTTCGGCCTGTCCGAGCCGGGCGTGCAGACGCTGCGCCGCGCGCACGCCGTGCAGCCGGTGGCCGCACTGCAGAACGAATATTCGCTGTGGACGCGCGATGTGGAAACCAACGGCATCCTCGATGCGTGTGAGGAACTCGGCATCGGCCTGGTCGCCTATAGCCCGCTGGGCAAGGGCTTCCTCACCGGCGCGATGAACAAGGATACGAAGCTCGGCGACGGTGACTTCCGCAAGGCGCTGCCGCGCTTCGCTCCCGAGGCGATGGAGGCCAACGAGGCCCTGGTCGGGATGATCCGCGGCATTGCCGACGGCAAGGGCGTGACGCCGGCGCAGATCGCCCTTGCCTGGCTGCTGGCACGCAAGCCGTGGATCGTGCCCATCCCGGGGACGACGAAGGTGCATCGGCTGAAAGAGAACATCGGCGCGGAAGCCGTGTCGCTCGATGCCGACGAGCTGGCCGGGATCGAAAAGGCGGCCGCCGCCATCGACATCGAAGGCGGACGCTATCCGCCGCACCTGCAGGCCATGATCGGGCGTTGAAACCGCCGCGAGCGCGGAGGCCCGGGTGCTACGATCCCGGGCATTTCCATCGGGGCATCGCAACGCGTGCGTAAAGACATCTACGACATGATGGCCTTCCTCGCCGTGGCCCGCGAGCGTAGCTTCACGCGGGCCGCGGCGAAACTCGGCACCTCGCAGTCGGCGCTGAGCCACACCATCCGCGGACTGGAAGCACGCTTGGGCGTGCGCCTGCTCACGCGCACCACGCGCAGCGTCTCGCCCACCGAGGCGGGCGAACGGCTGATCGGCAGCGTGGGGCCGCGCTTCGACGAGATCGAGGCGGAGATCGAGGCCCTGGGCGAGCTGCGCGAACGCCCGGCAGGCAACCTGCGCATCACCACCGCGGAGCATGCCGCGCAATCCATCGTCATGCCTGCGCTGGAACGGTTCCTGCCGCAGTACCCGGACATCCATGTCGAGCTGAGCGTCGATTACGGGCTGGTGGACATCGTGGCCGAGCGCTACGACATCGGCATCCGCCTGGGCGAGCACCTGGCCAGGGACATGATCGCCGTGCCGGTTGGCCCGCCCATGCGCATGGCCGTGGTCGCCACGCCCGGCTATTTCGAGCGGCGCACGCTCCCGCGCACGCCACAGGACCTGACCGGGCACAACTGCATCAACCTGCGCCTGCCGACCTACGGCAGCCTGTACGCCTGGGACTTCGAGAAGGACGGCCGCGAAGTGAAGGTGCGGGTGGAGGGCCAGTTGATCCTCGACGGCATGAACGCGATCGTCCGTGCGTCCCTGGCTGGCCTGGGCCTGGCCTGGGTACCCGAGGACGTGGTCTCGCGGCATGTCGAAGCGGGAACACTGGTGCGTGTGCTGGAGAACTGGTGCGAACCCTTCGCCGGCTATCACCTCTATTACCCCAACCGCCGACAGCCCGTGCCGGCCCTTACCTTGCTGGTGGATGCACTGCGTTACCGAGGCTAAATCGTCCACCAAACCTTGACATATGGCCGATTGACACGACCTCCTGTGTAGCCGAGGATCGTTTCAGGCCGCGCCCGGGTCCCGGTGCCGCGCAGCACGCAGGAGAAACACCATGAGCCAGCGCCACCTCATCCTCGCCGCATGGTTGGCCCTGGCCGTCGTGTCGTATGTCGCCGGGTCGGTCACCGGAACACTGCTGCTCGTCGGTGCAGGCGTGGTCACGGAAACGCTGTTCTGGTTCAACCTGATGCAGCAGCGGCGCATGCAGCGCGTGCGTGTGGTTGCCCGTCGGCGCTGAGGGTTGTGTGGATCGCCCACATCGTGGGCTCCTACGTAGGTAGTCGGCGCAACGTGTACCTGTAGGAGCGGACGATGTCCGCGATCCACTCCCGCGACCACACACCCGCAAACACGCCCTACCTTCCCAAGCAACAACACGCAATTTCACGTCACGGCAGATGACCCGGCGGCGATAATACGGGCATGACCCGACGCAACGCCCCGCCTACTATTCCCGTCAACGTCCCCACGCCCACCGACACCCGCGGCTTCGTCCGCGTCCGTGGCGCACGCGAACACAACCTGAAAAACATCGACGTCGACATCCCGCGCGACGCCCTTGTGGTGTTCTCCGGCGTTTCGGGCTCCGGCAAATCCTCGCTCGCCTTCGGCACGCTCTACGCCGAGGCGCAGCGGCGCTATTTCGAATCCGTGGCCCCCTACGCGCGACGCCTCATCGACCAGGTGGGCGTTCCCGATGTGGACGACATCGAAGGGCTTCCGCCGGCGGTGGCGCTGCAACAGCAACGCGGCACGCCGGGCACGCGCTCGTCGGTGGGCAGCGTCACCACGTTGTCCAGCCTGGTGCGGATGTTGTACTCGCGCGCAGGCTCGTACCCGCCGGACCAGCCGATGCTGTTCGCCGAGGACTTCTCGCCGAACACGCCGCAGGGCGCGTGCCCGCATTGCCATGGCCTGGGGCGTGTCTACGAGGTGACCGAAGCCTCGATGGTGCCCGACCCCACCCTCACCATCCGCGAGCGCGCCATCGCCTCGTGGCCGCCGGCCTGGCACGGGCAGAACCTGCGCGACATCCTGGTCACGCTGGGCTACGACGTGGACATCCCGTGGAAAGACCTTCCGAAGAAACAGCGCGACTGGATACTGTTCACCGAGGAAACGCCGACGGTACCGGTGTATGCGGGCTTCACCCCCGCCGAAACGCGTGCCGCGCTCAAGCGCAAGGCCGAGCCGAGCTACATGGGCACGTACATGGGCGCGCGTCGCTACGTGCTGCACACGTTCGCGAGCACGCAAAGCCCGTTGATGAAGAAACGCGTGTCGCGCTACATGATCGGCAGCCTGTGCCCGCTGTGCGACGGCAAGCGGCTCAAGCGCGAGTCGCTGGCGGTGACCTTCGCCGGCCTGGACATCGGCAGCCTGTCCGCGCTCTCGTTCGATGCGCTGGTGGACACGCTGCGGCCCATCGCCGAAGGCCGCTTCGAAGACGACTTAGGAACCAGCACGCGCAGCCGCGCCGCAGGCAAGCGCGCCGACGCGAAGCGCGTGGCCGGCGGTGGCGCGGCGCACCAGGGCTCGTCGGACGTGCGCCGCACCTCGCACCTCTCGCCGGAGAAACGCATCGCCGCGCAGCGTATCGCGCAGGACCTGCTGGTCCGCACGGGCACGTTGCAGTCGCTGGGTCTGGGCTACCTGTCGATGGACCGCGCCAGCCCGACCTTGTCGCCGGGCGAATTGCAGCGCCTGCGCCTGGCCACGCAGATACGCTCCAACCTGTTCGGCGTGGTCTACGTGCTCGACGAACCCTCCGCCGGCTTGCATCCCGCCGACAGCGAGGCGCTGCTGTCCGCCCTGGAGCAACTGAAGCGATCGGGCAACACCCTTTTCGTCGTCGAACACGACCTGGACGTGATGCGCCGCGCCGACTGGCTGGTCGATGTCGGTCCAGATGCCGGCGAGCACGGCGGCCGGATCCTCTACAGCGGCCCGCCAGCAGGCCTGGCCGACGTGGCGCTGTCGCGCACCGCCCCCTACCTGTTCGGGACGACGCGCCCGCGCGAACGGTCGACGCGCATACCTTCCCGCTGGCTGGAACTGAAAGGCATCACCCGCAACAACCTGCACGCGCTGGATGTCGCCTTTCCCCTGGGGTTGTTCACCGCCGTGACCGGTATCTCCGGATCGGGCAAGTCCAGCCTGGTCAGCCAGGCCCTGGTCGAACTGCTCGGCGACCACCTGGGCCATGAGCCCGCCGCCGTCGACAATGAGACCGACGACGCCACGCCCGCCATCGTCACGAAAACCGGCGGTCGCATCCATAAGGGAGCGGACAGCATCACCCGCCTGGTCCAGGTCGACCAGAAACCGATCGGACGCACGCCGCGCTCCAACCTGGCCACCTATACCGGACTGTTCGACCACGTGCGCAAGCTGTTCGCGGCCACGCGCGCCGCCAAGGCGAAGCGCTACGACGCGGGGCGTTTTTCCTTCAACGTGGCCAAGGGCCGCTGCGACACCTGCGACGGCGAGGGCTTCGTCAGCGTCGAACTGCTGTTCATGCCCAGTGTCTACGCCCCCTGCCCTACTTGCCACGGCGCGCGCTACAACGAGGCCACACTCGCCATCCGCTGGAACGACAGGAACATCGCGGAGGTGTTGCAACTCACGGTGGAAGAAGCCTGCGAGTTCTTTGCCGACGAGCCCGCCGTGATGAAACCGCTCATGCTGCTCTACGACATCGGCTTGGGTTACCTGCGCCTGGGCCAGCCGGCCACCGAGCTTTCCGGCGGCGAGGCGCAACGGATCAAGCTGGCCACCGAACTGCAGCGTTCGCAGCGCGGCAGCAATTTCTACGTGCTGGACGAACCGACCACCGGCCTGCATCCGTCGGACGTGGACAAACTGGTCTCGCAGCTGCAGGGGCTGGTCGATGCGGGCAACACCGTCGTCGTGGTCGAACACGAGATGCGCGTCGTCGCGGGTGCCGACTGGGTGATCGACGTGGGTCCCGGTGCCGGCAGCGAGGGCGGACGCATCGTCGCCAGCGGCCCGCCCCGCACCGTGGCCGCCGAAAGCGCCAGCCGCACGGCTCCCTACCTGGCGCGTGTCATCGGCTGATCAACCGCCCTCGGCGACCCGCAGTTCGTTGACGTCACGCACGCTGTAGACGTCTATCGCATAAGGCTGCCGGGTATCGCCGGTGGCCTTGAAGCGACCGAACACGGTGGCGTCGGCCCGCATACCCTTGGCAGCGACGGTCCGCCGGAACGACGACACGTCACGCTTGCCCATCGCTTTCTCGTCCATGGCCAGCGCCACGGCGCCCTTGCACTGCGCGTCCGACAGCGTGGTGACCTTGCCCTCGCTGCTGGCGATGCCGCGCACGGTCACGGTGGTGTTGAGATAGCGCGCCGCGCCGTCGAGCACCGCACAAATCGAGTCCGGCGGCGTCTCCGGCGCCGCACGCGCGGTCAGCGGCGCGACGGCCAGCACCCATGCCACGGCGACGGCGGTCGCCCCTCCCAACATCTTGGTTTTCATTGGTTACCCCCAGTTCCCGGCCCGATGCGGGCCTGGCCGTATGGACGGCCGAGGGAAGGACACCGCGTTTGCGGCGCCGCGTCAATAAGAAAAATGGTCAGTTGAGGACATCGGGAGGGTTAGCGGCGGCAAGAGCCGGCGGGTGCCACCCTCGTGGCCACGCCTGCGGCGACCCGTCAATGAAAGCCGCTGCGCGGCCATGTATTGATTGCCCGTCGGGCCGGGTCGGGCTTCGCACAGGGGTTTTCGACTCGACATCCCTGTCTCGCGAAAACGGCCGGCCATCCGGGCCGGCCCCCTTCGGGCCTGATCTGTGCGAATCCCTCGCCTGCGGCTACCGGCCACGAGGGTGGCACCCGCCGGCTCTTTCCAGCGCTGAGGTTGCGTGTGGGGAGAGCGAAGAGCTGGGCTTCGCTTCGTTGCTGGGAACGCTCGCCTGCCTGATGCGCATGGCATCGGTCGCCTTAGATACATTGAGGGTTCGCGCACATGCGTGCGCTCCTACACAGCCAGCGGATCACGCGTCGAAGATTCCACAGCCTGCCCTACCCTGTGTAGGAGCGCACGATGTGCGCGAAAAGCCAACAAAGCGATGACGCCGTACCCTACCTCTGCTCGTTCACCGCCACTCGCTGCTCGCCCAACAACCCACCTCAGTGTCGACAAGAGCCGGCGGGTAGCCCCCTCGGGGCCGGTAGCCGCAGGCGAGGGATTCGAACGGAAAAAGCCCGAAGGGGGCCGGCCAGGACGGCCGGCCGTTTCCGCTGAGACAGGAGGTCGAATCGGAAACCTCCGTTCGAAGCCCGACCCGGCCCGTAGGGCAATAGATAGACGGCCGCGCCAGCGGCCCTTCCTTAGCGGGTCGCAGCAGGCGTGGCACCGAGGGGCTACCCGCCGGCTCTTGCTCGAACGCCGCGACGCTCCAAGCTCCAAGCCCCAACGCGATGCCGAAGGCGAGCCCGAACCAAACGTCCAATCCCAAAACTCAGGCCTTGCCCGCCGCCACGTTCACGCTGATCGCGATGATGAAAACGTTGAAGAAAAAAGCGATAGCACTGTGCATCAGGCCCACACGGCGCAGGTAGCGCGTGGTGATCTGCACGTCGGAGACCTGGAAGGTCATGCCGATGGTGAAGGCGAAATAAGCGAAATCCCAGTAATCGGGTTCTTCGTCGCCGGGAAAGTCCAGGCCCTTGTGCGGCTCGCCGAATTCGCCGTAGTAACCGTGCGCATAGTGCAGCGAGAACAGCGTGTTCATGAACGTCCACGCCAGGATGATCGTGCTTGCCGCCACGGCGATCGCCATCACGCCGCCCTTGTCGCTGGAGTTCAGCTCGGTGGTGACCGCGCCCAGCACCACGGCGGACAGCACGACGCCACTGAGCAGGGTGGTCCAGCGCCCGGTGTCCTGCTGCGAGGCCTGCCGGCGCATCGTGGCCGGGTTGGCGCCGACGAAGATGCGCAACAGCAGCACGAAGTACACGACGGCACCGATATCGAAACCGATCAGCAACGGCAGCGAACGCGGCAGCCCGCTGAATTCCAGCACCACCGCAGCGACCACGGCGGCGGCCGCACCGACCAGCAGGCGCGGGCGGGCATGCGCGTAACGGATGGGTGCCCACACCTTCTTGCGATGCGACCCGTGTTTTTGCGAGGTGTCGTTCATGCCTGCATCCGCCTTGAGAGTGCGGCGGACTATAGCCGAGTGCATGCCCGATGCACCGGAGGGGCGCGACTGCCGCCCCTCCGGCGACGTGGCACTACGGTTTCCGCCCCGCCAACAAGACGGTCGCTCGCTGCAAGGCCTGGGTCGCCTTGCGGGTCGCCTCCACGGTCAACGCCGTCTCGTCGCGTGCCTCGTCCCACGCTTTAGCGTCGATCGCATCGCCGATTCCCGGCAGGGGGGCGACATCTTCACCCTCCTTGCGACCGGGTGCCTGCAACAGGTGGCGATACGCGCGCCGCTGCGGCAGACCCTCCGTCTGCAGGTAGGCGTCGCCAACCTCGCGCAGGTGACGATTGATCCGGATGGCGTCCGCGGGCGGGATGTCCGCGCTGGCGTCGGCCGCCGCATCGTAAGCGGCCGCTGCCGCCAGCAAGTCACGCTGCGCCGCACGCAAGGCGTCCAAGTCCACCGGCTGCCATGCGTCATCGACCCGCGAAGGCGGCTGCAACTGCCGGTAGGCCACCTCCGCCAGGCGGTACGACCCGTCCGCCACCAGCGCGTTGTGCCGCTGCGCTTCGTCGTGGGCTTTCGTCGCGCCGGCCTGCACCCGATCGATATCGCGACCCAGCGCTTGCGCGAAGACGGTGAATCGCCAGGGCAGCACGTCGGCATTGGCGACACGCAAGGCCAGGCGGGCATTGGTTTTCGCCAGCAGACCGACATAGGCCAGGCCCGGGTCGCCGAAGCGCTGGTAGTGCGCATACGTGTCGTAGAGCGAGTGGTAGACCGGCACGCTTTCCTCGTCGCCGTCGCGGTCGTAACCGTAACGAACATGCAGCGAGGGCACGCCGAATCGATGGGCGAAGGCCAGGTAATCGGAACCGGTGCCCAGCCGAGGCAGGACCACGGGGCCGGCAGGTACCTCCCTGCCCTTCTCGTCGGCGTGCACGGCGCGCTTGGCAAGACGGCGTGCCTGCACGCTCGCTCCCGTCTCCGGATCGCGCAGGTCGGCGGCGACACCGTCCACCAGTGCACCGATCGACGGATCGCCCTGGGCGGCCAGCAGGCCGCGGCCGGTGGTGTCGTTGTTGAGATAGAACACCGCCTTTTTGGCGAGTTCCGCAGCATGGCGTTCCGTCCACGCGCGCGAGCCCAGGATGCCCAGTTCCTCGCCGTCCCAGCTGGCGAAGACCAGGGTGCGCTTGGGTCGAACCCCCGCCTTGGCCAGCTCACCGATGGCTTTCGCTTCGGCCAGCAGCGCCGTGGTGCCCGCCAGCGGGTCCCAGGCCCCGTAGACCCAGGCGTCGTGGTGCACGCCACGGATCACCCACTCGTCCGGGTAGCGGCTGCCGCGGAGTGTGGCGATGACGTTATGCAGCGTGCGCCACTCCCACGGCGAACGGACTTCCAGATGGACACGTGCCTCGCCACCGATGTGATACGTGAGCGGCAGTCCACCCTGCCAGCGGTTCGGCACGACACGACCGCCCAGCGCGCGCAGGAAATGCTCGGCATCACCGTAGCCGATGGTCACCACCGGGATCGACAGGTCGTCGGTATGCCTGGCCGCCTGGATCGTCTTCGCGCTGGCGGCATCCAGCGCGCTGTCGATGCCCAGCGTGCCCCGCTGCACGGTGCGCGGCGTACGCCATGCACCGGTGGGATAGACCTCGCCCTTGGTGAAGCCGTCGGCCTGGGGATCGGAATAGATGACCACGCCCACCGCGCCATGCTGCTGGGCAAGCCGCGGCTTCACCCAGCGACCGGCGCCGCTGGACTTCACCAGCACCACCTTGCCCACGACGGACTGGCCCGTGCGGGCCAGGTCGGCATAGTCCTTCGCCAGTCCCTCGTTGACGTAGATCATCGGCGCGTCCACCGCGCCGTCGGGACTGTACGCCTCCATGCCCGGCAGCACGCCGTCACGCCGCGCGGTGTCGGCATCGCCGGCCACCGCCGGCTCGGTGAAGTCCGCCGCGTAACCGTCGCCGTCCAGCAGGGCAAGCTTCTGCACCGTGGGATAGGCGACGAGCACGCGGGTGGACTCCACCTGTACGTCCCAGCCCCACTGACGCAGGCTGTCGGCGATGAAGCGGGCGTTCTCGTCGTTGTGCGGCGAGCCGACGTGGTTGGGCGCCGAGGTGAGTCGGCGCAGCCAGCCGTCCAGGTCGGCGCCAGCCAGAGCGGCGTCCACGCGACGCTCCGTCTCGCGTTCGGCAACGGACGATGCGGGTGTGAAACCGACCAGCGGTGCGTCCGCGGCCGGCGTGGCGACCGCCGCGGTGACGGTCAGCGACAAGGCAAGCAGAAAGGCACGCATCGACATCAATCCCACCGGTAGGTCACGCTGGCGTAGTAGTAACGGCCGTTCCAGCTCAACGGCGAAAACAGGCTGTACTTGAAGTTGCCGCTGGTGGAGTTGGCGTACTTCACCTGCTCCGGCCGCGCATTGAACGCGTTGTCCGCGCCCGCGGTGAACGTCCAGCGGTCGAGGTTGTAGTCGGCCGATACGTCGAGCGTCCAGCGATGGTCGAAGTCCTGGTCCAGCGCCGGGCCGCTGTTGCTGTAGACGGTGTAGCTGCCGTAGCGCTGCACGTTGGCGTGTGCCGCCCAGCGGCTGTGCAGGTAGTCGAAGCCGACATCGAGCTTGGTCCGCGGATTGGTATCGCCCAGCAACCCCAGTCGCTCGCGGCGCTCCACACGCTGCACCGCCACCCCCAGTTCGTCGAGGATCGCCGGGTTCGGCTTCACCCGCGTCACCTTGTTCTCGTTGTATGCCCAGCCCACGGTGGTGTTGAGGCGATCGCCGTTGGCAAAATCGAAACCGTACTGGCTGACGATGTCGAGCCCGCGCGTGCGTGTGTTCACCGCATTGGTGAAATAACGGATCGACTGGTAATTCGCGTCCACGCCGTTGGCGGCCAGGTAGGCGTTGACGGCCGGCGTGTTGACCGGAATGTTGGACGACAGGTTGATCCGGTTGGCGATCTTGATCCAGTAGGCATCCGCACTGACGTTCCAGCCGTCCAGCGGTTCCAGCACCAGGCCCAGCGTGGCGCTGCGCGACTTCTCCGGCTTGAGTTTCACCGCGCCGAGCAGGCCGGCCGCCGCGGAATCCACGGGGAACGTGCCCGACTGCACCAGCACCTGGCCCTGGCCGAGGTCTTGCAACTGCGAGGAAATATCCGCGTAGTGCTGCTGCACCAGCGTGGGCGCGCGGAACCCGGTGCCTACGCTGCCGCGCAGGGCCACGCGCGGGGTGAAGTCGAAGCGACCGGACAACGCACCGGACGTGGTACCGCCGAAGTCGCTGTACTGCTCATGGCGGCCGGCCAGCGACACCGCGAAGCGGTCGGTCAGGTTGGTGTCCAGGTCCACGTACACGGACGTGTCGTGGCGCTGCCAGTTGCCTTGCAGGTCGCCGGTAATACCGCCGTTGGCGCCGTACTGCGACACGGCGTCGCCCGGCTTCACCTTGTAGCCCTGGCGCAGGTATTCCGCACCGAACGACACGCTGATCGGGTTGGGCAGCCACGACGGGCTGAATTCCTTGCCGATGTCGAGGTTGGCCACCTGCTGGTTGGTCTTGTAATCGGCGCCCTGGATGAAGAACGGCGTGCTGCCGAACGCGCGGTAGTAGTCCGCGTTGATCGCATGGCTGCGCTGGTCGTATTCGTTCGACCCATGGCTGACCGACGCGTCGTAATGCCAGCCGCTGTCGAATTCGCCACGCACGCCGGCGGTCAGCGTGGTGTCGTTGACGATGGGCACGTTCACCGGCAGGTAGCCCTGCGGATAGATCGACGCGACGTTGGTCGATTCGCCACGGTGGCGATAGAGGCTGGCGGTCTCGTCGCGATCGCGCCGGTAAAGGGCTTCGACATACACCTCGGCCGCCTTGCTGAAGGCGTACTGTCCCACCAGCGACACCTTGTTCGACTGCACGGCGGGTTCGCCCAGCCAGTACACCTTCTTCCCGTAGGTGGTGCCGACCGAGGCGGCCGTGCGATCCAGGCCGGCGCGGTTGGTGCCGTCGTTGTTCTGCGTGTCGATGGCGACATGGATCGAGCCCTTGTCGCCCAGCTTGAATCCGGTGTCCGCGCTCAGCTGGCGCTGGAGGCCATCGCCCGCGTCGTAGCCGCCGAACTTGGCGGTCACCTGCCCGCCCGTGCCGGACTTCTTCAGGATCACGTTGATCACGCCACCGATGGCATCGGAGCCGTAGCGCGCCGACTGCCCGTCACGCAGCACCTCGATGCGCTCCACCGCCGAGACGGGGATGGCGTTGAGGTCCACGGGGTTCGAACCGCGTCCGATCGCACCGCCCAGGTTGAGGAAGGCACCGGCATGCTGGCGCTTGCCGTCGATCAGCACCAGCACCTGGTCCGGGCTGAGACCGCGCAAGGTCACGGGACGGGCCACTTCGGCACCGCTGATCGTGGTCGGCTGCGGAAAATTGAGCGACGGCACCAGCCGCGCCAGGGCGGCCGTGAGCTGGGTGGCGCCGGTCTGCTGCAGCTGCTGCGGGGTGATCACGTCGATCGCCTGCAACGAGCTGGAAACGGTGCGCTCGGTGCTGCGGGTGCCGGTGACGATCACGGTATCCAGCTGGCTCGGTTTTGCCGATTCCGCTTTGTCCGCCGGGGCGGCCTCCTGGGCATGGGCGGACGTGGCGCCGAGCACGAGGGCCAGCGCGAGGGACAACGGGTGACGACGATGGGTCGAAGGCGACATGGGTGGGACTTTCCCCTGGAAAACGATGAAAGGATCGGCACCTGAGGCGCCGGATAGCCGGGAACGGCGGCACGACACCGCGGCGAAGGCAGCGGCAGCCGGCATGGCCGGAAAAGAATCGAAATATCGTTACCTGCGGCCGACCCGCAGGACACGCGCAACGCGTGGCGTCAGTCGCTCAGGCCCGTCGACACGAACGACACGCAGCGCCGACCGGACATCGCGGCGTGGCCGCTGACATCGACGGAAAGGCAGGTGCGCGGCAGGTGTGTGCGTTCACGGTGAGCGGGTGTCGCCTGGATAGGGCCAGGTGCCATTTGTTGCACCGCAGCGACCCGATGTCAACCCGGTCGATTGGACGTCCATTTCAAGGACTGCGACGCTTTGACGCGCATCGTGCGATGATTTCGCCAGTTCTCCACAGGCCCTTCCCCATGAGCTACGACGACGATTACCCTGAAGAACGCGAGTTCGACGACGAAGAAGGCGAGGAGACGGTCGAGTCGCAGGTGTGGCAGCTGTTGCTGCTGATCAACCCGGGCGACGAGGAAAACGCGCTTCGCCAGTTCACCGTCTACCGCGCGGAAATCGAGGACCAGGGCGACGACGATCCCATCCGTGTCGTGGCGCAGGTCACCGACTGGCAGTCCAGTTTCGAAGTGGACGCCGACGATACCCGCACGCTGGTGGATGCGATCGCCGAGCTGGTCTCGCGCTGGAGCGACGTCACCATCGACTGGGACGGCGACCCCAGCGAGGACGACTTCCACGAGGACATCGACGGTCCGGAGATCTTCAGCCGCGCCTTCGACCAGCTCAACCAGTACGGTTACACGTTGTGGGCCCGCGAAGCGGAAGACGACGACGTCTACGCCGGCTGGATCACGTCCTCGCGCGATGACGAGAACATGCGCCAGCTGGCGGCCAAGCTGGGGATCAACCTTCGGCTGGGTAGCCAAGTCACGTAAGCGGCAGGCGCGCCACGCGGTGCGGCGCGTTCAGGCCAGACGTTCCTTGAGCAGGTCGATGAACGCCCGCACCTTCACCGGCGGTTGGTTGCCCGGATAAACGGCGTGCACCCCGCCCTCGGGCAAGGTGTAGCCCGGCAGCAGGGCCACCAGGCCGCCCGCTTTCAGTTCGGCCTCCACGATGTAATCGGGCAGCACCGAGAGGCCCAGGCCTTCGAGCACGAAGCGGTACGCCGCCGTGGCGCTGTTCGCGCTGGCGACGGCGCGGGTCTGCACCACGCAGTCCGCGGCGTTCGGATCCTTGAACACCCAGCGGGTCGGCGAGGCGAGCACGCTCACCGCGATCCAGCGATGCGTGGACAGATCCTCGGGCACCGCGGGGATGCCGTGGCGGGCGAGATAGGCCGGGGACGCCACCAGGCATTGCCGGAAACTCGACAGCTTCGTCGCGCGCAGGCTGGAGTCGCGCAGCCAGCCCAGGCGGATGGCCAGGTCGAAGCGCTCGGCGATCAGGTCGGTCACGGTGTCGGTAACCACCAGTTCCACACGGACCTGCGGGTAGCGCTCGGCATAGGCGGCCAGCGCCGGCGCCACCACGTTGATGCCGTGGTCGTTCGCGGCGCTGATGCGCAGCGTGCCCATCGGGGTGTCGCGACATTCGCCCAGGCGGGCGATCGCGGCTTCCGCCTCCGCCAGCACGCGCGCGCAGTCCTCGTGGAAACGCTCGCCCGCGTCGGTCAGGGCCATGCGGCGGGTGCTGCGCACCAGCAGCTGCACGCCAAGCTCGGCCTCCAGGCGGGCCAGGTGCTGGCTGACCATCGCCTTGGTCGTGCCCAGTTGCTCGGCGGCGGCCGTGAACGAGCCGGCACGAACCAGGGCGACGAAGACGCCGAGACGGTTGAGGTTGATGTCGATGGCCATGGGCTGGGCTGGGCTGGGCTGGGCTGGGCTGGGATCGTAAAGCAGGAGTTTACGATGAATCGCGCAGATGGCGGTTTTTCCGTAACGGTGCGAGGCGCATGCTGTGCGCCTGACCTGACCAACCCGAGGTTTTTCCATGAAGATCGTTCTGTTCGGCGCCACCGGCAACATCGGCAATGTGATCCTCGACGAGGCCCTGGCCCGCGGCCACGAGGTCACGGCGGTGGTCCGCGACCCGTCGAAGCTCGCCACGAAGCATCCGAAGCTTCACGTGGTGAAGGGCGACGTGGCCGAGCCGGCTTCGTTCGCTCCCTCCCTTGGCGGCGCCGATGCCGCCATCGCCAGCCTCAACGACCACGCCGATCCCGCCAACGTCCCCCGCCAGGCGACCACCCTGCTCGACGCGCTGGCCGCGGCACACGTGAAGCGCTTCGCCTGGGTTGGCGGCGCCGGCAGCCTGGAAACGGCGCCCGGCGTGCGCGTCATCGACGATCCGCATTTTCCCGAGGCATGGAAGACGGCCGCGAACGCGCAGATCGAGGCGCTGAAGGCGTTTCGTGCCAGCACGGCGGCCGTGGACTGGACCTATATCAGCCCCGCCGCCGAGATCGCTCCCGGTGAGCGAAAGGGCAGCTTCCGGGTCGGCGGCGAGCAGTTGCTGGTGGATGCTGGCGGGCACAGCAAAATTTCCACGGCGGATTTCGCCATCGGCGTGCTGGACCGGATCGAGCAAGGCGATGCGGCGAAGAAGCGGGTGACGTTCGCGTATTGAGGGGTGTGAGGTGCGACCGCAACCGCAACCGCAACCGCAACTGTAGGAGCGCACGCATGTGCGCGACATCTTTTCGCGACAACCTCGGCGCTGGCGCTTAGAGGTGGGGGACTGGTGCGAAAAGCACTCGCGCACATCGTGCGCTCCTACGGTATACCGGCCTGCGGCCGGTATACTCTGCCCCCATGAACTACCGTCACGCTTACCATGCCGGCAATTTTGCCGATGTCCTCAAGCACATGGTGCTCGTGGCCCTCATCGATGCCTTGAAGCAGAAGGCCTCGCCGTTCTGCTACATCGACACCCACGCCGGCGGCGGCCGCTACGACCTTCAGGGCAACGAGGCACGCAAGACGGCCGAGGCGGACGAAGGCTTCGGCATCCTCAAGACCGCCAGCGGGCTGCCGCCCCTGCTGTGGAAGTATCTCGAGATCGTCCGGGCCTGCAACGAGGGCAGCGATACGCTGCGTTACTACCCGGGCTCGCCGTGGATCGCCGCGCACCTCATGCGGCAGACGGATTCCGCCCAGATGGTGGACCTGCGCAACGACGAGTCCAGCGCCCTGCGCCAGCTGTTCCATCACGACAAGCGCATCCACGTGCACGAGCGCGACGGCTACGAAGCCATGAAGGCGTTCGTTCCGCCGAAGGAAAAACGCGGTCTGGTCCTTATCGATCCCCCGTTCGAGGCGCAGGAAGCCGAGTTCCGGTTGATCGAGAAGACGCTGAAAGCCGCGCTGGAAAAATGGCCCACCGGCGTCTACGCCGTCTGGTATCCGATCAAGCTGCGCAGCCATGTCCAGCCGTTCCACCGCTGGCTGACCAAGTGCGGCGCCCGGCGCGTGCTGGTGGCCGAGCTGCTGCTGCGTCCGGACGATTCCCCGCTGCGCTTGAACGGCACCGGCATCGCCATCGTGAATGCGCCGTGGAAGCTGGATGACGCCCTGCGCGATTCCCTCAAGCTGCTGCCGAAACTCCTGGGCACCGCCGGCCAGTCCGAGTACCGCCTGACCTGGCTGGTTGAGGAAGGCAAGGATGAAGACGTAGCCCACGCGCCGCAGTCGCCACGTTCAGTCCGCCGGCGGTAGATTGGTGGCACACGCCAGGAGCCGACCCATGCGCCCCCAGACCGTTCGTTTCACCGCCGCCGCTTTCCTGTTCGCCGCCGCCCTTTCCGCCTGCGCCCCGGCACCGATCTACAAGCCGACCCCCAACAACGCCGCCGTGCCGCCGTCCCAGGTGGCCCGGGAGCCGGAACGATACGGCAGCGCCGACGTCATCTGGGGCGGGCGCATCGTCAAGGTCAGCAACTTCGCCGACCACAGCGAGATCGAGATCCTCGCCTACCCGCTGGACCGCTCGCAGCGGCCGCAGGCCAACGACACCGGCAACGGCCGCTTCATCGCCGCCATGCCCGGTTATGTCGAAAGCCTGGATTACCCGGCGGGGGGGCTGGTCACGGTATCCGGACGCCTCAACGGCACGCGCGCATCGAACGTGGGCCAGGCGTCCTACACCTTCCCGCTGGTGACGGTGAACCAGTCGCACGTATGGACGGCCAAGGAAATGTCCGGTGGCCATCCGAACGTGAGTTTCGGCGTGGGCGTGGGCATCCTACGGTAAGATCTTTCGATTACCCATCGGGAACAGGGATCACATGTCGGGACACGCCGATTCGAAGCGCGCGATCTTTCTTGCGCTCGGAGCCAATTTCGCCATCTTCGTCGCCAAGCTCGTAGCGGCCATCTTCACCGGTTCCGGGGCCATGCTGGCCGAGGCGGTCCATTCCCTGGCCGACTGCGGCAACCAGGGCCTGCTTCTGCTGGGCATGCGCCAGGCCAAGCGCCCCCCGTCGGCGGACTATCCGCTCGGCTGGGGCCGTGCGCTGTATTTCTGGTCGTTCCTGGTGGCGATCCTGCTTTTCAGCGTCGGCGGCATGTTCTCGGTGTACGAGGGCGTGCACAAGCTGACCCATCCCGAGCCGCTCAAATGGGCGTGGCTGGCGATCGGCGTGCTGGCCTTCTCGATCGTCACCGAAGGCATTTCCATGCATGGCTGCATGCAGGAAGTGAACAAGGCCCGCGGCGACCAGCCGCTGTGGCAGTGGTTTCGCGAAACCCGCGCCAGCGAGTTGCTGGTGATCTTCGGCGAGGATCTGGCGGCGCTGGTGGGGCTGTGCTTCGCGCTGCTCGCCGTGCTGCTCACCATGCTCACCGGCAACCTCATGTTCGACGCCATCGGCACCATCGCCATCGGCGTGCTGCTGATCGTGGTGGCGGTGGCGGTGGCGCGCGAGGTCAAGGCGCTGCTGATCGGCCAGGGCGTGGAGCCGAAGCGCCGCGTGCAGATGATGGCCTTCCTCGAGGCCCGCCCGGAAATCGACACCGTCTACAACCTGCTCACGCTGCAGATGGGCAACGAGGTGATGGTGGCGATCAAGGCCCGCATGAGCCCCGCGCCCACCGCGCGGGCCATGGTCGAGGCGATCAACATCGTCGAGGCCGACTTCAAGGCCGAGTTCCGCGATGTGCGCTGGAGTTTCTTCGAGCCCGACATCACCGACTGACCCCGTCCGAGGGGCCGGCACCGCTGGCCCTTCACGGGCAGGTAGTACAATCGTCGGCTTGTCCGCAAGCTGCCAAGCCGACTCCATGCCTCTAGTGCTCCCCCGCCCGTCGCTCCCCGCCACCGCCAAGACCCGCCGCTACTGGGCCACGCCCCATGGCTCGGCGTGGGCACTCGAAGTCGCCGAGGCGGCACGCGCGCACGAGGGCGTACTGGTCGTGGTCACCCGCGATACCCGCAGTGCCGACAACCTCGAAAGCGAACTGGCGGTGTTCGCCGGTGAACTGCCGGTGCTGCATTTCCCGGACTGGGAAACCCTGCCCTACGACGTCTTCAGTCCGCACCCGGAAGTGGTTTCCCAGCGTATCGCCACGCTCTATCGCCTACCCACCACCCGGCGCGGTGTGCTGGTGGTGCCGGTGGCCACGCTGATGCAGCGCATCGCGCCGCGCGCCCACATCACCGGATCGGGACTGGTGCTGCGCAAGGGCCAGAAGCTCGACATGGGCGCGGAGCAGCGTCGGCTGGAGGCCGCCGGCTACCGCAACGTGCCGCAGGTGGCCGAACCGGGTGACTTCGCCGTGCGCGGCGCGCTCATCGACATCTACGCGATGGGCGCCGACGAGCCCTACCGCGTGGAGCTGTTCGACGACGAGATCGAGTCCATCCGCAGTTTCGACACCGAAACCCAACGCTCCACCCACCAGGTGGACAGCGTCGACCTGCTGCCCGCACGCGAGTTCCCGCTGACCGAAGACGCGGCGAAGACCTTCCGCGCCAACCTGCGCGAACGCTTTCCCATCGACATCCGTCGCTGTCCGCTCTACCAGGACATGAAGGAAGGCGTGACGCCCGGCGGCATCGAGTACTACCTGCCGTTGTTTTTCGGCGCGACCGAAACCCTGTTCGACTACATCGCGGGCGATGCGATGTTCGTCCTCGGCGAGGGCACGCTGGACGCCGCGGAGCAGTTCTGGACGCAGACCGCCGAGCGCTACGACCAGCGCGCGCACGATATCGAGCGCCCGGTGCTGCCGCCGGCGGAGATCTACCTGCCGCCGGAGCAACTGCGCGAGCGCCTCAACAAGCAGGTGCGGATCGACGTGGTGCCCGCCGGCCACGAGCACGCGGTGGACCTGGGCACGCAGCCGGCACCGGACGTACCGCTGAACCGCAAGGGCGACGAACCGGGCGCGGCGCTGCGGCATTTCCTGTCCAGCTACAAGGGCAGCGTGCTGATCGCGGCGGATTCCGCCGGCCGCCGCGAGGCGCTGATCGAGCAACTGGCCGGTGCCGGCCTGAAACCGGTCAACCTCGACAGCTGGAAGGATTTCCTCGCGCGCGACGAGAAGCTCGCCATCACCGTCGCGTCGCTGGAACAGGGTTTCGCGATCACGAAGCCGGCCTTCACCGTGCTCACCGAGCGCGAGTTGTTCGGCGAACGCGTGCGCACCGATCGCAAGCGTCGCGCCGGTGCCGCGCGCGATCCCGAAAGCATCATCAAGGACCTGACCGAGCTGTCCATCGGCTCGCCCATTGTCCACATCGATCACGGTGTCGGCCGTTACCAGGGGCTGGTGTCCCTGGACGTGGGCGACATGCCCGGCGAGTTCCTCACCATCGAATACGCCAAGGGCGACAAGCTCTACGTGCCGGTGGCCCAGCTCGGTCTGGTCAGCCGCTATACCGGCACCGCGCCGGAACTGGCACCCCTGCACTCGCTCGGCGGCGACGCCTGGGAGCGCGCGCGCAAGAAGGCTGCGGAAAAAGTCCGCGACGTGGCCGCCGAGTTGCTGGGCATCTACGCCCAGCGCGAGGCGCGCCAGGGGCAGTCGCTGTCCGTCGACCGCCCGATGATCGAGGAATTCGCGGCCACCTTCCCGTTCGAGGAAACCCCGGACCAGCAGGCGGCGATCGATGCGGTGATCGTCGATCTGGCCGCGCCGCGCGCCATGGATCGCGTGGTCTGCGGCGACGTGGGTTTTGGCAAGACCGAGGTCGCCCTGCGCGCCGCGTTCGCCGCGGCCACCGCGGGCAAGCAGGTGGCCGTGCTGGTGCCGACCACCCTGCTCGCCCAGCAGCATTACCGCAACTTCGCCGACCGCTTCGCGGACTGGCCGGTACGCGTCGACGTCATCTCCCGCTTCAAGTCGAAAAAGGAAGTGGACGGGGCGTTGCAACGGCTGGCCGACGGCCAAATCGACGTCATCGTCGGTACGCACAAGCTGCTCGGCCCGGACATCCGCTTCAAGGACCTGGGCCTGGTCATCGTCGACGAGGAACAGCGTTTCGGCGTGCGCCAGAAGGAACAACTGAAGAAGCTGCGCGCCGAGGTGGACCTGCTGACCCTCACCGCCACGCCGATCCCGCGCACGCTGAACATGGCGATGAGCGGCCTGCGCGACCTGTCGATCATCGCCACGCCACCGGCCCATCGCACGGCCGTGCGCACGCTGATTTCCACCTATCAACCCGCGCTGATCCGTGAAGCCATCCAGCGCGAGCTGGCCCGCGGTGGCCAGGTCTACTTCCTGCACAACGAAGTGGAGTCGATCGAGCGCATCTCACGCGAGCTGGGCGAACTGGTGCCCGAGGCACGCATCCGCGTCGCCCACGGCCAGATGCCCGAGCGCGAGCTGGAACAGGTGATGGCCGATTTCCACCGGCAGCGGTTCAACGTGCTGGTGTCCACCACCATCATCGAATCGGGCATCGACATCCCCACCGCCAACACCATTGTGGTGAACCGTGCCGACCGCTTCGGCCTGGCCCAGCTGCACCAGTTGCGCGGACGCGTGGGTCGCTCGCATCACCGCGCCTATGCCTACCTCATCGTGCCCGACCGCAAGGCGATGACCGCCGATGCGGAGAAGCGCCTGGAAGCGCTGGCCTCGCTGGAGGAACTGGGGGCCGGCTTCACGCTCGCCACCCACGACCTAGAGATCCGCGGTGCGGGCGAGATGCTGGGCGAGGAACAGTCCGGACAGATCCAGGAGATCGGCTTCGGGCTGTATACCGAGCTGCTGGACCGCGCGGTGCGCGCGCTGAAGTCGGGCAAGGTGCCGGATTTCGACCTCACCTCCGAGCACGAAACCGAGGTGGAACTGCACCTGCCCGCGCTGATCCCCGGAGACTACCTGCCCGATGTCCACACGCGACTGACGTTGTACAAGCGCATCGCCAGCGCGCGCGACGAGCACGGCCTGCGCGAGCTGCAGGTCGAGATGATCGACCGTTTCGGCCTGCTGCCCGAACAGACCAAGTGCCTGTTCGCCGTTGCGCAACTGAAGCTCATGGCCACCCCGCTCGGCATCCGCAAGGTCGATTTCGGCGCCAGCGGTGGACGCATCACCTTCCGCGACAAGCCCGACATCGACCCGATGGCCCTGATCAAGCTGATCCAGCAACAGCCGCGCATCTTCAAGATGGACGGCCAGGACAAGCTCCGGGTAATCCTCGAGCTATCTGGTAGCGCCGAACGCATCCGCACCGCGCAAGACCTGCTGGTCTCCCTGGGTGCCCGCCGGCCGGGGTGATGCCCCCCCGCACAACACATGCACGCATCTTCCAGGCGACACATGTAGGAGCGCACGATGTGCGCGACATCTTTCAAAGCCGACCCTTCGAGCTGGCGCGCCAACTCGAAGAATGCAGTGAAAAGATGTCGCGCACAGCGTGCGCTCCTACAACCGCCGATGTAAGGCGGCGGGCGAACGGGTCAGGCGACAGGCGTCGTCCGCACCAGGTACTGCACGCTGAAACGGCGATCCTCGTCCATCCAGACCTGCTCCACCGACAAACCGGCTTTGTTCGCCATCTGCGCGAAGTCGTCCAGCGAATACTTGCAGCTGTACTCCACCTGCATTGCTTCGTCCTCGCGGAAGGTGAAGGCGTCGCTACCCACATGCACCACCTGGTGGCGGGTGCTGACCAGCGAGGTCTCAATCCGGCCGGCCAGCACGTTGTAGCGTGCGCGGTGGCGGAACGCATCGAGATCGAAATCGGTGCCGATCTCGCGATTCAGCCGCACCAGCATGTTGAGCGTGAAATCGCGCGTGACACCGGCGGCGTCGTTATACGCCGCCTCGATCTCCGAGGCGTCCTTCTTAAGGTCCACGCCGATCAGCACCCCGCCGCCGTCGCTCATCTCGGCGCGCATCTGGCGGAGAATCTTCACCGCATCCTTCGCCTCGAAATTGCCGATGGTCGAACCCGGGAAGTAGATCACCGTACGCCGCGGGGAGCGCGAGGCCACCGGCAGCCGCAACGGCTGGGTGAAGTCGGCGCACACCGGCTGCATGGGCACGTCCGGGAAACGCGTGGACAATTCGGCGACGCTTTCCATCAGCGCCGTGCGCGATATCTCCACCGGCACATAGGCCACGGGCGTGACCAGATGCTCCAGCAGCATCCGCGTCTTGATCCCGCTGCCGCTGCCGTATTCGACCAGGCGCACGTCAGGCCCGATCACGTCGGCAATGTCGGCCGCATGATCGCGCATGATGCGTATCTCGGTGCGCGTGAGGTAGTACTCCGGCTGCTCGCAGATGGCCTCGAACAGCGCCGAACCGCGCTCGTCGTAGAACAGGCGCGAGGGCAGCTTCTTGATCTTGGCCCCGAGGCCGCGCCGGACGGTCTCGAGGGTGTCCTCGACATCCGGATGGCGGTCGTCGACACGGATGTCTTTGGGTTGAGCACTCATCGATCGTTTCCCAGTCGTATCCCCGTGAACTGCCAGCGCGCATGGGGAGGAAAAAAATTACGGTAGGTGGCACGAATATGATCGGAGGGCGTCGCGCACGAGCCCCCGCGGAGTATCCACTGACCGTTCATGAACTTGCCGTTGTATTCCCCCAGCGCACCGTCCAGCGGACGAAACCCCGGATAACTGACATATGGGCTCATCGTCCATTCCCAAACGTCGCCATACATCTGACCCAGGTCGGTTTCGAACGACGACGCACGTGGGTGGAACAAACCGTTGTCCTGGAAATTGCCGCGAACCGGCAGTGACGTGGCCATGGTTTCCCATTCGACCTCCGTCGGCAGCCGGGCGCCGGCCCAGCGCGCGAACGCGTCGGCCTCGAAATAGCTGACATGACACACCGGCGCATGCGGATCGATGGCCCGGCGGCCCTGCAAGGTGAACTCCGTCTCGCACGCCTCGTCCCAGTAAAACGGACGCTGCCAGCCCTCGGCCCGCACGGTGGCCCAGCCATCCGACAACCACAGCAACGGGTCGCGATAGCCGCCATCCTGCACGAACGCAAGGAACTCGGCGTTCGTCACCGGGCGATTGGCGAGCGATCCCGCCTGACGCCAGGTGCGATGGCGAGGCCCTTCGTTATCGAAGTGGAAACCGTCACCGGCATGACCCACCTCCACCACGCCTTCGTCGAACGGCACATAGCGCAAGACAGGCGCGGCCACGGAGAGCGCACGCGGCGCCTCGGTGGTAAACGCCGGCTCCAACGGATTCTGCGCAAACGCGTGCTTGATATCGGTGAGGAGCAATTCCTGATGCTGTTGCTCATGCTGGCAGCCCAGTTCGATCACGACAGCCAGCGCCGGATCGTCGCCGCGCAGGAGGCGCTCGGCCACGGCGTCGTCCACACGCCGCCGGTAATCCAGCACTTCGGCGAAGTCCGGCCGCGTAATCATTCCCCGACTGGGGCGCGCGTGCATCGGGCCTACCGACTGGTAGTACGAATTGAACAGGAAGTGCCACTCCGGGTTAGCCGACACATAGCCTTCGCTGGGACCGAGAACGAAGTGCTCGAAGAACCATGTGGTGTGGGCGAGGTGCCACTTGGTCGGGCTGGCATCCGGCATCGACTGGATGACGGTGTCCTCCGGACGCAGCCGCGAGGCCAGTTCAGCGCTGCGACGACGCACGCCGAGGAAGCGCGTGACAAGGTCCGCAGGGGCCGAGGGGGTAGGGTCGAGGCCAAGCGGGCGGACCGTCATGCGCTGGCCTCCTGTGCGGCCTTAATAGCGTCAGTCATGACGGAAAGGATGGCCGAGGAAACGTTCAACGAACGTGAGTGGCATTCTCCACGCCCTTAACGAAAGGTGCACCGTGGCCCCTGTCAATCTCGCCCATGGGCCGATCCCGGCTTAACATCTCTATTCCTCCCGGAGGACCCCGTCATGACTGCCCGAATCCTGTTCAGCGCCGCCCTCCTGCTCGCCGGCGCGTCCATCGCGCACGCGCAGGACAACATGCCCCGTCCCGGCCCCTCCCCCCAGGCCCGCAACGAACTACCCTTCAACGATTGCCTGCGCACCGACCGCATCAACGAATGGGCCGTGGTCGATACGCGAACGGTGGCGGTGCGCAACGGACCGAACCATTTCGTCGTGAAGACCAGCGCGGACTGCCCGCGGATGGACCTGGGCGGCGGCATCCGCTTCAAGTCGTCCAACAGCGACAAGGCCATGGGCGAGATGCGTATCTGCGGCGGCATCGATGAGAAAATCCTTCGCCGCAACGAGCCACCGTGCCAGATCCAGTCCGTGCAGACGATCGACAAGGCGACATTCGAATCGATGAAGAAGAGCGCAAAGCGCCGCGGCTCGGGTGCGCAGCTGCCGTCTCCGGGTGGTTGAGGCGGGCTCGCCTTCGGCATCGCGTTGGGGCTCGAGCCTTGGCGTCGCGGAGCAAGAGCCGGCGGGTGCCACCCTCGTGGCCACGCCTGCGGCGACCCGCTAGGGAAAGGCCGCTCCGCGGCCGTTTATTTATTGCCCTTCGGGCCGGGTCGGGCTTCGAACGGGGATTTTCGATTCGACCTCCTGTCTCAGCGAAAATGGCCGGCCGTCCTGGCCGGCCCCCTTCGGGCCTTGTCCGTTCGAAGTCCTCGCCTGCGGCTACCGGCCCCGAGGGCACCCGCCGGCTCTTCCTCAAGCTGAGGTGGGTTGGGGTCGAGCGCAGAGCAGAGCTGGGTTTCGCTTCGTTGCTGGGACCGCTCGCTTGCCTGTTGCGCATGGCATCCGTCGCCTTAGGTACGTCGAGGGTTCGCGCACGTGCGTGCGCTCCTACCCAGCCGATAGATCATGCGTCGGGTATTCCAACACCTGCCCTACCCCCCGAGGTAGGAGCCCACGATGTGGGCGAAAAGCCAACAAAGCGGCGACGCCGTACCCCTCCCGCTACTCGTTCACCACCCCTCGCTGCTCGCCCAACATCCCACCTCAGTTTGAGGAAGAGCCGGCGGGTAGCCCCCTCGGGGCCGGTAGCCGCAGGCGAGGGCTTCGAACGGAAAAAGCCCGCAGGGGGCCGGCCAGGACGGCCGGCCGTTTCCGCTGAGACAGGAGGTCGAATCGGAAACCTCCGTTCGAAGCCCGACCCGTGCCCGAAGGGCAATAAACATACGGCCGCGGAGCGGCCCTTCCCTAGCGGGTCGCCGCAGGCGTGGCACCGAGGGGGCTACCCGTCGGCTCTTGCTCCACGGCCCAAGGCCAAACGCGATGCCGAAGGCGAGCCCTCACGGCAATCCACCACGAAACGTCCGCCCCAAAACAAAAAGAGCCCGGCTTGCGCCGGGCTCCTCCATCAAACCACTCAACCGAAAACGACTCCGATCAATACCCGTCGTCACGCACATAACGGGTGCCACCGTAACCATCGTCCACGTAGGTGGTCGTGGTGGTCACGCGGCGGGTAACGACCGGCGCGTCGTCATAGACCACCGTGCGGGTGGGCGGGGCGTAGTAGTAGCCCGGGCCGTTGTCGTAGACCACCGTGCGCGGCTGCGTGGCGTTGGCGACCAGGCCGACGACCGCACCGGCGACGATGGCGCCAGCGATCCAGCGGCCGGCGTGGTCGTAGTGACCGCGACCGTAGTAACCGCCACGACCGCCGTAGTAGCCACCACCGTGGTAACCATAGCCGTAACCACCATGGTAGCCGCCGTAATAACCACCGCGGGCAAAAGCGCCGGGTGCGAACGCCATCAGACCCGCAGCGGCGAGGACGAGAGCGGACTTTACGAACTTACCTTTCATGACAGTTACCTCCGGGTGTTGACTGCAGATTCGCGCTCGGCCACTGAATCCAATCTGAAGTTTTCTACACCCTCAATTCACGTTTTCCACGGATTCACGAACGGCTTACGGAGCAACCAGCAACCGTGGATGTTGTGCCGGCGGGAGAAGTCGAACGGGATGCTGGGGGCGCTCCAGTCCTCGATGGAAAAATGGGGCTCCAGCGCCGCCTTATCAAGCTGGAAACGACGGAAATTGTTCGAGAAAACAATGACCCCGTCCGGCAGTAGCCGGTCCAGGCACAGCATCAGCAGCTTCATGTGATCGCGCTGCACGTCGAAGTCGTCGGCCTTCTTGGAGTTGGAGAAGGTCGGTGGGTCGACGTAGATCAGCCCGTACTGCATCGAGCGCTTCTCGAGGAAGGTCAGGGCATCTTCCTGCACCAGCCGATGGCGTGCACCTTCGAACCCGTTCAACGCCAGGTTGCGCGATGCCCAGTCCAGGTAGGTGCCGGACAGATCCACGGTGGTGGTGTCGCGCGCATCGCCGGCCGCAGCATAGACGCTGGCCGTGCCCGTATAGGCGAACAGGTTGAGGAAGTGCTTGCCCGGCGCCAGTTCGCGGATCTTCTCGCGAACCAGGCGATGGTCGAGGAACAGGCCGGTGTCCAGGTAATCGGTGGGGTTGATGAGGAAGCGCAGGCCGCCCTCGCCCACCTCGATGAACTCGCCCTTCTGGTCGAACTGACCGTACTTCGAGCCCCCCTTGCCGCGCTCGCGCGTCTTCACCGCGATGCGCTCACGGGGAATGCCGAGCACCTCGCTGGCCACGCGGCCGATCTCGCGCATGCGGATGCGCGCCACGTCCACCGGCACGTCCTGCGGCGCCTTGTATTCCTGGATGTGCAGCCAGTTTTCGTAGACGTCGATGGCGGCGGCGTACTCGGGCAGGTCCTGGTCGTAGGCGCGCCAGCAGGTGATGCCCTCGCGGGTGAGCCGCTTGCGCAGGTGGCGGACGTTCTTCTCCAGGCGGTTCTTCAGCATCTCCGCGCCGGGCGACAGCGGCTTCGCTTCGCGCGGGGCTTCGTCGCGTGCGCGCAGGGCGTAGGTCAGCAGCGGGGTTTCCAGCGCGCCGTTGAACAGGGCGTAGCGTTTGTCGGGGCTGAGGCGCAGCGCACGACCCAGTTCCTCGTCACCGGCCAGCACCGCCGCGCGCCAGCCGGCGAAACGGTCCTTCAGGGCCTGGCCGAAGTCGCGATAGAGCGCCGGCAGTTCGGCACGATCGCCCAGGCGCTCGCCGTAGGGCGGGTTGGTGATGACCAGGCCGAGCGGGGTTTCCGGCGGCGGGGCCACGTGCACCGCGTCGCGCTTGTCGAGGTGGACGAAACCCGCCACGCCCGCGCTCTGCGCGTTGCGCTTGGCGGTCTGCACCATCTGTGCATCCGAATCGCTGCCGAAGAACACCGGGCGCAGGGCACGCAGGCCTTCTTCCGCCCGCGCCTTGGCCTCGTCGTAGATGGAGCGCCACAACGCGTAATCGTGCTTGGCCCAGCCGAGGAAGCCGAAGTAATCGCGACGCAGGCCGGGCGCCACGTCGGCGGCCATAAGCGCGCCTTCGATCAGCAGCGTACCCGAGCCGCACATCGGATCGACCAGCGCACCGCCTTCGGCGTAGATGCGCGGCCACTGCGCGCGCACCAGCATGGCGGCGGCGAGGTTTTCCTTCAGCGGCGCCTCGCCTTGCTGCTCGCGCCAGTTGCGACGATGCAACGGCAGGCCCGAGAGGTCGATCGACAGCGTGGCGCGGTCGCGGCGCAGGCGCACGTTGACGCGCAGGTCGGGTTCTTCCGGATCGATGTCCGGGCGCGCGCCGGTGGCGGCGCGGAACTGGTCGACGATGGCGTCCTTGGTCTTCAGCGCGATGAACTGGCTGTGCGTGAGCTTGCTCTGTGCCGTGTTGGCATCCACGGCCAGCGTGCCGTGCGCGGCCAGATGGGTGGCCCAGTCGATGTCCTGCACACCCGCATAGAGCGCGTCCTGGTCGGCGGCGTCGAACTCGGCCAGCGGCAGCAGCACGCGGCTGGCCATGCGCGACCACAGGCAGGCGCGGTAGGCCGTCTCGATGTCACCGGCAAAGGAAACGCCGGCCAGGGCCTCGCGTACGTCCTTTGCGCCGATGGCGATCAGTTCGTCCTTGAGCAGGTATTCCAGGCCCTTCGGGCAGGTGGCGAAGAAGTTCATGCCAGGCCCTCGAGGAAACGGCGGAAGGTGGTTTCGATGCCTGCCATGGCGTTGCCCAGCCGGTGGTCGTCCTCGACCAGCAGCATCGGGATCGCATGGCTGCGCGCGAAGGCGAAGGCCTCATCCACCGGGCAGACGTCGTCCGCATAGCCGTGGATCATGAAGGCGGGCACGCCCCTGGCGAGGTCGAAGGCCCGGGCGTAGCCGGGGATGCGCGCAGGCAACGCCAACAGGAACACGCCGGCCACCGGTACCTGCAGCGAGGCCAGCCCCGAAACGAAGGCGCCCATGCTGGAGCCGACCAGGATCGGGGGCGCCCGCGAGTCCGCGATTGCCCGGGCCAGCCGCGCCAGCCGCGGTTCGACGCAGCCGGCGTGGCCGAGGGCGTCGTCTTCACGGTAATCGGGGCGGACCGTGGTCCAGCCCAGTGAGCCCGCCAGGGCCGCCAGCGCGCTGACCTTGGTGGCGTCGGGGCCGGAATCGGAACCGTGGGAAAGGATGATGTGACCGCGCATGGCGGACTCCGTACGCGGAATGACCGGCTATGTTATCAAAGCGCCATGATCGACATCCGCCCTAACCCTCTCCCCTACGAACACCGCCTCCCGGAGCGCCAGGCCGACGCGGTGGACCTGATCGTCATCCACTGCACCGAGCTGCCCGACCTGGCCATGGCGCGCGAGTACGGCGAGCGCGTGCTCTACGAGGACCGCGGCACGGGTGCCAGCGGGCATTACTACGTCGATCGCGACGGAACGATCCAGTGCTACGTCGATCCGCACCGCGTTGCCAATCACACCCGCGGCTACAACCCGCGTTCGATCGGCATCGAACTGGTCAACACGGGGCGTTATCCCGAATGGTTCCACTCGGACCGGCAGGTCATGACCGAGCCCTACCCCGCCGAACAGATCGACGCCCTGCGTGCCCTGCTCGACGACCTCACGCTGCGCTTTCCGTCGCTGCGCCATATCGCTGGCCACGAGGACCTGGACACCGCCATGGTTCCCGCCAGCGACGATCCGCACCGCGAGGTGCCACGCAAGCGCGATCCGGGCCCGCAATTCCCCTGGGCACGCGCCTACGATGCGGCCCGCCTCGCGCGGCTGGCGGGCTGAGGCCCGGTATACTTTCCGGCCATGTCGCCACCCCGCTCAACAGAGACCCCCATGACGGACAACCACGTCGGCGAACTCGTCGAACTGCTCGAACTCGAGCGCCTCGAAGACAACCTCTTCCGCGGCCAGAGTCGCGACATCGGCACCAAATTCGTCTTCGGCGGCCAGGTGCTCGGCCAGGCGCTGTCCGCCGCGCAGCGCACGGTGGACCCGCGCCGCGAGGCGCACTCGCTGCATGCCTATTTCCTGCGTGCCGGCGACATCAACGCACCGATCGTCTACAGCGTCGAGCGCACGCGCGACGGCGGCTCGTTCTCGTCGCGCCGCGTGGTCGCCATCCAGCACGGCCAGCCCATCCTCAACGGGTCCATCTCGTTCCAGGAACCGGAAGCCGGCTACGAGCACCAGATGTCGATGCCCGAGGTGCCTGCACCCGAGGACGTCGAGCCGATGCCCGCGATGACCGCCGAGCAGCTGGCCCGGCTGCCGGAGAAGACCCAGCGCTGGCTCGGCATCGACGGCCCGTTCGAGTTCCGCCACGTGTGGCCGCGCGACGAACTGCGCCCGGCCAAACGGCCGCCTTACCAGCACATCTGGTTCCGCCTCACCGCGCCGATCGACGACACCCTCGGGCTGCACCAGGCGCTGCTGGCCTACGCGTCGGATTTCCACCTGATCGGCACGGCCACCCTGCCCCACGGCATCTCCTACCTCACCCGCAACATGCAGATGGCCAGCCTGGACCACGCGTTGTGGTTCCATCGCCCGTTCCGTATCGACGACTGGCTGCTGTATTCGTTCGACAGCCCCACATCGCAGGGCGCGCGCGGCCTGGCGCGCGGCATGATCTACACCCGTAACGGCGTGCTGGTGGCCTCCACCGCGCAGGAAGGCCTGATCCGCGTCCGGCCGGACTAGGCAACCCATGGGCATCGAGCTGCGGCACCTGCGTTATTTCATCGCCGTGGCCGACGAGCTGCATTTCAGCCGTGCCGCCGAGCGGCTGGGTATGTCCCAGCCGCCGCTCAGCCAGCAGATCCGCGACCTGGAAAGCCTGCTCGGCCTGCGCCTGCTGCGACGGACGAACCGGCGCGTCGAACTGACCGATGCCGGCCGCGTCTACCTCGACGCCGCCCGCGACATCGTCACGCGCGTGGACGATGCCGCCGACCAGGCGCGCCGCGCCGAGCGTGGCGAGATCGGCGAACTGCATGTGGCTTTCACTCGTTCCACCCCGTTGATCGAGCGGTTCCCGCGAACGATCCGCGCCTTCCGCGACGCTTATCCCGCCGTGCGGCTGGTGCTGGTGGAACGGAACACGTTGCAGCAGGTGGCGTGCCTGCTGGAGGGAAGCCAGCACGTCGGCCTCCTGCGTGGCGGTGCACTGCCCGCCACGCTGGTCTCGCACAAGCTGGTCGACGATCCCCTGGTGGCCGTGCTGCGCGCCGATCACCCGCTGGCCACGCGCAAGCGCGCCCGGCTACGCATGGACGAACTGGCCGACGAACGCTTCGTGGTGTTCAGTCGTGCCGCCGGCACCGGCGTGCACGACCAGCTGCTGTCGATGTGTCGCAATGCGGGCTTCGTGCCGCGCATCGCCCAGGAAGCCGGCGAGTCGTCCACGATGATCGGCCTGGTGGCCGCGGGCCTGGGCGTCGCCGTGCTGCCGGACTCGCTGCGCCACGTGCGTGTCGACGGCGTGGCCTACGTCGCCATCGATTCGCCGGATGCCGCCAGCGCGCTGCACGTCGCCCACCGTCGCGACGATGCCTCGCCGCTGGTGAAGGCATTTACGACGCTGATGCTAAAGGCGTGAGCGTGCGCAGCTTCAACGCGACAGCCAGGCCGGCAAGGATCAGCACGGCCGCATAGATCGCCACGCCGTTCCACCCGCCGTGGTTCCAGGCCAACCCGCCGATCGAGCCGGCGATGCTCGACCCCATGTAGTACGCGAACAGGTAGAACGACGACGCATGCGCCTTGGCGAACGACGCGCGCCGGCCCACCCAGCTGCTGGCGATGGAATGCCCGCCGAAGAAACCGAAGGTCAGCAAGGCGATCCCGGCGACGATGGCCCACAGCGACCCGCTGGCCGTCAGCGCCACGCCGGCCAGCATGATGACGAACGCCGCCCACAGCACGCGACGGCGACCCAGCCGGCCGGCAAGCGCACCCATCCACGCCGAGCTGCCCACGCCGATCACGTAGACCATGAAGATGGCACCTACATGCGACTGCGACAACGAGAACGGCGCGGCGATGAGACGGTACGACACATAGTTGTAGATCGTGACGAAGGCGCCCATCAGCAGGAAGCCTTCCGCGAACAGCCACGGCAGGCCCTTGTCCCGCCATAGCGAACCGAACGACGCCAGCAGGGCCCGCGGATGCGCGCGCCGCTTCTCGAAATACGCCGACGCAGGCAAGCCGCGCAGCACCAGGTACGACGCGATCAGGCCGAGGCCACCGATGACCGCCACGGCCACGCGCCACGAGGCATGATCCGCGGCGAAGCCGGCGATCAGGCGCCCGCCCATGCCGCCGAGAGCATTGCCACCGATATACAGCCCCATGGCGAAGCCGAGTGAATCGCCGTGGATCTCCTCGCCCACATAGGTCATGGCCACCGCAGGCAACCCCGCCAGGGTAAGGCCCAGCAGCGCGCGGATGATCAGGAACGTACCCCAGTGCGGCGCCATGGCGGAGAGCAGCACCAGCAGCGACGAGCCCAGCAGCGAGGCCAGCATCACCGGCTTGCGCCCCAGGACATCGGAGATCGCCCCGGCGAACAGCATGCCCACGGCCAGCACGCCGGTGGTCAGCGACAGCGACAGGCTGCTGCTGGCCGCGTCCACGCCGAAATCGTGCGAGAACGCGGGCATCAACGGCTGCACGCAATAAAGCAGGCCGAACGTAGCGAACCCCGACGAGAACAAGGCCAGGTTGGTGCGCCGGAACGCCGGCGTGCCGTGCCTGATACGGCGATCGACTACGACGGCCGGTGCGGGCGACGAACCGTCCACGGGAACCTCCAGGGAATGCGCCATGTCGCCAAGGCTAGACCCTGAATTGAGTCGGATCGATACCGGTATGCGTCCTCTTCGATATGTCCTGCGTATGAATCGGCTCAGCGGGTGACGGTGCCGGTGTCGCCGCCATCCCACTGGATGGCGGCGGCCAGTTCCTCGTCGGTGAGGGCAAGGGCGCCGGACCCGGCCTCGGTCTTGAGCGACAGCACATGGCCGTCGTGACGGGACAATTCCCGCGCGCCCGAACTCGCCATCGCATGCGCGCGTTCATCGTCCGAGGACAGCAGCACCAGCAGGGTCTTCGCGCCGGCCACGAAGCGCACGCCGCTGGTGGCTCCCGACTTCGCCAGCGCCGCGGAATCCAGCGGCACCGCCGTGACCTTGTCCGTCCAGCGCGGCGGCCCGACGAAGGTGTACCCCGCAGCTTCATCGCGCCAGGCGAAACGTTTCATCGGATCGGCCGCCGGGGCGCGCTGCCCGTGGGTACCGGGCGGGGTCTGCGCGGCCGAGGCGGCGAAGGTGCAACCAAGCAGGAAAGCGATGGCAAGGGGTTTCATGGCGCACCTCGGGAAGATAGGCGCAGCGTACGCTTCCCGTGTCTGGATGGCGTCAAGCGCCCCGGTCGGCGTCCGGCCCGTCCGGATCGGGTGAACCGTCCCGGCCACTCGCCCATGCGAACAGGGCGATGCCGACGACGATGGCCACGGCTCCGAAGGCCGCGAGCGGGCCGGGCAGCGACTCGTGCAGGAAGAGCACGCCGATGCCCGTGGCGAACAGCAGTTCGGCGGCTTGCATGGCCTCCACGCCGGCCAGCGCGGTGCCTTGGCGTCCCACCATCTCGGTGGCGTGGAAGAACAGCACGGTGGCCACCACACCCGAGGACAAAGCCACGCCACCGGCCAGCAACACCTCGCGCAGCGACGGCGGCCCCAGGGTGAACCACGCCACGCCCGCGAGGACCAGCCACACCGGCGCGCTGGCCAGGGTCATCCCGAACACGCGCTGCACGGCGCCCAGCCGGGTGCCCGTGCGCTCCAGGTGCAGCAGGATCATCCGGTTGCCCAGCGGATACGCGAACGCGGCGAACACCACCGCGCCCACCGCCAGCCAGGCGGAGGCATCCAGCGCACCCCGCGCATGGCCGAACTGCAGCAGCATGACGCCCAGCACGATCAGCGCCCCGATCGACAGCGCCCCGACCTGCCAACGGGCCCGCTCGTCGCGATAGATGAAGGGCGCCAGCAGGGGGCCGGCCAGCACGGTGGTCTGGAAGCTGCCGGCCACCAGCCACGACGGCCCGCTGCTGGCCGCCCAGGTCAGCGGCACGCCGAACAGCACGAAACCGACGCCGCTCCAGGTGAGCCAGGTGCACGTATGCCCGCGCAGTTCCTGTGGCAGCGCGCCCAGTCCACCGCTGAAGGGCAGCACCGCCGCCAGCAGCGGCAGCGTGATGAGATAACGAAGGATCACCGCCCATTGCCAGTGCCCGCCCCCGCTGACCACGGCGCGGTTGAGGACATAGGTGAGCGTGAAGAACAGTGCGGACAGCAGCGCGAGGGCGACCGCCCGGGAAGCACGGGAACGCATGGCATGACCTGGAACGAACAGGCCCCAGTGTGCCAGCGACCGCGCGCAACGTCAGCCGGCGTCGTCCGTCGCCTCGTTGAGCTCCAGGAACAGCTCCTGCAACTCGCCACCGATGGGCCGGCCGTCGATGCACAATGTCACGTCGCCCTCGATACCCGCCACCGGGCAGCAGCCGTCGACGATACCGAGCAGATTGGCCGTGGTATCGATCATCGTGTGGCAGATCACCTGGAGGAAGACCTCCTTGCCGGCCTCGTCCAGCCCGTTGAACAGTTCCAGCGCGTTCACCCAATGCGGGTCCACCGCGCGCTCGGCCGGCGTGGTGCGGAACAGTTCGGCGTAGACGGCGAGGTTGTCACGGACCACGGCCTGCTGGAGGGCGGAGACGAAACACTCGGGAGACATGGCGCCACCTGCGGGAAGACGATATGCAGCCTATGTGTGGGGGGTGTGCCCCCGGCTCAATGGCGCTCCCGCCCTTTTCGTCCTTCCCGCCGCGGCCGGCGCGACGCCGGCACGTAGCCGGGCCAGATAGCGTCGTAGAAATAGCGCTCCACCGCGCTGGGCGGCGCATAGGCCTGCACCGGTGGCGGAATGAGCTTCCGCAGCTTAGCCTCGTTGTGCTCGGCCCAGCGCGTCACCATGCGCTGCATCAGGGACATCCCCCGCAGTACGGCCCCCTGCCCCTGCCGCGGCCCATAGCGCCAGCGCACCACCCAGCGCCCGTCCTGCGGACTGACCCGCGCGAACGGCCGCGTCGTCCCATCGAGGACCGCGTACTGCCGCTCACCCATCCGTATCCAGTTCACCGTGGCCATGGGGCCGAGATTAGGTGGGCCCCGTCTCAGATATGTGGACGGCGCGGCAGGTTTGCCTGAGGTTTTTCAGGCAAGTCGCTGGGCACGGACGCGAATCCGCCGCGGGCCCTAAAGCGCCGGCTGCCGAAGGTGTGTAGCGATAACGAGTAGGAAGATGGGGATCAGAGACAGGGCGGCAAAGGGAATATCAAGCCCCACAAAGGTATCGGGCTTGAGCAGCGGAGGGAAAACAAAAAGCGCAGCACCCACCACAGCTACGGCTACACGGCTGGGAAAGACCACCCAAAGTACGACCAATGCGCAGGCAACCGTCAGAAACCCAAGATCGAGGAAGTGAGCATCCGCATTCGCGAGGTACCACCCGTAGCGCATCTTGAACATGACGTAGCTAGCGACGAGTCCAATGCAAGCCGTTGCTAAGAATAAAATCTTAGTCATGGGCGTTATTCCCCGAGTAGCTGGCTGTCGGTAATGTCGTGCTGATTCTTCTACCACGTCTGGTACACCTCCCGAAGCCGAAGCCGTCGTTCTCGCATGGCGCGGCGACGAGGTGCTGGGTGGTCACACTCTGCGCTCGAGCAGCGGCCGCAAGCGGCCGAACTCGCTCAGAGCGTAACCACCCAGCACCTCTGCGACGACAGAGGCAAACGGGGGTGGAGAGCAAAGCGGCGGCGACTTCGGGGGCTCCACCCTGGGGATGCCGCTCCGTGCGACGCGGCGAGCGTTGCTTTCCCAGCCCGCAACCTCAGTGGTCAGGGAGGTGTCGGGTGGTCATCCTCTGAGCGAGTTCGGCCGCTTGCGGCCGCTGCCCGAGCGCAGAGGGTGACCACCCGACGCCTCCTCCCCGCACCCTACGAGGAAAGCGGCTTCGACCCTTAAAGGGCTTCCATATGCGTCAGCAGCAACCGCACGCTTTCCCTGCCCTGCCAGTCGTTGACCGATAGCTCGTAAGCAACACGCATGCGCGCGGGTGGTGGCGTGCCTTCGTAGCAGTTGAACATCACCGCCTCCAGCGGCGCGCCGCCCTGGGTGTGCCGCAGTTGCAGGCGCAGGTGGCGGCTGCCCATGGGTTTCCACGAGGCGCACTCGAAGCGCGCTTCGAACACCGGCGGGGGGAAGGCCTGGCCCCAGGGACCGGCATGGCGAAGCTGCTTCGCCAGGTCCAGCGTGTGGTCGCGGTAATCCAGCTCGCCGTCGGTGTGCACCAGCGCCTGCAGGTGGTCGTCGTCGAGGTGGCGGCGCGCGGCGGCGTCGAACGCCGCGGCGAAACGGTCGAAGTCACGCGCCTGCAGGCTGAGGCCGGCGGCCATCGCGTGACCGCCGAAGCGCAGGATCAGGCCGGGGTGCTTCGCGTCGATCTCGGCCAGCGCGTCGCGGATGTGGAAGCCGGGAATGGAGCGTGCGGAACCGCGCAGCTCGTCGGTGTCGTCGCCGGCGGGCGCGAAGGCCAGCACGGGGCGATGCAGTTTCTCTTTCAGCTTCGATGCGATCAGGCCGACGATGCCCGGATGCCAGCCTTCGTCGAACAACGCCACGCCTACGGCATCCACGTGCCGTGCCAGCGCCACCATGCGCTCGGCTTCCTCGACCATGCCCGCCTGCATTTCGCGGCGTTCCTGGTTGATGCCGGAGAGTTGTTCCGCGTAGCGCCGCGCGATGCCCACCTCATCGGTCAGCAGGCAAGCCACGCCCAGCGACATGTCTTCGAGCCGCCCCGCCGCGTTGAGCCGGGGGCCGATGGCAAAGGCCAGGTCGGTCGCGGCGATGGTGGCCAGCGAGCGGCCACTGGCCTCGATCAGTGCGGTGATGCCAGCGCAGGCCTTGCCGGCGCGCATGCGTTTCAGGCCGGCCTCGACCAGCACGCGGTTGTTGAAATCCAGCGGCACCAGATCGGCGACGGTGCCGAGCGCGACCAGGTCGAGCAGCGCGCCCAGGTCGGGCTCGCCCTGCGTGAACCGGCCGGCATCGCGCATCGCGGCGCGCAGCGACAGCAACAGGTAGAACATCACGCCGACGCCCGCCAGCGCCTTGCTGGGAAAACCGTCGTCGGCGAGGTTGGGGTTCACGATGGCATCGGCCTCGGGCAGCGTGTCGCCCGGCAGGTGATGATCGGTGATCAGCACGCCGATGCCGCGTGCCCGCGCCGCGGCGACGCCGGCCACGCTGGCGATGCCGTTGTCGACGGTGACGATCAGGTCCGGCGACGGTTGCAGCGATGCCACCAGCGCTTCACTGAGGCCATAACCATGCACGAAACGGTTGGGCACCACATGCGCCACGTGCCGCGCACCCAGCAGACGCAGGCCGCGCACGGCGACTGCCGTGCCCGTGGCGCCGTCACAGTCGTAATCGCCGGCCACCACGATGTGCCGGTCGTTCGCGATGGCATCCATCAGCACCGCCACGGCACGGTCCATGCCGCCCAGCAGCGTCGGCGACAGCAGCCTCGCCAGGCGATGTTCCACGCCATCGGGCGTGCACACGCCACGCGCGGCATAGATGCGCTGGATGACGGGATGGACGTGCCCGGGCCAGCCGCTCGGCGGGGCCTCCGCCTCGCGTCGGCGCCACACGCGGCGCGTCATGGCTTGCGCCAGAACCGCAGCCGGTGATGCTTGCGCAGTACCGTGCGCGTGCCGTCGGCGAAAGCGAGACGAAGCTCCGCGCCGTCTTCCAGCCGCGCCTGGATGGCGGGCCACCACGACCGTGCGAAATCGTCCGCCTGCACGTCCTGCAGGTCGAGCAAGGTATACGGCGAGGCATCGCTGCCGACGAACGCGCTGCGCGCCTGCACATCGACATCGGCCTTGTGGCCCAGCGACCAGGCCAGCAGGTCGTCGCTGTGGATACGCGACAAGCCGCACTCGATCCAGTCGGGCAGCACACCCGGTCCCCACAGCCACACGCTGTTGACCGGCGGCAGGCCGCGCGAGGCGCGCGCGTGGTTCACCGGATGGTTGTGCAACACCACCTGCGCCTCGTTGATCAGGGCACGCCAGCGCCGTCCGGCGTCGCCCTTGGGCAACTGCTCGAAGAGGTCGGCACCCAGCGCGTCTTCCGGCTCGGGGAAGGACGGCACGTCCACGTCAGCGGGCAGGCGCAGCTGCCAGTGCTGCGCATCGCCCATCTGCAGGCGCATGCCTTCCGCCTCGAACGTTTCGGTCAGCGCGGCCACCAGGGCGGCCGACTCCTCGACCGTCAGCCCCAGGTTGCCGCATGCCAAAAGGCGCGCGCCGCTGAGCTCGGGCTGCACCCAGGCCGGATCGGCGGACAGCCATTGCGCCGTGCCTGCATCGCCGGCCACCGACTGACGGATCAGTGCGGCGGCGGGCAGCCGCCCGCCGGGCCAGCGGAAGTACTCGGCCATCGCCGCCAGGTAACCCGGCGCGGCGGCCGGCAACGTGCTGCCACGCGCCAGCCAGGTGGCGAATGGGACCACGGTGGCGAGCTTGTCGCGCCCCGGCAACAACACGTTGAGGACGACACCCACGCCTCAGTCCCCGATCTGCTCGAGGATGCCCAGCCATTCCAGCTCCAGGGCCTCCTTCTCGCCGCGCAAGGTCGACTGGCGCTGGCTGAGATTCATCAGCTCTACCGTCGGGCCGTCGTAGACCTTCGGATCAGCCAGCTTGCCTTCCAGCGTGGCCAGTTCCTTGTCGAGCGTGGCGATCTGCGTCTCGATCTTCTTCACCCGCGCGCGCAGCGGTTTTTCCTTCTCGCGTTCCTCGGCGCTGAGCTTGCGTTTCTCCTTCGCGGACGCCTGGATGGGCGCTTCCGCCGCGGCCGAGGCGACGGCGGCGGTCTTGCGCGTGGTGGCGCGCGAGCGCAGCCATTTCGCGTAATCATCCAGGTCACCGTCGAAGGCGTCGACGTTGCCGTCGGCGACACGCCAGAACTCGTCGCAGACCATACCCAGCAGGTGACGATCGTGCGAGACCAGCACCAGTGCGCCGTCGAACTCGGCCAGCGCATCGGCAAGCGCTTCGCGCATGTCCAGGTCGAGATGGTTGGTCGGTTCGTCGAGCAGCAGCAGGTTCGGCTTGTCCCAGGCGATCAGGGCCAGCGCCAGGCGCGCGCGCTCGCCGCCGGAGAACTTGTCCACCGGCTCGAACACGCGATCGGCCGGGAAATTCCAGGTACCCAGGTAGTCGCGCAAGGCCTGCTGGCCGGCGGCGGGCGCCTTCTCCTGCAAGTGGTCGTACGCGCTCCAGCCTTCGTGCAGGCTTTCCACCGTGTGCTGGGCGAAGTAGCCGATCTTCATGTCCTTGTGGAACGAGCGCTCGCCCGTGAGCGGCTCGAGTTCACCCACCAGCGACTTCACCATGGTGGACTTACCCGCGCCGTTCGGGCCGAGCAGGCCGATGCGATCGCCGGCCTCCAGGCCGAAGGCGACGTCGCGCAGCACCACGTGCTCGCCGTAACCGGCGTCGATGTGGTCCAGCTGCAACATCGACGTGGGCAGGCGGTCCGGCGTGGGGAACGAGAAACTGAAGGAGCGCTCGGCGCGCACGGCTTCCGTGCCGGCCAGTTTTTCCAGGCGCTTCATGCGCGACTGCGCCTGCTTGGCCTTGCTCGCCTTGGCCTTGAAGCGGTCGATGAAGGATTGCAGGTGGGCACGTTCGGCCTGCTCGCGCACGTGGGCGATCTGCTGCTGGCGCAGGTGCTCCGCGCGCTGCCGCTCGAAGGCGGTGTAGTTGCCGGTGTAGAGCTTGGCCGTGCCGTCGTGCAGGTGCATCGTGTGCGAGATCACGCCGTCGAGGAATTCGCGATCGTGCGAGATGATCAGCAGCGTGCCGGGGTAGCGGCGCAGCCATTCCTCCAGCCACAGCACGGCGTCCAGGTCCAGATGGTTGGTCGGTTCGTCCAGCAGCAGCAGGTCGGACGGCGCCATCAGCGCGCGGGCCAGGTTCAGGCGCACGCGCCAGCCGCCGGAGAACGACGCCACCGCGCGCTCGTGGGTGTCCGGGCTGAAGCCCAGACCGTGCATCAGCCGGCCGGCACGCGCGCGGGCGTCGTAGCCGTTCAGTTCCTCGATGCGCTGGTTGGCTACCGCGACGGCTTCGTAGTCTTCCCGCTCGTAGGCTTCCGCCTCGGCCTTCAGGACGGCCGCCACCTCCACATCGCCGCCCAGCACGTAGTCGATGGCGGGGTCCGGCAGCGCGGGGGTTTCCTGCGCGACCGAGGCCAGGCGGACCTTGGACGGCATGTCCAGGTCGCCCACTTCCGGCTCGAGCTCGCCCTTGAGGGCGGCGAACAGGGTGGACTTGCCACAGCCGTTACGGCCGATGACGCCGAGGCTCCACCCGCTCTGAATGGTGAGGTCCATCTGCGACAGCAGGGTGCGGCTGCCCCGGCGAAGGGCAAGATTGCGGAACGAGATCATGAATTGGGCAAACTGGCGGCTGGCGACCGCCCATGATAGCCGCCCCATGGCGTGTGTGGAGGCGATCTGTTAAAACGGCGTCTTGCGCCGCATGGGGAGCGCGCCGGAGCCATCATGAACACCTTCAAGCCTGTTTTCCTCGCGACCGCCCTGGCCGTTGCGTTCGCCGCCCTGGCCCCGGTCGCTCACGCCGGCGACAGCCTGCTGGTCAACCGCGTCCAGCAGGAGCAGGCGATGAACCTGCCCCGCAAGGGCATGAGCATGGCCCAGGTGGAACGCCAGTTCGGTACGCCCACCTCGAAACTGGACGCCCGCGGCGGCGGCAGCGCGAAGCAGCCGGTGATCAACCGGTGGATGTATCCGGGCTACATCGTGTATTTCGAGCGCAGCCATGTGGTGCATGCCGTGTTGAATACGCCGGCGGGGAACAACGTGAATCCGCAGGGTTCGCGGTGAGGGGCTTGAAGGTCGGTTGAGGGTACGGGATCGCGCACATCGTGCGCTCCTACACCGGGTGTGCGGCACCGGGTGGTGCGGCAAACGGCGCGGGTGTGTGGTGGGTGGGGTGGAGGCTTTACACTAGCGGGCTCACCCCTTGCCGCCGTTGCCCGCCATGACCGACCGTAGCTCGTATCGCCTGCCCGCCGAATGGGAGCCGCAGGCCGGCGTCCTGATCGCCTGGCCCCACGCGGACACCGACTGGGCCGATCGCCTGGCCGACGTCGAGACCACCTATGTCGCGCTGGCCGTGGCCGTCACCCGCTTCGAACCGCTGCATGTGATCGTGGCCGATGCCGCGCTGCGTGAGCGTGCGCGCCAGGCCGTCGAGCACGCCGGTGCCGACATGGCCCGCCTGCACTTCATCGAACTGCCCTACGACGATACCTGGCTGCGCGATTCGGGCCCGATCACCCTGACCGGTCCGAATGGCGTGCTGCTGAACGACTACCGGTTCACCGGTTGGGGCGGCAAATTCGGCGCCGACCAGGACGACGCGCTGATCGCCGGCCTGCTCGAGCGCGGCGTGTTGTCGGGGCTGCCGCACCGGCGCATCGACTGGGCCCTGGAAGGCGGCGGCATCGAGAGCGACGGCCGTGGCACCGTGCTCACCACGTGGAAGTGCCTCGCCCAGCGCCACCCCACGCTATCCCGCGAGACGATGACCGACACCCTGGCCACCACCCTGCACGCCGACCGCGTGCTGTGGCTGGACCACGGTTACCTTGAAGGCGACGACACCGACGCCCATATCGATACGTTGGCGCGCTTCTCCGAGGACGGCGGCATCGTGTACCAGGCATGCGACGACAGCACCGATCCGCACTTCGCGGAACTCGGCACGATGGCCGATGAACTGGCCGCGCTGCGGACGCCGGAAGGCACGCCGTATCCGTTGCACTCGCTGCCGTGGGCGCAGCCGATCCTCGACGAAGGCCGTCGACTCGCGGCGTCCTACGCCAACTACCTGATCGTCAACGGCGCCGTGCTGGTGCCGTCGTATGGCGACGCCCGTGATGACGAAGCCGCACGCATCATCGGGCTCGCCCACCCCGGCCGCGAGGTGGTGCAGGTGCCATGCCGTCCGTTGATCTGGCAGAACGGCAGCCTGCATTGCATCACCATGCAGCTTCCCGCCGCCGTCGCCGCCTGAAGGAACCCCTCATGTCCCGCACCACCCTCAAGGTCGCCCTGCTCCAGGAAACCGATCGCGGCAGCCGCGAAGCCAACCTCGACGCGATCGAGCAAGGCCTGCGCGATGCCGCCGCGGCCGGCGTCGAGCTGGTGCTGCTGCAGGAACTGCACAACGGCCCGTACTTCTGCCAGCACGAGAACGTCGACCTGTTCGACCTCGCCGAGACCATCCCCGGGCCGAGCACCGAGCGCCTGGGCCGGCTGGCCGAGGAACTGAAACTCGTCGTCGTCGCCTCGCTGTTCGAGAAACGCGCCACCGGCCTGTACCACAACACGGCCGTGGTCTTCGATCGCTCTCGCGCCATCGCCGGCAAGTACCGCAAGATGCACATCCCCGACGACCCGGCGTTCTACGAGAAGTTCTACTTCACGCCGGGCGACCTGGGTTTCGATCCCATCCCCACCTCGGTCGGCAAGCTCGGCGTGCTGGTCTGCTGGGACCAGTGGTACCCCGAAGCCGCGCGCATGATGGCGCTGGCCGGTGCGGACATCCTGTTCTACCCCACCGCCATCGGCTGGGATCCGAAAGACACCGACGAAGAGAAGGCACGCCAGCGCGAGGCGTGGATCACCGTGCAGCGCGGCCATGCCGTGGCCAACGGCCTGCCCTTGCTCGCCTGCAACCGCACCGGCTACGAGGCCGACCCCACCGCTGTCGGCAACGGCATCCAGTTCTGGGGTTCCAGTTTCGTGGCCGGGCCGCAGGGCGAATTCCTCGCCCAGGCCGGCACCGAGGGTCGCGAGTTGCTGATCGTGGATGTCGACATGCAGCGCAGCGAGCACGTGCGTCGCATCTGGCCGTTCCTGCGCGATCGCCGCATCGATGCCTACGGCGACCTCACCAAGCGCTTCCGCGACTAAGCCCCAGCCCAGGACAACCGAGCGCATGATTCCCGCCGAGCACGACGTCACACCGCATCCCGCACTGGACGGCCAGCCCATCGAGCGCATGACGCGCGACGGCGTCGACTACGTCATCCTCGGCACGGCGCACGTGTCACGCGCCAGCGTGCAGGCGGTGGATGCGCTGCTGGAACGCGAACACTTCGACGCGGTGGCCGTGGAGCTCTGCGCCAGTCGCGCGCACGGCATCCGCGACCCGGAAGCCTTCAAGCAGATGGATCTCTTCCAAGTGATCCGCCAGGGCAAGGCCGGCATGGTCGCCGCCAGTCTGGTGCTCGGCGGCTTCCAGAAACGCCTGGCCGCGCAGTACGGCATCGAGCCCGGCGCGGAAATGAAGGCCGCGATGGATGGCGCCGACGCGCGCGGCATCCCGGTGTGGCTGGTCGATCGCGAAGTGGGCACCACCCTCAAGCGCGCCTGGCGCAGCGTCGGTTTCTTCCAGCGCTTCGGCCTGATGGCCGGCATGCTGGGCAGCGTGTTCGAACGCGAGGAAATCGCCGAGGCGGACATCGAGAAACTCAAGCAGTCCGACCTGCTGGAAAGCGCGTTCAGCGATTTCGCGAAGGACTCCGCGCCGCTGTACCGCGCGCTGATCGCGGAGCGCGACGAATTCATGGCCGCGCGCCTGCGCGAAAACGGCCAGCGCATGGATGCCGCCGCGCCCGCGCGCACCGTGCTGGTGGTCATCGGCGCGGGCCACCTCAAGGGCATGAGCCACCAGTTGGCGGAGCAGCACGGCGACGCGCGCGCCACCGCCGACGATCTGGCCGTCACCCCGCCGGCCTCGCCGTGGCCCAAGGTGTTCGCCGTGGGCCTGGTGCTGGCGATCTTCGCCGCCATCGGCTTCGCGTTCTACCGCAGCCCCAGCCTGGGCGCCGACGCGGTGAAGAGCTGGGTGCTGCTCACGGGCGGGTTGTCCGCCCTTGGCGCGCTGATCGCCGGCGGCCATCCGCTGTCCATCGTCGCCGCGTTCGTGGCCGGCCCGCTGAAACCGTTCCGCCCGGGCATTCCTTCCGGTGCGTTCAGCGCCATGGCCGAGGCATGGGTCCGCAAACCCCGTGTAATCGACTTCGAGCACCTGCGCGACGACATCACCCACTGGACCGGCTGGTGGAAGAATCGCGTGGCACGCACCCTGCTGAACTTCTTCCTGGTCTGCGTCGGCACCATCGCCGGCGAGTACATCGCTGGCTTCCACATCCTCAAAAGTCTTTTCTGACCTGCACTTACGCCCGAGTTGTTCCACCTTGCGACAGCCCTCTATACTTCGACGGCTGTTCAACCCCGGCCCCGACCGGCACCCAGGGAACTCTTAATGAAGCGTCTGCATCTGATTGGCCTGATCGCTGTAGCTCTGTGCGCCGCATCCGCCGCGCATGCCGAAGGAGACAAGGCCAGGGGGCGGACGCTGGTCTATACCTGCAATGGCTGCCACGGCGTACCGGGTTATGCCAATGCGTATCCCGAGTACCACGTGCCGCATATCGGCGGCCAGAATGAGCAATACCTCGTCAACGCCCTGAAGGCCTACAAGAGCGGCGAGCGCACTCACCCAACGATGGGCGCCCAGGCGCAGAGCATGTCCGATCAGGACATCGACGACATCGCCGCCTACCTTTCCAGTCTCGCCAAGTAAGCCGCCGAGGACGAATGATGATCCGTGGGTTTTCCCTGATTGCCATCGGCGCGCTCTTCGCGCTGACCGCCACCTCGAGCTTCGCCGCCGGCGACCCGGCCCGCGGCAAGACCAAGATCGCCACCTGCGTAGCCTGCCACGGCCAGGACGGCAACTCCGTCGATCCGCAGTACCCGCGCCTGGCCGGCCAGTACGCCGATTACCTTGCGCAGGCGCTGCACGAGTACAAGGATGGGCGCCGCAACAACGCCATCATGAAGGGCTTCGCCGCAACGCTGTCCGACCAGGACGTCGACGACGTGTCGGCGTACTTCGCCACGATGCCGACGAAGCTGCAGGGCCTGGAACACCACATCCAGGGCGACTGATCCGCCGGGCCGTACTTACGCCTTGGCGAAGTACGGCGTGTCGCCGGTCTCGTGGTCGGTGACGTCGCGCACCTCGGTAATTTCCGGCACGCGCTCGCGTAGGGTCTTCTCCACACCGTTCTTCAGCGTGACATCGACCATGCCGCAGCCGTGGCAGCCGCCGCCGAAGCGCAGCACCACCACGCCCTCGGCGGTAACCTCGACCAGCGAGATGCGGCCGCCGTGCGAGGCGATCTGCGGCGCGACCTCCGACTCCAGCACGAACGTCACCCGCTCCACGATGCCCGCACCTTCACCCGGTGCATCGCCCTTGATCCGCGGTGCGCGGATATTGAGCTGGCTGCCGGTGGCGTGGGTTTCGTAGTCGATGTTGGCCGGGTCGAGCCAGCGCATGCTCTCGCTGTCGACATAGAGGTTGAAGCCGGTGCACTCGACGGTCCATTCGTCGCCGGTAAGTTCCGTCGCGTCGCAGAACTCCAATTCGCACTGTGCGGCAGGCGTGCCCGCCTCGACCACGCGCAGGCGGATACCGAGGCCGTCGCCGCCCTGCTGGGCAAGCAACCGCTGGAAATGCGCCTGGGCGCGCTCCGAAATATCGATCATGACCACTCCGAATCCGGTACCGGCGTGGGGACGCCGGAATACAGCACCATTCTAGTACTGTTTCGCGCGAGGCGCCGCCTTTTGACAATTCCAGCCGGAGCGCCGACGCTTCGCGCTTTCCCCGGACGGATCTTCCCCATGTCGCTTTCCCCACTCGCCTCCCAGCACTGCCAGCCGCGCAAGGGCGCGGAGAACGCGCTCGATCGGGCCACCCTCGACGGGCACCTGGCCACCCTACCCGGCTGGACGGTCACCGCCGACGGCAAGGCCATCGTCAAGGACTTCACCTTCCCGGATTTCCGCCACACCCTGGGCTTCATCAACGCCGTCGGCTTCATGGCCAACCAGGAAGACCACCACCCCGATCTCGAAGCCGGCTACGGCCACTGCCAGGTGCTGTGGTCCACCCACGACGTGGGCGGCCTCTCGCTCAACGACGTGATCTGTGCGGCGCGGGTCGAGGCGCTGCTCGATCGCTGACGTGCCGCCACGCGCCGCCGGTTGGGCCCCGATGGCGACGGTGGTCGCGGCCATCGTCATGGCGGTTGCCCTGCTTTTTCTTGTCTTGCCGCGCTTTGCCGCCTCGGTGGTCCACACGGCCATCGAGCGCGACAGCGCCGTCGACCGCGCCGCTTTTGCCCGCGGCGAGTCCCCTTGGGCATGGTGTTTCCGCGATGCCGGGGATGTCGTGGCGGGACGTGCCTTCGGCGCAGGCAAGCTGTCGTCGTCACCCCAGGGACTGGTGGTGCAGGCCCGGGCCCCCACCGGTTTCGAGATCGGCCTGCCGCTGCGTCGGGATGCGGACCTTGCACGAACCGCGGCATTCCATCTGGATGCGGAGGCGAGTGCCCCGGGCCGATATGGCCTGACGGTTCGCCAGACGCTGGACAGCCCGGGCCTGCGCGCCGAACTGGGCACCCTGGGTCCGGGTCCGCTGGCGAAGAACGCCGTAGGGCTGGACCAGCTGGCATGGACCGACGAGCGAGGCGCGGCCGTGCCGGCACCCCACCGCGTGGCGATGCTGCGCCTACGCGTACAATTGCCCGTCGGTGAGACGCTCACCCTTCGCGACGCCCGCCTGACATCGATCGACGCGCCAGCGTCGCTTGCCCTTGCCGCGACCGTCCTGCCGACCGGCCTCACCGCCGAAGCCATGCTTGGCTGGCGCGACAAGGCACGTGCCCGCGATGCCCTGGTGATTTTCGGCGACGGCGACATCCCACCCCGAGCGGCGGATGCCCCCGGCACCGACGGCACCGCGTCGGGCTGGAAGGCTTGGCTGCTCCCTTCGCTTTACCTGCTTCTGCTGATCGCCCGCCACCGTCTGCGCCGTGGCAGCGCCGGGCCGACCGATGCCGCGCTCGCCGTGCTCGGACCCGTCGCATTCATCGCCGGCCTGGGGCTGTCGTTTCACCCGGCCCCGAGCGAGGTGGCGCTGTTCGTCCTCGGCGTGGCCTACGCGGGCCTGCTCGCAGCGCAACGCCGGCTGCCCTCGTGGGGCTGGCTGGCCGGCTGGCGTGTCGGCTGGGTGCCCGCGGTCGCCCTGCCCGCGGCGCTCGTCGTGGCCGCCATCGCCGGTCATGCGCCCGCGTGGCCCCCGATCGCACGCGTGCTGGTCTACCTGGCCTGGGCCACGTTCCAGCAGTGGCTGATCCTGGCCGTGGTGGCCGGCCTGCTCGACCGCGCGTGGCCCCGCCCGCTCGCCATCCTGGGGACGGCCACCGTCTTCGCCCTGCTGCACACGCCTAACGGTCTGCTGATGCAGCTGTGCTTCGTCGGCGAACTGGGCTGGGCCTGGTGGTACCTGCGCCACCGCGCGCTGGTGCCGGTGGCGGTGGCGCATGCACTGAGCGCGGTGGTCCTGCAGGCCTGCGTCAGCGGCGGCGCGTTGCGATCGCTGGAAGTCAGCGCCCGCTACCTGGGCTAGGCACGGCCGCCGCAACCATGGGCGCGGGATCAGCCGCGAAGGTTGTTCAGGAAAACCTTCAGATCGTCGGGCAACGGCGAAGAAAAATCGTAGTTCTTGCCGCCAAGATCGAAACTCATGCGCGCGGCGTGCAGGAACATCCGTTTCAACCCCTTGGCCCGCAGCCGCTTGTTGGCTTCCTCGTCGCCGTACTTGGGATCGCCCGCCAGCGGATGCCCGACATACTGGGCGTGCACGCGGATCTGGTGGGTGCGCCCCGTGCCCAGCGTGGCCTGCATGAGGCGCGAGCCGGGGTACTGCTCCATCTCCTGGAAGAAGGTGAGCGACGGCTTGCCGCCGTCGTCCACCCGCACCAGGCGCTCGCCGCCGTGCATGACCGACTTCAGCAGCGGCGCGTTGACGTCGAACTTGGCCTTGCGCGGCGTGCCGGTCATCAGGCAGAGGTATTGCTTGGTCACCTCGTTCTCGCGGATCAGCGCCTGCAGGCCGGTCAGGCCCGGGCGGGAACGCGCCAGCACCAGCACGCCGCTGGTGTCCCGGTCCAGCCGGTGAACCAGTTCCAGGTGCTCCGTGGGGCGCGCCGCGCGCAGCAGTTCGATCGCCCCGTGGCTGACCCCGCTGCCGCCATGAGCGGCGATGCCCACGGGCTTGTCGATCACGAGGAAGTGCTTGTCCTCGAAGATGACCGAGTCGGCCACGGCCCTCACCATGCCGGAGGGAGCCACCGTCTCATCGCGCTCCGCGACGCGCACAGGCGGAATACGCAGCATGTCGCCAGCGGCCAGGCGCGTTTCCGGCTTGGCGCGCTTGCCATTGATGCGGACCTGACCGGTTCGGAGGATGCGATAGACGAGACTGCGCGGCACCCCCTTCAGGAGGGTGAGCAGGGCGTTGTCCACGCGCTGACCATCCCGCTCGGGTCCGATTTCGACGATGCGCACACCTTGGCCGCCGTCGAGGGAAGTTGCCGTCTGCATTGATAAAACTCGAAATTGATAGGATACTCGGCCAGCGCCAGGCTCCGCTGAAGACTTATCTCTCGCGGGGTGCCTGTACCGTCACGTAAGGCGAGTGTCGCGCGGGTCCGTCCAGGGAGACGGACCGCGAAGACACCCCACATCGTAACGGTTCGGGTTGCGGTTGTCCGGCTAATCCGTAGGGACGCGGACCGGTTGCAAGGCGCTTATCACGAATCACGCCGGGTCCAGGCATCGGTCCCGGATCCCATGCCGCTTGAAGCCTCACCGCTGCGGCGCGATCCCCGGCAGGCCGCCACATGGGCGCCACCGCGGCCCGCGGCCGCGCGGCAAGGCCGAGGAAATTACAAATGAAGCGTATGCTTATCAACGCGACTCAGCGCGAAGAGTTGCGTGTGGCCATCGTCGATGGTCAGAACCTCTACGACCTCGATATCGAAATCCCGTCCCGCGAGCAGAAAAAGGCCAATATCTACAAAGGCCGCATCACTCGCGTCGAGCCCTCGCTCGAAGCTTGCTTCGTCGACTACGGCGCCGAGCGCCACGGGTTCCTTCCCCTGAAGGAAATCTCCCGCGAATATTTCAATCCCAACGCGGAAGGCAAGTCGAACATCCGCGATCTCCTCAAGGAAGGCCAGGAGATCATCGTCCAGGTCGAGAAGGAAGAACGTGGCAACAAGGGCGCCGCCCTGACCACCTTCATCAGCCTCGCCGGTCGCTACATGGTACTGATGCCCAACAACCCCCGTGCCGGCGGCGTCTCGCGCCGCATCGAGGGTGAAGACCGCCAGGCCCTCAAGGAGGCCATGGAGCACCTGCAGGTGCCCGACGACATGGGCCTCATCGTGCGCACCGCCGGCATGGGCCGCGACGCCGAGGAACTCCAGTGGGACCTGGACTACCTGCTCCAGCTGTGGAAGTTGATCTCCGGCGCGTCGCAGTCGCAGAAAGCCCCGTTCCTGATCTACCAGGAATCCAAGCTGTTCATCCGCGCCCTGCGCGATTACCTGCGCAACGATATCGGCGAAATCCTGATCGACGAGGAGTCGCTGTACAACGACGCCCGCGACTTCGTCCAGCAGGTGATGCCGAACAACCTGCGCAAGCTCAAGCTCTACCAGGATCCGACCCCGCTGTTCTCGCGGTACCAGATCGAAAGCCAGATCGACAGCATCTTCGAGCGTAACGTGCGCCTGCCCTCGGGCGGCTCCATCGTCATCGACCAGACCGAAGCCCTGACCGCCATCGACATCAACTCGTCGAAGGCCACCAAGGGCAGCGACATCGAAGAGACGGCGTTCAACACCAACCTCGAGGCCGCGACGGAAATCGCCCGTCAGCTGCGCATCCGCGACGCCGGCGGCCTGATCGTCATCGACTTCATCGACATGGACAGCCCGCGCCACCAGCGCGAGGTGGAAGAGCGCCTGAAGGACGCCCTCAAGGCAGACCGCGCCCGCGTCCAGATCGGTCGCATCTCGCGCTTCGGCCTGCTGGAGATGTCCCGCCAGCGCCTGCGCCCCAGCCTGGGCGAAGCCACGCAGATCGTCTGCCCGCGCTGCGAGGGCCACGGCCACATCCGCAGCGTGGAATCGCTGGCGCTGTCCACCCTGCGCCTGATCGAAGAACACGCCATGAAGGAAAACACCGGGCAGGTCCTGGTGCAGGCACCGTCCTCGGTGGCCAACTTCATGCTCAACGAGAAGCGCGCCAGCGTCGTCGAAATCGAGCTGCGCCACAACGTGCACGTGGTGGTGGTCGCCGACGAGAAGCTGGAAACACCGCATCTCGAGATCACCCGCATCCGCGAAGTCGACATGGGCGAGCACAGCAAGCCCAGCTACGAGCGCACCACCCCGGTGGTGGCCCAGGCCCTGCCCAAGATGGGCCAGGCGCTGGGCAGCGGCGAGCAGCCGCTGGTCACGGGCGTCGTACCGTCGTCGCCCGCCCCGGTTCGCGAGGAAATCGCCGAGCCGGTGGCCGTCGCCGTTGCGGCGGCGGTGCCCCGCGCTGCCGCACCGGTCGCGCCTGCCGCCCCCGCGGGTGGCTTCTTCTCGCGCCTGTTCGGCAGCCTGTTCGGCGGCAACGCCGGTACACAGCCCGCGCCCACGGCGCAGCCCGGCCCGGCGTCCCGCCGTGACGAGGCGCGCTCCGGCGGCCGCAATGAGCGAAACGACCGCAACGAACGCGGTGATCGCAACGAGCGTGGCAACCGCCGCGACCGTGACGACCGTCGCGGCAACGAAGGCCGTGGTCGCGGTGGCGAACCGCGCCAGGCGCAGGGTCCGCGCAAGGACCGTGACGGCCTGCCCGCACAGGGCAAGACGCAGCAGCCGCGTAACGGCAACAAGCCGGCACAGGGTCGTAACGACGCCGCGCCGCGCCAGGGTGACGAAAAGGCACCGCGCCAGAAGGATCCCGCACAGCAGGGTCGCCAGGGTGGCCGTGCCGAGGCCTCGCCCACGGGTGAGACCACCGGCCGTCGTGAGCGTCAGCCGCGCGGCGAGCGTCAGCCGCAGGGTGAGCGCATCGAGAAGGCCGCCAACGTCAACATCGCGCCGGACGTCGCTGCCGCCGCCCCGCGCAACCCGGCCGAGAAGCCGGTCACTGCGTCGGTGGTCAACGACGACGAGAAGCTGATCCTCGACGCCGACGCACTGGGCGTCGATGCCGTCGCCACGGGCGAGGTCGACAGCGAAGCGCCTTCCACCGATGGCGGCAAGGATACCGAGGGTGGCCAGCGCCGCCGTCGCGGTCGTCGCGGTGGCCGTCGTCGTCGTCGCCAGGAAGACGGCGGTGCCGTCGGCTCGGCCGATGGTGCCAACGGTCCCGACGATCTCGACGACGACGAGGTTGAGGGTGAGGATGAAGCACAGGTCGGCACGGGCCGTTCCAGCGCCAGCGTGCCGCCCATGCTCGACACCGCTGCCGCGGCCGAGAACGCTTTCGCCGTGGAAGCCCCGCGCCACGAAGCCACCCGTCCCGCCCCGGCCGCTTCGATCCGGGCACCGGCCGCCGTACAGGGCGACGCCTCGGACGACGAAAACGTGCCGTCGGCCCTCACCCTGAGCTCGCTGCCCAAGCTGCCGCCGATTCCGGGCCAGCCCACGGCACCGGCACCGGCACCGGCACACCCGGTCGATAGCGCCACCCCGGCGGACTCCGCCCCGGTCCGCACGACCGAGCGTCGGCAGACCGAATCGGATGCACCGCTGAACACGCCGCCGCCTGCTTCGCAGGCTGCCCGTGCCCCGGCAGCAAGCGACGTACCGGCAATGGCAACCGAGACGATTCAGCCCGCCGCCTCGCCGGCCAGCCAGCCCTCGGTGCTCGATGCGCCTGCGCGTGGCATGCTGCCGACCGAAGACGGCACGGATGACGTCGGGACCGAGCGAAAGCCCGAGCGCAAGCCCCGGCCCGCCGCTGCCGTGACTCCGGCTCCGGCGGCGCCTGCGGTCGAGACGGCACCTCGTGCCGAGCCGGTTCGCCAGGCCGACGCGCCCGTGGCCCACGCGCCGGCGCCGGCTCCGGTCCAGGCTCCGGCCCCGGTGCAAGCACCCGCCCCGGTCAAGGCACCCGCTCCCGCGGAAGCCCCGGCGCCTGCGGCACCGGCACCGGCACCGGCACCCGCGGAGTCTCCGGCACCTGCCCCGACCCCGCGTGCTCCGGCCCCGGCTCCCACGCCAGTGCCGACCGCGGTCGCCCCGGCCTCGGCAGCCGTGGACCATGTGCCGGTCGATGCCCCGGCACCGCCCGCCGTGGTCACGCCGAAGTCGCCCGAGGCATCCAACGTCTCGCCGGTGTCCCACGAACCGGTGGCTCCATCGCAGCCGGCTTCGCCGGCACCGGCCCAGGGCGACCTGCTGACGCGCCCGCGTCAGGAGCCGTCGTCCGACAAGCCCTCGTCCGACGAAAAGCCGCACGGCGACGCGTGACACCTGGGGAGGTGAAAGCCTCCCTCTCACCATAAAAAACGCCGGGCTAAGCCCGGCGTTTTTTTGTTACGTCCATCGGTGGATCGTGGTCAGGAATGCCGATTGTCACGTACCGACCTGATGGTTATGGGTATCCAACAGTCCATGCACGGTCATGAGGTGCGCAAGGCCGACGACATGCTCGACGTGCAGCTTCTCCATGAGGCGCTGCTTATAGGTCGAAACCGTCTTGGGACTGAGGTTCAGGCGCTCGCCGATGGAGGTGAGCGGCATACCGCGGACCAACATCATCGAGACCTCCATCTCGCGCGTGGACAAGGTATCGAACGGCGAGTCGGAGCCATCCAGCGTGGCCAACGCCAGTTGCTGCGCCACGGTGGGGGCGAGGTAACGCCGACCCGACGCCACCTGCCGCACGGCCGCGAGCAGTTCGTCGGCCGTGCAGGCCTTGGTCAGATAACCCAGTGCGCCGGCGTCAAGCAGGCGCTTGGGAAAACGCGCGTCGTCGACGACCGTGAGGATCACGACATTGGTGCGCAACTTGGCGCGGATTACACGTTCCGTGAGCTCGACGCCGCTCATGCCCGGCATGTGGACGTCGACCAGTGCGATGTCCGGTGAGTGCGAGCGGATAAGACGCAGGCCTTCTTCCGCCGAACCGGCCTCCCCCCGAATGCGGACGTCGGCCTGCTGCTGCAGGATCATCCGGAAACCGGTCCTGACCAGCTCGTGGTCGTCGACCAATACAACATTAATCATTCTTTGCCCTCCCTGGGCCGACTGTACTTCTGTGCGCGAGGAATGACCTGCACGCTGCCTGCGAATGCATACAATGCCAGATGTGCAGGCGAGACAACCAGCGTGCCGGTATGATCATCGAATGCCCGCAGGGCCTGTAGCGGTAATCTCCCCGCGTCGTGAGGCGACGCGACCCGATCGTCACGTAGGCCGCGTCCGCGTTGGTATGTAGGGGTTCGCTTACTCCCAATCTCGCTGCCACATGTCCTGCGCCACGGGAGCGTAATTCACCGATCGTTACAGCCTGACGGTGGTGAACACCTCGGCCAAATCGGCCATCACGACATCGCACTCACGAAGTGACCACACCATCGTCAGCGCCGACACGCCAAGGTGAATCTTTAACCGAGGAGACGATCATGGCTAATGAGAAAAATCGCCCGCCGCAGCATCCCGGCCAGAACGACGCCCCGCCGCAGAAGCGGGGCCCGACCGAACAGCCGAAGACCGACTCGTCCGGCGACCCGTTGGACGGCACCGGCGAAGACAACAAGCAGCAGGGCTGATTACGGTCAGTACGACGCGTCGGCGTGGCTCGCGAGGGCCATGTCGGCGCGTTGTCGTTGTGCGGCACGTTGTGCGGCGCGCTTGCGCAGCAGGATGATGCCGGCAAGGATCAGGATGGCCGGACCCCATTTTCCACCAGTGGCCTTGGCCAGCAGTTTTCCAGCGGCCAATGCGCCGATGGTGTTGACGTGAGAGCCCGTCGTATTAGCCATGATCCGATCCCCGAGTGGATAGTGCGCGCCAGAGCGGCAAGAGTCGCCGGGGCCGCATGGCAACCACGTGAAGCCGGGGGATAGGACGTATTTACGTCAGCCGGTGTGGTCGCTGGGGGCCCGGATGCCATGCATCAGCAGGGCCAGCGCATGGCGCGTGATGACGTCTGCATCAATGTGGCCCCGCAGGGCATCGCCCTTCCATTTCCGGCTGGCCGTCACCGGCAGCACGGTCAGGCTTAGCACCGTACCCATCAACAGCGCGGGGTCGAGATCCTTCGCGATACGCCCTTCCTCCTGCCACCGGCGAAGGGTGCCGACGACCGCCACCTGGCGCGAGTCGCCCAGCCGTTTGCGCATGTGCTGCTTGAACAGGTCGCTGTCGTTGAGCATCTCGCCAAAGAAGACCGGCCCCACCCACGGTGAATCGCCTGCGATCTCGACGAAGCGGCGCACCAGGCCCGCAAAGGCGGCCACCGGATCATCGGCGTGCTCCAGGAAGATGCCTTCGAGGCGTTTCTGCATCGGCGCGATGCGCTCGTCGAACAACATGTCGAACAGTTGCTCGCGTGTCTTGAAGTAATAGTGCACCGCGGCGGACGTCATGCCCGCGGCCCGGGCGATGCCCGCCAGCGTGGTCTCGGCGTAGCCCTTCCGGGCGATCAGCTCCAGTGCGATATCGGCCAGGCGCTGGCGCTGGTCGGGGCCATCCGGCTGGACGGGTGGCCGACCGGGGCGGCGGCCGCGGCGAGGGACAGAAGTAACCAAGGATGCTCCGACATGGTCGACAGGTGCTCGACACCATGACTTCAATACCACGGCAGCGTGTCGGATTGACCGGACGCCGTGTCGCACCTATATTAACTTACCCATTAATTAAATTCACGGGATACCCTAGTGACCGCTACCCCCGTGCCGGATTCGGCGCCCTCGCCGACCGCCAGCCCCTCCCTGCGCGTGCTGTTCCCTGCCCTGATGCTGGTGATGCTGCTGGCCGCGCTCGACCAGACCATCGTCTCCACCGCGCTGCCGACGATCGTCACGGAACTGGGCGGTTTCAGCCAGTTGTCGTGGGTCGTGACCGCCTACCTGCTCAGTTCCACCGTCGTGGTGCCGCTGTACGGCAAGTTCGGCGATCTGTTCGGGCGCAAGGTGGTGCTGCAGACCGCGATCGCCCTCTTCCTGCTCGGGTCCGTCCTGTGCGGCCTGGCCCAGGACATGACCCAGCTGATCGCCATGCGTGCGCTACAGGGACTGGGCGGCGGCGGCCTGCTGGTGATCGTCATGGCCTCGATCGGCGACGTGATCCCGCCGGCCGACCGTGGCAAGTACCAGGGCCTGTTCGGTGGTGTGTACGGCCTGGCGACCGTTCTCGGCCCGCTGGTCGGCGGCTTCATGGTCGACCATCTGTCATGGCGCTGGATCTTCTACGTCAACCTGCCGCTGGGACTGGTCGCCATCGGCGTCATCGCCGCGGCGTTCCATCCCCATGTGCGCCACGTGAAGCACACCATCGACTACTGGGGAGCCGCGTGGCTGACGCTCGCGCTGAGCTGCCTGATCCTCTTTACCACCGAGGGCGGCACGATGCTGCCGTGGTCGTCCGGGGAACTGTGGTTCATCCTGGCGTTCGCCATCGTCGGCGTGATCGGCTTCGTCTACGAGGAATCGGTGGCCAGCGAGCCGATCATCCCGCTGGGACTGTTCCGGCACCGCACCTTCCTGCTCAGCTGTATCATCGGCCTGTTCGTCGGCGCGGCGCTGTTCGGCTCGACCACCTTCATGCCGTTGTACCTGCAGGTGGTCAAGGGCGTGTCTCCCACGGCGGCCGGCATGCAGCTGCTGCCGCTGATGGGCGGCCTGCTGGTCAGCTCGATCGTCAGCGGCCGCCTGATAAGCCGCATGGGGCGCTACCGGGTCTTCCCCATCGTCGGCACGTTCCTCGCCACCGTGGCGCTGACGCTGTTGGGTACGCTGCACAACGACAGCCCCATCCCGCTCATGTACGCCTACGCCGGGCTGCTCGGCGTGGGACTGGGCATGATCCTGCAGGTGCTGGTCCTCGCCACGCAGAACAGCGTCGACATGAAATACATGGGCGTGGCCACCTCCGGCGTGACGTTGTTCCGCTCGATCGGCGGCTCGGTGGGCGTGTCGGTGTTCGGTGCCGTATTCAGCAACGGCCTGCAGTCGCGCATGGCCGACCTGCTGCCTGCCGGCTCGCCGGTGCGGTCGCTTCGCCCCGACGCCGTGAACGCCCTGCCCCCCGATATCCATGCCTCCTACCTGGAGGCGTTCGGCGCTTCCTTGCATACCGTGTACGACGTCGGCGCCTGCGTGATGGCGGTGGCGTTCGTCGTCGCCTGGTGGATGAAGGACGCGCCGCTGCGCCGCGCACCGGTCGCACCCGTTACGGCAGGCAAGCCGGTCACGTCCGAGGAGCGCCTCGTCGAGGCGCGCCCATGAATCGCGGATACATAGGCGCATCCTCCGGCATCAAGCTTTGCCGACCTCGGCCGTTACCGGTGGCGACCCTCCGGCTGGACATCACGTGAAACGCTACCGCGTACTGGGCCTCATCCTGCTCCCCCTGCTCCTCGCCGGTTGCGCGGGCGACGACCTCCACCTGGCGGGCAAGGGTGCAGACCCTGCCGATATCGCCCTGCAGGGCAAGCGGGGCACGGTCACCTGGCACTGGGGGTCGAAGTCGTTCACCGAGGCGGTCACCGCTAACAAGCGCACCACCGTCCGCGGGGATGCCGGGGTGTCCGGCACGCTCGACATCACGCTTGCCGGCGGAAAGCATGTCTTCCTAGTGGGTGAGCACAGCACGTTCGCCTGCCGGCATGGGTGTGCGGAGCTGCACATGCCGGCGCTTTGGGTTGTGGCTGATCCCTGAGCGAGGTGGCCGTGGTAACGGGCTGGGCATGAGTCCGCGACAGACTATCGCCAAGCTGCCGCTTGCCGAGCTTCCGGGCATGAAGGGGTCAAGGACGGCACGCGTGTAGCCAGAGCCTGGATCCCGCCGGCGTACATGAAGCCGAACGATCGACCCGGCGCGGCTTTGGCGTCATTCCCTGAGCCTACGCGATGCTCCCGATCGTGCCATAACTGGCCGAGCCAGCGGCGCCTGATCCGCCACCGATCGAACCACGAACGGATGTCTTGAGATCATCCAGCTGTCTTTTGGATGGCGTCGGTTTGGCCGCCGCGGCGCCTGCGAGCCAGGCCGTGCCCAGCGTTTCACTCAACGCGTCAGCCGCGGCCACCACAGCCAGTGCGCGGTCCGCGACGGCTGCCGTCTGCCCATGGAGGATTTTCGCCGCTTCATCGCACATGTGCTCCACACCTGCCAACGCGGATCCCCGACCGCCATGCTCAGCAGACACAAACCGGCCGGAAAAGGCCAGCGCGGTGGCCACTTGCAGAAAGTAAAACAAGGCCTGGCGCTCAGCCTCCGCCACCAAAGCACTATCGTGCGCCGAATCCTCCGTAGGAGATGATGCCGTCGGTGGATCGACATCGACCGGCAGGGTGTAGGAGGCAAGCTCTTCACCATGCCCGATGCGCACCGCTTCAATCCGTCGGCGCATCTCCTCCGTCGTCCCGACGCGTCTCGACTGCTCGGCAAGATCATGCAGGAACTCGCTGTGGGCACGCAGCCATTGAGGAATACTTGAGCGAGCGTCCCATGCAGAAGGATGCTGCTTCATCAACAGGAAACGAAGGGCGCTGATTTCGTAATAACGCTGCACGACGCCCCCACCCTTGTGGTGGATCACCTTTACAAGAGCACCAAGGTGGCGCTCCAGGGACGCGACCTGCTGCTCCGCACGTTCGGATCGCTGACGCCATTCCCGAAGCGCGTAGCGCGATTGGTAGACCGTCCAGCCGCCGTACAACATGGCGGCGGCGAGAAGGGAGACGACGGAGGCGACAACGATGACCAGAGGCATGAGCCCATCCCTAAGCAGCCGACAGCACGTCGCGGTGACGTGCGCGGCGAAGATAGGGTTATCGGCGGAAGCCCCGGCAACTTTATCTGCCGTGGTGACCTCGACAGGAACAAGGGCATCCGAGTCTTTGAACTCAAAGACGCTGGCTGTCGATGGATTTGCGTGAGGTTGACTGAAACGAAAAAAGGAGCCGAAGCTCCTTTTTTCGAAGACCTACAGAGGCCGATGAATGCCTGTAGATCGCAATCTGGAGCGGGAAACGAGACTCGAACTCGCGACCCCGACCTTGGCAAGGTCGTGCTCTACCAACTGAGCTATTCCCGCATCGAGCCGGCAATTCTAGGCAAGCCTTGCCCGCATTGCAAGCCCTCGACACGTTTCAGTGATCGTCGTCCAACGGTCCGCGATCGGCGTCGTCGCAGGCCACGCTCGTTGTGCCCGCATCGCCGGGATCGGCCAGTTGCCCTGCCTCGTCCTCGGGATCGCGGTAACGACGTGGATCGACGATCGCCGGGCTACGCACCTCGCGACGCTGCGCCTTGAGTTCGCCGATCAGGCGCTGGTTGATCGTTTCGTACTCGGTCGTCATGGCGAAACACCTCTGGACAGGTCGAACTGGATCAACAGGCACTCATTACCGGCGATTGCTCACGACACGCGAACGGCCATCCACGATCCCGAGATTTTTTCCTGCAGCACCTCGACAGGGCGGCCGTGACCACGCAGCGTGCGGGCGCGCGTCACCGCGAACTCGATCGCCGCGCCTTCCGAGTCGAAGGACTGCTTGGCCGAACCCGGAAGCAGGACCCACCACGCACGGTGATTGATCGACGGATAGAAGACGTAGACGCGCAGTGGCTTGACGTGTTCGGTCGCGGCGGCGGTCACCGTGGCCTGGGTAGATCCGAGCATGGCGCACCTCCCTAATACCCACGTGTCGCACAGGCGGCGTTACGGGGGTGTGACCTGTCGCCGAACCGACACACCAGTGTCATGGCTTACGGGACGACTCGCGAAGCCAAACCGTAGAGATCGGGGTTCAGGAACGGCGCCATCGCCAGCAGCAGGGCCTGCGTGTACGCGCCCTCGCGAGTGGCATGACCACGGGTGACGAGGCCCATGGCGCCTCCTTGCTGCTTGACGTTGACCGTGCCGAACAGCCGGTCCATCACGTCACCCAACTCTTCGCCCTCGAGCAGGGCCTCGTACGCAATCGGCGGCAAGGGCAGCCAGGCGCTGCGCCCTACGGATACGTGGTCGCCCCCGGCGATGGCCACGTAACCGACCGTGCCTGGACCGTCCTCACCCATGTCGATCCCACTTTCCAGCGCGACATGGAAGTCGGCCTCACCACCGTGTCGCTGGCAGTACTGCATGCGCTGGATGGCGCCCTGACGCGTCTCCGTCGCGGTCATCGGCTGATCGGCGACGCCGGATGGCGCATGCATGCCTTCGCAGGCGAGGACATGCTCGGGAAAGAGCGTTGCGAGCGCGTTGCGTACCGCGCCGATCTTGACCGGATTGCGCGAGCCGACAATGACCTTGAGCACCGAGCGGGATGTCATGGGATCGATCTGCTTTCGGTAGACATGGTGCCCGGAGTCGGACTCGAACCGACATACTCTTACGAGTGAGGGATTTTAAGTCCCTTGCGTCTACCGATTTCGCCATCCGGGCTTTCAAGAAAAAAGGCGCACCGCGTGAGCGGAGCGCCTTGGAATGCGATGGAGGCCGAGGTCGGAATCGAACCGGCGTACGCGGATTTGCAGTCCGCTGCATGACCACTCTGCCACCCGGCCATCGCTGGCGCAGCGCGAGAGTATCGCGTGGCGCCTAAAAAACAAAACCCCGGGTGACCGAGGCTTCGTGAAAACTTTGGAGCGGGAAACGAGACTCGAACTCGCGACCCCGACCTTGGCAAGGTCGTGCTCTACCAACTGAGCTATTCCCGCGTCGTTGTCCCGCTATTCTAGATCACGACGTCCATGTGTCAACCACCTTGCAGCGGTTTTTTTTCATTTTTGTTGACCGCCTCGGCGTCGCCACGCAGGGCCGGCCATGCGGCGCGCAGATAATCCAGCCCGGACCAGATCGTGAGGATGCCGGCGATGACCAGCAGGGCCTCGCCGATGTGGTACAGGCGCAGCGTCTCGGCGTCGTGCTGCAGCAGCAGGACCACGAGGGCCACCATCTGCATCGTGGTCTTCAGCTTGCCGAGGAAGGCGACCTTGACCCGCGAGCGCGCGCCGATCTCGGCCATCCACTCGCGCAGCGCGGAAACGCTGATTTCCCGGCCGACGATGACGGCGGCCGTGACCGCCAGCAGGATGCCCTGCCAACCGCCAGGGTGCGACTGCACCAGCAGGAACAACGTGACGGCGACCATCAGCTTGTCCGCCACCGGGTCCAGGAATGCCCCGAACGCCGAGGTCAGGTTCATGCGCCGGGCCAGGTAACCGTCCAGCCAGTCGGTGAAGGCGGCCAGCACGAAGACCAGTGCCGCCGTCAGGCTGGCGCCGCGGAACGGCAGGTAGAAGACGACGACCATGACCGGCAGCAGGAGCACGCGGAACAGGGTCAGCCAGGTGGGAAGGTTGATGCGCATAGGTCAGCCAGTACGGGAGGAATCGGTGCGAGCCGACACCTCCGTTCGATCAGGGATGCAGCATGGCATAGATGCGCTCCGCGAGCCCGCGATCAATGCCCTTCACGCTCATCAATTCCTCGACGCCGGCCGCTTCCACGCCCGCCAGTCCACCGAAGGCCTTCAACAGGGCCGCGCGTCGGCGCGCGCCCACGCCGGCCACGTCCTCCAGCGTACTGCGTTCGCGGGCCGCTTCACGACGGCGGCGATGGCCACTGATCGCAAAACGGTGCGCTTCGTCACGGACCGCGGCCACGAGGTGCAGGGCCGGCGACGAGGTGCCGGGGTGCAAGGTCCGGCCGCTGTCGGCGAGCACGAGGGTTTCCTCGCCGGCACGGCGGCCGGGGCCCTTGGCCACGCCGACGACACGGATGCCCTCGACGCCGAGCTCGCGCAGGACATCCACCGCCTGCCCCACCTGGCCCGTGCCGCCGTCGATCAGCAGGATATCGGGCCGCACACCGCCCTCCACGACCTTCTTGAAGCGCCGGGTCAGTGCCTGGTGCATGGCGGCGTAGTCGTCGCCCGGGGTGATCCCGGCGATGTTGAAGCGTCGGTAGTGCGACTTTTCCGGGCCCTCGGGACCGAAGACCACGCAGGAAGCCACCGTGGCCTCACCCATGGTGTGGCTGATGTCGAAGCACTCGAGGCGTCGCGGCATCTCGGTCAGCTCGAGCACCTTCTGCAAGTCGTCGAAACGCGCCAGCAGCGTGTGCCGACTGGCCAGGCGCGAGGTCAGCGCCGCGCCCGCATTACGCTGGGCCATTTCCAAAAAGCGGGCGCGCTCGCCGCGCACGCTGGGCTTGAGCGACACCGTGTGCCCGGCATGCTCCGACAGCACGCCGGCCAGCACCTCGATGTCTTCCACGTCGTCGCTGAGCACCAGCTCGCGCGGCACCTGGCGCTCGAGGTAGTACTGGGCGATGAACTGCGCGAGGACATCGGGGATCGATGCATCCGTACCCAGCCGCGGGAAGAAATCGCGCGATCCCAGGCTGACGCCGTTGCGGAAAAACAGCACGCTGACGCAGGCCATCCCCCCTTCCATGCTGCAAGCGATGACGTCCATGTCCGCGCTCGCCCCCTGCACGAAATGCTGGGCCTGGAGCCGGCGCAGGGCGGCCACCTGGTCACGCAGGGTGGCGGCACGCTCGAAGTGCAGCGACTGGCTGGCGGTTTCCATGGCCACGGCCAGCTCGTCGATCACGGCGCTGCTGCGCCCTTCCAGGAACATCTCGGCGTGACGCACGTCGTTGCGGTAGTCCGGCACGTCGATCAGGCGCACGCAGGGCGCGCTGCACCGGCCGATCTGGTGTTGCAGGCAGGGGCGCGAACGGTTCCGGAAATAGCTGTCCTCGCACTGGCGCACCTTGAACAGCTTCTGCATCAGGCCCAGGCTCTCGCGGACGGCGAACGTGCTCGGATAGGGACCGAAGTAGCGCCCCGACGCGGTCTTGGCACCCCGATGGAAGCCAAGCCGCGGATACTCATCGGTGCTGGACAGATAGATGTAGGGATAACTCTTGTCGTCGCGCAGGACGATGTTGTAACGCGGCTTCAGCGACTTGATCAGCTGTGATTCGAGCAGCAGCGCCTCGCCCGCGGTGCGGGTCAGGGTCACTTCCGCCCGCGCGATCTGCGACACCATCGAGGCGATGCGCGGGTCCATGGGCGGCTTCAGGAAGTAGTTGCTGACGCGCTTCTTGAGGTTGGCGGCCTTGCCGACGTACAGCAACTCGTCCTCCGCATCGAAATAGCGGTAGACGCCGGGCGAGGTGGTCAGGTGGCGGACGAAGGCCTTGCCGTCAAAGGGGTGCGACTCGGTGTGCTCCATGCGCCCATTTTACCGCGTAGACGTACGCCGGACGCGAAAACGCCGGCATGGGATGAATCATGCCGGCGCGGACCTTCCGTGGGAGCGTCGCCGTCCTTAGGGGGAGAGAGCTTGGCGACAGGGATAGGTTACGTCGTCGCCCTACGGGGCGCGCCCGGCCGAGACCGAATATCCCTGTAGGTGGCGACCAGATACCCGTGTAGGAAATCCCCTAGGACGCGCTCGCTTACCCGGCCTGCGTCGCCACCCAGCGCTCGGCCCGCTCCATATCCTCGGCCGTGTCGATCCCGGGCGGGAACGGCTCCGGCGTGGGCTGGACCGAAATGGCGTGGCCGTGCTCCAGGGCGCGCAGCTGTTCCAGCGACTCCAGTTGCTCCAGCGGGGTGCGCGGCAGGGCCGCCAGCCGGCGCAGGAAGCCGGCCCGATACGCGTAGATGCCGATGTGGCGCAGGAACGGCAGGCCGGGTGGCAGCACGCCCCGGTCCCGGGCGAACTCGTCCCGGGCCCAGGGCGCCGGTGCGCGGGTGAAATACAGCGCGCGACCGTTCTGGCTGCGCACCACCTTGACGATATTCGGGTCGAAGAATTCGTCGGCATGCACGATAGGGGTCGCCAGGGTGGCCATGGGTGCGTCGTCCCCCGCCAGCGTGGCCACCACCGCACGGATGCCGGCGGCGGGAGCGAAGGGCTCGTCGCCCTGCAGGTTCACCACGATGGTGTCGTCGGGCCAGCCGAAGTGAGCTACGGTCTCGGCGATGCGGTCGCTGCCCGAGGCGTGGTCCGTCCGGGTCATGCAGACCAGCAGGTCGCCGCAACCGCGCAACTCGGTCGCCACGCGGTCGTCGTCCGTGGCGACCACCACCTGCGCGGCGCCGGCCTGCCCTGCCCTTGCCGCCACCCGCCGGATCATCGATTCGCCGGCGATCTTCAGCAGCGGCTTGCCCGGCAGTCGGGTGGAGCCGAACCGCGCCGGGACGACGACGACGAACGGGGGGAGTTTGTCAGCCATGGGGGCATCCGGACGGGGAAAGCGACCAGCGTAGCGCCTACGCGGACGTCACGGTATCCGACAGGTCGAAGCCCAGCCCGTTGGCCAGCGCCATGAAGCCGGGAAACGAGGTGGCGACGTTGGCGCAGTCGCCGATGACGATCGGTGCGCTAGCGACCAGGCCGGCAACGGCGAAGCTCATGGCGATGCGGTGATCGCCATGGCTGTCGACGTGGCCGCCGCCGATGCTGCCGCCACGGATCATCGCGCCATCCGGCAGTTCATCGATCAGCACACCGCAAGCCTTCAGCCCGTTGGCCATGCTGGCGATGCGATCAGACTCCTTCACCCGCAACTCCGCCGCGCCGCGAATCGTGGTCATGCCCTCGGCCACGGCTGCGGCGACGAACAACGCGGGAAACTCGTCGATCATGTCGGGGACGATATCCAGCGGCAAGGCCACACCATGCAGCGGCGCGTATTTGACCACCAGGTCGCCGATGTCCTCGCCACCGCTGCTGCGCTCGTTTTCCACGGCGATGTCCGCGCCCATGAGTTCGAGCGCGGCCAGCAGTCCGGTACGGCGCGGGTTGAGGCCCACGCCCTTGATGCGCACGTGGGAACCGGGCACCACGCAGGCTGCGACGATAAAGAAGGCCGCCGACGAGAAATCCGCCGGCACGTCCACGTCCACCGCGGTGAGGCGATGGCCACCTTCCAGCTTCGCCTTGCCCGGCGAATACTCGATCGGCCAGCCGAACGCCTTGAGCATGCTTTCGGTGTAGTCGCGGGTGGGATGCGGCTCGATCACCTCGGTGCTGCCCTCGGCGTAAAGGCCGGCCAGCAGCAGCGCCGACTTGATCTGCGCGCTCGCCACGGGCGGCTGGTAGCGGATGCCCTTGAGCCGCCCACCGCCGTGGATGCGCAACGGCGGCTTGCCGTCAGCGCTGTCGATCGAGGCACCCATCAGCGCCAGCGGATCGGTGACACGACGCATCGGTCGCTGCGACAGCGAGGTGTCGCCGACCAGCGTGCTGTCGAACGCCTGCCCGGCCAGCAGCCCGGCGAGCAGGCGCATGCCGGTGCCCGCGTTGCCGCAATCCAGGTTGTCCGTGCTGCCGCGTAGGCCATGCAGGCCCACGCCATGCACCACGCGCTCGCCCGGGGCCGGCGTGTCGAAACGCACGCCCAGCGTGCCCAGGATCGCCGCGGTGGCGCGGGTGTCCTCGCCTTCAAGGAAACCGCGGATGTGGGTGACGCCCTCGGCCAGCGCGCCGAACATCAGCGCGCGATGGGATACGGATTTATCGCCCGGTACCGTGATCTCGCCGTACAGGGGGCGGCCCGTGCGGCTTTGCCAGTCCATGCGGCTCATGGCAGGTTCTCCAGTAGACGGTGAAGTTCGGCACGGCTGCCGATGCTGATGCGGACCGTATGGGGCAGGCGGTAGCCGCCCATGGGCCGCACGATCACGCCGCGCTCGAACAGATGGGCTTCGACGGGCGCGGCGTCGCGCCCCAGGTCGACCAGCAGGAAGTTCGCCTGCGACGGCAGCACGCGCATGCCGCGCGCGGTCAGCGCATCGGCCAGCCAAGCACGGTCGCCCGCGTTGACCTCGCGCACGCGATCGCGATGCGTACGATCTGCGAGCGCGGCCTCCGCGGCGGCCAGGGCCACGGCGTTGACGTTGAACGATTCGCGCAGCCGCTCGCACACCGCCGCCACCGACGGATGGCTGGCCATGTAGCCGACACGCAGCCCGGCCAGGCCGTGCGCCTTGGAAAAGGTGCGGGTCACGACGAGGTTGGGGAAGCGATCCATCAGGGCGATGGCGGTTGCGGGACCAGCGGCGTCCACGTACTCGTGGTACGCCTCGTCCACTACCACCAGGGTTGACGGCGGAACGCGCCCGAGGAACGCGGCGAGCGCGGCGGCCGTGAACCAGGTACCGGTCGGGTTGTTGGGGTTGGCGAGGTAAACCAGCCGCGTCGCGGGGGTGACAGCGTGCGCGATCGCCTCCAGGTCGTGCCCGTAAGGCGCCTGGGGATGGTCGGCCGACAAAGCGGGCACGGCGATGCCCTGCGCACCGGCCGCCGCGGCGGCGATGGGGAACACCGCGAAACCATACTGCGAGAACACCACCGGGTGCTCGGCGTCGGCGAAGCACTGCGCCAGCAGCATCAGCAGTTCGTGCGAGCCGTTGCCGAGCGTGATGCCTGCCGGTGCGATGCCCAGCTCGGTCGAGAGGCACGCCTTGAGCGCCGTGCCGGTCGGGTCGGGGTAGCGCCACATGTCCTGCAGCACCCGTGTGGCCGCCTGCATAGCCATTGGACTGGGGCCGAGTGGATTCTCGTTCGAGCCCAACTCGGCGATGGTCGCGCCGAAGCGTCGCCGCAGCGCGGGCAGGTCGTGGCCTGGATCGTATGCGCGCAGCGCGGCCGTCGCCCGGTTCGCGAGCGCGGTCGCGTCGAACCCGACGGTCACGGCAAGGCGACCGGATAGGAACCGAGTACGCGCACGTCGGCGGCGGCCGGCTTCATCTCGTCGAGGGCGGCCTTCATCGCGTCATCGTTCACATGGCCCGACACGTCGATAAAGAACGCGTACTGCCACTTACCCGTATGCGCCGGGCGCGACTCGATACGGTTCATGCTGATGCCGTGCTGCGCCAGCGGGCTGAGCACGTCGTACAGCGCGCCGGGCTTGTCACGCACGGACACCAGCAGCGACGTGCGATCGTTGCCCGAGGGCGGGAAGATCGAGCGACCGATGACGAGGAACCGCGTGGTGTTGTCCGAGCGGTCTTCGATCGGGCCTGCGATGGTCTTCAGGCCATACACGCGGCCGGCCGTCTCGCCGGCGATGGCGGCGGATTCCGGTGACAGCTTGGCCGTTCGTGCGGCCTCGGCGTTGCTCGAAACGGGAATGCGCTCGGCGTTGGGCAGGTTCACGCGCAGCCAGCCCTGGCATTGCTGCAACGACTGCGGGTGCGAGTAGACGCGCTTGATTTCTTTCAGCTCGCCGTCGAGCGAGAGCAGGTTCTGGTGGACACGCAGTTCCACCTCGCCGCAGATGGTGGCCTTGGAGACGAGGAACATGTCCAGCGTCATCTGGATCATGCCCTGCCCGGAATTTTCCACCGGTACCACGCCGAAATCGGCATTGCCGGCAGCCACTTCCTGGAAGACTTCCTCGATGCTGCCCAGCGGCAAGCCGTAGGCGGCATGGCCGAAGTGCTTGCGCACGGCCTGCTCGCTGAACGTGCCCTCGGGGCCGAGGAAGCCGATCTTCAGCGGCTGCTGCTGCGACAGGCACGACGACATGATCTCGCGGAACAACCGCACCAGCTCGCCGTTGGGCAGCGGGCCGTCGTTGCGGTCGATTACGCCACGCAGCACCTGGGCCTCGCGCTCGGGTCGGTAATACTCCACCGCCGCCTTCAACGGGCCCTTGGCCCGGCCGACCTGCTGTGCCCAACGGGCGCGCTCGCTGATGAGCGACTGCAGTTGCTGGTCGATGCTGTCGATGCGCGTACGCGCTTCGATCAGCGTGGCTTGCTTATCGGTGGGGGTCTTGCTCATGGACTTCCAGGCGGCTAAGTGGTTGCAAATGAAACGGTTATCACCGCACTACGCATGCTGCAATGCGGTGAATCCCGACTTTAACCGTGACGCGCCGTAAAGTCCCGCATGAAGTTCACCAGCACATCCACGGCGTACTGCGGCACGGCGTTGTACAGCGATGCGCGCATGCCACCCACGGCCTTGTGCCCCTTGAGGGCCAGCAAACCCGCCGCGGCGGATTCGGTAAGGAACGCGGCATCCAGCGCACTGTTGTGCAGGGTGAAAGGCACGTTCATCCGCGAGCGCGATGCCACCGCCACCGGACTGCGATAGAAACCGCCCGAGCCGTCGATCGCGGCATACAGCGTGGCCGCCTTGCGCGCATTGCGTTCGCCCATGGCTTCGAGGCCGCCCTGATCTTCCAGCCACTCGAACGTGAGCCCCGCGAGATACCAGCCCCACGTGTTGGGCGTGTTGAGCATCGAATCGTTGGCGGCGTGCTCGGCGTACCGGAAGATCTTCGCCATGGGCCGGCCTTCGCGGGCCAGCAGATCGTCGCGGATGATCATCACCACCAGGCCGGATGGCCCGATGTTCTTCTGCGCACCGGCGTAGATCAGGCCGAAGCGCGATACGTCGACCGGCCGGCTGAGGATGTTCGACGACATGTCCGCCACCAACGGCACGTCGCCCGCGTCAGGCACGTCGTGGAACTCCACGCCGTGGATGGTCTCGTTGGGCGTGTAGTGCAGGTAGGCGGCGCGGGGATCGAGTTGCCAGGTGTCTCGCGCCGGCAGGGCCAGGTACCGGGCGTCTTCCGAGGTGGCGGCCACGCGGGCGGTGAGGTAGGGCGACGCTTCGCGCACCGCTTTCTCGCCCCAGTGGCCCGTCACGATGTAATCGGCCGACGCATCGGCCCCGGCCAGGTTCATGGGGATCTGCGCGAAGTGCTGCGTGGCCCCGCCTTGCAGGAACAGCACCGTGTAGCCCTCGGGCACCGCCATCAGCCTGCGCAGGCGCGCTTCGGCACTGGCCGCCAGGGCCATGAAATCCTTGCCGCGGTGGGACAGTTCCATTACGGAGGCACCGGTGCCGTTCCAGTCGAGCAGTTCCGACTGGGCGCGGCGCAGCACCGCTTCCGGCAGGGCCGCCGGGCCTGCGCTGAAGTTCCAGGCTCTTGTCATGCTCGATGCACCCTCGGGAAGGAAACCCCGATTATGCGCCCGCTTCAGAGCTTGACGAACAGCACCAGTGCGATACCCACGGCAAGCAACGCCGCGGTGAGGATCAGCCACCACACGTCGCCGCGTGCGCCGGCGGCGTCTTCACTGCCGGGGTCGACCGTGGGAGCGGGCCCGGGCAGCACCACCGGTGGCTCCGCCGACCAGCCCGGGGCATCGACCACGAAGCGATGCGCGGCCAGACCGATCTGGTCGCCCGGCTGCAACACCGCGCGCACGGCGGTGATGCCGTTGACGCGTACGGCATGGCGCGCCGGAACGCGTGAGCCATCGAGGATCAGCTCGCCGTCCTCCCACGCCAGCACCAGCAGGGCGACATCGTTGCCGGGTAATTCGAGCGGCAAGGCACCATGCGTGGCGCCCAGTTCGAGACGATCGCCCACGGTAATGACACGGCCGGACAAGGGGCCGGCCACCGGCCGCAACGCGACGGTGCAACGGGCGTCCGTCGGCTCCACGGTGGGCCGGGCGTCGAGGTCGGCATCGTCGCGCAGCAACATGCGGCAGTCGCCTAGCGACAGGCTGTCGCCGGGGCGCAGGATCGCGCGTTCGCGCACGGGGCGGGCGTTGACGTAGACACGCCCCGTGGACGGGGCCACCTCCAGCACCATGCCGCGACGGTCGCGATGGAGGGTGACGTGCCTGGCGGCAACGTGGTTTTCGGACACGACCAGGTCGTTGTCCTCGCCACGGCCGATCGTGAGCACGGGCCGTGACCAATGGAAATCACCGCGAGCCGAGCTGACGAATTCGATGCGCATGGAGGAACCGGGACGTTGACGAAGTAACTTTAGCAGAGTGCGCTATCTGTTTGACCTTAAAGGTGTCGACGAAAGTGTCGACATGGCGTGATGCCCCATCCTGCTAGACTCCGCCGCTTTCAGTGCAGAGGATCGCTCCGATGGCAAGAATCGATATTCGCCGCCCGCATGGCAAGACCGTCGCGGAAGCACGCGCCGTGGTCGAGAAAGTGGCCGCCCGCATGAGCGAGAAATTCGGTACCGAGGGTCGCTGGGACGGCGACACGATGAGCTTTGCCCGCTCCGGCGTAAAGGGTGCCATCGCCGTGTCGCCGTCCGACGTGCACGTCACCGCCGAGCTGGGCATGCTGCTGTCGCCCCTGAAGGGCACCATCGAGGAAGAGATCCGAAAGAAGCTGGACGAGCACTTCGCCTGAGCCAAGGCGGCTGCGTGGGCTGGCCCGAGCCGGTCCGCTATGGCATACTAAGGGACTTATGCGGCCATTCCGGCCGTTCATCCGACCCGGAACACATGGCAAAAGACGACGTCATCGAAATGGAAGGCACGATCCAGGAGACCCTTCCCAACACCATGTTCCGCGTGCAGCTCGAGAACGGGCACGTCATCATTGCCCATATTTCCGGCCGCATGCGCAAGCATTACATCCGCATCCTCACCGGCGACAAGGTGAAGGTAGAGATGACCCCGTACGACCTGACCAAGGGTCGTATCACCTACCGTATGAAGTAAGCGCGTCTCGCGCCGCACCCGGTAGGCCAAGAAAGCCGCAGCTCACGCTGCGGCTTTTTGTTGTCCGACTGATCCAGACTCAGTCGAGGCGGACGTCCTTGCGATGCTCGATGATGCGCGAGACCAGACCGTAGGTCACCGCGTCTTCGGCCGACATCCAGAGGTCGCGCTCGATATCCTCACGAACACGCTCGATCGGCTGTCCGCTCTCACGCGAGATCACGCGGGCGATGCGCTCGCGCGCCTTCATGATCTCCTTGGCCTGAATGGCGATATCGCTGGCCTGACCACCGGCGCCACCGCTGGGCTGATGGATCAGGAAGCGCGTCTGCGGCAGGCAGACCCGACGCTCGCGCGGCGCGCCCAGGTACAGATGCGTGGCGGCACTGCCGACCCAGCCGGTGCCGATCATGTTGACCGGCGCCGTGATGAAACGCACCACGTCGTGAATCACGTCACCCGACTCCAGATGACCGCCCGGCGAGGACACGATCATGTCGATCGGCGCATCGGACTCCGCGTCCAACGCCAGCAGGCGGCGAACCGTATCCGCGGCGACGGCGTCGGTGATCGTGCCGAACACCAGCACGGTACGCGCGCGGAAGGCTTTTTCTTCGAGGAAGGTGCTGCCCTGGCCCTGACCGGCGGACGCCTTGGGCTCGGTTTCGTTGCTGAACATGTGCATTATCTCCATGGGGCAGTTGTAAACGTCAGGCGGCAAAAAAGGGCGGCCCGCAGGCCGCCCTTTCTCTTACGCCAGCATGTCTTTCAAACCATCATTCCGACTCAGGCCGTCACGGCCGCCGGTTCCGCCGACTCCGTCTCGACGTGCAGTTCGTCGCCGTCCACCGACAAGGTGACCTTGCCGCCGTCGGCCAGCTTGCCGAACAGCAGTTCGTCGGCCAGCGCGCGCTTCACCTTGTCCTGGATCACACGGGCCATCGGACGGGCGCCCATCTGCGGATCGAAGCCGTGCTCCGCCAGCCAGCGACGGGCTTCCGGCGTGACATCCACGCTCACCTTCTTCTCGGCCAGCTGAGCTTCCAGCTCGATCAGGAACTTGTCCACCACCCGCAGGATGTGGTCGAAGTCCAGCGCGTTGAACTGGATCACCGCGTCCAGCCGGTTGCGGAACTCCGGCGTGAACAGGCGACGGATGGTCTCCATGGCGTCCGTCGCGTGGTTCTGCTTGACGAAGCCGATGCCGCGACGCGATGCGAGCTGTGCGCCCGCGTTGGTGGTCATCACGATGATCACGTTCTTGAAGTTGGCTTCGCGGCCGTTGGTATCGGTCAGCACGCCGCGATCCATCACCTGCAGCAGGATGTTGTACACATCCGGATGGGCCTTCTCGATTTCGTCCAGCAACAGCACGCAGTGCGGATGCTTGGTGATCTGCTCGGTCAGCAGGCCGCCTTGGTCGAAGCCGACGTAGCCCGGAGGCGCACCGACCAGACGCGACACGGAATGGGCCTCCATGTACTCGGACATGTCGAACCGCACCATCTCGATGCCCAGCTGCATGGCGAGCTGACGGGTCACTTCCGTCTTGCCCACGCCAGTGGGGCCGGCGAGCAGGAAGCTTCCGATCGGCTTGGACGGGTCGCCCAGGCCGGAGCGTGCCATCTTGATCGACGAAGAGAGGGCCTCGATCGCGCCATCCTGGCCGAACACCACCATCTTGAGGTTGCGCTCCAGGTTGCGCAGCACGTCGCGATCCGACGCCGAGACCTGCTTGGCCGGGATACGCGCCATCTTGGCCACGATGTATTCGATCTCCGGCACGTCGACCTTGCCCGTGCGCTCTTCCTCGGGCAGCAGGCGCTGGCGGGCACCGGCTTCGTCGATGACGTCGATGGCCTTGTCCGGCAACAGGCGGTCAGGGATATGCTTGACCGAGAGGTCCACGGCCGCACGCAGAGCCTCACCGGTGTATTCCACCGAATGGTGCTCTTCGAAGCGGCTCTTCAGGCCCTTCAGGATCTCGATAGAGTCGGCCACGGTGGGCTCGACCACGTCGATCTTCTGGAAACGACGCGCCAGCGCCCTGTCCTTCTCGAACACCCCGCGAAATTCTTGGAAAGTGGTCGAGCCGATGCAGCGCAGTTCACCAGAGGCCAGCATCGGCTTGATCAGGTTGGAAGCGTCCATGGTGCCACCCGACGCCGAACCCGCACCGATGATGGTGTGGATCTCGTCGATGAAGAGGATGGAGTTGGGCTGCTTCTTCAACTGGCCGATGACGGCTTTCAGCCGCTTCTCGAAATCGCCGCGGTACTTGGTACCGGCCACGAGGGCGCCCAGGTCCAGCGACCAGATGGTGCAATCCTCCAGCACCTCGGGCACCTGACCCTCGACGATGCGCTTGGCCAGGCCTTCCGCCAGGGCGGTCTTGCCCACGCCGGCCTCGCCCACGTAGAGCGGGTTGTTCTTGCGGCGGCGGCAGAGCACCTGGATGGTGCGCTCCACCTCGTCCTGGCGGCCGATCAAGGGGTCGATCTTGCCCTGCACCGCCAGTTCGTTGAGGTTGGCGGCGTATTCGTTGAGCGGATTGCCCTTGCCTTCACCGCCCTCTTCCCCTTCGCGCTCGGGGCTTTGCGCGGCCGCGGCCGCTTCATCGCCGATCTTGGCGATGCCGTGGGAGATATAGTTGACCACGTCCAGGCGGGTGATCTCCTGCTGATGCAGGAAATAGACCGCGTGGGAGTCTTTTTCGCCGAAGATCGCCACCAGCACGTTGGCGCCGGTGACTTCCTTCCGGCCCGACGACTGCACGTGGTACACGGCGCGCTGCAATACCCGCTGGAAACCCAGCGTGGGCTGCGTGTCGCGTTCGTCACCGGCCGGCAGCACCGGCACGGTTTCGGCGACGATGCGCTGCAAATCGGCCGAAAGCCTCGGCAGATCGACGCCGCAGGCACGCAGGGCGGCCAGGGCGGAGGTGTTTTCAGTGAGCGCAAGCAGCAGGTGCTCGACGGTCATGAATTCGTGGCGCTGTTCGCGAGCCTGCTTGTAGCAGTGCCCGATGGTGACTTCGAGATCCTTGCTGAACATACGGACCGTCTCCGATAGATGTGGGCGGCGGGGACCAGCCCCTTCGTCTTGCCGCATGAACACCAGATGGGGTAGCGCTTACATTTTTTCCATAGTGCACAAGAGCGGATGCTGATTGGCTCGCGCGTACTCGTTGACCTGCGTCACCTTGGTTTCTGCCACCTCGCGAGTGAACACGCCGCACACGCCCTTGCCGCGGGTATGCACATGGAGCATGACCTGCACGGCCCGTTCCTGGTCCATGCCGAAGAAACTGCGTAGCACCTCGATCACGAAATCCATGGGGGTGAAGTCATCATTGAGCAAAACCACCTGGAAAAGGGGCGGTCTTGCCGTTTCCGGTCTGACGGTCTCGACCGCCAGCCCGTGGCCGCGATCGCTTTCCTGATCGTGTTCGTGTTCCTGGGACATTAATTAAGAACCTGTCGGTGCGCGATTCGATTATATACACCGGAATTCGCCCACCCTCCGGCTCGATTTCCACAGGTGATGGCACAATATGCTTTTTTCCAGAGCCAGACCGATCATCACGCCCATGCCGCCGACACCTTCCCAGCCCGAAAACGTCTGGCGCCCCCGTGCCACGGTGGCATGCGTGGTCGCCCGGGGCGATCGCTACCTGATCGTCGAGGAGGATGTCTTCGGCGAGGTGGCGTACAACCAGCCGGCCGGGCACCTCGATCCGGGCGAGAGCCTGCAGGCCGCAGCCATCCGCGAAACCCTGGAGGAAACGGGTCACACCATCGCCCTGGACCACTTCCTGGGCGTGTGGCAGTGGGCCAGCCCGGAACATGGCGAACAGGTGCTGCGTTTCGGTTTTGCGGGTCATGTGAAGTCATACGATGCGGACCGTCCCCTGGATGAGGGCATCCGTCGGGCGATCTGGCTGCGCCGCGACGAAATAGAAGCGCTCGGCCCCCGCCTGCGCAGTCCGCTGGTGCTCGAAACCATCGACGCCTGGCTGGACGGACGCCGCCTGCCCCTGGACTCGCTGAGCTGCCGCCTGCCGGGCGTGGTCGCGTGAAGGTCATCCTGGGCGTCTCCGGCGGCGTGGACTCCTCGGTCGCGGCCCTCCTGCTCCAGCAGGCGGGACACGACGTGGAAGGCATGTTCATGCAGAACTGGGAGGAGGACGACCGCTCCGGCCCCTGCACCACCGACGACGACCGCCGGGACGCCGTGGCCGTCTGTGGCCGCCTGGGCATCCCGTTCCACGCAAGAAATTTCGCCAGCGAGTACTGGGACGGCGTGTTCGCCTATTTCCTGGCCGAATACGCCGCGGGACGCACGCCCAACCCGGACGTGCTGTGCAACCGCGAGATCAAGTTCAAGACCTTTCTCGACCACGCCCAGGCCCTGGGCGCCGAGAAGATCGCCACCGGCCACTATGCCCGGGTCGATTATCGCGACGAACGCTATCGCCTGCTCCGCGCCATGGATGCCGCCAAGGACCAGAGCTATTTCCTGCATGCGCTGGGCCAGAAGCAACTCGGCGCCACGCTGTTCCCCGTGGGCGAGATCGAGAAACCGCTGGTCCGCCAGATGGCCCGGGACGCCGCGCTGCCGACGCATGCCAAGAAGGATTCCACGGGCATCTGCTTCATCGGCGAGCGCGATTTCCGCGCCTTCCTCTCGGCGTACCTGCCGGCCCGGCCCGGCGCAATGGTCGATCCCGAGGGGCATGTCATCGGCGAGCACCAGGGCGTCATGTACTACACGCTGGGCCAGCGCAATGGCCTGGGCATCGGGGGCCGGGCGGATGCGCCGAACGAGCCCTGGTACGTGGTCGGCAAGGATGTCGCCGCCAACACGCTCATCGTGGCCCAGGGCGGCGAGAACCGATGGCTGCAGTCCACCCGCCTGAGCGCCGGCGAGGCCACCTGGGTGGCGGGCGAGCCCCCAGCGACCGCCTTCCGCTGCACGGCCAAGACCCGTTACCGCCAGTCGGACCAGGCTTGCCACGTGGAAGTGAGCGGCGCCAGCGTGCACGTGCGCTTCGACGAACCCCAGCGCGCGGTCACCCCCGGCCAGTCCGTCGTGTTCTACGACGATGAAACCTGCCTCGGCGGCGCCGTGATCGACGCCACCGATGCCACCTACGGCGGCCTGGCGTGAGCCGCGCCGCCTCCTTTTCCAGGCTTTGCGAATGAACGAAGAACGCGTGCTCGCCCTTGCGGGTGTTTTCCAGGGTGCCTCGCTGGCCCAGCAGCTGGCCACCGAGGGCCGCTGCGACGACGCGGCGTTCGAAGCGAGCATCGGCAGCGTGTTCCGCATCGATGCCGACTCGGTGGCCTCGGTGTACGGCGGGGTGGGCAAGGTGCGCCGTGGCCTGCGTACGCTGGTGTCCCAGTTCGAGGACGCCACCCGCGATGTCGCGGTCATGCGCATGGCGATCACCGTGCTGCGGCTGGAGCGCTCGCTGTCGCGCAACCGCGGCCTGCTCGATCGGCTGCGCGAGGGCATCGTGTCCACGCAGCGGCAGGTGGAGCATTTCGGTATCGAGCACCCCAACGTGGCCGCCCGGCTGGCCGAGGTCTACGCCGGCACCCTGTCCACCCTGAAGCCCCGCGTCATGGTGACCGGCAACCCCACCCACCTGCAGCAGAAGGGCAACGTGGACCGGGTACGCGCCGCGTTGCTGGCGTCCGTACGCTCGGCGGTGCTCTACCACCAGATCGGCGGCCGGCAATGGCACCTGCTGATCTACCGTAAGCAATGCGCGATGCTGGCCCGCGGCCTGCTGACCGGATCGACGCTCGACGACGGCGGTTAATATGCCCCGATCTCCCTGGCCTCACGGGCGGGTGTAGGAGCGCACGATGTGCGCGATCCGGGCTGCCTCATTCCCAATGATCGGCACGCGATGTGGGATACCGCTTTTCCGCCTTGTTGGTTTTTCGCGCACATCGTGCGCTCCTACACCCGACGTTGGGGGCCTAGGCGTTTGTGGCGGCGTCGAGACCGGGAATGGTCCGCGCCAGCTCGCGTAGCAGGTCGCCGAAACGGTCGAGGTCGTCGCGCCAGGGCGTGGCGCTGCGCCAGTAGAGGGCGATGTGCCGGCCGGGTCGCGCGGCGTCCACGCCAGCCAGCACCACGTTGCGGATCGAGCCCAGGCGCTCGTGCGCCAGGATCGGCACCAGGGTGTAGCCGCCGCGCATGGCCACCAGCGTGGCCAGGCTTTCCAGGCTGACGTCCTGGATACGCTCCGGACGCGCCGCACCGGCCATACCCAGGTCGGACACGCCATTGCCGTGGCTTTCCGCCATGAGGGTGGCTTCCGCCGCGTCCAGTTCGGTCAGGGCGATGGCGGCGCGTCCGGCCAGCGGATGCGCCGCGTTGAGCAGCAACTGATAGGGCTCGAAGAACAGCGGCGCCGATTCCAGCCCGGTGGCCGTGACGCTGGGCGGCGCCAGCACGGCATCCAGCTCGCCCTCGTGCAGTCGCCGCAGCAGGCCGCGCGGCTTGCCTTCCGAGATGGTCAGCCGTGCGCCCGGGAAGCGCTGCGGAAACGGCTCGATGAAATGGGGCAGCAGGTAAGGCCCGAGGGTGGAAGGCACGCCCAGCCGCAGTTCGCCACCGAAAGCGACATCGCCGGCGCGTGCCGCGTGCTCCAGGTGCTCGGCGGAGCCCAGCACCGCCTCGATGAAGCCCAGCAGGCGCTGTCCGCCCACGGTGGCCACCACGCGGCGCCCACCGCGCTCGAACAGTGGCACGCCAAGGGCCTGCTCCACCTTCTGCACCTGGTGCGACAGGCCCGAAGGGCTGATGTGCATGGCCCGCGCGGCGCCGGTGAAGCTGCCTTCCCGGGCCACCGCCTGGACCAGGGCGAGGTCGCGCAGCGACACCGATGAGAGGGCCATCGATATCATCGAACGCTGCGTGCCATCAAATACGTTTGCACCCATCCGCCTGCCGCTCCATCCTTTCGCCGCCGAATCATCGCCCGGCCATGCCCCGAAGCCCGCCATTCTAGCCCGACGCCAGAACCGTGGCGGTCGCACAGGGGCAGCGGACTGCGCGATAATCGACGCTTTGGCGGACGCCCTCGGGGGTTTCGCCGGCCTCCCCAGCTAAAGAACGTCACGCCAGGAGTACAGCATGAAAGACTCGTTCTCGGTACGAGACAGCATCGAAGTCAACGGCAAGCGGCACACCATCGCCAGCCTGGCCAAGTTCGGCGAGCAGCACGATATCAAGCGCCTGCCGTACTCCATGAAGATCCTGCTGGAAAACCTGCTCCGCCAGGAAGACGGCGTGAACGTCACCACCAAGGAAATCGAGGCGGTGGCCAAGTGGGATGCCAAGGCCGAGCCGGACACCGAGATCTCCTTCATGCCGGCGCGCGTGGTCCTGCAGGATTTCACCGGCGTTCCCTGCGTGGTCGACCTGGCCGCCATGCGCGACGCCGTCGCCAAGCTGGGCGGTGACCCGAACAAGATCAACCCGCTGGCGCCGGCCGAACTGGTCATCGACCACTCGGTGCAGGTCGACGCGTTCGGTTCGTCCAGCGCGCTGGAAGAGAACGTCGCGATCGAGTTCGAGCGCAACCAGGAGCGTTACTCCTTCCTGCGCTGGGGCCAGAAGGCCTTCAACAACTTCAAGGTCGTGCCGCCGCGCACGGGCATCGTCCACCAGGTCAACCTGGAGAACCTGGCCCGCGTCGTGTTCACCAATGAAGTGGACGGCGAGTCGTTCGCCTATCCGGATACCGTGTTCGGCACCGACTCGCACACCACGATGATCAACGGCATCGGCGTGCTGGGCTGGGGCGTGGGCGGCATCGAAGCCGAGGCGGCCATGCTCGGCCAGCCCTCCTCCATGCTGATACCGCAGGTCGTCGGCTTCCGTCTCACCGGCAAGCTGCCGGAAGGCGTCACCGCCACCGATCTCGTGCTCACCGTGACCCAGATGCTGCGCAAGCTCGGCGTCGTCGGCAAGTTCGTCGAGTTCTTCGGCAACGGCCTGCAGAACCTGCCGCTGGCCGATCGCGCCACCATCGCCAACATGGCCCCGGAATACGGCGCCACCTGCGGCATCTTCCCGATCGACCAGGAAGCGCTGAACTACATGCGCCTGTCCGGCCGCGACGAAGCGCAGATCGCGCTGGTCGAGACCTACGCCAAGGCGCAGAACCTCTGGCACGACGCCGATACGCCGGAAGCCGAGTTCACCACCGTGCTCGAGCTGGACCTCGCCGACGTGCGCCCGTCGCTCGCCGGCCCGAAGCGTCCGCAGGATCGCGTGCTGCTGGAAGGCGTGCAGCAGAGCTTCCTCGACGTGGTCGGTTCGCTCACCGCCAACCGCAAGCCGAAGAGCCACGGCGAAGCCAGCTTCAGCAATGAAGGCGGCGGCACCGCGGTCGGCAACGAAGCCAACAACGTCGGTGAAGACGGCGGCGTGCTGGTCGAGAAGGACGGCAAGTCCTTCCGCATCAACGACGGCTCGGTGGTCATCGCCGCGATCACCTCGTGCACCAACACCTCCAACCCGGCCGTCATGCTCGCCGCCGGCCTGGTGGCGAAGAAGGCCGCCGCGCGTGGCCTCACCTCCAAGCCGTGGGTCAAGCCCTCCCTCGGGCCGGGCTCGCTCGTGGTCACCGAATACCTGAAGAAGACCGGCCTGCTCGCGGAGCTGGAGAAGGTCAACTTCTACGTGGTCGGCTACGGCTGCACCACGTGCATCGGCAACTCCGGCCCGCTGCCGGCCGAGATCAGCAAGGGCATCGCCGAAGGCGACCTCGCCGTGGCGTCGGTGCTGTCCGGCAACCGCAACTTCGAAGGCCGCGTGCATCCGGAAGTGAAGATGAACTACCTGGCCTCGCCGCCGCTGGTGGTCGCCTACGCGCTGGCCGGCACGCTCAACATCGACCTGACCAAGGATCCGATCGCCAACGGCAGCGATGGCCAGCCCGTGTACCTGAAGGACATCTGGCCGAGCAACCAGGAAATCTCCGACGCCATCGCGGGCGCCATCAATCCGCAGATGTTCAAGGACAGCTACGCCGACGTGTTCAAGGGCGACAGCCGCTGGAACCAGATCGCCTCGCCGGATGGCCAGACGTACGCCTGGGACGATTCGACCTACATCAAGAACCCGCCCTACTTCGACGGCATGTCCGCCGAGGCCGGCACCATCGAGGACATCCACGGCGCACGCGCCATGGGCATCTTCGGCGACTCGATCACCACCGACCACATCTCGCCGGCCGGATCGATCAAGAAGGACTCCCCGGCGGGTCGCTTCCTGATCTCCAAGGGTGTCGAGCCGAAGGATTTCAACTCCTACGGTTCGCGTCGCGGCAACGACGACGTCATGGTGCGTGGCACGTTCGCCAACATCCGCATCAAGAACCTGATGCTGGACGGTGTCGAGGGTGGTTTCACGAAGTACATCCCGACCGGCGAAGAGATGGCGATCTACGACGCCGCCATGAAGTACAAGGCCGAAGGCACGCCGCTGGTGGTCCTCGCCGGCAAGGAATACGGCACCGGCTCGTCGCGTGACTGGGCCGCCAAGGGCACCCTGCTGCTCGGCGTCAAGGCCGTGATCACCGAGAGCTTCGAGCGCATCCACCGCTCCAACCTGGTCGGCATGGGCGTGCTGCCCTGCCAGTTCCAGGAAGGCGAGAACGCGCAGACGCTGGGCCTGAAGGGCGACGAAGTGTTCGACATCACCGGCCTCAACGGCGGCGAGTCGAAGACCGCGACGGTCAAGGCCACGCGCCCGGACGGCTCGGTCAAGGAGTTCACCGTGAAGGTGCTGCTGCTGACGCCGAAGGAGCGCGAGTTCTTCCGCCACGGCGGCATCCTGCAGTACGTGCTGCGCCAGCTGGCGAAGGCGGCCTGAGGGTTTCCTAGGCTGGTAGGCGGGTAAAAGCATCGCCCACATCGTGGGCTCCTACACGTATGCCATACGGCGTCCCTGTAGGAGCCCACGATGTGGGCGATGTCATTTATGCCGCAGAAGCCCACGATATGGGCGATGTCGCTTACACCGCAGGATCGCCCATCCCACGCACCCGACGACGCCATCTCCCTGCCTGTTTCACGTTGCATTGCGGCTTGCCGCTATACGCGGGCGTATGCTCCAATGCCGCGATCGTACGACGATTGCCGTGCGTCACGTCACACTACGGAGCCCGTCCGATCCATGAGCATTGAGCGTCCCTGGCTTGCCCACTACCCGGCCGGTGTCCCGGCCGAGGTCGACATCGACGGTTACTCCTCGGTCGCGGCCGTTTTCGAAGAATCCTTTAAGAAATTTCGTGACCGCCCCGCGTTCTCGAACTTCGGCAAGGTCCTGACCTACGGACAGCTCGACGAACTCTCCGCGGCCTTCGCCGGCTTTCTCTCCGGCGAGATGGGCCTGAAGCAGGGCGACCGCATCGCCATCATGCTGCCCAATCTCCTGCAGTACCCCATCGCCCTGTTCGGTGCGTTGCGCATCGGCCTCACGGTGGTCAACACCAATCCGCTTTACACCGCGCGCGAGCTGCACCACCAGCTGGAAGACTCCGGCGCCAAGGCGCTGGTCGTGCTGGACAACTTCGCCGCCACCGCGCAGCACGCGCTGGACGGCACCAAGGTACAGAAGGTGATCACCACGGCCGTGGGCGACATGGTCGGCTTCCCCAAGGGCAACATCATCAATTTCGTGGTGAAGAGCGTCCGCAAGGAAGTGCCGCCCTTCCGCATACCGCAGGCCGTCCGCTTCAAGGATGCCGTGGCCAAGGGCAAGGCGCATGCGCTGCCCGCCGTCACGATCAAGCCGGACGACCTGGCATTTCTGCAGTACACCGGCGGTACCACCGGCGTGGCCAAGGGCGCGATGCTCACCCACCGCAACATGGTCGCCAACATGCTGCAGACGCGCCCGTGGGTGGCCGGCTTCGCCAAGCTCGGCGAAGAAACGGTGATCACCGCGCTGCCGCTGTACCACATCTTTTCGCTCACGGTGAACTGCCTGATCTTCGCCAGCCTGGGCGGCCTGAACCACCTGATCACCAACCCGCGCGACATGAAGGGCTTCGTCAAGGAACTACGCAAGACGAAGTTCACCGCGATCACCGGCGTCAACACGCTGTTCAACGGCCTGCTCAACACGCCGGGTTTCGACCAGGTCGATTTCTCGCACCTGCACCTGGCCATGGCCGGCGGCATGGCCTTGCAACGCTCCGTGGCCGATCGCTGGCAGAAGGTCACCGGGCGCGTCATCATCGAAGGCTACGGCCTGACGGAAACCTCACCCGTCGCGTTCGCCAACCGCGTTGATGTCACCGGCTACACCGGCGCCATCGGTTATCCCATCCCGAATACCGACGCCCAGATCCGTGGCGACGACGACCGCGTGCTGCCCGTGGGCGAGGCCGGCGAACTCTGCATCAAGGGCCCGCAAGTGATGAAGGGCTACTGGAACCAGGTCGAGGAAACCAGCAAGGCGATCGACGCCGACGGCTGGCTGCGTACCGGCGACATCGCGAAGATGGACGAGAACGGCCAGGCCTTCATCGTCGATCGCAAGAAGGACATGATCCTGGTGTCGGGTTTCAACGTATACCCGAACGAGATCGAGGACATCGTCGCCCGCCACCCCGGCGTCAATGAGGTAGCGGCCGTCGGCATCGACGACGAGCACTCGGGCGAGGTGGTGAAGCTGTTCGTGGTCCGCAAGGACCCCTCGCTGACCGAAGAAGCCCTGCGCGAGTACTGCCGGGAAAACCTCACCGGCTACAAGCGTCCCAAGCAGATCGAGTTCCGCGACGCCCTGCCGAAGACGAACGTCGGCAAGATCCTGCGTCGCGAACTGCGCGACGAGGATCGCCGCAAGCGCGCCCAGGCCTGACCCGACCCCGGCTGTGTAGGAGCACACGATGTGCGCGAACCCTCAACGTTGCTGTGGCGAATAAGGCCGCGCACTGACTCCGTGCGGGCGTTTCCGGGCGACACAAAGGAGGCGTCACAAAGGCCGTGCACGGCATCCGTGCGAGCGTTCCCGGCATCGGAAGAACGGATGGTGCGCCAGAAGAGCGAATGCCGGGTTCACGGAAGCGCTCGCCTGTTTGGGGCGGGGGGCTTCATTCGCGTCGGCGGAGGCTGAGGGGTCGCGCACATCGTGCGCTCCTACACCTCTGTTTTGGCGGGCGCGTGCGTTTCGAGGGGGGGGCTTGTGACGTATTACGAGTCTTGCCAGGCCTCGAGTGTGTCGGCGTAGCCACCCAGCAGTTCCCATAGCGCCGCCTGCTTGTCTTCGGGAATCAGGGTGTATTCCAGGCCGATCTGGCGGGCCGACACACGTGCGACGCTGGCTTCCATGTGGATGTGCAGGTCGTGGCCGAAGATCATGTCCAGGACCCAGGTCTGGCCGGACTCGCCGCGCCAGCCGAGCGGGCGGCGCAGCAAGGCGCCCGTGGCGGAGATATCCACGAGGTCGGTGGGGTGCGCTTCGCCACCACGGCTCATCAGCACCGCGCTGTGCACTTTCATGCGCGCGTGGCGGTAACGCATTCCTTCCTTGTCAGACGACATCTGCCTTTGGGTCCATACTGGTTCAACGTTCGTACTTGTGGCGATTTGCATGGTCACACCTCGACCGACTTACCTTTCGTGTCACAAACGGACACATTAGCGCAGTCGGAGGTTCCGCTCCTTAACGTAAGCGTTCATTCGCTGCCACGCGTTTTCAGCACACCCGCACGTACCAGCGCCCCGGCCCCGAAGCGGCCGTTGATCAGATCCTGCACGCCATCGGACGGTTTTTTCGAGGCGGGCGCCGCGAACATGTCCTGCTGCTCGTCACCGCGCCGCGCGTCGAATCCCGAAAGCGTCACCCCCAGCAGCCGTAATCGCGGGCGAGGATGTTGGTTCCACCAGACATGAAGCAAGCGACGTGCCACTTCGAAGATTTCGGGCGTAGCGTTGCCGGGAACGGGCAACTGGGCCTGGCGGCTGTGGGTCAGGAAGGGTGGTTCGCGGAGCTTGACCGATACCGTACGCGCCTCCACGGCACGGCTGCGTGCACGCGCGCCGACCCGCTCGCACTGGCGCAGCAGCCAGGCCTCGGCGATGCCCAGGTCCTCCACGTCGTACTCGAAGGTCCACTCCGCGCCGATCGACACCTCGGGCGCGTCGGTAACCACCGGGCGGCGATCCTCGCCCCGGCAAAGCTGGCGGAGTTGGGCGGCATGGCGCTCCCCCACCGCCTTGTTCAGGCGCCAGGCATCCGCGTGCACCAGGTCGCCGATGGTACGGATGCCGACCCGCTGCAAGGCCTCCTCGGCTACCTTGCCCACCGTCCACATTCGCCCGATGGGGAGCGGATCGAGATAGCCACGCACCTGGTCCGGCGGGATAACCAGGAACCCGTCGGGCTTGGACAGCTCGCTGGCCAGCTTGGCCAGCAGCTTGTTATGGGCCATGCCCACCGAGGCATTGAGGCCGGTGCGGGCCCGGATCGCCTCCTTGACCCGGCGCCCGATCGCCTCGATGGAGGCGAAAAGCCTCAGGCTGGCGGTCACGTCGAGGAAGGCCTCGTCCAGCGACAGGCCCTCGATCATCGGGGTGACCTCGGCGAACACCCCGAACACGATCCGGGATATCTCCGTGTAGCGGGCGTGGCGCGGGTAGATGTAGATCCCATGCGGGCAGCGGCGGCGCGCCTCGGCCGTGGCCATGGCCGAGCGCACGCCGTAGGTACGGGCCTGGTAGTTGGCCGTGGACACCACGCCGCGCCGCCCGAGACCGGCCACGATGACCGGCTTGCCCACGAGGCTGGGGTCGTCCAGCTCCTCGACGGACGCGTAGAAGGCGTCCATGTCCACGTGGATGATCGCGCGGTCGGCGGGCTGCATTCGCCCATTGTGCCAAAACCGCGGAGTGCCCGGCGCATGGCCCCGCTGGACTTGCGTGGACACAGGCGATACCCTGTGTCCATTCGGGTGAACTTATTCGGGCGTCATGCCCTCCCCGGTCCGTCTTCTGGACCGGCAGCAGACAGCTTCCGACGATTCTTCACAGGCGGTGACCCTCCTGGGGTGTCCAGCGGCAAGGCCTTTCGCTCGTCGGCGACGATGCGTGGCATGCCGGACGAGGCGGCGGTATGGCCGCCGGACGGCATCGATTGTTGCGTTCCCGGTCGCACTCGCGACCCTTCTGACGTGTGCCGATGACTAACGAGACAACCGACGTCCAGGTGGTCGAAAACATGCCGGGTGCCTTCGCGGGCATCCCGCAGCAACAGGAAATGCCCCTTGCGCTGGTGCGCGGGCAACCCGTGCTGCACATGCCCCAGGACCTGTACATCCCACCGGACGCGCTCGAGGTCATCCTCGAATCGTTCGAAGGTCCGCTGGACCTGCTGCTTTACCTGATCCGCCGGCAGAATCTGGACATCCTCGACATCCCCGTCGCCGAAATCACCCGGCAGTACATGGATTACATCGAGATGATGCGCGAGGTGATGCGCCTGGAGCTGGCGGCGGAATACCTGCTGATGGCCGCCATCCTCGCGGAGATCAAATCCCGGCTGCTGCTGCCGAGACCTCCCGCGGAAGAAGGCCTGGAAGACGACCCCCGCGCCGAACTGGTCCGGCGGTTGCAGGAGTACGAACGCTTCAAGAGGGCCGCGGCGGATATCGACGAGCTGCCCCGGCTGGAACGCGACACGGCGGTGGTCCACGCCTTCGTAGGCGAGCACACCGTGGTCCGGGTGCCGCCGCCGCTGGACCTCAGGGAGATGTTGCTCGCGCTCAAGGACGTGCTGGGACGCGCCGACCTGTTCACGCACCATGCGATCCAGCGCGAGCCGCTCAGCGTCCGCCAGCGCATGGGCGACCTGCTAGGCACGCTGAGCGAAGGTGGCGGCTTCCGCCGGTTTGAAACGCTGTTCGACGTCAGCGAAGGCCGACTCGGTGTAGTGGTCACCTTCCTGGCCATGCTCGAGCTGGCAAAAGAAATGCTCATCGAGATCGTTCAGGAGGAGGCTCTCGGGCCGATCTACCTGAAGACGAAGGTACAGACGGAGGCCGCGCGCGAAGAAGCGCTCGCCTGACCCAAGCAAGCACCCGAAGGCCTATGCAACCCGAACAACTCAAACCCATCGTGGAAGCGGCGCTGCTTGCGTCGACCCAACCGATGACGGTCGCGCAGTTGAAGGCGATCTTCGCCGAAGAGGATGAAGTCACCGACGACGATCTGGTCGTCGCCCTGGCCTCCCTCACGCACGACACCGACAATCGCGGTGTGGAACTGAAGGAAGTAGCCACCGGCTGGCGCTACCAGGTCCGCCGCGAAGTGCACCCCTGGGTCTCGCGGATGTGGGCCGAAAAACCCAGCCGCTACTCGCGCGCCCTGCTGGAAACCCTGGCGCTGATCGCCTACCGCCAGCCCATCACGCGTCCGGAGATCGAACAGATTCGTGGCGTGGTGGTGTCCTCGAACATCATCAAGACGCTGGAAGAACGTGAGTGGATCCGCATCGTCGGCCACCGCGACGTACCCGGCAAGCCGGCCCTGTTCGGCACCACCCGGCTCTTCCTCGATTACTTCAACCTGAAATCGCTGGACGCCCTGCCCCCGCTTTCCGAGATTCGCGACCTGGAGGAGCTCAACCCGCAGCTTCGCCTGGGCGACGCGGACGGCGTTCCCGCCAAGGCGTCCCTGCCGACCGATCTTCCGGTCGACGTGGACGACGAAAGCCCCACGAATCCCGAACCCACCGATGATGTCGTGGCCGAAGCCCCGACGATCGACCACACCGCCGTGGAGACCGCGCCCGACGAGGGCGTCGATGTCGACGTGGCGAACCACATGCCTGCCGGCGACGACGACGTCGCCGCGGCTTCCCCCACTGCCGACGAGGCAGAGAACCCCGCAGGCGACGTCGTCGACGACGCCCGCAAAGATACCGAGGAGTCACGCGCATGAATGCGCCGCAACGTTCCGTACTCAGTTTGAAGCGCGGTGAGAACCGCACCGAAGAAGGCCCGCAGCTCGAAGAGCGCCTGCACAAGGTCCTGGCCAACGCGGGCCTCGGCTCGCGCCGCATGCTCGAGCAGCGCATCCAGGCCGGTGAGGTCGAGGTCAACGGCACCGTCGCCACCATCGGCGCCAGCGTGCATGCCGGCGACCGCGTGACGATCGACGGCAAGCAGTTCGTCGTCGCCACCGACAACCGCAACGACGCCGAAGTGCTGGTCTACCACAAGCCGGAAGGCGTGGTGACCACGCGCGAGGACACCGAGGGCCGTCCCACCGTGTTCGAACAGCTGCCGCGCCTGAAGGGTGCGCGCTGGGTGGCCGTGGGTCGCCTGGACATCAACACGACCGGCCTGCTCCTGCTCACCACGGATGGCGAACTGGCCAACGCGCTGATGCATCCCAAGAGCGGGCTCGAGCGCGAATACCTCTGCCGCGTGCACGGCGAAGTGCCCGAAGAGACCATCGAGCGCCTGAAGGCCGGCGTCGAACTCGAAGACGGCCCCGCCCGCTTCGACGAGATCGCCACGATCAGCCGCGGCGGCAGCCATAGCTGGTTCCGCGTGACCATCCGTGAGGGTCGCAATCGGGAAGTCCGCCGCTTGTGGGATTTCGCCGGCTTCCTGGTCAGCCGCCTCAAGCGCATCCGCTACGGCACCGTCGAGCTGCCGCGCGCGCTGCGCCGCGGCGACTGCGAATCGCTGGACGAAACCGCCATCAAGGAACTGCGCGAGCGGTCCGGCCTGGGCGCTCCCGCGCCGGTGCTGACGCTGAGCGCCGTGGTGCACCAGCGCCGCGCGCCGCGCCATGTCACCGAATACAAGCCGAACGCCGGTGGCGCCAGCGCCTGGAGCTCGGGCCGTCACGACGAAGCCCGCGAGCTGACCGCGTTCGATCGCCTGCGCGACGATAACCCGCGCGGCGGCCGTGGTGGTCGTGCGGGCGGCGGCGGTGCCGGCGGCCGTGGCGGCCAGGGCGGCGCCCCGCGTCGCGAGGTCAACGGCAACGTGGCGCGTCCGGAACGCGGTGGCAATACCGCCGGCGGCCCGCAGCGCAAGCGTCGCGTCGCACCGGGCCAGGAACTGCCGGGCGTGCGCACCTGGTTCGCGGGCGACTCGCGTACGGGCGGCGGCAATGCAGGCAATGCAACGGGCAACGGCGCGGGCAACCGTGGTCCGCGTCCCGGTGGCCGCAGCGGTGGCAACACCGGTAACGCGGGTGCCGGTGGCGGCTACGGCAATACCGGCAGCGGTGGCGGGTACGGCAACCGCGCCGCGGGCACCGGTGGCAATCGCGCCGCGAGTCCGGGTGGCAATCGTGCGGCCGGTCCGAGTGGCAACCGTGCCGCCGGTCCCGCCCGCGACGGCAACCGTGCCGCCCCGGGTGGCGGCGGTGGCGCGCGCTTCGAAGGCGGCGGCAATCGCGGCGGTCGTCCCGGCGGCGGCGGCAACGCCGGCAACCGTGCAGGCGGCGGCGGTGGCAATCGCACCGGCGGCGGCCCGCGTGCGGGTGGCGGTGGCGGTGGCAACCGTGGCCCGCGTCCGGGCGGCGGCGGCGGTGGCAATCGCGGCGGCGGTGCCGGTGGCGGCAACCGCAGCGGTAACCGGTAACCGACGAAACCGGCGTCTACGAACGAACCTGTGTAGGAGCGCACGATGTGCGCGAAAAGCCAACGAAGCGGCGATGGGGGTGCCTCCATAACGGAGGCACCCCCATCGCGCGCATCGTGCGCTCCTACACGGTCGTGGTTACGTTTAGCGGTGGCGGGCGGCCAGCCTGGCGGCTATCGCATCGAAGCCGATGCCCCGGGCACGCAGCACCACCATCAGGTGGAAGACCAGATCGGCGGCTTCGCCAATCAATGCGTCGTCGTCTTCGGCGACCGCCGCAAGGGCCGTCTCGACGCCCTCCTCGCCCACCTTCTGTGCCATCCGGCGGATACCGCCTTCGAACAGCGTCGTCGTGTAGCTGCCTTCCGGCCGCTCCGCGTGGCGTGACGCGACCAGGGCATCCAGTTCGCCGAGGAACCCCAGCGACGGGGCCACATCGTTGCCGAAGCAGCTGGTCGTGCCGGTGTGACAGGTCGGACCGGCCGGGATCGCCTGCACCAGCAAGGTGTCGGCGTCGCAATCGATCCGGAGATCGACCAGCGTCAGCGTGTCGCCGGAGGTTTCGCCCTTGGTCCACAGGCGTTGCTTGCTGCGGCTGAAGAACGTGACCAGGCCGAGCTCGCGTGTCTTCGCCAGCGCGGCTTCGTCCATGTAGCCCAGCATCAATACCTCGCCCGTGCGCGCATGTTGCACGATGGCCGGCAACAGGCCCTCACCCTTGGCGAAATCGGGTGTCGTCATCTCACTCATCGTCCCACCTCGACACTCATCGTCTGACGCGACGCTCATAGTCTTACCTCGATGCCCTGCGCACGCAGTTCACGCTTCAGGGCGGGAATGCCGATGTCACCGCTGTGGAACACGCTGGCGGCCAGGGCCGCGTCCACGTCCGCCACGCGGAACACCTCGGTGAAATGCGCCGGCGTACCGGCACCGCCGGACGCGACCAACGGCACGCGGCTGAGGGCACGCGCGGCGCTGAGCTGTTCGATGTCATAGCCACGGCGCACGCCATCGGTGCCCATGCAGTTGAGCACGATCTCGCCGGCACCCAGCGCCTGCACTTCCTCGATCCAGTCCAGCGTGCGCTTGCGCAACGCCTTCGTACGGGAGGGATCGCCGGTGTACTGGCGCACGCGCCATTCGCCGTCGTCGTCGCGCAGGCTGTCCACGCCGACCACCACGCACTGCACGCCGAACGCATCGGCAATCTCGGCGACGAGAGCCGGGCGCTCCAGCGCAGGCGAGTTGATCGAGATCTTGTCGGCACCCGCGTGCAATACCTCGCGCGCGTCGTCGACGCTGCGGATGCCACCGGCGACGCAGAACGGGATGTCGATCTCGCGCGCCACGCGCTCGACCCAGTCGCGATCGACGCGGCGACCCTCGGGGCTGGCCGTGATGTCGTAGAACACCAGTTCGTCGGCACCTTCGTCGCGGTAGCGCAAGGCCAGCTCGACGATCTCGCCGACCACCACGTGATCGCGAAAGCGCACGCCCTTCACCACCTGGCCGTCGCGCACGTCCAGGCATGGAACGATGCGGCGGCTCAGCATGATGCGCTCGCCTTGTCGGCCACGGCGAAGGCGTCGGGAAGCGCGAAGGCGCCCTCGAGCAACGCACGGCCGAGGATCACCCCGGACACGCCCTGCAACGCCAGCGTGGCGATATCGTCCAGCGAGCGCACGCCGCCGGACGCCTGCACGTCGAGGCCGGGCGCCAGCGTGGCCAGGTGACGATAGAGGGCGAGGTTCGGACCGGTCATCGTGCCGTCACGGTCGATGTCGGTGCAGAGCAGGTGACGCGCACCCGCCGTCTGGTACCACGGTACCAGGTCGTCCAGGGTGCGCTCTTCGTCGGCGGTCCAGCCCGCGCTGGGCAGCTTCCAGAGACCGTCACGGAAACGCGTGTCGAGGGCAAGCACGATGCGATCGGCACCGTAGCGACCGATCCACGCGGCCACGGTCTCCGGGTCGCGCATTGCCACGCTGCCGACCACCACGCGCTGCACGCCGGCGTCCAGCAGACGACGCACGCCGTCTTCGTCGCGCACGCCGCCGCCGGCCTGCACCTTGAGCCGACCGCTGGAGGCAATGCCGGCCAGGGTAGAAAGGTTTTCGAAGCGACCGGTACGCGCACCGTCGAGGTCGACGACATGCAGCCAGCCGGCCCCTTCGTCGGCGTACCGTGCAGCCAGCGCCTCGGGCTCGAACGCGAAGGTGGTCTGCTGCGCGTAATCGCCTTTGTACAGGCGTACGACCTTGCCTTCGCGCAGGTCGATCGCGGGAATGGGTAACGTCATAGCGAGAGAAAATTCCGCAGGAGTTGGGCGCCGACACCCGCTGAACGCTCGGGGTGGAACTGCATACCCATGAAGTTGCCGGACGCGACGACGGCGGAGAACGGCATGCCGTGCTCGCTGGACGCCAGCGTGTAGTCACCCGTGGGGACGGCATAGCTGTGGACGAAATAAGCGGCGTCGCCTTCGCGCAGGCCATCGGTGAGGCGGTGGCCGCGGGTCGCGCGCAGGGTGTTCCACCCCATGTGCGGCACGCGCAGGCCCGGCTGCTCGTCGAAGCGCCGCACCGTGGCCGGGATCACGCCAAGGCATTCGGTATCGCCCTCTTCCGAACGCGCGCACAGCAACTGCATGCCGAGGCAGACGCCGAGCACCGGCTGGGTCAGGCCGCGCATCACCTCGACCAGACCGGCCTCGCGCAACATGCGCATGCCGGGCGCGGCGGCACCGACACCGGGCAGGATCACATGCGTGGCGGCGCGAATGCGGTCGGCGTCCGAGGTCAGCGCCGCGTCCGTGCCCAGGCGCTGCAGCGCGTAACGCACCGAACCGATATTCGTGCCGCCCGCGTCGACCAGGACCACGCGCATCACAGGCTTCCTTTCGTGCTGGGCAATTCCGACCCCTCGCGGCGGATGGCCTGGCGCAGTGTACGGGCGACGACCTTGAAGCAGCCTTCGACCATGTGGTGCGCGTTGTCGCCGTGCACCGTGAGGTGCAAGTTGGCACCCAGCGTCTCGCACAGCGAACGGAAGAAATGCGGCACCAGCTCGGTCGGTATGTCGCCGACGCGCTCACGCGGGAACTGGCCGTCGAAGACGAAATACGGACGACCCGAAAGATCCAGTTCCGCACGCGCCGCGCTCTCGTCCATCGGCAACGCGAAACCGTAGCGGCCGATGCCACGCTTGTCGCCGAGCGCCTGTTTCAGGGCCTGGCCCAGCGCCAGCGCGGAGTCCTCGATGGTGTGGTGCTCGTCGATGTGCGTGTCGCCATCGCAGCGCAGTTGCAGGGCGAAACCGCCATGCTTGCCGATCTGCTCGAGCATGTGATCGAAGAAGCCCAGGCCGGTGTGCACGACGGGATCGGCGACGCGGTCGAGATCGACGGCGACGGTGATGGATGTCTCCTTCGTCTTGCGTACCACCTCGGCGGTGCGCGGGGCATCGAGCAAGGCGTGGACCAGTTCGGCCCAGCTGATGCCTTCCGGCCCGACGCGGAAGCCACGCACCCCCATGTTCGCGGCAAAGGCCAGGTCGGTCTCGCGGTCACCGACCATGGCCGACTGCGCCCGGCTCCAGCCGTCGTCGGCGAGCCAGTGGCGTGCGAGCCCGACGCCCGGCTTGCGCGTGTCGCGGTGCTCGTGCGGAAAGCTGCGGTCGATCAGCTGTTCGCGGAAGGTGATGCCCTGCGAGGCGAGGATACGCAGCAGCAAGGCATGCGGACCGTCGAAGGTTTCCTGCGGGAACGACGGCGTGCCCAAGCCATCCTGGTTGGTGACCATGACCAACTCGTAGCCGGCGGCCACGCAACGCTGCAGCGCGGCGATCACGCCCGGCAGCAACGCCAGCTTCTCGTAGCTGTCGATCTGCTGGTCGGCCGGCTCCTCGATCAGGCAGCCGTCGCGGTCGACGAAAAGGATCTTGCGGCTCATGCCCCTGCCCTCAGCACCGCGAGCACGCGGTCGTTCTCGTTGCCCGTGCCCACCGTGATACGCAAGGCATCGCCCAGGCCGGGATACTTCGTGATGTCACGCACCACCACGCCGGCGGCGAGCAGGCGGCGATAGGTGCCGGCCGCATCGTCGAAACGGACGGCCAGGAAATTGGCGTGCGAAGGCAGCACCGCGCGAACGCCCGGCTGCTTCGCCAGTTCGACCACCATGCGCGCGCGCTCGTTGAGCACCTCGTGCACGTGATGCCGCTGCAGGCGGCGGCCTTCGTAGGACACCGCACCCAGCGCGGCGTCCACGCACGGCGACGGCAGCGGGTACGGCGGAATGATCCGGCGCAGCAGCGCGATCACCTCTTCCCGCGCGACCAGCGTACCGACGCGTGCGCCAGCCAGCGACCAGGCCTTGGACAGCGTGCGCAGGACGGTCACATGGTCGTACGCGTCGATCAGGCCCACCGCGCTGCGTGTGCCGCTGAATTCGAGATACGCCTCGTCGACCACGAGCACCGCCCTGCCCTGCAACGCGCGCGCGATGCGCTCGATGGTGGGCAGATCCACCAGGTTGCCGGTGGGGTTGTTCGGTGAGCACACGTAGACGAGCTTCGTGGCATCGGTGACGGCGGCGAGCAACGTGTCGGCATCCAGCGCGCCATCGGCCGGCAAGGGCGATTCGATGACGGTCGCCCCCTGGATACGCGCACACACGGCGTACATGCCGAACGTGGGCGGCGACACCAGGACGGCGTCCTGCCCGGCGCGGCAGAACGCGCGGGTAAGCAGGTCGATGGCTTCGTCGCTGCCGCGGGTCACCAGCACGCGCTCGCTCACGCTGCCGTACAACTCGGCCAGCGTTTCGACGAGGCCGCGTGGCTGCGGGTCGGGATAGCGGTTGAGGCCTTCGCCGCCGGGGATGTTGGGCGAGCGCGAGGATTCGTTGGCATTGAGCAGCACCGTACCGCCCTGCGCTTCCATGCGTGCGCTGGAGTAAGGCGCGAGGGCGCGGATATCCGCGCGGGCAAGATCGAGCACGCTCATGCGGCGGCCTCCATGGCGGCGAGGCGCAGGGTGACCGCGCGGCGGTGTGCTTCCAGTTGCTCGGCTTCCGCCAGCGTCGCCGCGCACGGACCGATGGCACGCAGGCCCTCGGCGGTGGCTTCCTGCACGGTCACCTGCTTCTGGAAGCTGGCCACCGACACGCCGCTGTAGCTGCGCGCGTAGCCGTAGGTTGGCAGGACATGGTTGCTGCCGCTGCAATAGTCGCCCAGGGATTCGGGCGTCCATTCGCCGAGGAATACCGAGCCGGCCGATTCCACATCGGCGAGCAGCGCGCGCGGGTCGGCCGTCTGGATGATGAGGTGTTCCGGCGCGTAACGGTTGCTGACCTCGATCGCCTCGGCCAGATCGGCAACGAGGACGAGTCGGCTCTCCGACAGCGCCACGGCGGCGACCTCGGCACGCGGCAGTTCGCGGCGCTGACGCTCCACTTCCACTTCGACCCGATCGAGCAGGTCGGCCGACGGACTGACCAGCAGCACCTGGGAATCCGGCCCATGCTCGGCCTGCGAGAGCAGGTCGGCGGCGATGAAAGACGGATTGGCCTGGGCGTCGGCGACCACCAGTACCTCCGACGGACCGGCCGGCATGTCGATGGCGGCGCCGGCGGGATCGCCGGCCACCTGCAGCTTGGCTTCGGTGACCCAGGCGTTGCCCGGCCCGAACAGCTTGTCGCAACGCGGCACCGAGGCGGTGCCGTAGGCCATGGCGGCGATCGCCTGCGCACCGCCCAGCTTGAACACGCGATGCACCCCCGTCGCACGCGCCGCGAACAGCACCGCATCGTCGCAGCGCCCGTTCGCCTGCACCGGCGTGCACAGCACCACCTCGCGGCAACCGGCGATGGCCGCCGGCACGCCCAGCATGATCGCCGTGGAGGGCAGCGGCGCGCCACCGGCCGGCACGTACAGACCCACGCGACGGATGGGTCGGAGCACGCGCTCCACGCGGACACCGGGCGCGGTATCGACTGCGACCTCAGTGGGCGCGGCCGCGCGATGGAAGCGATCGACACGGCCGGCGGCCTCGCGCACCGCGGCTTTCAGCGCCGGTGCCAAGCGCGCCTCGGCGGCGTCGAATTCCGCGTCGGTGACGGCGAGGTCGTCGAGGGAGGTGCCGTCGTAGCGCGCGGTGAGTTCGCGCAGGGCCACGTCGCCCCGTGCACGGACGTCGGCCACGATGGCTTCCACGCCCTGGCGCAGGTCGGCGGCGCGCGATTGCATGGGACGCGCCAGGGCGGCGTTACGCGCGGTGTCGTCGAGGGAGGTCCAGTCGATCCGTTTCATGCCAGCATCTTCTCCACCGGCAGCACCAGCATGTCGCGGGCACCGGCGCGTTTCATGTCTTCCAGCTGGCGCCAGCTCACCGACCCGGCGCACAGTGCCTGCAACACCACCTGGTCGGGTGCGCCGTCCACCGGGGTCAAGGTCGGCACCGGCATGCCCGGCAGCAGCCGGGTGATCTCCGCCAGCGCCGCGCGCGGCGCCTGCATCAGGATCAGGCGCGAGTCGCGCACCTGGATCACGCCGTCCAGGCGGCGCAGCAGCAGTTCGGCAATCTCACCACGTTCATCCAGCGGCAGTTCCGCATGGCCGGCCAGCACGGCTTCGCTTTCGATCACCACGGCCACTTCGCGCAGCTGGTTGGCGACCAGCGTGGCGCCGCTGGAGACCAGGTCGCAGATGGCGTCGGCGGTACCCAGGCGCGGTGCGATTTCCACCGAGCCGTTGAGCATGAACACGGTGGCCTCGATGCCATGCGTGCGCAGCCATTCGCCGGTGAGGCCGGGGTACGACGTGGCGATGCGCTGCCCGGCGAGCTGCGCGGGACTCTCGTAGGCATCGTCCTGCGGCACAGCGATGGACAGCCGGCAGTGGCCGAAGCCCAGTGAGCGCAGTTCGTCGATGCCGGTGCCGGCCGCCGGGTTGGACAGCTGGAACTCGCGCAGCACGTTGCGGCCCACGATGCCCAGGTCACACACCCCCTCGGCGATGAGGCCGGGGATGTCATCGTCACGGACCAGGAGCAGGTCCACCGGCTCGCCCTCGCCGAAGCAGAACAGCTTGTCGCGGCTCTGGCGGAACTTGAGCCCGCAGCGAGCGAGCAGATCCTGGGCGGGCTCCGTGAGCCGCCCCGATTTCTGCATGGCGATGCGCAGTCGATCACGCGGCTTCATGCGGCACTCCCGGCGTTGCGGCGGGCGGCGGCGGCCATGTAGCCGCCATTGCCCTGGTTGAGGTAACGGGCGACGCGCCCGATGGTGGTGATGCTGACCGCCGTGCGCTCGTGGATCTCACGGTACGACCGCCCTTCCAGCAGGAACGGCACCACGCGCCAGCGATCGACCATCACCTCGATCTCGGCCGGGGTGCAGAGGTCGTGCAGGAAGGCCCGCATCTCCTCGACCGTGGCCAGGCCGGCCAGGGCCTCGCAGAGGCTGGCCTCGGCGGAGTCCGCGGGTGTCTCGGGATCGAGGTGACGTCGCTTCATAATGTACTAACGCGTTAATACGATAACGCATACTAACTTGGGCAACCGAATCGTGGCAAGCGCCGACTCCGAATTGCGCTTTTGTTCCATATACCGCGCAGCGACTCCCCGCCACCATGACGCCATCTTTTCCATGAGCCCTACCCATGCCGAGCACCGTGATCATCGCGGACGATCACCCGGTCGTGGTTGCAGGGGTCGAGACCATCCTGAGGTCGCACCGCTACGACATCGTGGCGCGTGCGCACGACACCGATGCCCTCTTCGACGCCCTGACCGATCACCCGTGCGATGTCGTCGTCACCGACTTCTCCATGCCCGAGGGCAGCCGTCCGGACGGCATGCCGATGATCCGCCGCATACGCGCCCTGCGTCCGGACACCGGCATCGTCGTCCTCACCATGCTGTCCAACGTGGCCATCCTGCGCAGCCTGCTCGACATGGGCGTGGCGGCGCTGTTCGACAAACGCACCAGCCTGCGCGATATCCCGGTGGCCGTGCATGCGGCGGATGTCGGCCGCTGCTACCTCAGCCCCGCCATCCGCCGGCTGTTCCACGAGACGGACTGCGCACCCACCGACAAGGAACTGGTCACGCGGCTGTCCCCACGCGAGGTGGAGGTCCTGCGGGCCTATGCCCAGGGCTACCAGCTGGCGGAGATCGCCAGGGCGATGGGGCGCAGCTTCAAGACGATCAGCCGGCAGAAGCGCTCGGCCATGCTCAAGCTGGGCCTGGCCAACGACGCCCAGCTGTACCAGTACCTGGCCGGCGTGCGCGCGGGCATGCTGGACGACTGGTCGCCGGCGGACGAAGCCGCCGCCAGCCTCAACTTCTGCGCGCCCTGATCAGGCGTCGGCCACCAGCCGGCCGGAGGCCACCAGTTCGCACATCAGGCGCACTTCGCCGTCCATCGCGCGGTCGCGCTGCATGAAGGCGATGTACTCGCGAACGGTGGCAAGGGCGTGGCGCACCGCCACGCCGCCATGGAAGTCCTCGGCACCGGCCAGGGCATCCATCAAGGCACGCACTTCCGTTTCGAAACGCGCGTAGTGCGGCGAATCGGCGCGTGGCGCGCCGGCGACCTTGGCGGCCAGCGCCTGCCAGTCGCCGCGCATGGCCAGCGTGCGGGCGGCGTTGAGCATGTCCTGGCGGTACTCCAGCGCCTGGGCGGCCGTGTACAGCTCCATGGCCAGCACGTGGCCGAGATCTTCGGTCATCTCCAGCACGTGACGCGCCTCGTTGGCGCCCATCGACACGTGATCTTCGGCGTTGGCGCTGGTCGGGATCGAATACACGGAAGCCGGGTGCGCGCGCGTGGCCAGGTCGTTGACCAGGGCCGCGGCGGTGTACTGCACGATCATGAAGCCGGAATCCGTGGCGTCCTCGTTGCCGATCAGGAAGGCCGGCAGGCCGTCGTTGTTGGCCGGGTCCACCAGCTTGGCCGTGCGGCGCTCGGAAATGGAGGCCAGCACCGGGATCGATGCCTTCACGTAGCTCATCACCAGGGCCAGCGGCATGCCGTGGAAATGACCGGCGGAGATCACCTGGTCCTCGATGACCTGCGCATCCTCGGCATCGGGGAACACCAGCGGGTTGTCGGTTACCGCGTTGAGCTCGACGTCGAACACGCGGCAGGCCTGCTCCCACGCATCGCGCACGGCGCCATGCACCTGCGGCGCGCAGCGCAGGCAGTACGCATCCTGCGGCTGGTGCTTCTTGCCGCCCTTGAAGGGCAGGAAGCGCGAGTAGAACGCCTCCTTGCCATGCCGCTGCGTGGCCGGCACCCAATCCCAGCCGATGTCGAAACGGTGACCCTGGTCGGCCGGATCGGCCCACGAGTCGGACAACCAGGGACGGAATCGCGGCACCATGTGGTACGCGATGTCGGCCAGCGTCGAGCCGTCGAGCAGGCCGCGTATGTTCCGCGCCGCGGCCACCTGGCCCGGATGTGGGCGCAGCGCGTGCACCTGCTCGGCATAGGCGCCGGTGCGACCGGCGAAAGCGTCCAGCGTCATCGCCGCAGCCAGATCGGCCGTGCGGATCAGCATGTCCATCGTGTCCAGCGCAAGCACGCCGGTGGCCAGCATCTGCGTGGTGCCGTTGTTGAGCGCCAGGCCTTCCTTGAACGACAGGCGCACCGGTGCCAGGCCCGCACGCTTCAGCGCTTCCGCACCGGGCAGCCGTTCGCCCTGGTAGAAGGCTTCGCCACCGCCTAGCAGCACGATGGCCAGGTGCGACAGCGGCGCGAGGTCGCCACTGGCGCCCACCGAGCCCTTCTCCGGGATCACCGGGATCACGTTGCGGTTGAGCAACTCGGCCAGCGCGCGCAGGGTTTCCACGCGGATGCCGGAGTGCCCCTTCATCAGCGTGTTGACGCGAATGGCCAGCATCGCGCGCACCACGTCCTCGGCGAACGGCTTACCCACACACACCGCATGGGTGATGATCAGGTTGTGCTGCAGTTCTTCCAGCAGCGTGCCCTCGCGCGGCTCGGGGTTGCCACCGGCCAGTTCGTCGCGCACGCGGTGGGCGCCCAGCAGCTTGTCGGCATTGCTGCCGAAACCCGTGGTCACGCCGTAGATCGGCTCGCCGCCACCCACCTTCTCTGCCAGGAAGTCGGCCGCGCGCTTCACCTTGACCAGTTGCGCGTCATCCAGGCGAATCGAGACGCCACGGCGGGCGATGGCCGCCACCTGGGCACGCGTGAGGCTGCGGCCATCGAGAAGGATAGGAGAGGTCATGGGCGATGCCGTGCGAAGTAAAAGGGAGGATCAGCGACCGATGTCGGCCTGGGCCAGTTCGACGCGCAAGGTCTTGATCAGGTCGGCGCGCGCCACCTCGAACTGGTCTTCGCGGCGCAGGTCCTTCACGGTAACGACGCCCTTGGCGATCTCGTCCTCGCCCAGCACCACGACGAAACGGATGCCGGCGCGGTCCGCGTACTTGAACTGCTTGCCCAGCTTGCCGCCTTCCAGCACCACTTCCGTGGCGATGCCGGCGTTGCGTAACTCGGTGGCCACGGCCAGGTAGGTGGGCAACTGGGCCGCATCCATCTGCGTCACCAGCACGTCCACGGTGCTGCGCGCGGTGGAGACGAGGCCGGCGTCGCGCAGTTGCCAGTACAGGCGCGTGAGGCCGATGGAGATACCGACACCCGGCAGGTGCGATTTGGTGTACTGACCGGCGAGGTTCTCGTAGCGTCCGCCCGAGCAGATGGAACCGATGCCGGGATGGTCGTTGAGCGTGGTCTCGTAGACCGTACCCGTGTAGTAATCCAGCCCGCGCGCGATCGACAGGTTGAGCGCGAAATGCGTCTCCGGCACGCCGAAGTCGCGGATCATCGTCAGCACGTCCTTCAGTTCGGCCCTGCCCTGCTCGAAGGTTTCCGAGCCGGAACCCAACGCATCCAGATGGGCGAAGGCATCGGCCACGGACGTGGAACGCACCTGCACGAAGGCGAGGATCTTCGCCGCCACCTCGGCCGACAGGCCGAACGCGTCGCCGGTGAGCGTGTCGCGCACATAGTCGGCGCCGCGCTTGTCCAGCTTGTCCACCTCGCGCAGCACCAGCATCTGCTGCTCCGCGTCGGCGATACCCAGGTTCTCGAAGTAACCGCGCATGAGCTTGCGGTTGTTCATCTGGATGGTGAACGCACCGATGTTCAGTTCCTTGAACACGTTGTAGATGACTGCCGGGATCTCGGCGTCGTAGCGCACCGAGAGGGAATCCTTGCCGATCACGTCGATGTCGCACTGGTAGAACTCGCGGAAGCGGCCGCGCTGCGCACGCTCGCCCCGGTAGACGCGCTGCATCTGGTAGCGACGGAACGGGAAGCTGAGGTCGTGCTCGTGCTCGGCGACGTAACGGGCCAGCGGCACCGTGAGGTCGAAACGCAGCGCCAGGTCGGGTACGGCGCCGGCGTCCTTCTCCGCCGCCGCGCCCAGCGCGCCGGTGGACTGCACGAAGTACACCTGACGCTCGGTCTCGCCGCCGGTCTTGGTCAGCAGGACGTCGCTGTGCTCGATGACGGGTGTCTCGATCGGCAGGAAGCCGAACTTTTCGTAGTTGCGACGGATCGTGTCCAGCATGCGCTGAAAGGCGATCTGGTCGAGCGGCAGGAGCTCGAGGACACCGGGCATGGTGCGGGCCGGGGTGAGTGCCATGCAATTCCTCTTGGGGACAGGCTATACGGGCGCCGCCACGCGGCAGCCGCCTAGGTTAGCAGATGGCCAGGGCCGGCCCCTGCGGCGGGATGGTAAAAAAAGTCGGAGCGCCCTGTTGCCATCCGGCGGGTGCATGGCTAATATACGCGGCTCCCGTCGGGGTGTAGCTCAGCCTGGTAGAGCGCTACGTTCGGGACGTAGAAGTCGCAGGTTCGAATCCTGTCTCCCCGACCAACGAATACGTTCGTTATGAAAACGCCGGCCTAGTGCCGGCGTTTTTATTTGTGTCGCCGGCCTAGGCCTGTTGCAGGTGCGACACCGGTGAGGACAGCTGCAGCAGCAGGCCCTCGGCGAGGTATTCGGTCTTCACGCTGCCCGAGCCCAGGCCCATGGCGATCAGCTTCGAGCCGAAGCCCTTGCGGGACGGCAGCATGACGGCCGGGCCATCCACCTCGCGCCAGATCATCAGGAAATCGCCACCCTCCTGCGTCCAGCTGAGCTCGACACGGCCCTGGTCGTTCGACAGCGCGCCGTACTTCAGGGCGTTGGTCGCCAGCTCGTGCAGCAGCAGCGATAGAGACAAGGTGGCCTTGGGGCCGATCTCGACCGGCGGCCCGCGGAAGTCGATGCGGCTGTCGATACACAGGCGCCCCAGGGCTGCCCGGGAGATCGCTTCCACCGAGGCGCCTTCCCAGTTCTTGTCGAACAGGATGTCGTGGGCCGAGCTCAGTGCCGTGATGCGTTCTTCCAGCGCCTCCACCGGCGCGCGCTCGGGCACCGCGCGCAGCGTCTGCGTCGCCAGCGCCTGCACCATCATCAGCGTGTTTTTCAGACGGTGGCTCATCTCGTGCTTGAGCACCTCCTGCAGTTCTTCCCGCGTGCGTCGCTCGGTCACGTCGCTGACGAAGCCGATCATCCGATCCGGCCCCAGCGGGGTCATGCGCGTTTCGAACCAGCGCCCCGCCAGCAGCGTCGAGCGGCTGACATGAACGCCCGGAACCTGCTCGTCGACGATCTTCTCGAATACCGGAAGGATCTCCGCACCCGCGCCCGGTACGACCTCGCTCAGCAGCGCACCGTTGACCTGCACGCCACCCAGGCCGGTGAGGCGATTGAACGACGGATTGACCTCGTCGAAACGGAAATCGACCACCGTACCGTCGCCATCGCGGATCACGTCGCCGACGTAGAAGCCCTCGCGCATCTGCTCGAACAGCGTGCGGTAGCGCCGCTCCGACGCGCCGACGCGGATCTCCTTGTCGACGATGACCGCGACCGACTCGAGAAAACGCTGGTCGTGCGCCGTCCAGGCGTGCGGCCGTGTGTTGATGGCGGCCAGTGCCCCGATGAGTTCGCCACCGGGCAGGCGAATGGGTACGCCCAGATACGCCACGACGCCCAAATCCGGAATGGCGAGGTTATCGCGCACCAGCGGCTCGGCATAGGCGTCGTTTACCGAAAGCGCCGTACCCCGGTCCACCACGTGCTGGCAGAACGAATGGGTGATGGGCGTCTGCCCACGGGACGACCATGGCTCGGGCAGGCCGCTGTGGCCGGCGAACACCTGGCGGTGCTCATCGACGATGGACACGATGGCCACCGGCACGCCCAGCATCATCCGGACCAGTTCGACAAGGTGCGCGTACTGTGCCCCGCCCGGCTCGTCGAGGATGCCACTGCGGCGAAGTGCGGCGATCCGACCCGGGTTGAGTCGGTGAGGCAACGGGACAGGCATGGGGGTGCGCAGCTGTAGGGGGACCAGTGCGGAGGATAATGGGGATGCCCAGGCGATAGGGGCTTGTCGCCTTGCGCGCTGACGGGACCGTTCAGCGGGCACAAAAAAGCCCTGCGAACAGGGCTTTTTGCAAACTGGCGGAGAGTGAGGGATTCGAACCCTCGATAAGGCTTTTGACCCTATACTCCCTTAGCAGGGGAGCCCCTTCGGCCACTCGGGCAACTCTCCGGGATTGTCGTGAAGAACCTGCCCTCACGAGCCGGCAAGGATACTTAACCTTGCACGCCTCGTAAAGCCTCGGGCCTTACTGGTCTTGGTCGTGGTCGTCCCCGGCATGCGTGCCGGCGTCGCCTTCGTTCTTGATGCGCTGGTAGATCTCTTCGCGGTGGACCGCGACATTTTTCGGTGCATTGATGCCGATGCGCACCTGGTTACCCTTGACACCCAGAACGGTGACGGTCACCTCGTCGCCGATCATCAGGGTTTCACCGACCCGGCGGGTCAGAATCAGCATGATTGATACTCCATAAAATCAGGTATTGGCTTCCCCACCAACGACAACCTCACCCCGAGTGCTTGCCGTCGATGGATTGACGTTTCGACCATCGAAGGCCGAACTGCCTTCCCCGGCTCTAGTTGTGTGTGTCGCTGACCAGCTGTCCTGCCATTTCCGATCCGAAGGATCGATACCGAAAAACGCTTTCGGCATTCGGATCATACTAGCTGAGCCAATCCCGGGTAAGCAACGCGCAAGCACGTGAAGACGTTTACACAAACGGCCTTACAGCCGTCCATGCTCGCGTAGCCCACTCGACGTTCAGCCCAGACGGGATTGCACCCATCCCGGAATGGCGGCAAGGATGCCAGGCAATGCCGGACTATCTACACCGCCACCCTGGGCCATGTCGGGACGACCGCCGCCCTTGCCGTCGATCTTCGAGGCGACTTCGCCCACCAGGTCGCCCGCCTTGACCCGGCCGAGCGCGGAGCCGCCGACACCGGCCACGAGCGCGACGCGCCCGTCGACCGCACCGGCCAGCACGATGGCGCAGTCGCCCAGCTGCTGCTTGAGTACGTCCACGCTGTCGCGCAGGGACTTGGCGTCCAGGCCCTCGACGCGGGCCGCGACCACCTTGATGCCCGCGATGTCGACCGCCGACTCGGCCAGGCCTGCCGAGGCCGAGCTGGCCGCCTTGGACTTGTAGGACTCCACCTCACGCTCAAGCTTCTTCTGCCGATCGAACAGCTGGCGAAGCTTCTCGATCACGTCGTCACCCGTGGCGGCGAGTAGGCCGGACACTTCGCCCAGCACGCGCTCCTCATCGGCCACGCGCGCCATGGCGCCCGCACCGGTCACCGCTTCGATGCGGCGGACACCGGCGGCGACGCCGGATTCGGAGACGATCTTGAACAGGCCGATATCGCCCGTGCGCGACACGTGGGTGCCACCACACAGTTCCGTGGAAAAATCGCCCATCTTCAGCACGCGCACTTCGGCACCGTACTTTTCACCGAACAGCGCCATGGCCCCGAACTCGATCGCTTCGTCGTAGCCCATGTTGTGGATTTCGGCGGCGTCGTTGTGACGAATCTCGTCGTTGACCATGCGCTCGATCAGCGCCAGTTCGTCGGCCGTCAGCGGCTTGAAATGCGAGAAGTCAAAGCGCAGGCGCTCCGGAGCCACCAGCGATCCCTTCTGGGACACATGGTCACCCAACACGGTGCGCAGCGCCGCGTGCAGCAGGTGGGTAGCGGAATGGTTGAGCACAGTGGCCTGGCGCTGGGCGGCATCCACCGACGCGCCCACCACATCGCCCTTGTTCAGCGGTGCGGAGCCCTGCCACGTGCCGAAGTGCGCGAAGAACGCGCCGCCGACCTTCTGCGTGTCCTCCACCGCCAATGCGCCCGCCGGATTACGCAGTATGCCGGTATCGCCGACCTGGCCGCCGGATTCGGCATAGAAGGGGGTGCGGTCAAGCAGCAGGAATGCCTGCTCGCCATCCGCCAGACGGTCCACCGACTTGCCGTCGCGCACGATGGCAACCACGGTCGCATCGGCTAGTTCGAGGCTGTCGTAACCGGTGAAGACCGTGGGCGACACGGCGCTGGCCACCTCGGCCGGCAGCTGCGCCTTGGTGGCGAAGTTGCTGGCCGCGCGGGCACGGGCACGCTGCTCGCCCATGGCCCGCTCGAAGCCGTCCATGTCGACGCTCATGCCGCGCTCGCGAGCGATATCGGCGGTGAGATCCACGGGGAAGCCGTAAGTATCGTAGAGGCGGAACGCGTGCTCGCCCGGGATCACCTTCTCCGACTTGGAAGCCACGTCGTCGAACAGGCGCATGCCGTGTTCCAGCGTTTCTCCGAAGCGATCTTCCTCGGTGCGCAGAGCCTGCTCCACGAAGGCCTGCTTGCGGGCGATGTCCGGATAGGCCTCGCCCATCTCGGCCACCAGCGGGGCCACCATCTTCCAGAAGAAGTCGCCACGCACGCCCAGCATCCAGCCGTGGCGCAGGGCGCGACGGATGATCCGGCGAAGCACGTAGCCGCGCCCCTCGTTCGAGGGCAGCACGCCATCGACGATAAGGAAGGAGCAGGCACGGATGTGATCGGCGATGACGCGCAGCGACTTGTTCGACAGGTCGGCGGTGCCGGTCAGGCGACCCGCCTCGGCGATGAGGTGCGCGAACAGGTCGATCTCGTAGTTGGAGTGCACGTGCTGCAGGACGGCGGCCAGGCGCTCCAGGCCCATGCCGGTGTCGACGCAGGGCGCCGGCAACGGCGCCAGCGTGCCGTCCGGTGCCCGGTCGAACTGCATGAAGACCAGGTTCCAGATCTCGATGTAGCGATCGCCGTCTTCGTCGGGCGAGCCTGGAGGGCCACCAGCCACATCGGCGCCGTGGTCGTAGAAGATCTCCGTGCACGGGCCGCACGGGCCCGTGTCGGCCATCTGCCAGAAGTTGTCGGAAGCGAAGGGCGCACCCTTGTTGTCGCCGATGCGAACGATCCGCTCGGCCGGCACGCCCACTTCCTTGTTCCAGATATCGAAGGCCTCGTCATCCGTGTGGTACACGGTGACCCACAGGCGCTCCGCCGGCAGCTTGTAGACACCCGTCAGGAGCTCCCAGGCATAGCGGATGGCATCGCGCTTGAAGTAATCGCCGAACGACCAGTTGCCCAGCATCTCGAAGAAGGTGTGATGGCGGGCGGTGTAGCCCACGGCATCCAGGTCGTTATGCTTGCCGCCCGCGCGCAGGCAGCGCTGGACGTCGGCCGCACGGACATACCCGGGCTTTTCGCTGCCCAGGAACACGTTCTTGAAGGGCACCATGCCGGAGTTGGTGAACAGCAGCGTGGGGTCGTTCGACGGCACCAGCGATGCCGACGGCACGATGGTGTGGTCCTTGGACCGGAAGAACTCGAGGAAGGTCGAACGGATTTCGGCGGTTTTCATGAGCGATCGTGGCTGGGGAGCTGCGAGACGCGTTGCGTCGACGCTCCGTCCCAATCAAGGCTGGTGGCCTTCAATCGTCGTCGGCGTCTTCCGCATCGGCGTGAGTTAGACCCCGTACTGTGGCGGCGGCGAAGCCGCGACGCAAGAGGAATTGCGCCCGTCGGGCCCGTTCAGCCGGGTCGGCCGATGGCCCGCCATAGCGCCGACGAAGCTGACTGGCGGCCAGATCGTGCCAATCGATCTCGGTGTTTTCCATCAACTCGCGGATGGTGGCGTCGCTGACGCCCTGGCTGCGCAGTTCCGCACGGATGCGGGCCGGCCCGTAGCCCTGCCCTGCCCGGCTGCGAAACAGCGAGGCCGCGAAACGGTCGTCGTCCTGATAGCCCTGGTCGCCCAGCCGCTCCAGGGCGACGGCGGACTCGTCACGCGCAAAACCGCCGCGCTCGAGCTTCTGCTTGAGTTCGCGGCGGGAATGCTCGCGCCGGGCCAGCAGGCCCAGCGCCTTGTCGTACGCGGTGCGGGTGGGGCGAGCGGCCTTGCCGTCGCCCTGCCCGGTGCCCTTATCAGACTTCCTCAAGCTCGTCGGCCTCGGTGGAGGCTTCGGACTTGGGACCCGCCTTGACCAGCAGGCGGGCGCGCAGCTCGGTATCGACCTCGTTGGCGATGCCCGGGTTGTCACGCAGGAACTGACGGACGTTTTCCTTGCCCTGGCCGATGCGGTCGCCCTTGTAGCTGTACCAGGCGCCGGATTTGTCGATCAGGTTCTCGCGCACGCCCAGTTCGATGATCTCGCCTTCGCGCGAGGTGCCCTCGCCGTAGAGAATCTCGAACTCGGCCTGACGGAACGGCGGCGCGACCTTGTTCTTGACGACCTTGACGCGGGTCTCCGAACCGATGACCTCGTCGCCCTTCTTCACCGCGCCAATGCGGCGGATATCCAGGCGGACCGAGGCGTAAAACTTCAGCGCGTTACCGCCGGTGGTGGTTTCCGGGCTGCCGAACATGACGCCGATCTTCATGCGGATCTGGTTGATGAAGATGACCAGGCAGTTGGTCTTCTTGATGTTGGCCGTGAGCTTGCGCAGGGCCTGGCTCATCAAGCGGGCGTGCAGGCCGACGTGGGAGTCGCCCATCTCGCCTTCGATTTCCGCCTTGGGGGTCAGCGCGGCCACCGAGTCGATCACCACCATGTCCACGGCGCCCGAGCGCACCAGCATGTCGGCGATCTCGAGGGCCTGCTCGCCGGTGTCCGGCTGGCTGACCAGGAGGTCGGCGACGTTGACGCCCAGTTTCTCGGCGTAGCTCGGGTCGAGCGCGTGCTCGGCGTCGACGAATGCCGCCGTGCCGCCCGCGCGCTGGCACGAGGCAATGGCCTGCAGGGTCAGCGTGGTCTTGCCCGAGGATTCCGGGCCGTAGATCTCGACCACGCGGCCGCGCGGCAGGCCGCCGATGCCCAGGGCGATATCCAGGCCCAGCGAGCCGGTGGACACCGTGTCGATGTTGTCGTCGACGCGGTCGCCAAGACGCATGACCGCACCCTTGCCGAACTGCTTTTCGATCTGGCCGAGGGCACTCGCCAGCGCCTTGCGCTTATTGTCGTCCATCGTCATATCCGGTCTCTTGTGTAGGTAGGTATCTTGACGGACCGTCGTCTCAGGGACTGCGATCCGCAATCCCCAAGTTTGCCATAGCCCGGGGCGTTCAGCCCTTCAGTTCGGTAGCCATTCCAACAAGTGCGGCCGCTACCGTCTGCCGCCGGACAGCCTCGCGGTCGCCGTCGAAATGGTGAAGGCTGGCGTGGGCGTAGCCCCCGCGCCGCTTCCATCCGATCCACACGGTGCCGACAGGCTTGTCCGGAGTGCCGCCGGACGGGCCCGCGATACCGGTGACCGCCACGGCGATGCCCGCGCCGTAGCGCGCCAGGGCGCCCGAGACCATTTCCAGCACCGTCTCCTCGCTGACCGCACCCGTGCGCTCCAGGGTGCGCGGGTTGACCCCGAGCAGCGACTCCTTGGCGCTATAGCTATAGGTGACCACGCCCGCCTCGAACCAGGCCGAACTCCCGGCCAGGTCCGTCAGGGTCTTGGCGATCCACCCACCCGTGCACGATTCGGCCGTGGCCACCATGACGCGCCGCTCCTGGGCAGCAGCGGCGACGGCCTGGGCTAGCACCATGAGGTCATCGTCGGTGGGCATGTTCTGTGTGGCCATACCTGGGCTACCTGTCGATAAAGGCCAAGGTTCTAACCCGGATCGTGCAGGCGTGTCGATGCAACGCCCACCACATGCTGACGATTTTTCAGAAAAGTTCTATGCCGAACGCATTGTCGCGGCCACGACGCACGGCTACGATGGCAACCCATTAGTGACGTAGCACGTCACACCTACATTGCCATTCAAGAACGGGGCGTCGTGCCAGCGGTTGCGGCACAGCGCCCCTGCACTCCCCCTCGATGTCGATCCGATGGTGCGCTCCGGCGCGCCCTGGAAAGGAGTACGCCCCATGGAAAGGACCGGTCAGCCATCCCGCATCTCCCGCGGTGTGACGGCAACCGTGTATTGCCGTTCGATCTTGCTCGGTGCGATGGCGGCGTTACTCTTCGCGCCACCTTTGCCCGCCGTGGCTGCGGTGGAGGCCATGCCTGCGGTGCCAGACGAGGTCCGTGCAGTCCTCGCCCCGGACGACCTTGTCCTCGCTTATGAAAAGGCGGATGCCACGGGCGATGGCGCCATGGACCTCGTTATCGCCGTGTACCGCGGCGCCCGGTTCACGGAACAACCCGACACCTCCGCCGATAACGCGTGCGAACTGCTCGTCTTCACGGGTTCGAGCACCGGCACCGGCACTGGCGCACAAAGCGCGTGGAAGGAGGCCGAGCGCAGCCGCGAGGCGATCGACTGCGTCGACAACCCTGTCATGGATCGCCCGAGGGAAATGGCCTATCACGACAACCTGCTGGTCAAGCCGGGCGCGATCACCTGGAGCAACCAGGGCGTACGGCGCCACACGACCTTTGCCTTTGTCCATCACCGTGCCGACGGCCACTGGTACGTCAGCTCCATGAGCCAAGGCTATGTACTGACTAACGCCGGGTCCAACAGTGATGTCGTCATGGCGTACGGCGAAATCGCTTCCCCGCGCGACTTCCCGCTTACCCCCATGAGCGAGTTGAAGGCGGCGCCGCTGCAGCGCCTGCTGGACACGCGCACCTCGACGGACGACTGACCCGGCTATGCGCACGCCTCGATTCAATCCGCATTCCGCGCAGCTGCTGAAGCGCGCCATCGACAGCGGCATTACCTCGCCCGCGGAGCTGTCCAACCTCATGGGCCAGACCGCCGTGGAATCCGCCGGGTTCACCCGCACCCACGAGGATTTCCGTTATCGCAGCGCCGACCGCGCGCTGAGCGTGGTGGGACAGCTTCGCCAGCGCCACACTCGTGACGAAGTGGCCGCCGTGCTCGCCGCGCGCGACCCGGAAGCGACCGCCAACCTCTTCTACGACGGGCGTACCGACCTGGGTAACACGACGCCGGGCGATGGCTGGCGTTTCCATGGACGCGGCGTGATCCAACTGACCGGTCGGGCCAACTACGAAACCTACGGGCGCCTGGTCGGAGTCGACCTGATCGAACACCCCGAGCGCGCCGCCGACCCCGAGGTCTCGGCCGATGTCGCCGTCGCCTACTGGCAGCAGCGGCTGAAACACGTCGACCGGACCGATGTCGAAGCGGTAACGCGCCGGATCAACGGCGGTACCAATGGCTACGACGAGCGGGTGGACGCTGTGGCAGGCTGGGCGGCAGTCATTACCCCGGAACTGGTCGAGGGGCTTCGCCAGCAGACTCTCACTCCCGATGACCTGCTGGGACTTGAGCCGTTACAGGCCTCGCAACCCGCAGGCGCGCTCACGGCCGCGACGCTCCGGGCCGGAGCGCACGGCGCCGATGTTCGCCACCTGCAGGAACAACTGCACGACCTCGGCTACGACGTGCGTATCGATGGCGATTTCGGCCATGCCACGCGCCATGCGGTGATGGACTTCCAACATAACCACGACCTGGCCGCGGATGGCGTACCCGGCCCACGGACGCTGGATGTCGCAGACATCGCGCATCGGCATCTGAAGGAAAACCGGGGGCCTTACGCCGATGACAGGGTCGCCGGTCGGACGGAAGCCGCTTCGAAGGAGCCTTCGATTCACGACATGTTCGAGGCGCTGTGCCAGGCGGGACACGATCGCGACGTCGACGCCCTCTGCCGGGTCGGTCAGATCTATGCGAACACGCCGGGCGGAAGTGAGTTCCTGAGGGATGGCGAACACGCCCGGCAGCAGGCGGCAGAGGACGCGCTGGCGGCGCAACAGGCACAGCAAGCCCAGCTACAGCAACAGGAAATCATGGCCGCGCCGCAACGAAGCGGTCCGGTGCTGTCGCTTTGAGACGAGGAATGGAAGGACACATGGATCGAACGGACGTCGAAGAACTCGCGGTGAAACTGGGCATGCTGGCCGCGGGGTTGAAAGACCTCGGCGAGCGACTGACCCGCCAGACCGAACGGTCGCAAACGGAGCTGGCGCGCACGGCAAACGCCCTGGCCAGCACTGCGGAAGCCAGCGCACGACAGGCCACGAGCGACCTGATGTCCCATGCGGGCAAGGCGATCCTGGCAAGCACACAAGCCGTGACGGCCGACCTCGAGCACGTGATCGTGGACGCGTCGTCGACGGTGACACGAGCAAGTACGGGCCTGGAGGAGAAGATCCATGCGCTCAAGCGGCTGCACGCCCTCAGTGTCTGGAAAGCGCTGTTGGCCACGGGAGGCGCCCTGTTGGCCATCGCTGCCGCCACATGCACCATCGGCTGGAGCACTTATACCTACAGAGAAGACACTGCCTGGGCAGGTGAACTGCATGAGGCCCGGATACGTGGGAGTTTGCGCCCCTGTCCCGAGGGAGGCGTGTGCGTGTATGTCAACAAACGCTGGCATCGCCTGGCTCGTTGAGCGCACGGGCACGCCCGGAGAACTTGCGCGGGCCCAACTGACCCAAAAGCATGGGCGTGGACGACTGCTCTCTCGCCGATGCCTCGGTCAGTATGTCGTCTCTCAGGCCGGCCCAGTTCCACAGCGCCGCTAATGGCATGTAGCAAACCTGACATATACCCGTGACACCGTTACGAGCAAGGGATCCAGATATGCGCAAAAAGACCATTTCACGGAATGTAGACATTTCGCCATGTCTCTTACACCAGCCTGACGAACGTGATCCACGTCACCTTCGGGCTGTGTAATTCACGTTACAGCCGGAATTTGTGTGATATCGGCCGCAGAAACGCGTATACAGACCCCTAGTCAGCGCGCGGATATTGCTTTATCTTAACAACGTGGACTAGCTCCATTCAGGGTGGGGGAAACCTCAAGGCTCCAACGCGGCAACCGCAAGTGGCGATTCATCACATCGCTCCGGGAACCCGTTTGGCCGGTCATTAGCGGTTACGTAGTGCAACGGCGCGCCAGCGCTCGATACAGGATGTTTTATGGACGATTTGCATCACGCTCGTGGCCGTTGGGCCCAAGGTTTCAGCTGTTCAAGGGGAGTGTTTGCCATGAACGCGCGTCGCGTCGTGGCGAATCGACCGAACCAGACCCGGCCAGGCGCCGGACATCTGGCTGGGTCGTCAGTTTCGTAGCGATGTAAACGATTTCTCGACCCCGCGTCCCGGCCAAGCCGACGACGAGGGCCGCTGATGTTTTCTTTGCCTTAGATGACTTACGAGCCACGCGTGAAAAAAATCCTCAACCCCGCTTGCACCCTTCTCCTCGCCTCGGGCCTCGCCCTGGTGCTGACCGCGTGCGGCACGCCTTCCGCCAAGGACTTCGGCGGCCGCTGGAAGCCGGTCAACAAATACGACGACAAGGTGGTCGAGATCCCGCTCGCCGTGCCGTACACCTACTATGCGGCGCCGATGGATGGCACGTTGAAGACGATGCTCACGCGGTGGACGAAGGACACCGGCATGAAGCTGGCCTACCGGCTCAGGTCGGATTTCAGCCTGACCCGTGCCACCTCGGGCATCCATACGACGGAACTGCGCGATGCCACCACGCAGCTGAGCACCATTTACGGCGCACAAGGCGTAGCCGTTACCGTCAATGGTCCTGAACTGGTCGTCGAGGAAGTCAGCGCAAGCGTGGCGCCCGCGGCCGCGCCGCCTGCCCAAGCGCATGCAAAGCCTTCCCCCACGCCTGCCGTCTCTCCCGCGAACGACGCAAACGTCGGCGCGAGCGCGAACGCCAAGTAAGCGACGACGACGAGACAGGCCTACCGATGCTAAAGAAGAAAAATTCGCCGAAGATCGACCAGGCCGTTGCGCAGGGTGTGAACTTCGAGGTTACCGTCGCGGATATTGCAAAGCGCAGCGAGAAGCGTGCGTGGGCAGTGGCCATGTGCTCGTTGGCCATGTCGCTTATCCTGGCCGGCGGCTATTTCTACATGCTGCCGCTGAAAGAGAAGGTGCCCTACCTGATCCTTGCGGACGCCTACTCCGGTACCAGTTCACTGTCGCGCCTCACCGATGATGTGGTCAATCGTCAGATCACTGCTAGTGAGGCCGTGAATCGCAGCAACGTGGCTCACTTCATCCTGGCACGTGAGTCGTACGATCTGGCACTGACCAACCTTCGCGACTGGCCGACCGTGCTTACGATGGCATCGCCCGATGTCGCGCAGGCCTATATGAATTTGCATGCTCAGAATAACGAGCAGGCCCCATACAAGGTTTACGGCAAGGTTCGCGCCATTCGGGTAAAGATCCTGAGCATCGTGCTTATTGGTGGAGAGAACGGCCAGACGCCCAAGGGCGCAACCGTACGCTTCCAACGCAGCATCTACGACAAGACCAGCGGTTCGACGTATCCGCTGGACAACAAGATCGCCACGATGGAGTTCTCGTACAAGCCGAATCTCCGCATGAGCGATCAGAACCGCATCGAGAATCCGCTCGGTTTCCAGGTAGGCAGCTATCGCGTGGACAACGATTACGGCTCGCCGCCCCCAGCGGAGTCGGTTGATCCGAACGCCGCCGTTCCTCCGGCGACCGCCGCGGGCACACCGGCGGGTATCCCCGCGGCGGCAACACCCGGTGGTATACCCGCTCAACAGCAGATGGCCCCTACGACCGGCTATGGCCCTCAGGGCACCATGCAGATGGCTCCCGGCCAGCCGCCTCAAGCACAGGCCATTCCATTGCAGCAGGGCCAGATTCCACCCTCCCCGATTCCTTCCGAGGCGGGCTACGCCGCGCAGCCGCAGGCTGCCGGTGCGACCGCTACGTACCCGCAGGCGCCCGCGCCGGCGGCTCGTCCCACGACCCGCGCCGCCAATGGAGGGCGCCGTTAAATGAAGCGTTACATCAAGCTGACTCTAGCCTCCAGCGTGGCCCTTTTGGTCACGGGTGCCCTGTCCGTGGCGCAGGCGGAAACCACTTCCATCACGCCGGCACCGTCGACGACGGGAAGCGCGATTGCCGTCCAGCCCTACGAATACCAGCCCGACCGGATCTACACGATCCGCACGGGCCTTGGTATCACGACGCAGATCGAGCTGAGCCCCAACGAAAAGATTCTCGACTACAGCACGGGCTTCAGCAGCGGTTGGGACCTGACGCGTCGTGACAACGTCTTCTACGTCAAGCCGAAGAACGTCGACGTCGACACCAACATGATGATCCGCACGGCCACTCACTCCTACATTCTGGAGTTAAAGGTCGTGGCTACGGATTGGAAAACACTGGACCAGGCTCGTCGAGCAGGCGTCCAATACAAGGTCACTTTCACCTATCCAGCGGACACGAGCTTCATGTCCGAGTCGAAGAAGGTGGAAGAAACGCCGGAGCTGGACACCGACCTCGTCAAAGGGCGCGATTACAACTTCAATTACGACTTCTCCAAGTCGCGCAAGACGGCGCCCTGGCTGGTGCCGATCAATGTCTATGACGACGGCAGGTTCACCTACATAAAAATGCCGGACCTCAAGCAATTTCCGACCGGCAACTTTCCGACGGTCTACATGCGCGAAAAGGAACACGGAGAGGACTCGGTAGTGAACACCACCGTGGAGGGCAACACCATCGTCGTCCACGGCACGTACAACTACCTGGTTATTCGTCACGACAATAATGTCGTGGGCCTGCGAAGGAACACAAAGAAGTGAGCCCGAACAATCCCTATCAGCCGGACGACGAGTCCAACAACGGCGCCAATCAAGTTCCTCCGCAAGGCGAGCCGCGTCCCGCCGAGCGTGAGCCACTGACCGGCAATCCTTACGCCAATCAGCAGCGCCAAGCATCGCAGCCGGATCTGGACAGCTCGGCTCCGCAGCTGACGACCAACGACATGCGCCGGATGAATCGCAGTGCCCTGGGTCTCCTTGCAGGCATCGTGCTGCTGCTCGTAGTCGTTGCCTTTTGGTTGTTCCATAGTTCAGGCTCGAACGACAGACCGTCGAACAAGCCGCGCGAAGAAACGGTTACCGTGCCCGATGCACCGACGGGTCCGTTCACGCCGCCAACGCCGACTACGGACGCGCAGGCGATCACGCTTGCTCCCCAGTTGCCTCCCCCGACGCCTGCGGCACCGCCCATCCCGATGCAGCAAATGCCCAGCGCGCCGCACATCCCGACGCTTTTGGAGCGACGCATTGCCGCGGCAAATGCTGGAGGTGGCGTCCAGAGCCCGACCGATGCGGCCATTCAGGCCGGCTTCTCCCCTGCATCCTCCGCTGCAGGTGGAATGGGTGGTCCGGGCGGCGCAGGCCCCGGGGGTTACCCCGGCATACCCGGCGTAGGTGCTCCGGCAAACCCGTTCGGCAATAGCGCCTATTCGTCGAGCAAGGAGTTGCCCGATGTGTCGAGCGCAACGCCGTTGCAGCATCCCGATACGCTCATGCTTCGGGGGACGTTTATTCGTTGCGTCCTCGAAACCCGCATCATCACCGACATTCCCGGGTTCACCTCGTGTGTCGTGACCGAGCCCGTCTACTCGTTCACCGGCAAGCGTCTGCTCCTGCCGAAGGGCTCGAAGGTCATGGGCAAGTACGAGATGGAACCGAATGGACCGCGTGTAGCGGTCATCTGGGACCGGATCGTCACTCCGACCGGTATCGACGTGAACATGGCCAGCCCGGGTATCGATACCCTGGGTGGCGCCGGACACCCCGGTTTCTACAATGCTCATTGGGGCAGCCGTATCGGCTCCGCCCTGCTGATCAGCCTGCTAAGCGATGCATTCAAATATGAGGCTGCCGAGCACGGCCCCCGCCAGACGTCGATCAGTAACGGCGTCGTCACCCAAAGCCCGTTCGAGAGCAATACGGCCGATACCGTTCAGCAGCTGGCTAACCAGGCCGTGCAGCGGCAGGCGAACCGTCCTGCCACGGTCACGATCAACCAGGGCACGGTGTTGGCCATCTACGTGGCCAAGGACGTCGATTTCACCGGCGTGGTCGCGAGGTACTGAGGCAGGTATGGACGACGGCGCACTGGCATCGGTGAGTAACGATTTCCTGGACTACCAGTACGAAGTACTGGGGGTGAAGGACTTCCTTGCCTCTTCCGATGTCACTGAAATCTGCATCAATCGCCCCGGCGAGCTCTACCTCGAACGTCGAGGAGGCTGGCAGCGGGTCGAGGTGCCGTCGCTCACCTTCGAGCGCGCCAGACAGTTCTGCACCGCGGTGGTCAACGAAAGCAACACGGGTCAGCGAATCACCGACACGGATCCCGTCGTGTCGCTGACCTTCCCGACCGGCCAGCGTGCACAGTTTGTCATCCCGCCCGCTTGTGAAGCCGGACGTGTATCGATAACGATCCGGTTGCCATCGAAGCAGACGCGTACGCTCGCGCAGTACAACGAAGACGGTTTCTTCGATGAGATACTCGAAGGAGCGAATTCGCTAAGCCAAGCAGACAAGGAGTTGCTTGAACTGCGTGCAGAGAGGCGTTATGCCGACTTCTTCCGGCACGCGGTGCTAAGCAAGAAAAACATCGTCGTGGCCGGTGCCACCGGCAGCGGCAAGACGACGTTCATGAAGTCGCTTGTGGGGCACATACCCGAAGAAGAGCGACTGGTGACGATCGAAGACGCGCGTGAGTTGTTCATCGACCAGCCCAACGTCGTTCACCTTCTTTATTCCAAGGGCGGACAGAGTGCGGCCAACGTGACAGCCAAGAGCTGCATGGAAGCCTGCCTGCGCATGAAGCCTGACAGAATTATCCTGGCCGAGTTGCGCGGCGACGAGTCGTTCTACTTCATCCGAAATTGCGCATCAGGCCACCCGGGATCGATCACAAGCTGCCATGCAGGCAGCGTTGAGCAGACCTGGGACCAGTTGGCCCTGATGGTAAAGGCCTCTACGGAAGGCGCCGGGCTGGAGTTCGCGACCATCAAACGATTGCTCATGCTTACGATCGACATCGTGGTTCATATCAAAGCACACGCCGGACGTCGCTATATCACCGGCATCGACTTCAACCCGGCTCGCGCACTGGGCGCGGACGGGGGGTAACGCTCACACACATCGGTCATCAGACAGGAGTTGTAGAGGTGGTACCAGGAATGGAAATGATGGGCTGTCAAAACCTTGCCGTACCGGCTGAGGTGATGCAGCACGTCGTCAACGTGGAGTCCAGTCGCAACCCGTACGCTATCGGCGTCGTGGGTGGACAGCTCGTGCGTCAGCCGCAAAACCTCCCGGAAGCGGTGGCAACCGTGCGCATGCTGGAAAAGAGCGGCTACAACTATTCGCTCGGCGTGGCACAGGTAAATCGCGCGAACCTCGGCAAGTACGGGCTGGACAGCTACGAAAAGGCCTTCGAATACTGCCCTAACCTGACCGCGGGTTCGCAGATCCTGGCCCAGTGCTACGCGAGCGCAGGCAAGGATTGGGGCAAGGCTTTCAGCTGCTACTACTCGGGAAATTTCACGACGGGTTATCAGGATGGCTACGTCCAGCGCATATTCGACTCCATGGCGAGGAGCGGCACTATCGCCGGGGTACAGGCGATTCCGCTTCAGGCAACGAAGACGCCCGTCAGGGTCGTCAGTGTGGGCAAGGATGTCACCGGCATCACCACGGATAGTTCCGCTTATCGCGTGGCCATGCGGCGTGTCGTCGACGCCGCAGCGGCGTCCCTGATCGGGCCGGCAGTTGCATCCGCTACAGGTACGGGTGGTGCATCTCCGCAACAGATGCTCGCGCAGGCCCAGTTGCCGACGTTGCCTGCCGGCGTCGTCGCCGTCACGAACCCCGCCCAGTCGGGTATGTCACAAGAGCAATCCGGCCGCATTCCCAGCGACCCGGCCACTTCCGCGGCTATGTCGCAGGTCGGCCCTCGGCTGCCGCAGGTCGACCTGACCAATACGCCCGGGCGCATTCGTACCGACGCGTCCACGGCCGCCGTCATGTCGCAGATCGGCATCTCGGCCAACGCAACCGGCAGCGGCCCTCAAGAGGCGCCCCCCGGTAATCAGGCGGGCGCCGATTCGGGCATTTTCGTCCCACAGGTCCATGGGCCTCATGACGCCACGCCCACTCAGGGCAGTGCAACATCCGCTGCACAGCCAGGGCCGCGTCAAGACCCTGCCGATCTACGAAATGGGGGGAGCGATGGCGCATTCGTTTTCTGATCATCAATCGAGCATTTGTGTAGTGGAGTACCTGCCCTGCTACGCAGGCCTTCGGGCCACCCCCGCCTCGACGACATACGTCGTAGGCACCCCTGGAAACCGGATGAGCACCGCAAATCCGTCCCTCGCCCGGCGGCTATCCGCCGTTAACGTCAGAACTGTAGAAAGGAACCACGAGATGGCCCTGCCCTCCCTGTCCAACATGTTTGCCAAGTCCAAAAACCCGGTGATGAACTTCGTCGGCACTGCAGCCCTCATGGCAGCCCTCATGATCCCGAGCCTCGCCTTCGCACAGATAGGCGACACGGGCACCAAGGTGTGCGGCTTCTTCCAGAACATCAACTCGCTGCTCAACGCCGCTTCCATCGTCGTCGTGACCATCGCCGTGATCTTTTCTGGCTACCAGATCGCCTTTGCGCATAAGCGCATTGCCGACGTTGCACCGGCCCTGATCGGCGGCGTGCTGATCGGCGCGGCAGCACAGGTGGCCAAGATGGTCGTCGGCGGTAACGGTAGCGGCAACGGCGCCACGGCTTGCACGCAGAGCAGCGGCGGCACCAGCTTCCTGATCGACGCCGTGAACACGGCGATGCACCTCATCCAGTTCCATGCATAAGAACGCGCTATTTCGTGGATGTACCCGGCCGCCCATGTTCATGGGCGTGCCTTATATCCCATTTTTCATGGGTGCGGGCACCGGGCTGTTGATGGCGATGTACTTCAACTTCTGGTATTTGCTGCTCATTCCTGTATCAGTTCTCGTGATGCGCCAGATGGCCCGTCGTGACGAAATGATCTTCCGGCTACTCGGGCTTCGCCTGAGATTCAAGACGCTGGTGAGGAATGTGCCAGAGCATGACGGGATGTGGGTGTTCACGCCTAACAACTACCGCGACGCCTCCAAGGAAAAAAAGCGTAAGTAAGGACAGCCGCCCTGGCACGTTTGTGCCAGGGCCTTCCCGTTCAACCGGTACCGATGACCATGTTCACTCCAGACGCTCCTATCTCCGCCCACATTACGTTGTCCGCTCATGTCTCACCATCTGTGGTGAAGACAACGGGAGGCGATTACCTGTTGTCCTGGCGCCTGGGCGGCCTTCCCTTCGTAGGCCGCGAAGAATGGGAACTGGAGCACAGGCACAACACCTTCAACCGGATGCTGCAGACGCTGCGCGCACCCGATTACACCAATGTCGCCTTTTGGGTACACGATATCCGTCGGCGTCGCGCCATACGGAACAAGTCGAAGTTCAGCCAGGAGTTCAACCAGACGCTTTCGGACGCCTACTACGAAGCGCTGTCCAGTCAGAAGCTCATGCAGAACGAGCTCTATTTGACCATGATGTATCGCCCTGTAGTGCGGGGCAAGGCTTTCGCTGAGAAGCACTCAGACGTCAGCCGACTGGAATCGGAGCAGGCGCAGGCAATTGCGCAGGTGCTGGAACTCGCCGGCAACGTCGAAGCTGTCCTGAAAGATTACGCGCCCGTCCGTCTCGGCATGTACGAAGCGTCGAACGGTGTGGTGTTCTCGGAAGTCCTCGAGCTCTTTGGCTTCATCCTCAATCGGATCGACGAGCCTGTTCCGGTTTTGAATGCGCCGGTTTACGACTTTCTTCCTGTGAGCCGCCAGCGATTCTCGGCCAAGACCGGTGACTTCGTACTAACCACACCCAACGGCGTGAATCACTTCGGTGCCATCCTGAATCTTAAAGAGTACGTTGATTCCACGTATCCCGGGATTCTCAACGGACTCAAGTTCCTCGACTTCGAATACGTCGTCACCCACTCTTTCACGCCCATGGGCCGCCAGGACGCGCTCAAGGCGCTGGACCGCACCAAAGGCATGATGGTGTCTTCGGGTGACAAAGCTGTGAGCCAGATCATCGAGCTGGACCACGCAATGGATCAGCTCGCATCCGGTAACTTCGTGCTCGGCGAGTATCATTTTACAATCGCGGTCTATGCGCCCAGCCAGGAAGCGCTATCGCAGCAGATCGCGTCCACTCGTGCGGAGTTGTCCAACGCCGGCTTTGTGACGGTCAAGGAAGACCTTGCCGTAACCTCCGCTTTTTATGCCCAGTTTCCCGGCAACTGGAAGTACCGCACGCGACTGGCTAACGTCAGCTCGCTGAACTTCCTTGGTTTGTCTCCCCTGCACAACTTCGCTACGGGCAAGAAGGACCAGAATCCCTGGGGTGATTGCGTCACTACACTGCAGACGACCAACGGGCAGCCGTACTACTTCAACTTCCACGCGACGCATCCGGCTGAGAATTCGCTGGGCGAGAAAGCCATTGCCAACACCATGGTGATCGGCAAGTCGGGTACCGGCAAGACCGCTCTCATCAACTTCTTGCTTAGCCAGGTCCAGAAGCTGGATCCATCGCCTACCATCTTCTTTTTCGACAAGGACCGCGGTGCCGAGATCTTTGTGCGCGCCTGTGGTGGAAACTACCTCGCGCTCGAAAACGGCAAGCCGACCGGCTTCAACCCGTTTCAGTGCGAACGAACGGAAGAGAATGTCCAGTTTCTCGGAAACCTGATCAAGGTTCTGGCCGGCAAGAGCATCTACAGCTCCCGTGAGGAAGAAGATATCTTCCGCGCGGTCGAGAGCATGCTCGATACGCCGATGCATCTACGCAGCATGACCAACTTTCAGAAGAGCCTGCCCAACCTGGGCGACGACGGTATCTTCATACGCATGCGTAAGTGGACGTCAGGGAACGCGCTTGGCTGGGTCTTCGACAATCCACGCGATACGGTGAACCTGTCCAAAGCGAACATTATCGGCTTCGACTATACCGACATCATCGACAATCCCGAAGTGCGTGTACCGGTGATCAACTACCTTCTGCACCGCTTGGAAGAACTGATCGACGGCCGACGCCTTATCTATGTCATGGACGAGTTCTGGAAAATCCTCGACGGCAAGGGCGGATTGAAGGAGTTCGCGAAGAACAAGCAGAAGACCATCCGTAAGCAGAACGGCATGGGTATTTTCGCCACGCAGAGCCCGGAAGACGCGCTTGCAAGCGACATCGCTTCGGCCTTGATCGAGCAGACTGCCACGATGATTCTTCTGCCAAACCCGAATGCGAGCCGAGAAGACTACGTTGATGGCCTCAAACTTACAGACGCTGAATATCAGGTCGTGGTGAGCTTGGACGAGCGCTCACGCTGCTTCCTTGTGAAACAGGGTCACGCCTCGGCGGTGTGCCAGCTGAACTTGCGAGGCATGGACGACGCACTAGCTGTCATATCGGCATCCACGGACAACATCGAGATCATGCACGAAGTCCTGCAGGTACGTGCAGAAGCGGAAGGCGTCCATACCGATGAACTTCGCCCCGAACAATGGCTTGAAACGTTCTACGAAAATCGTAAAGGCAGTGGGAAAGGTCCCTCGCGCCCGAGCCCTTCCAACAAATCGCAACGCGCGGCCTGACACGATGACCATGCTTCCGGAGATGCACATGGAAACCAAGACTTCCGAGAAACATCCTCTTCTGCGTCGCGCATCCAAGATTGCGCTGGCAGCTGCGTTGACGTTGGCCGCGGGGAGCTATACCCCACCGACACGAGCGCAGTGGATCGTGGAAGATCCTTTGCAGATCAGCAACTCTCTTATCGAGTACGGAAAGGACCTGGCCAGGTGGACCGAAACCGCCCAGCATTACGCGGCTACTGTTTCGTTTTGGCAGGAACAGCTTGTAAAGATTCAAAGCATGCAGTTCTCGCTTTTTCAGATACAACAACAGTTTCCGAAGTTGCCCGCCGATTACGGCGTTGCCGTAGAGTGTCCGGGCGCGTCTGCTTTCAGCGGCGACATAACGACCGCCCTCGCAAACTTCGCGTCGAGTCAGTTGACGGGCGGCGACGTGACCACGCAGCAGCGTGACGTGTGCGTACTCATGCAAATGACGCGGAACCAAAAGTACGAAGCGACCCGCCTATATCTCCAAAGGATCGGAGCTCAGGCGTCCGCCTTGCAACAGCTTGCCAATCTCCGCCTCACGGAAGTACTTCAATCTCCTGGCAAGCTGGCGTCGTACTCAGCCGACACCGGTAAGTACTCAGCCGACATGGTTCAAGCACGCGAGGCTTGGCAGTCTCATATGCAGGAACTGGATGCTCAGCTCGAAATGCTCGGACATAGGCAGCAGGTGCTTTCCCGTCAGGCTATTGACGGTTCTGGCTCCAACATCATCGGCAATCTAGTGAATATGGCCGCTTTAAAAGCTGCTTTTTCCATCAATTAACTGTTTTTTGTTCCGCGAGAGCGGACCGCCGTCCACGAAGGTCATCGCATTCATATTGCATGACACGGAATGAGTGACTCATGTCAGATATCGCCAGCTACGTCTACTTCCAGCTTGTCTACAACTACTTGCAGAAGAAGATAAATACCTTTGGAATGGAGCTCATGGGTCGCATGATGACCTGGGCAGCGGCGATCGCTTTGACGCTCGTCACTCTCTGGATACTCATACAGGGTTTCCGCATCATGACGGGGCGCTCGCGCGAACCGCTCATGGAAGTGGTCATCAATATGGGCCGAATCGTGGTCATCGTAGCGGCGGCGACCACGATGGCGGTGACGAGCACGGATCTGAACGACTTCCTTACCAAACAGATGGACCAGGAAGTTCACTACCTCTTTACCGGCAACAAGGACGAGACGACGTCCAGCGCGATCGACCAGAACTTGGCGTATACCCAGCTAGCCCTGGCATCTATCGATTCGGTGAAAGTACTCGACACCGATCAGGAGATGATCGGCAAAAAAGAACGTACTTCACTTCTGGCCACAATCGGCACCGCTAGTCCCCCCATGGCTGCTGGCGCCATGCTCCTGCTTTATCAGTTTGCTATGGCTCTGTTCATTGGACTTGGGCCACTGTTTATCCTGTGTCTCATATTCGACCAAACAAAGGACCTATTCCGTCGTTGGCTGATGTACGGCATTGGAACCATCTTTTCGATGGCGTTGCTTAGCGCGGTTGCCAGCATGGTTCTAGAATTGACCCTCAGGATAAGTGGTGCCATGTGGGGAGCCAAGATTGTGAACAATCTTTTGCATACCACCGCCGAGGGCCTCAGCAGCACGGCCATTCAGCAGGGTGGTATTGGGCTGCTTTTGAGCATGCTGATCATTTCCGTGCCGCCAATGGCTGCGATGTTTTTCCAGGGAACACTGGGGAGTGCGCTTACCTATTCAGTGTTTCAAGGCGCGAGGCCTGGTCCACAGGGACAGCCTATTGGAATGATTCCGGCGCAACATGCCACTGTCACGCATGCAAACCAAAATGCTCAAGTTGCTCAAGGCCAATTTGGCGGAAGGATTTCCGGCCAGAATACGGTAGCTCAACGAGATGAAGTCAAAGACGGAAGAACCACATGACAAAGACGTTACTTCTATTTGCCTTTTTAATGATTACCACAATCTCGACGTCAGCAGCGCGAGCTGAAGGTGGGTGTCCGCCTGGAGAATATCCCCAGGAAGGCAATGGATGGAGAACTTGCGTACCCATTCCTGGTGCTGAGCAAAACAGCACAGCTACAGCTAATTCTGGATATTGGACGGAGAGCTGGGGTGCTTTAGCGACTTACGTGCCGAAAGGGGTTATTGGAGTTGCGACAGGTCTCGGCAAGAGGCGGGATGCGGAACAAGCAGCCCTTTTGGATTGCAAAGAGAAGGCTGGCGCGACTTGTAAGCTGGAGGCATATTATCAAAACGCCTGTGTTGCATTGGCTGGAAGCGATACCGGATATGCGATTAATAGTAATGCCGATTCAAATGTAGCAAAGAGAAATGCTTTGGATACCTGCAGTAAAGCTGGATATCCTAACTGCCACATTTTTTACTCTTCGTGCAGCAAGTCTACTTTTGTCCACCCGTAATAGTGAGATGCCGTAAGACTTGCTGTCCTGGTCCGGACTAACGTTGGAGTGCGTTGTCCGGAGGGATATAGCTAACCGGATGGCTCATTTCATATGACTCGCTGAGTCCGGGCAATCATCTTTCGGAGTCCGTGTTAAGCGACATCAGCAGTATGCTTTCGAGCTGACATGCTAGAGCCCGTTTAGTATCAACCCGAAAGACGTGCAGCACTCAAGTTGGCCGAATAAAAAGTTATAGTTAATTTTAAATTAAGAATATATTGATCAAGGAAAGCAGATGAATAAAATCTTGCTAGCGGCTGTCCTGCTTGGCCTCAGTTCCGGCGCCGTCGCCAACGAGTTCATCCCGTACTACGGCAACAACCCATTCCTGTTTTGCACTTACGGTGTACCTGAAGATTGCTGGACGCCGACGCATAAAGAGTCAGGCCAGTATCGAGTCACCGACAGAAAATGCTTTAAGCCTTGGTCAGCCAGATTGTATTCGCGTGTTTGTAGGCAGGCTTTTCCGAATGGAGCAGTCGACAAATCTGCGCCGGGTGAAACATTGAACGGTACGGGCGGCTCATCGAGTGTGTACAACCCTACAGATCCTAACGCGACAGCGAATCAGCCAAAGCCGGCTATGCGCGCGGTCGCTCGCGATCCTGCCGATGCCAGCCCTTGATGAGGCGACTGGTCAAAAACCGGGAAGGAGCGGCAAGATGAAGATCGTTCATTGCTCGGTTCAGGCTCTTATCTTTGTTTGCCTTGGCGTAGCGTCGGCCTCCAACGCCCAAACCCACAACCCCTACGCCCGCCCTGCCCCCGCCCCGACTGCCGCAAAAACGGCCAAAGGACACGCCATGGACGACCTCACCGCGTTCGCCACCGATGGCGCCAAGGTGCTTGAGTCGGTCAAGGGCGACCTGACGGGCGCCGGCCACGCCGACGTGCTCCTGGTGCTCGATCCGCCCGCAAAAGGTGATGAGAAACTGGGCCAGGGCCCGAACCGCAACGTCGTGCTGCTGGTGCGCGACGACGCGGGTCAGCTGAACAAGGCAGCCGCAAACGCCCACATCATCCCTTGCGCCCTTTGCGGCGGCGTTTCTGGCGACCCGTATGCCTATTCAAGAATCGGCAAGGGCCAGTTCACCATCGTCGTCGGTGGCGGTAGCCGCGAACGCTGGACAGACGAGTACACCTTTATCTACGTCAGTGATAAAAAGAACTGGATCACCTCAGGCGTGACGCGAAAGGTAACCGACACGGACACCGGCAAGGAGAAACACCTCGACCTGACGAGTCGGGAGCTGGGCACGGTGCTTTTCAGTGATTTCGACCCCAGTCACCTGCCGGAACCGACACTACCCTGAAGTCAGACGACGAAGTACCCCGCCAGGACGGTGGGTAGGGCCAGCAGGAGGCAAAGCCGACCGGACATCAACCAGGAGTTACACGTGACGATTGATCGTTTCCCGCCGGCATGCTCCGGCAGCTGTTCCTCGTGCGCACCCATCCAAGCCGGCGCCTCTGCCCTTGGCAGGCAGCCCTTGCCGCGCTTCGCGTCCGCGACCCCGACTCGCCCATGCGCTGAGTCCAGCCCCCTATAACGCATTCGACAACGGCCTCCGCCAAGGACAGCGGATCAGACAGGCTTAAGGACGCATCAAGGCACGCGAGTCAACCAGGAGCTCCACATGGCGATTGATCGTGAAACCCAGGTGCTGAACGACGCGACTGCGGCGGGCATCACGCGACCGAGGGAGCTGGCCAACTTCATGGCCCAGGTCACTCATGAATCGAACGGGCTGAACCGGCTCGAAGAAAGCTTTCGCTACACGCGCAATATCTCGCAGATCCCGGTGCAGTCGGCCTGGCGCGAAGGTCCGGAGGCCCTGGACGCCGCACGCAAGCAGGCGTTGATGGGCAAGCCCGAGACGTTGGCCGAGCTGATGTACGGCGGCCGCAACGGCAACGACGAGCCGGGCGACGGCTGGAAGTACCACGGGCGCGGCTACATCCAGCTCACCGGCAAGGCGAATTACCGCGCAGCGGGCGAGGCGCTCGACCTGGATCTGGTCAAGCGTCCCGAACTCGCCGCCGATCCCCAGAATGCGTCGAAGATCGCCGTCTGGTACTGGGAGAACCGCGTTCCCGACAACGCGAAGGAAGACGTGCGCGCGGCGACCAAAGCCGTCAACGGTAAATACAACGGACTGGAAGATCGCGAGAACCGCTTCGAAGACTGGCAGCGCCGCCTGAATCCGGAGGTCATGCATCGTCTTGCCGAAGGTAACGTCGGACGCCCGCAACCGTCGCATCCGGCGGACGCCCCTGCCCCGTTGACCACGCTCACCCAGGGCGCAAAAGGCGAGGATGTCCGTCTCCTGCAAGGCAGCTTGGCGCGTCTGGGCTATACAGATGGACCGCACGGCGAACTGCATACGGATGGCGTCTTCGGTCCCGGTACACGCGCCGCATTGGAAGCCTTTCAACGCGATCACCACCTCGCGGCCGATGGCGTTGCCGGACCGAAGACCATGGAAGCCATCGCGCAGGCCAAGCATCAAGACGCGGTTCAGCGTACCGCTGCGGCCAGCCGCCTCGATAATCCAGCGCATCCTGACTATGCCCTCTTCGAACAATCCCGCACGGCCGTCCATGCACTGGATGCCCAATACAAACGCACGTCCGATGTGCAGAGCGACCAGCTTGCTGGTGCGGCAGCCGTCGAAGCGAAGCGCCAGGGCTTGACGAAGATCGATCACGTCGTGCTCAGCGACGATGGTAGCCGCGCCTATGCCGTACAGGGCGAGCTCAATTCACCGCTCAAACGCATGGCGGAAGTCGACACCGCAAAGGCCGTCAACACCCCGATCGAACAAAGCAGCGCGGACATCGCGAAGCTGTCCCAGACACCCGCCGCTACCGAGCATACCCGGCAGCCGGTACAGGAGGCCGCAACGCCTTCACCCGCCCCCGCGATGACGCCCAGGGAATAACGCCATGAGCAAAGACATCCTCGATGCCGCCGACGAGCACTTCTTCCACTCCGGGATGAAGTTCGAATACGGCCGCCCCGACTCGCAAAACAAGACCAACTCGGCACATGGCATGACCGACCGGAGCCGCACCGAGCAGGACCTGGATGGTGACGGCTACCGTGGCGTCGACTGTTCGTCCTTCGTCTGGCGCGGGATGAAGAACGCGGGCTACGACGTCGGCGACCAGCCGTTCAGCACACATGCGCTCTATAACGGCAATAAGACGACCGATTATGCGCAGAAGCACTTCGATGTCATTTCGAAGGCGGATGCATCAAAGCATCCCGGTGATCTCCAACCGGGCGACATCCTCATGCTGAAGAGCAAGACGGGGTCGAACCAGCATGTCGCCATCTTCAAGGGCTACGACGCGCACGGAAATATCGAGTTCATAGGCTCGCAGACGTCCACAGGCCCGGCAGCGGTCACGATGGACGCCCGGTCGTATTTCACCAAGAACATGGAAATCGTGGGCGCCCTGCGCGCGAAGCCCGAGTTCCGCACGCACGAGCCGGTCCATGGTCACGCCACGACGCCGACCGGGCAACACGCGGATACCACCGCGCATACGAAGGCCGAGCCGAAGCACGTCGAAGCGAAACCGACGGCGGCACATCCCGATACCCTTCGCAAGGGTGACGAAGGCGCGAAGGTCACCGCGCTCCAGGAATCGTTGATCCGCCTTGGCTACAGGGACGACAACGGCCATGCCCTGAACCCCGATGGCCGCTTCGGAGACCACACCAAGGCCGCCGTCGAGCGCTTCCAGCGCGATCATCGACTGGACCCGGATGGCGTCGTTGGCACGAAGACGATGGAAGCGCTCGACAAGCAGGCGCACACCGGCCCTCGCCTGGATTCACCGGCCAACCCGTACCACGCGATGTTCCGCCAAGCCCAGGACGGCGTGTTCCGCATCGATGCCGAGTACGGTCGCACGCCGGACATCCAGAGTCACCAGCTGGCCGGATCGGTGACGGCCGACGCCGTCAAGGGCGGCTTCAAGAGCATCGACCACGTCATGCTCAGCCCGGACGCCACCCGCACCTACGCCGTCCAAGGCGACCTCAATTCACCTTTCAAACAGATTGCCGAGGTCAACACGATGCAAGGCATGGCCACACCGCTGGAAAAGAGCAGCGAGGCCGTGCAGCAGCATGTCGCCGAGCAGGCCCGGAGCCAGCCGACGCAACAGCAGGCGCAGCAGCAACCCACGTCGCCGGCGGGGCTGTGATCATGAAGACCTCTGGACGGATGCTGGCAGCGACCTTTCTCCTGACTACCGCAACAGCGTCTGCCGCGCCCGGCGATGCCCGCGCCTTGCAGGCACTGCTTCAGGCATCGTCACCCGGGTCCGCCGTGACCTGCACCGGCGATAAGCATGGCAATACCGCCTGCACCATCGATAGCGTAGCGGTCGATGCCGGCGACGACTGCATATCGAATATGTCGTTCGGTGTCATCGGAGCCGATAAAGGCGCAACGCTCGGGGACAACTTCAAGGCGGCCGCCGCCAAGCCCGTCGCCCACGTGGGCGCAAACCAGCTGGTCTGTATCCAGGCCACGCAACGCAAGGACGGCGTGCTGGTCCGCGCCCTCGTCAAGGCGATCCCAACCCGCACCGTGAAGCTCTGCAAGGGCAACGAAATGTGCAAGGGTGCCGACGCAAAGGTCGAATGGATTCGCCCTGCCAGCGGCACCGCGTGCACGCTCAAGCCGGACGGTCACTACACGGGCGATTGCGCCACGGGGTGGGTCGATGGCAAGGAGATCGATGAATACTCCATGGGCCTGAAGCCCGAAGATAACGGAGGCTAAAGCTCCCTCTAATGATCGGTCATCGCTTCATTCGTTTTGCGCGATTCGTCCCTAGCGCACTTCTCCGGGCAACTCGTATAACGGTTGCCCGGAGAATCGTGCAGGTCGCCGTCCCCGGCCTGTTTCTCTTACTGACTGCATGTGGTGGAAACATGGAAGACCCAAGGATCGAACTGAATCCGCATCCGACGATGCGCTACACGATTACGGCGAGCATCGCCGATGCGCCAGGAGCGTTCGACACGATCGAGGCCGACGCGCAGTACCAGGTCACTAATAACGACTGCGCCCCCGAACAACCGATATCGGGCGCAAGAATCGTTCCTCGAAAGCGAGTAAGAATAGAGCTTCAACAAGCGGGAGACGGCGAATACCAAGGCGAGGTATACGTCGACCGAATGAAGGACCAGGACTATTACGCGCACGGCATTTGCCGGTGGTCACTCGTGGCGGTAAGCATTCGGGCACGCCACGGCAAGATGGAGTTCGACACGCCGCTCTTTATGCCGATATTCTTTGAAAAAGGTGGGATTACTCGCTACTTCTCCTATGACGCCTACAACGAAAGTGGGACGCGTCTTGCCATAACCGGCAACGAGAATCGCAATGCCTACGCCGACCCGTCGAAGACGTTCTCAGTGACATTGTCGGCACGGGAGGCTAGCCAGTGACCGAGAAGACAAGCGAATATGCTGCCATCGCTATGGACAGCTATACGATGTCGGTCGAAGGGGACAGCGTACGACTGAGCGGGCGCGACTATCAAATCGACCAGATCGCCATGGACGGGCTAACAGGCTTTTATGCTGCCGCCTATCGCGAAGTCGCCAGCGGCAGAACCATCATTGCGTATCGAGGCACCGATGACGTATCGGACGGGATAGTTGATCTGACCATGGCAGGTGCTCGACTCAATCTGCAGCAGATCGAATCGGAGATGTTCACACGGAGCGTGCTGAAGCACGTCCAGACACGGGCTGAGTTGAGCGGCACCTCGCCCGACATCACCGTCACCGGCCACTCCCTCGGCGGCGGCCTCGCCGAAGTCAACGCCGCGAAGTTCGGCCTCAAAGGCGAAACCTTCAACGCCTACGGCGCAGCCGGCCTGATACGCGGCACACCAGAGGGCGGCGACCAGGCCATCAACCACGTACGTGCGGGCGACCCGGTAAGTGCCGCCAATCGACACTTCGGCGAGGTGAAAATCTACGCAACCGCCGACGACATCACGACACTGAAGCATGCCGGCTACGACAGGCCGCACACCGGCCTGGGTGCGACGTTATCCGCCGTCAGCCCAAGCTCGCACTCCATGTCCAACTTCATTCCCAAAGGCGACGAGACACCGCTACTCGGTCCTGAAGCTGAAGCACGCTACCGCGCAAACAGCACCCTGGTCGATCGCTATCGATCCGACGTGCTCACGTCGCGCGAGATCGCCACGCAGGTCGCGACCGCGCCGTCTGTCGTGGCACCGGCCCTGGCCATCCGTGCCGGCCAGCTCTACGTCGACCGACTAGAGCACGACTGGAACGAACTCGTGGAGCGCAGCAAGCCCGTCGTGGAGGCCGCAGGACGCGGTGCCGTGGCTGCGGGGCATGCGATGGAAGTCGGCGCAGACCACGCACGCACCACCGCCATCACCGGCGCACGCACGCTCGGCCTCGTCCACGAGTCCGTCGCCAGCGGCGTCTGGGGGTCACCCACGCACTCCGCCGAACTGGAGCGCCTGCTGCACCCTCCCCGGCTCGACGAGCCCACGCACCCCGACAACCCGCTGTACAGACAAGCGCTACGCGGCGTCCACGCCATCGACGCCGATACCGGCCGCAAGCCCGACCACATGAGCGAGAACCTCGCTGCGGCCCTGGCCGTCGAGGCCCGAAAGCAAGGTCTCGCCCGTGTCGATCAGGTCACGATGAGCAACGACTTCAGTCGTGCCTATGCCGTGGAGGGCGACATGTACTCACCTTTCCGGAAGACGGCGCAGGTGCCCACGGAGATCGGTATCGCCACGTCCATCGAACGCAGCAGCAGCGCATGGCGTGAGCTCGAAGCGACCCAGGCCGTCTCGTCCGTCGTTGCCAGCCAGACAGCACAGCACGCGGTTACCACCGAAACCCCGCCCACCCATTCCGGCCCGTCGATGAGCCGATAGGAGCACGAGCCAGCCATGAAGCGAAGACTCGCTCTAACCGTTGCCACCCTGTTCGCCATCCACTCCCCTGCCTACGGTGCATCCATGACCCAGCCCGACATTAAGCTCAATCCCCATCCCCGGATGCGTTACGAGATCACCGTCAAGGTCGAGGGTGCGCCGGGTCCGTTCGATCGTATCGAGGGCGTGGTGGACTACCGCGTGGCTAACGAAGCCTGCGTACCGCTAACGCCGGTCACGGGTGCCACGGTGCCGCCGGAGAAGCGGGTGCCGATCAAGCTCACGCCGGCTGGTGACAACGTCTACAAGGGCGAGATCTTCGCCGACCTCCTGCAAGACGAGGATTATTTCGGCAAGGGCGTCTGCCATTGGTCGGTGGTCGCCACGAGTGCCAACCTCTGGGTGAAGCAGGTCGACTTCAGCGCGCCGCTGTTCCATGACGACCTGCTCAAAGGCAAGGCCGCCACGCGCTACTACTCCAACCGGTCCTATGCGACGACGCAGATGGATCGTGTCGACGTGGGTGAGGCGAATCGCGCGCAGTACCAGGATGAAGCCAACGCCACGTTCTCCGTGACGCTGCATGCCGAGGAGAAGCATCCGTGAGCCTCTCATCGACCGACTACGCGCTGCTTTCGCAGGATGCCTACCAGGATCCCGTACTCAACAAACCCAAGGAACTGGGCGGCGTCAATTACGAAGCGATCGACGTGGCCAACAACCCGGTCACCGGCTTCCAGGCCACGGCCTACCGCCGCATGGATACGGGCGAGGTCGTCATCGCGTATCGCGGCACCGAGTTCAAGCGCGAACCGGTGCAGGACGGTGGCGTGGATGCCGGCATGGTGCTGGCCGGGATCAACCTCCAGCAGGCCGATTCGGAGGCCTTCACCCAGCGCGTGCTCGAGCGCGCCAAACTCGATGCCGATTTGCACCATCGCCCCCTGCAGGTGACGGTGACTGGCCATTCGCTGGGCGGTACGCTGGCGGAGCTCAACGCGTCGAAGTTCGGCCTGCACGGCGAGACCTTCAACGCCTATGGCGCCGCCAGCCTGCGGGGTAACGTACCCGAAGGGGGTACGCAGGTCATCGACCACGTACGCGCCGGTGATCTGGTCAGTGCGGCCAGCCCGCATTTCGGCGAAGTGCGCATCTACGCGGCACAGCAGGACATCGACACGCTATCCCGCGCCGGCTACAAGGACGACGGCAGCATCCTCACTCCGCGCAACCCCATCAAAGCCACGGACTTCAGCGCCCACGCCATCGACAACTTCGTGCCCAACAGCAAGCTGCTGGGTCACTCCATCATCGATCCGGAAAACCAGGCGCGGTACACGGCGCACGAGAACATGGTGGATCGCTACCGCAACGATGTTCGCGACATTCGCCTGGGCCTGTCCGCCAGCTGGGAGATTCCCAAGGCGATCGGTGAGCTGAAAGACAACATCGAGCACCGCGTGGGCGAGGCCGTGGGTGCCGGGGTACTTGCCGTCGAGCACGGCGTCGAGCATGTAACGCAGCAGGCCAGGGAAGGCTTCGACCACCTCAAGGAAGGCGTGCAGCACGTGGGCCGTGATATCGCGGACGGCTTCCACGCCGCCGAGGAAAAAGCCCATGCCGCGTGGAACACCGTGACGCACCCAGGCGCGTGGTTCAGCCATGACAAACCGACCGTTCCCCTGGACCACGCCGCCCACCCCGACCACCCGATGTTCCAGCAGGCACAAAAGGCCGTGCATGCCATGGACAAGGCGCAGGGCCGCCAGCCGGACGTGGTCAGTGACAACGTCGCCGGTAGCCTGGTGGTCAAGGCACGCCAGGACGGCCTGCAGCGCATCGACAGCGCGGTGCTGAGCGACGATGCGCAGCGCATCTACGGCGTGCAGGGTACGCCCGAATCCCCCTTGAAGCGGGTTACCGAGGTCCCCACCGAGCAGGCCGTGAATACGAGCGTGGCGCAAAGCAGCGAGGCATGGAACCGTGCGGCGCAGCAGGCCTCGCAGGCGCAGGCGGCGCAGGCGCAAGCACAGGCTCAGCAGCAGCCGCCCACCCGCGATCACAACGCACCCGGTCCAGGGCTGTAAGCGCGGATGAAAGCCGTTACCACCGCGCAGACAAGCGTGACCGTCAAACAGGAGATAAACGTGACGACTGACCGTTCGAAGTCCGCCTACTTGAACACACGATGGTTGGTGGGCCTGCTGACAGCGCAGCTGGTCGTCCTTCCGAGTACCGTCATCGCAGCCGATGCTGCCAAGGTTCCCACCACGACGGCCACTTCCACAAAAGTACCGAAGGCTTTCAGCGCTTACGGCTCCACTTCCGTCGAAGGCGGCGAATGCGTCGCGGGAAATGTCACGAAGGAAGGCATGAACGGTCGTGCCTTTGTCTATTTCAAGGATGCACGGACACAGCAGCTACGCTGGGTCACCGCTATCCCGGTATCGCCCGACTATTATCAGAATCGGGCTACCCACTGCTTCGCCATGGGTGGATCGCTGTTCGTACTGGTGCAGAGCGACACCAACCAGGCCACGTCGCTGTCGCAGACTCTACTTAACGTGGTCGAGCTATCTCCAGCTGACGGGAAGATCGTGAGCGACCGGTACGCTGACGTGCCGGGTGTCGACGCGGCCTATTCATCGTGGGTCGACAAGGGCAAGGAGGGCTTTCACGAAGACCATGGCCAGATCAAGGTCTCGGGACAGTATTTCCTGATGGCTGATCCAAACAAGCGGATGCCGTTTACCGCCACCCTTCCCGCCCATCCGTCGAAGTAAGGACAAGGACCTTAACCATGACGACGCCGCAGCAACAGTTCATCGTCGATATCTACCCCGCCGTGCACAAGGTCGCACAGGAAACTGGTGTCTCGGAGAAACTGCTTCTAGCGCAGGCTGCCGCAGAAACAGGCTGGGGCCAGAAGACGCTGGCTGGAACGAACAATCTTTACAACATCAAGGCCGACTCAGGCTGGCACGGCGAGTCCAAGACCTTCCATGTTCCTGAGTTCCGGAACCATCATCGGGTCATGGAGGATGCCAAGTTCCGGGTGTACGGGTCGTACGAGGAATCGATCAAGGACCGTATCAAGTTCGTGCAGGAAAACCCGACCTACGCCAAGCACGGCTTGAACGATCCGGGCGTCAAGGGCAACCTCGAAGGCGAAGCCAAGGCGTTGCAGGCGGCCGGCTATGCGACCGATCCCAACTACGCCAAGAACCTCATCGAAATCGCCAATGGACCCACCATGCGCAAGGGCCTGGCCCTAGCCACGGGCCATGACCAACCGGCCCACAGCCAAGGAAACGGTAAAAGCCACGCGGCCGACAGTCACGCCGACAAAGGCGTCCTCCGCAAGAACGACGACAGCAAGGACGTTGGCGAACTCCAGGCCTCGCTACAGAAGCTGGGTTACAAGAATCCCGACGGCACGCCGCTCGGCACCGATCACAAGTTTGGCGCCAACACCGAAGCCGCACTGAAGGCCTTCCAGCGCGACCACGGCCTGAAGGACGATGGCGTCGCAGGCCCCAAGACGTTCGAAGCGCTCAAAGCGGCCCAAGAAAAGTCGGTGACGGCCACGCTCGCCGATCCCAGCCACAAGGCCAACGGTCTGTACACGCAGGCCGACGCTGGCGTCTGCCGTATCGATCGCGAGTACGGGCGTGAGCCTTCGCTGCAGAGCAGCCAGTTGTCCGGCTCGCTTGCCACGTCCGCAGTGCTGGCCCAGATGAGCCGCATCGACCACGTCGTACTCAGCGACGATGCCCGCACGATGTACGCCGTGCAGGGCGACCTCAAGTCACCCTTCAAGTCGATGGCCGAGGTCGACGTGGTTCGGGGGTTGAACACGCCGCTGGCACAGAGCACCCAGATCGTCGACGCCCACCTGGCGCGTGCGGCGACACAGGCTCAGGTCCAGCAGCAGACACAGCCGCTGCAGGAACAGGCTCCGACTCAGCCACTGACACCACTGACGCCCACGCCGACATCGACGCAGCACACGTCAGGTCCGAGTCTCTGAATCGTCAGCCCAGGGCGCTACAATCCTGGTACACAGAACGCATAGCAGGAAGGGGCGATGCAGGCGTCGCTCCCTCTGCGACTTAAAGGTCTAAGGGCGAACAACGCATGAGCAAAAACAGGGGATATTGGGCGGCCGGGCTTCTGCTCGTCGCATTGGTCATGGGGGAGATGCTTTCGGGCTACCTCACCCTGTCGTTTCTCGGCCTGGGCCAGGTGCCGCTGAGGTTCGCCACCTATTACGAATACATCCGCGCCCTGGACCTCCCGCAGGTCCAGCCGTATGCGTGGAAGATCAAGGCCGCTGGCGGCATCGGGTTCTTCGTGCCCCTGGCCGCATGGTTGGTCAGCCTGTATTTCCTCACCCGAAAGAAGAAGCAGGCCATGCACGGCGATGCCCGCTTCGCCACGGCCGCCGACCTGCGCAAGCAGAAAATGCTTTCCCCCGCGGACAACGGCATCCTCGTCGGCAAGTTCAAGGGCGAGCTGGTCCGCCTGCCCGGGCAGCAGTTCGTGATCCTCGCGGCACCCACACGCTCGGGCAAGGGCGTGGGCGTGGTCATCCCCAACCTATTGGACTACCAGGAATCCATCGTGGTCCTGGATATCAAGCAGGAGAACTTCGACCTGACCAGCGGCTGGCGCAAGTCGCAGGGACAGGAGATCTACCTGTTCAACCCGTTCGCGGAAGACCGACGAACGCACCGCTGGAATCCGTTGAGCTATGTCTCAAATGACCCGGCGTTCCGCGTGTCGGACCTGATGAGCATCGCCTCGATGCTCTACCCGGACGGTTCGGACGACCAGAAATTCTGGGTCAGCCAGGCACGCAATGCCTTCATGGCGTTCTCGCTGTACCTGTGCGAGAAGTACGAGCACGACGAGAACAAGGGCCTGCCGGCCATCCTGCGCAACAAGCCCACGCTGGGCATGATCTACCGCCTGTCCTCGGGTGACGGCACCGACCTGCGCGAGCTGTACACGCGCCTGTCGAAGGAACCGTTCCTCAGCGCCAACGCGCAGTCGGCGTTCGCCAACATGCTGTCGCAGGCCAACGAGACCTTCGCATCCATCCTCGGCACCTTCAAGGAACCGCTGAACGCCTGGATCAATCCGGTGCTGGACGCGGCCACCAGCGAAGACGACTTCCTGCTGACCGATGTGCGCAAGAAGAAGATGACCATCTACATCGGTATCCAGCCCAACAAGCTGGCCGAGAGCCGACTGATCGTCAACCTCTTCTTTAGCCAACTCATCAACCTCAATACCAAGGAGCTGCCGCAGAACAACCCGGCGCTCAAGCACCAGTGCCTGTTGCTGATGGACGAGTTCACCTCCATCGGCAAGGTGGAGATCATCGCGTCCGCCGTGTCGTACATGGCCGGCTACAACATCCGCCTGCTGCCGATCATCCAGAGCATGGCCCAGCTGGATGCCACCTACGGCAAGGACGTCTCGCGCACGGTCATCACCAACCATGCGCTGCAGATCGTCTACGCGCCGCGTGAGCAGCAGGATGCCAACGACTACTCCGACATGCTCGGCTACACCACCGTGCGCCGGGAGAACATCACCAAGAGCAAGAAGGGCGATATCTCCAAGAGCCATTCGGAAGAGAAGCGCGCCCTCATGCTGCCGCAGGAGCTCAAGGCGATGGGTACGGAGAAGGAAGTGTTCCTCTACGAGGGCATCCCGCATCCGGTGATGTGCGAGAAGATCCGCTATTACCAGGACAAGTACTTCACCTCGCGCCTGATGGAAAAGGCGAAGGTCGAGCCGCTGACGATCTGATGACTCGCCGCTTGCGTGTAGTTTGGCGAAATGTCACTAATCGGATTGACCTATGAAGTTACTTTCCAGGACCCTGTTACTGATCGCCGCCATGGCGTCGTTCGCAGCCAACGCCGGCGTCGCCACGCCCGCACCGACGATGTGCGCCAAAGGTGACCAGCCTGTGTTCTCCTGCCCGCTCGCTGGCGGAAGCAAGACGGTCTCCATCTGCGCGGCGGGGGACGTCGCCCACGGTGCAGGCCGTTTCTACTACGGCTATGGCCGGGTCGGTGCCACGCCTGAACTGACATACCCTGCCAGCGGAGAAACAGCCGCTTTCACGCGTACCCACCTCATGTTCGGCGGCAACAGCGGCGGATATGCGTATGCGTTCACCAACGCGGGTTTCAAATACGTCGTCTACTCGGTATCGGGAGCCAACAACCTTCAGGAAGGCGGATTGACGGTCACCAAGGGTGGCCAGACGAAACCGCTTAAACAGATCACCTGCCAAGCCGGCAAGATCATCGACACGGAAGACGATGCGCTCATCGACGCCACGCTCAAGTGGAAGAGCGACCCTGCGATCGAGAAAACCGGGGTACCGGAGCGATAATCGCGCCGCGTGGGGCCACGCGGCACGTTGGCACAGAGCGACATGGAGGGCCTCGGTCATGCTGGACACGCCGAGAGCCAACGGCAAAACCTTCAGCATGGCGGCCCCGCGCGGTAATCGGACCACCGTACCCAAAGAACTAGCCGGCCGCCCAAAAGGCGGCCGGTTTTTTAGTGGCCTCAGCGATGCGGCGCCATCGGCTCCGGAGGCGTCGGCGTCGGCGCACTCTGCTGCTGTGCCTGGGTCGGCTGCGGCGCCGGGTTCTGTGGCTGTAACGCCGGCTGCCACTCGCGACTGCTCTGCTCCAGCGGCTTGGCCACAGACTGGGCCACGTCCACCTCGGCGATCCGCTTGAACGGCGAATTCAACTCGCCTTGTACCGCATAAGCACGCTTGGCGTCGTCGCTGAGCACGACGTGGTCGATCCGGGTCAGGCCCTGCTCGTGGGCCTTGTTCGCCAGCGAGCCGGCAAAGTTGTTGCTCATCTGGTCCGGCGTGCGCCCCTGCTGCGCATCGATCCCGTGCACGGCATCCAGCGCCTGCTTGTACATCGCGTTACCGGCGTGCGACGGATCGGCAAGGCCCGCGCTCTGGGCCACAGGACGCTGGGTAGCAGCGTGCAAGGCGTCCATCGTCTTCGATCCGGCAATGCCGTCCTCGGTCAGCCGGTGATCGCGCTGGAACGACTGCAACGCGTGCTTGGTGTTGCCGCCGAAATCGCCGTCCGGGTGCAGGGCCTTGCCGTCTGCGCCCTTGTAACCCAGAGCGGCAAGCTGACCCTGCAACACCTGGACCTGTGGAGCGCGATCGTGTTCGCGCAGCGTGCCGGCGCGCTGGATGTGATCCCCGCTGGCCTGGCTGTGCTGTGGTGCGCCCTGTCCGTGCGACGCGGCCTGTCCGTGCGCGGCAGGCGCGGCGGCCGGCTGGCTACGCACATGGCCGGGATGGGTGACATGCAGCAGCCGCTCGTCGGCACCGTTGCGATGCACATTCACGTCCAGGGTCTTGTCGGCGTTGACGTGGGTGGAAATATCCCGGCTGTTGAGCGTGCTCCACTGGCCGTTGACCAGCGCCTGCGCGTGGCCCGAACGATCCCATGTCACCAGGTCGCGGCCTTCCGCCACGAACCCGCGCTTGTTCTGCGTATTTGCATAGGACCCGCCCTCACCCAGCGCCTGCACCATGCCACGCGAGTGAGCCGGATCGGTGAACGCATCGCGGATGGCGGCGTATTCGTGCGGCAGGTTGGGATGGGTGGGGTCGTTACCAAGCTGCGTCGGATTGACCGTCGGGTTGGTGAGCACGTGGTCCCACGCCGGGCGTAGCGGATGGTTCGCACCCGTGGCTTGCAAGTCGTTGAACAGCGCCGTGCCGGCCAGCGCGTGGTCGCGGCCGTCGCGTACGTAATCCGGGTAGCGGTCGATCGAGTGCTTGACGTCGTCGACGCTGTGGTGCTCGTTGTTCTGCAACTGCCCGACCAGGCGATTGCCGTACACCTCGCTCTGGTTGTAGAGCTTGGCGGTCATCGTGATCAGCCGCGCTTGGTCCTGCTCCGACGCATGCTGGTACAGCGGCGTCTGCTGGAGCGGGCCGATCGCCTTGGTCATCAGGCGGTCCACCTGCGCGGTGTCGTGCCGGTGCACGAAGTCGACGCCCGCGTCGCTGGCCATGAAGCTGTCCAGGTGCGACTTGACTGTCGCGTCCAGCGGACGGCCATGCTGCGCGGTGATCTGGCGGCCGGTGCGCCCCAGGTCGTCGATCGTCTGGGTGCGCTGCGCCGCATTCAGGGCCCAGTCCGGGTGCGCCGTGCGTGCCCACGTCTGGTAGGCGTCGGTGAGTTGCGTGGCCACTTCGGGATGCTGGCCCAGGTCGGTCTGCAACGTACCGATGGAAAAGCCGCTGTTGCCGATCGGGTGCATCGCGGGGTTGCCGTGCGCGTCGTTGCGCACATTCCCCGCGAAACTCAATTTATAGGCGACATCGCCGCCTTCCGAACTCACGCCAATGGCGAAATACGACAGCGCCCTGGCTTCGTTATCGGTCAATCCTGGCATCTTCCAACTCCTGGTTAACGGTCGGTGTTACGGGGCGTCCTTGCACTGGGTATCGAGCGGCGCCCTGCCACCCTTCGGCACGCGGTCAAGCGTGACGTATTTCGAATAGTTGCCTTCGCTGGCCGGGCCCTCGGCCTGGTACCACGCCAGCCGCTTGCCCTCGGGCACGACATAGGCTGCGACATCGCCGTAGGCCGGGCACGCGGGATAGCCGCCGCGCTCGGCCGGGTCGGCACAGAAACGCGTATACAGCTTGCCGTCCCGCCACTCACCCTTGAAGCGACCCTGGCTGCCGGACTGATGGGTGCCGTCGGACCAGGTGCCTTCGGCCGTTTTTGCGGTGGACGCGGTGACGCCGAGCTGGGCGGCATGACCCAGGTTGCAGTCGCTGCGGTAGCCCCAGTCGCCGACCATGGCGGTGCCTGCGACGGCGCCCGTCGTGGACGGGGCCGTGGTCGCGCGCGAGCCGCCGGCCGTTTTCAGGCGCGCTGCGAGCTCGTCGGCCCGGAAGCTGGCCTGGGTGGTGGTGCATTCGTTCTTGGCCGTGCTACCCGCGGGCACGCCGCAAGACTGGTCGCGCCCGGCCACCCATTGACGCTCCTCGTCGCGAAGCGCCTTGCGTCCCGGCTCGTCCAGGGACTGCATCAGCTTCTTGTACACGGCATTGAGCCGCACATCCTGCGCGTCGTAGTTACGTGCCGCCTCGTCCTGGCCGGTCGGGGCCGCGGCAGCGACATGGCAGAGTGCCAGCGCCACGGCCAGGCCGCACCCGCGCAGGGCATCGCGTACCTGGATCCTATCCTTTCGCGTCACACGCATTGCAACTCCCGATGTGAGGTAACCCCTGTTCCCGCGCGGGAGGGTAACAGCGAAAGAGTGAATAATTCGCCATTACCCATCCCGCCCGGCCCGGCCGATGCCTAGCGCTTTTCGGCCTCGCGCTTTTCGCCCTCGACGAACTTGTCGTAGTAGCGCACGACCATCTCGGCGACCTCGCTGTTGATGACATGGCCGTCCATCGTCGGATGGTCCACCGCCATTTCCGTCGCGGCATACATCACCTCGGTGGAGAGTCTCATCGCTACGCGCAGCGCTTCCGGGTCCGCGCTCGGGTAGCGGTCACGAAGACCCTTGAAGCTCGTTTCCGCCACGTCGTCGTGCGAATCGAGACGGATATGGCGCAACGTGGGTATGGCGCGCAGCGCTCGCATGATCCACACGGCACCGGGAAAGGCCAGCGTGGCGGCATTGATCGCCGCCTGCATGTCGCGCAGGCCACGGATGCTGGCCTCGCGCGAGCCGTCGTACTCCAGTGCCTGCTCCTCTTCCAGCCACGCGCGATAGGCCTTGTTCTGGCAGGCCATCAGGCGTTCGCCCAACACCTTGAGGATGGCGTACTTGTTGGGGAAATAGCGATACAGCGCCGGCGGCGAGATGCCCGCCTGGGCGCAGATCAGGTTCGTCGAAAGCCGTTCCACGCCGACTTCTCCAAGCAGCCGCGCAGTGACCTCGAGGATCGACTCGAAGGTTTCCAACGAACGCTGCTGGACCGGCTGCTGCTTGGTGTCCAGCGGTATCGCCGGACGCGCGTCGTTCTTCCTTCGACGCGTAACGCTTTTCATGGGTCCACCTCGAAAGGATTGATCGCAAATTCTGACGAATCAGGCGAGGGCTTTCGCATGATAGTTCTTCCATGCGTGCACGCACGTTGCAACGCAAGACGCAGGCTTTCCGCGCCAGACGCCATGTAAACGTCAAGGCACTGTCACGTGCACACGATAGCTTTGATTACTGTTTTAAACACCCCTCCCCCACAGCTTCCATCCCATGCCCTTCGGCCTCGTCAGAGCTGACCGTTGCGGGTCACCGCGCGGCCGATTTACGCAGGAGTTTCGACGCAATGCATCAGACGGTACGGTTTGGATTCGGCCTGGCGGCACTCGCCACCGCCATCGGCGCGACGGCAGGCATCACGGACGCCGGCATCACGAAACAGACGACCACCCTGCAAGGTGTCGCGGTATCCGCAGGCGTGGACGATCCGAATCTCGCACCACCCGGCAGCGCCGCGGCGCTCGCGCCTTCACAGGGCAACCTGTTCGAGATCGAACCGCAGTCGGTGCTGAGCGCGAATTTCATCCACACGATCGCGACACCGAAGGCGGACTACCTGGCGCTGGTGGAACTCACGCCTTCCGCGGTGAACGCCGCTCCGAACGGTGCCGGCCTGTCCAGCAAGAGCGCCACCATACGCGGTTTCCAGGACGGCGAATACGACGTGACGTTCGACGGCATTCCCTTCGGCGATCCCGGCGCTTTCGGCCACGCCACCACGGCGTTCTTTCCGGGGCCATCCCTGGACAAGGTGGTGGTCGACCGTGGCCCGGGAACGGCCAGCAACCTCGGCAACGCGACCTTCGGCGGCACCGTGGCGCTGTACTCTGCACCCACTACGGACAAACCGTCCGGCCAGGTGTCCGCCATGTACGGCAGCGGCGCCACGTGGCAGGTGGCCGGCACCGGCAACACCGGTGCGATGAACAAGATCGGCACCGAGGCATCGGTCAATTACAGCCACACCGAATCCGACGGCCTGATCGACCACGCCGGCTTTCGCCAGGACAACGTGCTGTTCAAGGTCAGCCAACCGGTCGGCGAGAACACGACACTGACCCTGGTAGCCGACTACAACAAGGTGAAGTGGAACACCTTCACCGCCCAGCCCCGGAAGCGCACCGACCTCTATGGCCTGGAGTTCGGTGGCCTGAACGACGATCCGACCTCGCAGGGCTACGCCAGCTACAACATCGACGACCGCCATGCCGATTTCGAATACCTCCAGCTGCATGGCGACTACGGCGACTGGCGCGTCGACAACAAGTTCTACACCTACGGCTTGCGTGACAGCGGTCCGGGGGCCGTGAGCCTGATCGGCTCGGTGCCGAACAACGCACTCCTACCCGGTGGTGGTGTCCCGGGTGCGTTCAACAACAGCCGGTATCGCGCGGTGGGCGATTTCCTCACCGCGGAGAAAGACGTCGGTAGCGGCTGGCTCCAGAGCACCGTGAAAGCAGGTATCTGGGCCGAGCGCACCTACCAGGTACAGGACCAGGTGACGGTGGATCTTTCCACGATGACACCGCGCGTCCTCAAGGGCGAGCCGAACGCCAACATTATCGACACCCGCCAGCACACGAACACCACGCAGAGCTACCTCGAGATCGACTGGCATCCGCTGGAGAACCTGAGCATCGTGCCGGGCGTGAAGCAGATCGTGTTCAACCGCACGCTCGACGGTGTCTCCAACTTCCTGCCGGTGGGCGGTAGCGGCCATTTTTCCACCACGCTCACCTCCGTGGCGGCAAACTACCGGTTCTCGCCGAACCTGGCCGCGTATGCGCAGGTAGCCAAAGGCTTCCAGGCGCCCAAGGTCAACATCCTGCAGGGCACAACCGGCACCGGCAACGTCGAGCCGCAGACCACCACGAACTACCAGGCCGGCGTGGTCTGGAAGACCCCGACCACCGTGGCGGACGTGGACGTCTACTACATCGACTTCGGCAACCTGGTCACCAGCGTCGATGAACCGATCGGGCCCGGCGGCGCCTTGGTCAGCGTATTCGTGAACCAGGGCGGCGTGATCTACAAGGGCGTGGAAGGCGAGCTCACGCACATCCTGGGCGACTCCGGGTTCAGCGTGACCGCCAACGGCAGCATCAACAGCGCGTATTCGAAGACGACCCGCCGGCAGATCGCCAATGCGCCGATGTCCACGGCGGATGCCGGCTTCATCTACGACCACGGCCCGCTGTATGGCTCGTTCCTGGTCAAGTACGTGGGCACGCGCTTCGCCGGCGTGGGCGAGACCGGTGGCGCCACGTACAACCCGAACACGCGGTTGCCCCGCTACAACTACACCAATTTCAACATCGGCTACCGCTTCACGCCCGACCTGAGGCTACAGCTGTCGACCAACAACCTGTTCGACCATCGCACCGCGATCCAGGGCAACGGCCTGGCCAAGGACCCGACGTACTACTACCTGGCACGGCGCAACTACACCGTGCAGGCCACCTACACGTTCTGATCGGACGGTTGAACAGGAAAGTGCACCGATGCATACCCACCGCTCCACGGTACGAAACACCTTCGCTGTCGCCCTCGCCTGCCTGATCCTCGCAACGCCTGCCGCCATGGCCGCCGACCATGCCGGCGACGTCGATCCGCTCATCGGATCGGACTGGTTCGGCGAGGTGTTCGTCGGCGCCACCCTGCCCTTCGGTATGGTCAAGGTCGGCCCGGACCTGCGCGACTACGGTTATCGCAAGGGCTTCCAGAGCACCGGCGACATCCGCAGCTTCTCGCACCTGCACCTCAGCGGCGGATCGGGCAAATACGAGAACGTGCGCGTCATGGCCACCACCGGCGAACTGGAACCCGGCGCGTTCCACTCGCCACGGGCCAACGAGGTGGCCGCCGCAGGTTACTACGCCGTGGACCTCACGCGATACGGCGTAAAAGCCGAGATGACCGCCACGCGCCGCGTGGGCATGCATCGCTACACCTTCGCGAAGGACGGCGACGGCCACATCACGCTCGACCTCGACCTGCTCTACAAGGACACCGGCCCGGAAAGCCAGCGGTTCCTCGGCGGCGAACTGCGCGTGGCCTCGCCCACCGAGGTCACGGGCGTGGGGCATTACGTCGGTGGCTGGAACGAAGGCGGCCCGTACGATGTGTATGTGGACATGATCGTCGACACTCCGGCGTCGGGCACGCGTACGTGGCACGACACCGCCGTGAGCAACGCATCGACGGTGAGCACCACCGGCGCCATGCCACTCGGTGTCTCGTTCGATTACGCGGTCAAAGGCGGCCAGGCGATTCAGGCGAAGGTCGGCATCTCGTTCGTCAGCGAAGCCCAGGCCCGCCGCAACGCGGCGACCGAAGCGCGCGGTTGGGATTTCGACGGCGTGCACCAGGCGGCGGTGGCAGCGTGGAACAAGGCACTGGGACGTATCGAGATCGCGGGAGCGGATGCGGCCCGGCGCCGCATGTTCTACACGGCGCTCTACCACACGATGATGATGCCGTCCGACCACACGGGCGAAAACCCGAAGTGGACCTCGAACGAGCCGTACTACGACGACTTCCAGGCCATCTGGGATACGTTCCGTAGCCAGGGCCCGCTACTGACCCTGATCGCGCCGGACGTGCAGCGCGACATCGCGCGCTCGCTGGTCGATACCTTCCGCCACACCGGCTACATGCCCGATGCGCGGGTCGGTAACGATAACGGACGCACGCAGGGCGGCAGCAATGCCGATGTGCTGGTGGCCGATGCGTACGTCAAAGGGCTGACCGGCATCGACTACGCCACGGCGTTCAAGGCGATGATGAAAGACGCCACCGTCGCTCCCGCCGATGCACGCAAGGAAGGACGTGGCGGCCTGGAGACCTACAACCGCCTGGGCTACGTGGCCCAGCCCACCGAGCGGGCCGGGTCGCGCACCGTGGAATATGCTTACGACGACTTTGCCATCGCCGAGTTGGCCTGTGGCCTGGGCCACGCCGACGAGGCAAAGCGTTACCGCGAGCACGCCGGTAACTGGGCCAACCTGTGGGATGCCATGAGCGCGCAGGAAGGCGTCACCGGCTTTCTTCGTCCCCGCAACGCCGATGGCAGCTGGGCTGCGCAGTACCTGGTCCGCCGAGGCACCTGGCCGGACTTCTACTACGAAGGCGATCTGTGGACGTATTCGCTCTACGCCCCGCAGGACGTCCGCCGGTTGATCGCGCTATCGGGCGGTAACGCGGCCTTTGTGAAGCGCCTGGACACGGTGTTCGACAACCTGCATTTCGACATGACCAACGAGCCGGGCTTCCTGATCCCGGACCTCTATCTCTGGGCAGGACGACCCGACCTCACGGCCGATCGTGTCACGACGTTCCTGCACCGCGCGTTTGGTGCGAATCGCTCCGGCATTCCGGGCAACGACGATTCCGGTGCGATGTCCAGCTGGTACGCGTTCCAGTCGATGGGTTTCTATCCGAACGCGGGACAGGACGTCTACCTGATCGGCACGCCCTCGTTCAGTGAATCGCGGATCGATCTGGGCGGTGGCAAGACCTTTACCGTGCATGCCACGAACTTCACGCCGGACGGTACGAACCGTTATGTGCAGTCGGCCACGCTCAACGGAAAGCCACTCGATACCGCGTGGTTCCGCCACGGCCAGATCGACAAGGGCGGCACCCTCGACCTCGTCATGGGGCCGTCGCCCTCGCGCTGGGGCACCACGTCGCCCCCGCCGTCCCTGGCCGATCCCGACTTCGCCCTGTGCACACGCGTCCGCCACTGATCGCCCCGAGGATACCCATGGCTTCCCTTCGTTTCCGCCTGCTGCCGCTCGCCGCGGCCTCGTTCCTCGTCGCATCGGCCGCGTTCGCCGCGACGAGTGACCTCCGCCTCAACCAGATCCAGGTCATCGGCACGCACAACAGCTATCACGCCGGCTTTGCCCCCAGCGCCACGCGGGTGATGCAGAAGGAAGCGCCGAAGGAGTTCGCGGCGATCGACTATCGCCACCCTTCCCTGACCCGCCAACTCGACGACGGCGTGCGCCAGGTGGAGCTGGATGTTTTCGCGGATGCCAAGGGCGGCCTGTACCTCGACCCGGCGATCGACCACCTCATCGCGATGAACGGCCTCCCGCCCGACCCGCCGACCGCGGCGCCGGGCGTCTGGGAGAAACCCGGCTTCAAGGTCATGCATATCCAGGGCGTGGACCAGCGCAGCACCTGCCAGCCGTTCACCGCCTGCCTGACCGAACTGCGTGCGTGGTCGCGCGCGCACCCGGGACACGCGCCGCTGTTCGTGCTGGTGGAAACCAAGGACGAGCCGCTCAAGGCGAAGATCCCGACCGTGACGCCGGAGCCCTTCACGCCCGCCGTCTTCGATGCCCTGGATGCGGAGATCGCGTCGGTGTTTCCGCGCGACGAGATGATCGTTCCCGACGATGTGCGCGGCGATCACACCCGCCTCGACGAGGCCGTACGTGCAGGTGGCTGGCCCAGCCTAAGCAAGGCACGCGGCAAGGTGGTGTTCCTGCTCGATCAGCGCAAGGTGGAAGGCGTGTACGGCGAAGGCCATCCCTCGCTACGCGGCCGGCTGATCTTCACCAACGCCACGCCGGGCGCCGACGATGCCGCGTTCACCGAGTGCAACGAGTGTTCGGCGAATGAGATAGACGCGCTGGTGCATCGTGGCTATATCGTGCGTGCGCGGACCGACGATCCGGCGCAAGGGCAAGGCGTCAAGAACGACACGACACGCCGCGATGTCGTACTGGCCAGCGGGGCCCAGTTGATCAGTACGGATTACCCGGCGGGCGAACCGTCGGAGCACGGTTACTCGGTGGGTTTTCCGGGTGGGATGACGGTGCGGTGCAATTCGGTGGTTACGACGAAGGGGCAGTGCCAGCACGCGGCGCTGGAGGCCTCCGGAAAGACCGTTACGCTGACATCAGCGACGGCGTTGCACCAACGCCTTGCCTCGCCGGATTACGTCGCCCGCTGAGGCCCAATCTACGATGCTTGCAGCCTCACAGAAGATACGAAGCCTATTCCAGAAGCTCGGGGATGCCAGCCACAACCTGTAACGCCACGTCATCCACATAAGCGCGGCACGATCCACAAGACATGCCTAGTATCTTCCCGCCAGGATCGCCGCCCCCGCGGCTAGAAGAATATGCCTCAATGCCGCCGTGCGACCATGAGCTTTTACTATCTGTAGAACTGTGCTTGCCTTAGAGACGAAAACTAAGGCACTCCACCATTTCCATCCTCGCTCTGGGATTGAGTCTACTCAAGGCGGGGGAAGTCGGAAATCCCACACGCCCTCGATTGAGCTAGCCTCTTTCGACCATCGAAGACCGGAGACGAAACATGCTGGAACGAGGAACCTGGCTCAACGAACCGCCGCACTGGAACATCGCCGACGACGCCCTGCACGTCACGACAGGTCCGGAGGGCGACTTCTGGCGCCATACCTACTACGGTTTCGTACACGACTCCGGTCACGTACTCGCCGTCCCGGTATCCGCTCACTTCACCGCACAGGTCTTCGTCGAAGCGGACTTCCAGCATCTCTACGAACAGGCCGGCCTTATGCTCCGGGCGAGCCCCGCGATATGGTGCAAGGCCGGCGCGGAGTTCAGCGACGGCGAACGGATGATCGGCAGCGTGCTGACCCAGGAGAAATCCGATTGGGCGACCTGTCGCATGCCCGAAGCATCCGGCGGTTTCTGGGTACGGATGACGCTGAAGGACGGCGTGCTACGTGTGCAATATTCGACCGATGGCCATCGCTGGCCGCTGCTTCGGCTGTGTCCATTCCCCGCTGAGGATGGACTTTTGATCGGGCCGATGTGTTGTTCGCCGCAGGGCGAAAGCCTTCGGGTGACGTTTCGTCATTTTTCGGTCGGGGTGGCGCAGAGGAAGGACCTGCATGACCTGAGTTGACAAAGAAATCTGAGAGCAGACCTCACCTCCAAGGCGGGCACGGACGCGACTACATTGCTGCGAATTAGCTCGTCCCACGGCACAGCCACAAGCCTTCTGCAGGCTACTCAGTGGCGCTGCTGGGCCTTGCAGGGGAAGTTGAGGCCCTAGCCGCGACGCCCATTAATCGCGTCACCGAGCCCGAAACGCGGAAAGTGCGACTTCCGCATAGTCTCCGGCGTATAGGAGCGCTCGGCGCTTATCAGCGAAAACGATCGGGCATTGATGAGCAAAAATCTCCCTAGATCGCCTCGAGATTCGTACCGAGGGTATGAAGCCGCCATCCGTAGCTTCGGCATCAATCTCAACCGTGGTGTCTTCTCTCATCGGGGTCATGATGACTCCCGCTCGGATGACGAGGACGTAACGGGCGCGTAGGGTACGTAGCTGATCAAGCCGTCCCTCACCATGATCCGCACCGCGTATGAGCATGCGCGTTGAACGGACGTAGCGCCGCAGCGTTCGCTCAGCCGTAGTGCAGCGTGGAGGCCCTCTACGGCTTCGCGCGTCTCCCCGAACCCTCGATCTGCCGCCATCTCGCGAAGTGCGGACATATGGACCTCGGCCTGGCTCACGTCGTCGGATTTAAGGGCAAGGAATAGTTCAAAAGCCTTTCGCGATAAGGCGTGATGACGACCGACCGGCGAGAGACGGCCAAATAGCGCCGTCCATACGTCTTCGGCCGCTCCATCGGATACCTGGAGCGCATCGTCGAAGGCTCTGCCGGCGTTTATTCGTTGCTGAAGTTGTTGGCGAAGCATGTGCCTTCCCCCATTAGGAACCCACTAACGATCGGGAAGCATCACGCGTGCCAAATCTAAGCCTATGAATTTGCAGTTAACTTAGCTTTGGCTTTGCCGAAAAAGTGCCACTTCTTGCCTGGGGAGGGCAGTTCTTGGCGAGGGGTCACCAACCCTGTTCGTCGAATACTGCCGATGACCGACGACCTTGGGCAGATTATCCTGCTCCGCGTCAGGCGCGCACCGTTTCCCAAGTGCTGTCGTGCCGCTCGACTTTCACGATAGCGTGCCCACCGGAGAGTTCGATCACTGGTGCGTACCTGACCGCAAGAGCAACAGCTTCGCCCTCGGTTGCCCTCTCGTCGACCGCATGCTGATCCCAGCGCACCCGCCACGACAAGGGCCGTGAGTATAAAGGCGGTTATGGCACTCACCTCCATACGCACAATTTTTATCTGATGTGGGAGCCTACGCATGGCACTTCGAAACGCGCCTACTCAGCGATGAACTTCTACCGGTCGACGTGATCGGCCTCCTGCCCTGGCAAGCCCGTATCTCCTACTTTCTCACGGGCTTCAGCGGCCCGATTTAGATAATGCCGGCGGATGACATCAAGTGACTTCTCGTCGAGTTCTTCCAGATCCAATAGCGCGGCATTGGCACCCTTCATGGCGTATATTAGTTCGTCCAGCTTGATTTGCATCGCCTCGGTGTCACGGTTCTGTGTGTTCTGAATCAGGAACACCATGAGGAAGGTGACAATCGTCGTGCCGGTGTTAATGACCAACTGCCAAGTATCGCCGAAGCCGAACACAGGACCGCTGGCTGCCCAGATAACCACAATGCCGGCGGCAGCCGCGAACGTCGCTGGCCTACCAGCAGCTTTGGCCACAGCCATCGCCATGCGCGTAAACAGCGACTGCTTCTTCTGAGTCATCGCAACGCTCTCATAAGGCCGAACTTACTTCATCGTACGGCCCGCGTATTTAATACGTGAAGGTCGCCTAGGCCATATGCAGTAAGCAACACTGCGGTTCATTAGACGGACCCAGCCATTCTGCCTGCCGACCTTCTGCGCCACCTGCGCTGTGCTGGACTCGGTGCCCACCGTAGCCTTGTGGTAGTCGCTTAGCGAGGGTGCACACGATGACCACCGCATTGACCTGTGTCGGAACGCAGCATAGCGCAGTGAAAAATGCCTCGGGTGGCCGCTCCGGTCGTGTCGCGCAGCGTCCTCCTTGCCCCCTCACCATCGTCAACGGCATGTATCCACGTGGCCAGAAACGGTTGACGCTGCATCAACGCGCGAGTAGCAAAGCTTTTCCGGAAGGATCGAGTGCATGGCAGCCAATGGCTGCATTTGCTCCGCTTGCCATTGCCGCCTCGTCATTGTCCACGCCGATCCCGTGACGACGTACGCGTGGGCCAGCGCACTGGAGCATCGAGGCGCCCGCATCGCAGGCATCCCACTGTTCATCAATTCGCCGCAGGAGAATGCGCCATGCCCGAGAAAAAGACCGTCGCGAAAGCGGCCAAAGACAAACGCGAAGGCAAATCTGCCTCGACGCAAGCGGGCGAATTCGTGCATGAACAAATCGAACATATCCGAAAAGGAAAGCACGGCGCGCGCTCGGCGAAGCAAGCCATCGCTATAGGCCTGTCTGAAGCCCGCAGGGCTGGCGTGAAAGCCAAGCCACCCAAAACTGCCAGTACGTCGACCAAGAAGAAAGCCGCCCAGGACACCGCGAGCGCTAAAGAGCGCTCATCGGGAACGGCGACCAAGAAATCGGCGACGCGGAAGCGCGCCACGACGAAAGCGCTCAAACGAGAAGGCAGCGCAGCTGTATCCAAGCGCGCGTTGTCGGCTCACGCAAAGAAGACTGCGGCGAAGCGCTCCTCGGCGAGCAAGTCCGCTGCAGCAAAGAAGGCAGCCAAGACCAAGGGGCCAGCAACTCGAAAGGCTGCCGCAAAGAAAGCTGCGCGGACGCGCGCTAAAAAGTCCTCGTAGCTTCCATCGGGGCGAGCCTCATCGAACGACCAGCTTCCAACGCGCATGAGCCGGCGACGCACGCACTCCGGAAGAAAGATTGGATGCTTCGTTACTGCGAATTCGAGCTGAAGGCACAAGCATCTCGGTCAGCATCAGCATCAGCATCGGCGTTTCGGGGTGAACCAAGGGCACCACGGATGAGACCGTCGGGACCAGGGCTCACCCCTTCGGCCTAAGCAACGCGTCCGAGGCGCCGTACTTGCTCAGAAGCCCTTCTGTACCTGCACCCACGCGCGGACACCGTGCGTATCGCCAAGCATGGCCGGGCGCGCGCCAACGGGATGGGCCACATCCGCACTGACGGTCCATTGGTCCTCGCTCTGCCAACGCATGCCCAGGCCGACATTCTGCATGTGGGCGCTATTGGTGCCTGGTGCGAACCGGTCTTTATACAGGCTCACACGCCCGGCGTCGGCAAATGCCAGCGCGGTCAGGCTTCCGGGCATGCCGACCCGGAGCGTCCGACGAAACTCGAGGTTCACCATTTGCCCCTGGCTGCCTGCCAGGACACCGGTATCGTAGCCGCGCACATTGTTCGCCCCGCCCAGGTAGAACTGCTCGGCCGTGTCGACATTCTTGTTCGCCCACTGCCCCTGAAACCCGACGTACAACGCATTGTTGTCCGACAGCTGCTGCAGACGGGCGACGGACAGGGCGTATTTGAGGTAATGCCCCTTGGTCTGCGCGCTGATGGCATCGACAAACTCGGCGAACGCGTCGTTGAACCCGAGCAGACCATAGGTAGCGGCCAGACTGAAATTGGTCACGCCATGGGCGTCGCGCTGATCGCCAGCGAGTGTCGCTGTCCACCCATACGTGTGACGAAGTGTCCGGACGCCTACGATGTCGATCGAATCGTTGAGATGACGCCTGTCGTAGCCAAGCTGACCATAAAGATTGCCATCGGTCGAGCGAATCAACGGATGGCTGACGAAAACGCTGGCCACTTGTGCGGTGCCGTGCGCATCGAGCACGCGCAAGTCGCCCTTGAGCTTGTAGTCGAGTGATGAGACTGCCGCGCCCACCACGGTGCCTTCGCCATTCACCAAATAGCGGTAGCCCAGGCGGCCATAGTTCATGTTAGAGCCCGCAGTGAGTGCGGTCGCGTCGAGCACATCACCCTGATGGAATAGCCCGTTGACATTGAAGGTGCCGGTCAGGCGCGCGCGACCGGTATAGCGATTGCCGTAGTCGTCCAGAGCCAGGACACCGGTGTAACGCGGGCGATCGTCCGTGCGCACGTCAAGGTCGGACGTGCCCGGTTCCGCACCGGGGCGCAGCGCGGACGACTCCGTCACACCCGCGATGTCGCCGAGCAGAAGTAGGCTGCGATCAAACCCATGGGCCGAGACCGGCATGCCTTCCTTAAGTGGAGCCAGGGTGGCCAGCAACGGCCCGTCGTGGGTTGTGCTGTGGTTTTCCAGCGTGACCTTGCCCAGCCGCGCCTCCTGAACGGCAATGTGCACCGTGCCGCTGGTCAAGGTTTGCGCGGGCACATATGCGACTGTCAGCGGGTAACCCTTTGCGCGGTAGACTGCCGTGATCTTGGCAGCGAGGACATTGAGCTGTCCGAGCGTGAGGTCGCTGTTCTCGCTCGGACCGACCAGGGCACGCAGCTCCTCGGGAGGCACCAGCGTGTTGCCCGTGATCTCGATACGGACGACGTGGAACGGTGCGCTGTCGCCCCGTGCGGCGGGGACTTCCGGCGCGACGGTCAGGCCGGTGTCGTCCGAGCGCTGAAGAGAAGGCGTCGCTGGCACTTGGCGGAGCAAATCGCCCGCTTGTGGCGTCCGCACCTGCGCGGCCGCACCTGGGGCGATAGCCAGCAAGATGCAGGCACCCAGAACGTTCACAGCACGCTTAGGAAATTGAACCATGGTCATCGGTAAGCCGTTTCGAATTCGAGGAGAGTGGGTCACTGCATCACATCCGCAGGCAGGCGCACCCCACCGCCAATGACCTGCAGCGAAAGCCCGGAATTGAAGTCCGACCGCCCCACATTTTTCTCCACGGGCTGGCGGGTCTTCTTATGGTTGCCGGTGTAATCGCCAACCGTCACATTCGAGGCGACGCCATAGGGCGTAGCCAACGCATCCGGCTGAAGCACGGCGTCAATTTGGGTCAGCGCACTCGCAGAGGCGCCCTGCGACGTGTTCTGGTCGATGTTGGCCGAGGTCTCCGCCGTCACGTTGAACGCGTAGTTTCCCGCGTCTGCGCCGGTGGCAAAGATGCCATCGACGGTTACGGGTTTGCCGTGGCCTACCGATGGGTCCGCAAACAGCGCACTCGTGGCACCGAAGCTCACCACGTCGCCGTCAATAAGTCCGCTGCTCGACAGGGTCACCTTGTCGACCGTGTTGCCATCGAAGAACTTGTCCGTCCCCTGGGCGCCCACAACGACGGGGCGCTTCGTAATACTTGCCGTCGTGGTCGGGTTGAAGGTAAGCGTGTAGTTGGCCGAGTCTCCGCCGGATAGCGTCCCTCCGACGACTACCGTCTTCCCATTGGCGGCATTCCTGTCCACAAAACTGCCGGTGGTTGCAAGATTCACCTGGTCGCCACCCAGCACGCCGTCCAGTACGCCGTGCGTGGAGGCACCGGTATTACCGTCGTAAACCTTATCGTCGGCGGAAATACCAGCATTGATCCCCAGCGGCGTCACCGTGGCGACATGGTTGCCACCGACCAGCGTGTAGTTGCTGGCAAGACCGGCACCGTCATCGTTGAGGGCGAGCGACCCGAGACCCGCCAGTGGCCGGTCGGCCGCGACGTTCTTGCTACCGAGAACGCCCTGCCCGCTCAGGATCAGGCTTTCACCGGCCACGCCCGCAATGACCCCGGCACTACCGAACATCCCGGCGGAGCCGACCGTGCCACCGTCATACACACGGGTGCCGTCGAGGTTCAATATGACCTTGTAGACATCGGCCAGGGTGGTGGAGTTCGTCGTGAGCGTGTAATTGCCTGCGTCGGCTCCGGTGAGAACACCGGCCACGCCCACAGCCTTGCCGCTGCCAACGTTCTTGTCGACGAAGCTACCGCTCGTCTCGATACCCAGATTGTCACCCGCCAGCACGCCGTCGACGGTTCCACTGGTCTGCGCCGCAGTCGTCCCGTCATAGGTCTTGTTGACCGCGACGATGCTGCCGCCAATGGCCAGCGGCGTGATATTGCCGGTAGTCAGGGCCGTGGTATTGAACGCGTAGTTGCCGGCATCCGCACCAGCGGCAGTGATTCCGCTGACCGTGATGGTCTTGCCATTGGCGACATTCTTGTCGCTGTAGTTGGCCGCACCGCCCGTGAAGGTGATTTGGTCTCCGCTGACGACGCCGGCCGAACCAAGACCCGCAAAAGCAAGCGACCCACCGTCGTAGACCTTGTTGGACCCAGTGGCATCGACCACGATCTGCTTAGGCGTGATGGTCAGGTCGTGCGCGCCGCCGACCAAGGTGTAGTTGCTGCTCAGCGCGGTCCCGTTGCCTGTGAGCACCAACGTGCCCGTCGAAACGAGTGTCTTGTCGACGCCCACCTGCTTGTCGCCGACCGACCCGGCGCCACTGAGATCCAGCGTGTCACCGTTGATACCGGCGATTACGCCTTGGTTGCCAAATACCCCGGCTGTCCCGACCGTTGAGCCATCGTATTCGCGTTCGCCGTGCAGGTTAATGATGTAAGGCGTAATATTGGCGAGCGTCGCGGCGACCGTGTTGTAAACATAGTTACCCGCGTCAGCGCCCGCAGCGGTGATGCCGCTGACCGTGACCGTCTTGCCGTTGGCCGCATTCGCATCTGAAAACAGCGACGAGGCACCGCTGAAGGTCACGTCGTCGCCACTGAGGAGACCGGTCTGCGACAAGGCGGTCGTCGCCGACGCATCGCCGTCATACATCTTGTCACCCGCGCTGGTGCTCACCACGATGGTCGCCGGTGTGATGTTCGCGATCGTCGTGGCATTGCTCGTGACGACGTAGTTGCCGGCATCAGTTCCACCCACGACACCGGAGACATTCACGGTCTTACCATTGCCGACATGTTTGTCCTGGAAGCTGCCGGTGGTCGAGGTGTAATCGACCACATCGCCGCCGAGCACGCCCGACAGGCTGCCGTGGGTCGCCGCTCCGGTCGTGCGGTCGTAAACGCGGTCGTCGGCGACGATGCTGCCGCTGATGGCAAGCGGCGTGATGCTGCCGGTGGTCTGGGCGGACGTATTGAAGGTGTAGTTGCCGGCATCCGCACCAGTGGCCGTGATACCGGTGACCGAGATGGCCTTGCCATTGGCGACATTCTTGTCACCAAAGATGGCGCCACCCAGGGCAAAGTTCACCGCATCCCCCGAAATCACGCCGCTGGCCGCCAGGGTCGCGGTGGCGGCGGTCGTTGCGTCATAGACCTTGTTGCCGCCCGTCGCATTGACCGTTACCGCCAGCGGGGTGATCGTAAAGCTGTCGGTGCCGCCCTGCAGCGCGTAGTTGCCCGCGCTCGAACCACCCGTGCCATTGAGGACAAGCGTGTCGAGGTCGAAATTGCCCGTGCCATCGCTCGCCCGCTGGTAGGTGGCCACGTTCTTCGATGCGCTCTTGCCCGAACCGGAAAGGACCAGCGTTTCCCCATGAACGCCCGTGACCACGCCGTTCGCGCCAAAGAGGCTTGCACCGGCCGTCGCCGTGCCGTCATAGACGCGCGCGCCACTGAGATTGATGATGAACGGCGTGATGTTCGCCATCGTGGTTGCGTTGGTGTTCGCCAGCGTGTAATTGCCCGCGTCGGTGCCGCTGGCGGTAATTCCATTAACGCTCACAACCTTGCCGGTGCCTACATCCTTGGTGTCGAACAGGTTGCTCGTGGCATTGAAGGTGACTTGGTCAGTCCCCGCCAAGTCCTGGCTCGACAGGGTCGCGCCCGAAGCCGTGGTGCCGTCGTAGACTTTGCTGACGCCATTGGCGTCGACATGAATGAGTTTAGCGGTGATATCCGCGACGACATCAGCCGGCTGCACGAGCGTGTAGTTGCCCGCATCAGTCCCCGCGATGCCCATCGCCGTGCTGACCGCCTTGTGCGTGCCGACATTCTTGTCGCTGAAGGTGCCGGCATCGGCATGGGTCAGGTCAACGGTGTCTGATCCCAGTACCCCATCGAGGGTGGCATGGTGCAAGGCGGCGATGGTATTTGCGTCATACACCTTGCTGTCGGCCGTGGTGTTGATGACATGGAGGGTCGCCGGGGTAATGGTGTAGGTATCGGTACCGCCACTGAGCGTGTAGTTGCCCGCGAGGCCGCCTGCGCCATTGGCGAGGGTAAGCGAGCCCAGCGCGAAATTGCCGCCGTTGTAGCTTCCGACATTCTTGCTTGACGTGTTGCCGGTGCCCGAGAGGCCAAGGCTCTCACCCGACACGAGGTTCCCGAGGGTCAGACCCGCACTGAAAATCGAGGTCGAGGTGTCGTAGACCCGGGTGCCACTCAGGTTAAGGACGCGCGGCGTGATGTTCGCCAGTGCCGTTGCACTGGTCGTCGACAGCACATAGTTGCCCGCATCCGCGCCACCCTTGGTGATGTTGCTCACCGTGACGGTACGGCCGTTGGCGACATCCTTTCCGTCGAACTGCGGCATGGTGGACTTGCCAAAGGTGACGGTGTCGCCTGCCAGGACGCCGGAGGACGACACCGTCGCCGTGGCATTGGTGGTCCCGTCGTACTGGCGGCTATCCGCCGTGGCGGTCGGTGTGATCGTGAGCGGCGTGATCGTCGCTGTCAGCCCTGCCGGCTGCACAAGGATGTAGTTACTGCTGTCGCCGCCGTCCACGGTCATCGACGTGCTGACCGCTTTGTTGACGCCTGCATTCTTGTTGACGAAGGTGCCCGTGGCGAAATTCGCCAACGTCACATCGTCCGAACCCAACCGACCGACAAGCGTGGAGCCCGAGAGCTGGGCGGCGGTGGAACGGTCATAGGCCTTGTCGGCGGCGACCGTGCCGGCCACAGTCAGGGTTGCCGGGGTGATGGTGACCCAATCGATGCCGCCCGCAAGCGTGTAATTGGCCGCGGTGCCGGTGTTGTCACCCAGGGCCAACGTGCCGAAGTTCGCAAAACTCCGCTGGTTGCCCACGTTCTTGGTTGAAAGAACGCCACTGCCCGTCAGAGCAACACGTTCGCCGTTCACGCCAGCGATCGTCCCACCATTTGTAAACAGGCCAGCATCGGCGCTGGTCGTAGCATCGTAGATGCGCTGGCCCATCAAATTGATGACGAACGGCGTGATCGTACCGAGTGCACCCGTCGCGCCGACGGGGAGGTCATAGTTGGCGAGGTTGGTTCCAGCGAGCGCCACGAAGTCCGACACCGAGAGCGTCGAGGTCAAGCCGCGGTTGCTGCCGGCGTTGACGTTGTTGTACTTCGCGGTCGACGACTGCGGGATGGACGCGCCCTGGCCGGAGACGAAACCTGACAGCGTGTAGTCCCCTGCGGTCAGCGTCACTGAGTTTGAACCGTCGTATGGCTTGGTCGGATCGCCTGTGATCGACGCGGTAACGGCGCGCTTTGAGATGTTCGCAGTGAGACCGCTGACCTGGTTGACGCGATAGTTGCCCGCAGCACTGCCTGCCAGGCCAAAGCCAGAGGTTGTGACATCGAGGTTATTGGCGGCATTGGCCGACCTCACGTTGCCCGCAGCACCCGACGCATCGAGGGTCACGTTTCCGTTGTCGGCGCTAAAAATGCCGCCCAGCGACGCGGTGCCGGTATTGAGCGCAATGCCCGTATTGCCATCGTAAATCTTGTCGATGGCCGACACGCCATTGATGCTCAGCGTGAATGGACTGATGGTCGCTGTCAGGCCGGCCAGCGGCATGAGCGTGTAATTACCCGCTTCGCTGCCCGAGATGGAGAAACCGTTCGCCGTGACGGCTTTGCCCACGCCTGCGTTGGCGTCCGCAAAGAGGCCGGTCGTGCCGGCCGTGAGGGCCACTTTCCCGGTGTCGTTCGAGTCGGCGCCAACGAGCCCGACCAGGGAAGCGCCCCCACTGTTGAGTGTCGCCAGGGTCGTTGCGTTGTAATCACGACTCTGTGCGGATACGCCGACGATATAGAGGGGTGCTGCCGTGATGGTACCGGGGCCGGTGGCGACCGTGGGCAGGATGTAGTTCGAAAGCAAGGTCTGGCTGTTCGGCAGGTAAGAGGACACAGCCATGTTCGCCGTGATCGTCTTGTTGCTGCCGACATTCTTGGTGTCAAAGGAAATCGAGGAGCTTGGAACGATATCCGCGCCTTCGCCGGCCACAAAGCCAAGGACCTGGTAGTTCTGGGGCGTGAGCGTCACATAGCGCGTGCCGTCGTACACCTTGGACGGGTTGCCGACGATCGATGCGGTCAACAGCGCCTGCTGGATTTCGCCGGTGCCATACGCCATCGATGGCAGGGTGTAGTTGCCAAGGTTGGTGCCGGCATTGGCATCAAAATTGGCACTCGTCAGCGCCGCAGACACGGCCTGCTTGCCCACGTTCTTCGAAGCAAAGATGCCGACGGTCTGGTTGACCGAAGCACCCTCCCCCGACGCAAAGCCCGAAAGGATGAAGTTAGCTGGCGTGAGCGCCGCGACGGTGGTGCCATCATAAACGCGAGTCGGGCCGTTGATGCCCGCCGTAATGAAGCCAGCCAAGGGGGCCGGCGTGATGGTGCCAACGCCGGTCATCACCGTCGGCAGCACGTAGTTCGACAGCACGGTGGCATTGAGCGCCGTAAAGTCCGCGATGCCTAGGTTTGCCGTGACGTTCCGCTGGCCGACATTGGCGGTGTCGTAGGTGCCATGGGTCTGGGTAACCGTGGCGCCCTCTCCGCTGAGGAATCCGGAGAGCTGGAAGTTGTCACTCGTCAGCGCCGCGTTCGTATTGCCGTCGTAAATCTTGGTGGGATTCCCCACCAGCGACCACGTCAGAATGGCCTGGGCGATCGTGCCATTCCCGGTAATAGAGGTGGGGAAGGTGTAGTTGGAAAGCTGCGCACCGTTGCCCAGGCTGAAGTCCGACGGTTCGAGCAGTGCGGTCAACAGCCGGGTGCCTGCGTCCTTGCTGGCGTATGTGGCGCCAGCACTCTGCACCACGCTGCCCGTTTCGCCACCCTGGAAGCCGGTGATGGTCACGTCGCCCGCGCCAATATTGGCCGTCGTGGTTCCGTTGTACGTGCGGGTGGGATTGCCGGTGATGGATATAAGCAAGGGCGCGGGCGTGATGTTGGCGAACAGGCCGGTGGGCTGCGACAGGGTGTAGTTGCCCGTGCCGGTGCCCGCCAACGTAAAGCCCGACGCGGTAACCCCGATGCCGTTGCCTACGTTCTTTGTGGCAAACGTTCCGTTCGCGCCCGCTGTGACCAGGGAAATGTTGGCGCTGTCGGTGCCGTTGACCAGGCCATTCAGGGCAAGGTTGGTGTAGGCAAGTGATGCCACGCGCGTCGCGTCGTAGACCTTACTGAGGGCCGATACCCCACTGATACTGAGCGCCTTCGGCGTGATGGAGCCGGTGATGTCCGACTGCAAAACCAGGTCGTAGTTGGTCGCCTTGCTACCCACGAGCTGGAAGCCCGTGGCGCTGACGGATTTGCCGTTCCCCACGTTGGCATCGGCGAATTGGCCGATGCCATTCGTGCTGTCGAGCGTGGCGTTGGCTGCGTCGCCCGCGATGACGCCGAAAATCGAGACACGGCTCTTATCCAGGCCATCCGTGGTGGTGCCGTCGTAGACCTTGTCGCTTCCGATGAGGCCCGACAGCTGCACCTTGGCCTTGTTGATGGTGCCGGGGCCCGTCGCCGTCGTCGGCAATACGTAGTTGGACAGCTTCGTGCCGTTCGCCGCCGTGAAATTGGACGGTAGGAAGCCTACGTTGACCGTGCGCACGCCCGCGTCGGCAGAATCGTAAGCCACGCTGTTGGGCTGGCTGAAGGTGATGTTCTCACCCGCCACGAGCCCCGAGGTCAGGTAATTTGCGCTGCTCAGGGTGGCGGTGGTCGTCCCGTTGTAGGTCTTCGTCGGGTTGTTGATGACCGAGACGCCGAGCTGGCGCGGGTCGATAACCCCGATATTTGCCGAAGCGCCACCGCCGGTGATGGTGTAGCCGTACACGGGTACGAGCCCACTCGCGTCGGTGAAGGTGTACCCCGCGCTGCTGCCCGCTGCCGTCACCTGAATGCCGGATGCGGCGTCCTTGCTGCCATAGGTGCCCGTCGCCGTGGCGATGCGGTCGCCGTTTGCCAGCGTCGCATTGACGTTGGTCCCGTCAAGACTGGCCGTCGCCGTGCCGTCGTAGGTCTTTTCCACCGTGCCGCTGAGGCCCGTGATGGCCGCGACCGCGGTCTGTTTGTAGAGGAAGCCACTGCCCGTGCCCAGCGGCGTCGCGCCCGCTGCGGCGTTGTATTGAATGAACTGCGGCGTCAGGCCGCCGGTCACGTCGGCCGCGCGATTCGCGGAATACACCAGCCATTTGCCCGATGCCGAGCTGAGCGCATTGCCACCGGCGTTGTTGATGAAGGCGTTGGCTGCGGTGAGGGTCACCCCTGCTCCGCCGCTCACCGTGCCGCCGGCGGCGAGGTTGATGTTGCCATTGTTGCCTGCGGCGCCCTGGGCCGTGAGCGCCACGCGGCCAGCACCGGAAATGGGAGCATTGACATTGATGGCGCGATACGCCGTCAGGGTCAGTGTACTGTTTGGGTTCGTCCAGTTGATGGCTGCGTTGACATTGATGTCACCCACGCCGTTCGGGTTCTGCACGCCCGCGCCCGAGGCACTGCCTGCCGACGTCGATTCGGTGACATTGGTGCCGTTGTTGAGCGAGCTCGAGATGGCGTTGGCTGCGGTCGCATCGATGGTCAAGTCATAGGGGTCGACCAGCCAGGTGCCCGCTTTGCCGTAGGGTGCGCCGGCGGTGATCGCTGCGCTGCCGATGTGTGCGAACGCGCCCGATGTCTCGATCGCGCCGCCATTGCCGCCATCGGGCGCGCTCGCATCCAGCGTGCCCTCAACATTCACATGGCCGGCCGTCATGCCGCCGAGCAAGACGATTTCGCCGTTGTGGTTTTGCACCGTCTGCGCGCGAACAACACCAGTATTGTTCACCGTGCTGGCCAAGAGCGAATCGGCCGCGCCGGCGGTCATGAAAATTCGGCCGCCATCCGCTTGAACCAGCTGACGGTTCTCCACCAGATTGTCGAGCGTGCTGCGGTCAACCTGGAGATGGAGCAGCTGACTGCCTTCGAAGGTGAGCGTTATGGCACTGCCGCCCCCCATCGCCACTGTGCCCAGCTGCGCGCTGATGGTGCCTTGGTTCGATACCGTGTTGCCCAGCAAGGCCACATAGCCGCCGTTGGCCGCGCGGATCGAGCCCTTGTTGACGATGCTGCCCTTACCATTGCCGCTGAAGGTGCGTGAGGTCGCGTCGAGCGAACTGTCGGCGGTATCGAGTGTCGATGCGACGAGTCCACCGACGTTGACCTGCGAACCCTCGCCGAACAGCACACCCTTGGGATTGATGAGCCAGACCTGGCCGTTGGCATTGAGATGCCCATAGATCTCCGAGGCGCTGTTACCAAGGATGCGGTTGACCGCGATGGCGTCACGACCTGGCTGGACGAAATTGACCGTCTCGTTCGCGCCGATGTCGAAGGTCTGCCAGTTGAGCGAGAGGTGTTGGCTCGCCTGATTGATGGTCGTCGTGGTGCCGTGCTGGTTGATCGCACCGCTGCCCGACACCACCTGACCGCCTGTCTGACCCGCGCGCGCAGCTCCTGCGCTGCCCAGCGCCAGGGCGACCCCTAACGCGATGGATGCTGCGCGTGGGGCGCTTGCGGAAGCGGTGACCCGAGCGCCTGGGCGGCGGCTGCGGGCAAGTTCGCTGGCCGCGACCCACTGAGAGGTGGCGGCGTTCCAGCACAGGCGATAAATACGATTCATTGTTGCGGGGCCCTGATTTGATGCGATCGGTTGCGCGCAGCGCGAGAAAATCGCGACGCAAGCCTGGCCGTCACAGTGCGTCGGCAGGACAGCGTCGCGCTCGCTTGCAAGTGGTCGCGTCGGCAGTCGCAAAAAATGCGAACGGCGTCGCGGCAGCGGGCCGATTCTAGAAACCCGGGCGCGGCGTCGTAAGGCCGCCAGACGGGAACTTATGTCACGCCCGGCGTGACACGTTCCGCCCATTCAAAAGAGCGACTAACGGGATTCAACGAAAAGTAAGCAGCCCCAGCGCTTAAACGGGTCGGACGTTCTTTGCTGGAGGGGACGTCGGGCGCGCAGGGGCGAAAGGCTCCGGATGTGAATGGCCGTCGGATGGGTCGATCAGCCGTGCCACGCAGGACATGACCTCCGCTGCGTCGGACGGCTTCAGCAGCATCACTGCTGTTGGTGAGCGTGATGCGTCGGCGGGAGTCGGCGGAACAGCAGTAAATATCAGGACAGGGACGCCAGGCAGGCGCTCGCTTAGGCGTGGGATCACCGTCCCCTCTCCTCCCCCCGGCCACCGATGCTCGGCAATGATGAGGGCCGGCCGCGTGGCTTCAAGGCCGTCGAGGCCTCTCGCCGAATCCACGGGCATGGACTGGAATCCATAGCCGTCCAGCAAGTCGCACAAAACGGCGCGGCGGGCTGCATCGGGCTCGGCCACGATCACCGCTCTGCCGTGACCCTCCACCGCGACAGGGTCCTGGCCCATAGCCAAGTCCGGCTCGACATCGTACTCGTCCGCCAAAGGAACTTCGATCTCGAACGAGAAACGGCTTCCCGTTCCCCGTGAACTGTCTCCCGCCTCTAGCCGAGACCCCATGCGACTCAAGAGTTGCGCCACGATGGCAAGGCCCAGTCCGCTTCCGGGTGCATCACTGATGTTGGTGCCCCGGACGAACGGTTCGAGAAGTGTCTCTGCGCCCATGCCTCCCAAACCGATGCCCGTGTCTTCGACCGCGAAGCGCAGCCGGCTCGAACGACCAAGAGCGGAGATCCGAGCCTCGACCGTAAAGACGATTTCGCCATTCCGGGTGTACTTGGCGGCGTTGCCCAGGAGATTTGAAAGCACCTGACGCAGGCGCCGAAAGTCCAGCTCGACCACGGCCGGAAGGTCTGTGCCAATGGATACGTTAAGCCGGTTGTTGTTGGACTGGGCAAGGAGTGCGCCCTCTTCCGTGGCCTCGTGGAGGAAGCGGTAAAGGTAACCAGGTGCCGGCTCCAGCAGCACGTCCGTCAGTTCGCCCCGCGAGAATTCCACGACCTCGTCGATGAGTTCCATGAGCATTCGCGCGTGACGCTCAATCGTCCGGGGGTGTTCGACATCCGGTCCAGTCCAGCGCCACTGCCGTGCCACATTCACGATGGCTGAGAGCGGCGAACGCAGATCGTGCCCAATGTGCGCGAGCAAACGGCGCCGGGCGTGCAGAAGCGCGCGAAGCTCCTTGGTGCGTTCCACGACGATCCCCTCCAAGCGGCGGGCATGTGCAACGAGAACTTGGGTCCGCCAGCGCCACGCTCCCACCGCTAGGCCCACGATGGCCAAGGCGAGGGCAATGAAGGCGCCGGGGGTCATCCACCAGGGTGCCTGGATGGTCGCCTCGAGCGAGGCAATGGCCGACACTGTTCGCCGGTTTTCGTCCACGACCTGGACTTCGAACTGGTAGTGGCCCCAGGGAAGCGAGGCGTAGCGGACCTCCCGCTGACTTGTATCGACCCAGTCGCGGTCCAGTGGCTTGAGACGATAGCGAAAGTGCACGGGATGCCCGGCACTGTTGCCCGAGACACCAAACGCGATCGTCAAAGGTGCGCCGCGTTCGTACGGCAGAGCGTCCGATGCCACGGGACGGTCCCCGTAGCGCGCCGGAAAAAGCTGCGGCGTCATCGTTCTAGGCGCCAGCAGGTCCGCGGGCTTGAGCACGTGGGTCAATCCGACGGGGGTTCCGATCCAGACCGACCCCTCGGCATCCGCAAAAAAAGCGCCATGGTTGGTCTCGTCCCACAACAAGCCGTCGCGGCTGGATAGACGCGTCCATATTCCATCCGCAAGGACATCGACGCCCTTGCCGCCGCCCGCCCAAACCCGGCCTTGGTTGTCCGAACGCAGAAAATAAAGGCGCGTCGCGGCCAATAGCGGGTCGTTGACCGATTCCATGGTGAGGCTTTCGCCATCCCCAGCGAGCCCCATGACAAGGCCTGGTTGCAACGAACTGAGCCAGAGGTGTCCGTCGGGGGTTACTGCGACGTTTTCATAGCCTCCCGGAGACTCACCCGGAAGGACGCGAACACGTGCCCATCCACTCTCGTTGTGGCGATACAAGCCAGAGTTGCAGGCGAGCCATAGTCGCCCGGCGGCGTCTTCCGCCAGGTCGGAACACATCGTGGAAGGAATCAAGCTCGGAGCCACGTGCACAGCCGACCCGGAGACCGGGTCAAGCTCGTAAAGCCCGCCCATCGTGTAAATCCAAAAGCGCCCGGACCCGTCCCGATGTGCTCCGCGAATGAGGTAGGGCAGTTGCGCGACTTGCACACTGCGATGGTCTTTCGGCTCATACCGGACCACCCGACCATCGAACAGGAAATACCAGATGGATCCACCCGGACCCGTGAGCACAGCATGCGCCTGGACAGGAGGAGGCACGCTCACAGGCCATCGGTGGGCACGCCCTTCGGACGGAACAATGACTTCTCCGCCGCTTTCGCCCGCCACCCAAATCGAGTCAGGACCTGCTCGGGTGATGGACCAAATGAGGCTATCACTGAGCCCCTGATTGGAGGTCCAGTTTTCGACGGCGCCAGCGCTGCTCCAATAAAGCACCCCTCGGCCGTAGGTTCCCGCCCACAGCGCGCCGTCGTGGTCGGCGATCAGAGCGGAAATCCCAACGCCCGGCAGTCCGTTGTGCGTGTCCAGAAGGTCCCATCGGCCGCCGGCCCAGCGCGCAATGCCTGCGTCCGAGCGCGTGACAATGCGCCCCTCGCCATCTTGTGCCAGATCAATACTGGTCGCCGCCACCTCGCCGTGCCCGCCCGGGATGTCGTGCGCGACGAACGCCGACCCGTCGGCAGCGAGCGCAACGACGCTGCGCAACCCGCGCGCCCAGACCGTGCCGTCACGAGCGACCAAAAAACCTACCCATTTATCGGCGGGGACGCCTTGCGCTGCGGTAAATCGGGTCAGGACGCCGTTACTCGACCGGCACACGGCTTCATCGCACCCGAACCAGATCTGGCCACCATGGCGATAGACGGCGGCGACCTGAAAGGGTGGTTCTTTGCCGGCGGTCTCTTCCGGCCACGGGCTCGCCGTCCATCGATCGGCCGCCTGCCGTTTCAGGCGGACGAGGTGGTGCCCGGTGACCACCAACATGCCGTCCTGCCCGTCCGGCGCCAAAGTCTGCCCTCGATCCACGAGCATGGTCCGGCCATCCGGCCGCACCCAGGAGAACGTCCCGCTGTCGTCTTGCGACTGTAAGCCCGCCCTGGTGCCAGCCCAGACATGTCCGTCGTCGTCCTCGGCCAGGCTCACGACCTCGGAGGTCTGGAAACCGTCCTTTTCGCGCATCGGATTGAAACCGATGCCGTCAAAACGATAAAGGCCCTGCTCGGTTCCGGCCCAAACAAAATGATGCTGGTCCTCCAGGAGCCGGACCACGGACAAGCTCGACAGGCCTGTATTCTGGTCGTAGACCACCAGGGGCAGCTGCACATGCGCCGAGGGAGTGCCGGCGACGGCCGGCGCACCCAGCGCAAGCACTAAAAGTGCGCATGCTGCGCCCCGTAACCAGGTCAGCACGCGGCGGTGACCCCGGCCTTCGCGCGGGCGTCCCCAGCGGCTTCCTCTTGAGACACCTGGCGGAATCGCGTGGGCGTAACGCCCCAGCGCTCCCGGAACGCCGTGGTGAAGTTGCACGCGCTCCGAAAACCTATCTCGAGTGCGATGTCTTGCATATTCAATGTGGTCTCGACCAGCAGGCGCCGGCTTCGCTGAATGCGCTCCTCCCGCAGCCAGGCAAATACCGTGGTGCCAAGGTGTTCCCGGAAGATGGCTGACAAACGCTTGTCATACGTTCCCACTTCACGCGCTACCTCGTCCAGCGACAGAGGCTCCGCGAGGCGACGCCGGAGAAGTCGCATGGCGGCTTGCAGGACCACCTCGTCGGCGGTCAGCGATGCGGCGGACGTTCCATGGTCCGGCGCGATGACAGACCGGGGCGAGAGCCTCAGATGGATGCGAACCCGTGCCACAAGCTCGGCCGGATGGCAGTCTTTCAGGATGTAATCGACGCCGCCGTGGCTGAGCCCCTCCAACCGCTCCTCAACACTATTGGCCGAGGTCAGAAACACCATCGGCGTCCCTTTTAACTGCGGCATTTCCTGAAGCAGACGACTGACGGCAAATCCGTCCATGTGTGGCATGCGCACATCGAGCAGCATGAGGTCCGGCGCCATCGTTTGCGCGCGTTGAACCCCTTGGCTCGCGTTCGTGACGAGACTGACCCGCCACCCTTCAGTACGGAGGGCCGCAACGAGTGCGCCAATCTCCTCAGGCCGGTCATCGACGACCAGAATGTGTGGCGGATTCAAGGTATTCAAGCAAACCCCCGGTGTACTGCCGAGGGGCGCACGAGGCCCCCTTCGGCTGAAGAGTATAGACGACTCAAACGACTTTGCCCGCGACCAAAGACCTTGGTCCCTCCGCCAAAAGCGGCGCCAAACCATCCATTTAAGGTATCGCGCACCTAACGCAAGTCATACAAGCATGAAGCGGACCAACGATATGGCGGACCTGTTCCTATTGGTGCAGGTGATTGAGGCTGGAAGCTTTTCAGTAGCCGCCGAGCACCTGCGGACTACGCGATCCCTGCTGAGCCGCCGTATTAAGGCACTGGAACGGCGCCTTGGAGTGCAGCTCTTGCACCGGAATGCTCGGCGCTTCTCCGTTACGCCCATTGGTGAGGAGGTATACAGGCATGCCTCTGCAATGTGCGAGGCGGCCGTGGCTGCAGAACGTGCGGCCACAGATACCGATGTCGGGGGCCGGTCGTTGAGAATTCATGTGCACAGCCTGCTGATGCCCTTGCTGTCAAATATTCTGCCGGAGTTCTCCGCGGATCATCCTCAGATGCGCGTGTGGTTGACCACGAGCAACGGCGACTTCGAGCCGCTCATCCGGCAGCAGGCAGATGTCGTCCTATCGGTGCGCGATAACCTGCCCGATAGCACGGACGTCGTCGCACGAGTGCTCACGCACATGCCAACCGTTACCGTCGCGGTGCCCGAACTGGTGAGGCGCCTGGGACCGTCACCCAGCGTCGACCGCATCGCGGATCGCGATGTGCTCGCGTATGCCGGCCCAGGCGCGCCGATGAACTTGCTTTTTCGACCCAGCAAGCAAGGTGAAGCAAGAATGGTGACCAGTGACATTGCCGTATTACTCGCCTCCGTTCGTACCGGCCTTGGCTTCGCACGTCTGCCTGCTTGCCTGTGCGAGGAGGATATCCGGAGCGGTAGCCTCACCGTTGTCCACGAGGCTACGGAAAGCCCCGGTGTGCCGGTGCACGCCTTAACGATGTCGGCTCGAGCAATCACAGACGCCGCGCTCGCCTTCGTCCGATTCACGCAAGAACGGCTGAGTATTCGCACTGCACAGTGAATTCGTGCTTAGACAGTTCATTGGATGGCGTTCGAAGTCGACGTGAACCGTCTGTGCGAGAACGTTCGTCTTGATGAGATGGCTTGCGAATGGGATCAAGGTCTGGCACGCCTTCCGCGAACTGAAGGATGTCGGTCATGAATTTGAACTCGCCCGACCCCGCCCAAGGTGTTGCATACGTGCGCGCCGCATCGGTGGCAAGCCAGCACCCAGCTCCAAAATCATTACAGCTTACCTGTACATATTTCCTGTATTTATGTTACGGTCCATACATGGCCCATTCCTCGCTCACACCCAACACACTCTCAGCAGCTTCCCTTGCTGGCGAACTTCGCATCTCCCTGGGAAAGCTGACGCGACGGTTGCGGGAGCAAGCTCACCCAGGTGACTTCACGTCCGCTCAGAAGTCGGTGCTCCTCCGCTTGGATCGTGACGGGGCCACCACCGTGTCTGCCCTGGCTCGAGCCGAAAGCGTCCGCCCGCAATCCATGCGTATCACGGTGGCCAAGCTGGAGGCGATGAAGGCCGTTAGCGGCGCCCCCGATCCCAGCGATGGTCGGCAAACCCTCGTCGACCTGACGCCGAGTTTTCGGAAGACCCTTAAAGAGACACGGGCTGCCAAGGAAGACTGGCTGGTCCGTGCCCTGCAGGCACAACTGTCCCCCCAGGAACAACGCGAACTCGCGGCGGCCATGAAGCTGCTGCAGCGTCTTGCCGACTTTTGAGCTAACCCCGTCCCAGGAACCAGCATGGCCCTCACCACGCTCGACCCAAACACCGCCCTCATCATCGTCGACCTGCAAAAGGGCATCGTCGCCTCCCCTTTTATTCATCCCATTGCCGGGGTCGTGGATCGCTCGCGGGCGCTGCTCGATGCGTTTCGCGAACGCGGCCTGCCGGTCGTTCTCGTCAAGGTCGTCGGCGTAGCGCAAGGCCGCACGGAGCGGCCGCGTCATGGCGGATCGTTCCCAGAGGGGTGGACTGACTTCATCCCCGAACTCGATCAACAGCCGAGCGATCTCGTCGTGGCGAAGCGAACCTGGGGCGCGTTCGCCAACACCGACCTCAAAGATCAGCTAACCGCGCTGGATGTTACTCAGGTCGTCATCATCGGTGTCGCCACCGGGACGGGTGTCGAGTCCACCGCGCGCCAAGCCTATGAGCACGGATTCAATGTCACGCTGGCCCTCGACGCCATGACGGACGCACGTTCCGAGACGCATGACCATAGCAGCCGGCATGTTTTTCCGAAGCTGGGTGAAACGGGCACGGCCCAAGAGGTCATCGATCTCTTGGCAATAAGGGGCACCTGAAAATGGTATGGCTTCTTCTCGTCTCGTGAGTGTGGCACCGGCGGGCGTCTTCCGTTCGCTGAGGAATTCCAACTACCGGATCTGGGCCGCCGGAGCGCTCGTGTCGAATGTCGGGACATGGATGCAGCGCACGGCCCAGGACTGGCTGGTCCTCACCCAACTCACCCATCACGACGCCTCGGCCGTGGGCACCGTCATGGCCCTTCAGTTCGGGCCACAGCTCCTGCTGCTGCCTTGGACCGGCTTCGCGGCCGATCACTACAACCAGCGCAAGCTCCTGATGGCGACCCAGGCAACCATGGGCGTTCTTGCCTTAGCGCTGGGGCTTCTCACTGTCACCGGCGGCGTCCAGCTCTGGCATGTCGATGTCTTCGCGTTTCTGTCCGGCTGCGCCTCGGCCTTTGACGCCCCCGTGCGCCAGACCTTTGTGACCGAACTGGTCGGCGACGCGGACCTGCCCAATGCGATCGCGCTCAACTCGACGTCGTTCAACGCGGCGCGCATGATCGGGCCAGCGGTGGCCGGTCTGGTCATCGCTTCGGTGGGCACCGGTTGGGCATTCCTGCTCAACGGCGCCAGCTTTATCGCGGTTCTGGCTTCCCTATTCCTGCTCCGCCTTTCCGGTCTGCACGCAAACGCTCGGGCCTATAGAACGAGAGGGAGCCTGACCGAGGGGTGGCGCTATGTGTGGTCCCGACCCGACCTCAGGGCGATCCTGGCGATGTTGTTCCTGATCGGCACGTTCGGACTGAACTTCCCGATCTTTATCTCAACCATGGCCGTCAATGTCCTCCACGCCGATGCACGTGGCTATGGCCTGCTGTCGTCGACCATGGCTATCGGTACCATCTCAGGGGCGCTACTTGCCGCCGGCCGCGACCGACCAGGATTCAATGCCTTGCTGATCGGGTCCGCCGTGTTTGGACTGGGCTGCGCCCTGGCCGCTATCGCCCCGAACTATTGGCTGTTCGCCGGTGCGTTGGTGGTCATCGGCGTCGCCGCCTTGACCTTCACGAACGCGACCAACAGCCTGATGCAGCTCACGACGGAGCCCGCTATGCGGGGACGGGTGATGGCATTACGTGTGGCCATCGCCCTTGGAGGAACGCCGCTCGGGGCGCCGATGGTGGGATGGGTAGCAACCATTGGGGCCCGCGCCAGGCACTCGGCGTGGGCGCGGCGTCCGGCGTTGCTGCGGCCTTTGTGGCCGTTTACGCCATGGCGAGACAGATTCATCAGCCACGACGGGCGTCTGACTCGGGACGTGAGCCGAGCTAGCTTCGATACGGACGGCAAGCGAGATCACTCGAATAACGGCAGCCAGATCATCGCGCGGGATGACGTGGCCTGTTGCTTCTGACAGTCATGTCCAGCACGCCGCGGCGAACGAACGAGGAACAGGCGCCAGACCCCGCCCGCGGCCAGGGCGGTATCATGGCCGACCGGTGCGCCATGAGCGGCGTGCCACAAGGCATAAGGTCCAGTTAAATCATGGCTTTAGCACACGACGACCCTTTGGCGGGCCACACGCCCTTCATGCGCCAGTATCTGGCAGCCAAAGCCGAGCATCCGGACATCCTGCTGTTCTTCCGGATGGGCGACTTCTACGAGCTGTTCTACGACGACGCCCGCAAGGCGGCGCGACTGCTCGACATCACCCTGACCCAGCGCGGCCAGTCGGCCGGCGCGCCCATTCCCATGGCCGGCGTGCCCTACCACGCCGTCGAGAACTACCTGGCTCGCCTGGTAAAGCTGGGCGAGTCGGTGGCGCTGTGCGAGCAGATCGGCGATCCGGCGCTGTCGAAGGGCCCGGTCAAGCGCGAGGTGGTGCGCATCGTCACGCCGGGCACGGTGACCGACGCCGCGCTGATGGAAGAGCGGCGCGACAACCTGCTGCTGTCCATCGCCGCCGGCCAGACCGGTTACGGACTGGCCTGGGTGGACCTGTCCACCGGACGCTTCCTGCTGACCGAGGTGACGGGCGCCGAGGGCCTGGCCGCCGAGCTGGCCCGCCTCCAGCCCGCCGAGACCCTGGTCGGCGAAGACGTGGCCTGGCCGAAGCTGGTCGCCTCCCTGCCCGGCCTGCGCAAGCGACAGCCGTGGCACTTCGACGGCGATGCCGCCACGCGCGAACTCTGCCGCTTCTTCCGTACGCGCGACCTGCGCGGCTTCGGTGTGGACGGCATGCCGATGGCGGTCGCCGCGGCCGGCTGCCTGCTGGGCTACGTGGAGGAAACCCAGAAGGCCGCCCTGCCCCATCTCACCGGCATGGCCGTGGAGAACGCGGGCGAGACGATCGCCATGGACGCGGCGACACGACGCAACCTGGAGATCGACACGCACCAGAGCGGGCGCGTGGAAAACACCCTGCTCGGCGTGCTTGACGAAACGGTGACGCCGATGGGCGCGCGCCTGCTCCGCCGCTGGCTCAACCGTCCGCTGCGCGATCGCGTCGTGCTGCGTGGCCGCCACCAGGCCATCGGCAGCCTGATCGATACGCGCCGGCACGCCACCCTACGTGAGCGCCTGCGCGGCATCGGCGACCTGGAACGCATCCTTGCACGCGTCGCACTCCGTTCCGCGCGGCCGCGTGATCTCTCGACGCTGCGTGACGGCCTGGCCGCCGCGCCAGCGCTGCGCGACGACATCGCGGGCCTGGACAGCCCGCTGCTGCACGATCTGGTCGAACGCATCGGCGACCATGCCGACACGGCCGATCTGCTGATGCGCGCGGTGATCGCGCAGCCACCGGTGCTGCTACGCGACGGCGGCGTGCTCGCCGAGGGCTACGACGATGAGCTGGACGAACTGCGCCAGTTGTCTACCAACGCGGATCAGTTCCTGGTCGACATGGAAGAACGCGAGAAAGCCGCCAGCGGCATCCCGACGCTCAAGGTCGGCTACAACCGCGTGCACGGCTATTACATCGAGATTTCGCGGGCTCACTCCGAGAAGGCGCCAACACATTACACCCGCCGGCAGACCACGAAGAATGCCGAGCGCTACATCACCGAGGAACTGAAGCAGTTCGAGGACAAGGTGCTGTCGGCGAAGGAACGCTCGCTGATGCGCGAGCGCGCGCTGTACGAACTGCTGCTGGACAAGCTCACCGAGCACCTGGGCGAGCTGAAGATCGCCGCCGCGGCGATGGCCGAGCTGGACGTGCTGGCCGACCTGGCCGACCGTGCGGAAGCCCTCGACTGGGCCGCACCGGTGCTCACCGACGTGCCCGGCATCCACATCGAACGCGGCCGCCATCCCGTGGTGGAGAAGGTGCGCGACGAACCGTTCGAGCCGAACGACCTGGCGCTGGACTCTGCGCGGCGCATGCTCGTCATCACCGGCCCCAACATGGGCGGCAAGTCCACCTACATGCGGCAGAACGCCCTGATCGTGCTGCTCGCCCATGTCGGCAGCTACGTGCCGGCCTCCGCCGCCACCATCGGGCCGATCGATCGCATCTTCACCCGCATCGGCGCCGGCGACGACCTGTCGCGAGGGCAGTCCACTTTCATGGTGGAGATGAGCGAGACCGCGAACATCCTGCACAACGCGACCGAGTGCAGCCTCGTGTTGATGGACGAGGTGGGGCGTGGCACCAGCACGTACGACGGCCTGTCACTGGCCCGCGCGGCGGCCGTCCATCTCGCGGCGACGAGCTGCGCGTACACCTTGTTCGCCACGCATTATTTCGAACTGACCGAACTGGCTGGCGATTACCGCACCATCGCCAACGTCCACCTGGACGCCGTCGAATACGGCGAGCAGCTGGTTTTCATGCACACGGTGAAGGACGGCCCGGCCAATCGCAGCTTTGGCTTGCAGGTGGCGGCGCTGGCCGGCTTGCCCAAGGCGGTGATCGCCGATGCACGGCGTTATCTGGCTGCCCTGGAACAGGGGCACGAAGTAACGGCCGCCGTGGCGACGCCGCCGGCCGCCGCGCCGCAGATGGGGTTGTTCGCCCCGCCGTTGCCCTCGCCCGTGGAAGAGGCGCTTCGAGCGATGGATCCCGACGACCTGACGCCGCGTGCGGCCCTGGACCAGCTATACAAACTGCGAAAAATGCTGCGCTGAACCATTGAGTCACCCTATCGGATCGATCCAAACAATCGAATTCCCCTTGGGAACTGCGCTGCCTATAGTGGCCTTGTCGATTTCACGGGGTCTTACGACTCTCCATCTTCCGACTCCGTGACGCCCCCGCCCCATCCCCGAGTCAGCAGCCCGGGACATGGGATGCGGGGGCGGTT